>CAIOVX010000023.1 GCA_903861835.1 Candidatus Firestoneibacteriota bacterium | reverse complement strand
GCCTATCCTCCGGGTTTGATAGGCCAACTATACCGTTGATTTACACCATTTTCAAGCTATACTAGAGTACGGTTTGCTCCTGAACTATGCAGTGCTTCAAGGCCGCGGAAGCGGCCTCTCTTTTTTACTTCTTCTTGTATATTTCAACTAACAAGTCTACCGCCTTCATGTTTATAGTCAATATGTCCTTTCCACAAACGGGGCAGGCGTTCTTTTTTGTGGAATCCTGCAAAAATATTTCATTTTTACAGTGGGGGCATTTCAAAACCATGCTTTTATTTTTCATTTTTTGGCTCCTTTGAAAAAGGGGTACTTTCGTACCCCTTAGATTTTTAGACCTTCTTGCCGAATTTTCCGCTGAGTTCGTATTCTTTAATCAATCCGCTGTCGGCAAAGCTGAAATATTTATTATCGCCAACAATGATATGGTCAAGTACCCTGATTTCCATCAATTGCCCTGCGTGTACAAGGTTTTGAGTGATTGATTTGTCGCTGTCGCTCGGGGTGGGTATGCCTGACGGGTGATTGTGGGCAAAAATCATCGCTGCTGCATTCTTTGCAAGGGCTACTTTGATTATCTCCCTCGGATATACACTGCTTGAATTCAGTGAGCCTTCAAAAAGGTCTTCAACGCTTTCAATCCTGTTCTGGCTATTCAGAAAGATAACCTTGAATACCTCTTTTTTCAAATCCCGCATTGAACAATACAGATAGTCAAAAACCTCTTTTGAAGAACGGCAAGCATATTTTTCTTTCAAGTTCTCCAAAAGGTAGCATTCCATCAACTCCTTGACTTCTGGCGTTATCTGCTCCCTCAACGGCAACCCTTTCTTCAAGTTCATTACTATTTTCATTTTGCCTTCTCCTTTGCCCTTCGGCACCTACTTTGAGAGAGGCTTTTTTCCCTCGCCCCCCACACACTTGTTGGGGGGCGAGGGAAAATTACATAACATAAAAGCCAAGTCAGCGCTTAGCTGATCCTGGCTTCATTACCCTGCCTATATGTACTTGTTTAGTAAGAAGCTTAAGAGATTGGTATTGATAAAACTTTTACCAAGCCGAGCGAAGCGGGAAACAGCCCGGTGGGGCTGTTGGTTGGTAAAAGTATTAAGCAAAAAACAGGGCACCCATAAGCCGGTTATTTTTCGCAGAAAAATAATAAGAAGGTTCGACTGAACCGACCAACGGGAGGCTCCGAGTTGAAGGCTTAAGGCTGTGGGTTGGTTTTTGCGTATCAATACTTATCGGCTTATGCTTCACGTACCAAAATGTAGCACTTTGCTTGAGGTATATGCTTTGTCCCGGCCATTGTTAATTGATTAACAATTCACCATTCTTCTTACTTTTTAGAGACCCCGGGCATGGCGTCCTCAAGGCTGATTATACCGGTCTCAGGCCATTTATTCTTGTCCTTATTTGTGTGCAGGATCCCTGTAAAAATGCTGGTTTCCTGCCATTCATTCGGGAGTTTCTCCCCCTTTTTCAGGACCACAACTATTGCGTTAAAAAATGACGGCGGGGTTCCTTGGCAGCAGCCGTCCCACCAGTACTTCCCGACCACGAACTTCTGCGGATTATCAGTTCTTGCCACAATATAACCTTCTACTGTAACCGGCTTGCCTTCAGCTTTTGAAAGGGCCTCCGGGAAGGTTTTGATATCGGGCATGTCCTTCACGCTGTTAACCTTAGCAAGCTGTTCATCTGTCGGGCTCATTGCCTCAAGTGCCTTAAAATCAAAGACCATATTCTGGAGCTCTGCGCCTAAATTTGATAATTTGTCATCTGGTTTTTGTTCAGGTGCTATTTCAACCTTTGCTCCTTCAAGCCGGTAGATATATCCATCTTCAGGCTTGGGGTCGATGAAGAATTTACCTGTTACGATCACGGATTTATTTCTCTCAAGCTTTACAGGATCTTTCATCTCTACGAAGACATATTGATTGAACTGCGGTTTCGGCCCATAACAGCAGGTTTGCGTACTCCGAAGCAAGCAAAACACTTTAATGATCTGACCTTCCTCAAGCGGATACATAAACCCGGTTATTTTTACATCCTTGCCGTTCATCTGCTGGAGAGGCAAAGGAGGATTTGAAGGAGTAGTCCCACCATAACTCCAGGCACCCAGCGAGGAAAAGCGCAAGACAACTGCATTTGACTGGTCACTCAAAAAGTTCTTAATTGACTTCACTATTGAGTTATTGTCTTTAGCGGCATTGCCTGTGTCAGCGGCCTGAGAAAATGCCTCATGGGTTTGAATTAGAATAAACACAAGAGTTATAAATACCAATATCCTTAAAGTTTTTCGCATAGTCCATCCTCTTTGCTTTCTTTTCAGATCCGTATTAATCCCGGTCATATCCTTCAGGATACTGAATTATTAAAGGCTGCCATTTGCCCTTGAAGTAGACCTTACCAAGAGCCTGAAAAGATTTTATCTCCCGCAACCAGCCGGCGTTTCCTTCGAAATGGGAACAATCATCCTTTTTCTCATCGGCAAGGCTTAACGGCGAAGCAGAGAGCGTGAGCTGTTTATTTGTGCCGTCAGGCAGAAAAATGGAAAGTTCTATCTTGTCCGAAGGTACCCGGACCGACCTGTTCGTATCCTGACCTCCACCGACAAACCAGCCTTCCAATTTGTCGTCAACAAATTTAGCTTCAAAATGGCCGTTCTCACACTGGGTTATGGCATTAAGAGAGCCTTCGTGATATGCTTTGTGTTTTCCTTCAGGCTCACAAACCTTCTTGTCCTGCCTCCCGGGCATCAATAGCAGACAACCGAGAACAATAACAGCGATACTGAGTAATGCGATTGCTATATTCTTCTTCATTTTATCCTCCGTCATGAAATCGGTAATAAGTTCCTTAAGACCCCCATGCGGTATGCCTGGATCGCAGGGATCAATCCTGTCAGAATTCCTATCACAAAGAGCGCCGGAAGCAGGAGATAATCAATGGTGCAGATATAAAACCCGGAGAACTGTATACCGGTCTCCGCCTTCATCTGCTCCGCGCCTATCCCGACAAGAATATGTCCGAAAACAAGCCCCAGCAGACCGCCGATGATGCAGATTATCAGGGCCTCGGAAAGCACCAGGCCGAATACCGTCCGCCGTGTAGCTCCAAGGCAGCGCATTATCGCCATATCCCTTCTCCTCTGCCTGAGCGCGGATAGCAGGGCAACGAAGAGGAACATGCCAGCCAGCGCTAGGACCATAAAGGAAACAGCGATGAACACATAGTCAACCCAGCCGATGATGGAAAATAGCCTGGGAAGAACCTCGCGAGGAATTACAAGCTGCGCCTCTGTTGACTGGTCTATGCCAAACTTCAGGTCCTGCACCCCGGGATGCATCGCCCCGCCTCTGATGCGCTTGATCTTCAGATAAGCCCCGCTTATCTCCCTATACTTTTCGTCTGAGGCCATTTTCGCGGTCGCCGCTCCATGGCCTTCCAGCCCGTAAAAAGTGTTGAGTGGAAAATAGATGGCGCGGTCATGAGGCGTTCCAGTCGGGGCCAGTATCCCGACAAAAACGATAAAATCATTCACATGGATCGGGTCGCCTGACTTTACACCGCAGACAGGATTAAATGTCTGTCCGAGTTTAATGTGCAATTTTTTTGCGACTTCCCAGCCAGCCACTGCTTCTTTAGCATCGTTAAAAGGGCGGCCTTGTCCGCCCTCTTTTTCAGCGAATGAGAATTTATGTCCGGGCATATACTCAAAATCCGTCAGAAAGCGCCTGTCGATGGCGTTGACCCTGTACCCGGCATAAGAATGTCCGGTGCAGAACGGGATCGCCTCGACAACGATCGGACTCTTCTCCACCTCTTTCATATACGTCCACTTGAGTTTCCCTGGCATCTCTTCGAGATGATACACAGCGTTCAAAACTATCTGAAGCGGTGAACCCTTGGGACCGAGGACCGCGTCTATTCCTGTTCCTATCTCGGTAAAGGTTTTGTGTGTCTGCTCGCGAAGAGAGAATACGGCAATAAGCAGGGCAACTCCAAGCCAGATACTTACAACCGCAAGTATCGAAGACCCGATATGCTGTCTTATACTGTTAAATATTATTCTCCAGAAGCTCATATTACGGCCTCCTTTGTATCAAGAGCCCGGTTTAGTTTTTTGAAATCCACCGTGCGTTCAAAATAAGAGATCATATCCATGTTATGGCTTACTATCACAAGGGAGCATTCGTGCTCTTTGCAGATCTCCTTGAGTAGCTTGATGATCTCTACCGAGTTGTGCGGGTCAAGGGACCCAGTCGGCTCGTCCGCGAGGATCAGTTTAGGTTTATTTGCGACAGCGCGCGCGACGGAGACCCTCTGCTGTTCCCCGAATGAAAGCTGGTATGGGCGGCGTTTCATCTTCTCGCCCAGCCCCACCTGTTCAAGTAGTTTCTTCGCTGCCGTCCTGTCGGCCTTGCCTGGAGAGAACGTCATTCCAAGGAGGACGTTCTCCAGGGCAGTATATCCCTGGAGCAGGTTAAAGGTCTGGAAAATGTACCCTATATTCCTTGATCTGAAATGGTCCCTTTGAGCCTCGCCTAATTCATGGACCCTCTCTCCGCAAACATCAATGCTCCCGCGGGTCGGCAGCAGTAGGCCAGAAATTATGTGAAGCAGAGTGGACTTCCCGGAGCCGGAGGGACCAAAGACAGCAACTTGTTCGCCTTTATCCACCTCGAACTTCGGAATGTCCAAGACCTTCGTCTTTTCGGACCATGTTTCATAGATCATTTCAACATCTTTAATTCTTACAATCATTTTACCATCCTTGTATTTTTCAAATAACCAAAAAAGAAATATCAATTTGAAAACGAATATTGAGCAGACTTAATGCTTCTCAACCATCAGACTACTGGGTTTATATCAGGCAAGGACAGGAGGGGCCAGGGATGGCGGAAGGTAGATACATTTCTTTACAAAAGATAACTGATTTTTCAAAGTATTGATAAATACGGAAGCAAATATTACAAGGAAAACGAAAAGAGAAATAGCTGCATTACTGATGGTGGACAAGAAAGCACAGATAGAGCAATTATGTTTATCTTTGCCTTGGAATACGCGCTCCGAATGGAAATGGTTTAAAGCAATAATTCCAGATAATAGGAAGAAAACAGAGAATAAGATAATCAGTATCTTTTTGAAGTTGCTCATACTTGCCTCGCTGTGTTACTATCGGATTATAAGGCACTTTATCTTAGTTGTCAATGGCATAGTGTGCAACCTAACCCAATTGTTAATTGATTAACAATTCACCAGCCCTACACTTTATAACAGATCCTTTATCCCCATTACTTCACCAAAATAAAACACATCTAACCAAACTAACCCCAAAAAACATCTTCACTTTCCTTCCCTTATCTTCATCTTTTTCATCTTCTTTTCTTCTTTTTCTTCTTTTTTACCAACCTACCTACCCCAACCCCAAAATCAAAATCACCCACACTCTTATATTATGCTTCGCAGATTCCCAACCCCAACCACTAAAAGACAATCATCATGTCGTTGTGTGGGTGGGTTGGGAATAATTTGCCGAAGGCAAATTGCTTGAGCGAAGCGAAAGCCAAGAAGCATAATGCTTTTAAGAGTGTGGGTGCGAGGCGGTTCTTTTTTGCTTACCAAGTCGAGTTGGTAATGTTAATTGATTAACAATCAGGCCTGGTATCACAAGAACCTGCCTTCTTTATGACGCCAAGCTCTTCCAGCTTGGCACGGGCACAGGATGCGCCGTTGACACGATACGCAGTCATACCGGCGGCCATGGCGCCGGTCACGTTTAATTGGTTATCATCCAGGAACAAAATGCGCTCAGGAGGGATATTTGTCAGACTAACGACGTTCCGAAAAGCGATCAGATCAGGCTTAGCCAGTCCATTTAGGTGAGAAATGAAGTGATACTTAAAATAATCGAGCAATCCGAAGGTCCTGTATTTATTCCAGTGTATCTCATTTGTATTACAAAGGGTCCCGAGCCGTACTTTCTTCAGGGAACGGAGAAGTTCATCTGCACCTGGATATATTCCTTTTGGCCACCCGGAAAACTCCGACAGGAACTCAGCGGGCGTTATCTGAAGTTTTAGTTCTTCGACTATTGTTTAGTTTTTTTCAAACCGGACTATTTTCAATGGCGAAATTGGTGTAGTTAGCCGAGTTTAAAAGCCTCATATTTTGGTCGAAGTTCCATATCTTCCTTGCCTCGGTAAACTTCCTCTTCTGTTCTTCTCTATGCCTTTGCACCTCCTGGGTCCTGCCGAAAAATACGTCGGCAGGTGTCATAAAGCCTATTCCGCTATGCAGCCTCTCGTTGTTATAGTGCTTGTCAAAGTCTTCCATAACGGTCACTGCCTCCGGGTACAACTGCGGCGCATTTGGCTTTATCGCCTCATATTGAACGATCTTGACCATTGCCTCTGCTTTCCCGTTGGTCTCTGGATGGTACGGGGCTATGTGAATCTCAACTGCTCCGTTCCTGCTCAGCATATTACGGTACTCATTGCTCACGTAACAGCTTCCGTTGTCCTGGACTATCCTGACCTTGCCCTTGGCCGCCGGGTATTTATCAAGTGCACCCTGAATGAAATCAGCCACCGTAGTGCCTCTCATGTCATACAACAGCTTCCAGCGCAACAAGTACCTCGAATAACCGTCCAGAACAACTATCAGAAAGTAAAACACTCCAAATATCTTAACGTACGTTATATCGGTGTGCCACATGTCGTGGATTCCAACTGGTTTGTATAGATATTCTTTCTGGGCAGTGGACTTAATGCTTCGGTTAAAGAAACCACTGGCCTTTAATATCATATACAGCATCGTTGGTTTTATGTATCCCACGCCGGCATCCAACATCATATAGCTAAGCTTCACATGCCAGATCCCTCGGTGTTCTTCAGCGAATCTAATGGCTACCGTCTTCTCAAGAGGAGTTATGCTGTTCAGCCTCAAAGTCTTCTTTGCCGGATTCTTTGGCCTCTTGAACTCGAATTGCTGCGTTCTCCCGATGCCTAACAGCCTCAGAATTTCAGATCTCTTTATCCGCATGCGCTGCTTAGTTATGTCAATGAACTGATCTATCTGCTTCCTAAACTCAGCCCCTAAGTGGCGACCTTTCTCTATTCCCCAAGACTTTTTTTTAACGCAATATTTTCTGAAACGACCTCTGCTATGATTGAATCCTTGCGCTTGATTTCCTCAACAAACTTCTGCTCTCGCCTGTTCTCGGTCTCTATTTGCCTGCCGGTTTTCTTGTTCTTCATGCCCTCTAACGCCCCGGCAAAGAACTCATCAATCCATCTGTACAGGTTGTTCGCATGTAGCCCGTATTTCTCGCAGGTCTCAGATATTTGCCGCCTGTTTGTCAGGTGGTCTTTAACTATCTGATATTTTTCCTCCGCATTCTTGTGTTTCCTGCCCTTGATCTCTTCCATAGCCTATCCTCCGGGTTTGATAGGCCAACTATACCGTTGATTTACACCATTTTCAAGCTATACTAGAGTACGGTTTGCTCCTGAACTATGCACTATTGCATCTGCAAATTCATCGGGGGTGCATTGTCCGGACTCAAACTTTCTTACGACAGGCGACAACAGCCAGTAACGCCAGATTTCATCTTTTTTTAACCGCCCTTTTGTCCACCGGATCAAAGCCGGCATGCCCGCATGTTCTATAAGAACACCTCCCAGGTCGAACAATATAAGCTCTATCCCTGATTGTTTCTTTCTTTTCATAACTCAACCTTTGAGGCAAAAACTGCTCCCATATTAGAAGCGGACACCAGCTTCGCGTACCGGGAAAGATACCCGCTCGTGACCTTCGGAGCGGGTTTCTTCCATGACTTCTTTCTGTTTGCTATTTCTTTTGTCGTAATTTTAACATCCAGTTTTCTTCTTTTAATATCTATCTCTATGATATCACCGTTCTTTACAAGTGCGATAACTCCTCCGTCTGCCGCTTCAGGGCAGATGTGACCTATTGAAGCCCCCCTCGTACCGCCTGAGAACCTGCCGTCGGTGATGAGGGCAACGTCTTTTAGGGCCATACCGGAAATGGCAGCGGTAAGTGAGAGCATTTCCTGCATTCCCGGGCCGCCCTTAGGACCCTCATAACGCACAACAACAATATCACCTTTCTTTATCTTTCCACCGAGGATAGCCTTTATAGCCTCCCCTTCGGAGTTAAAAACTTTCGCAGGCCCCGTGTGCTTCATCATTTCCGGTGAAACGGCGGATTGCTTCACCACAGAACCTCCTGTCGCAAGATTCCCGTAAAGTACCGCCATACCGCCTTCGTTACTGTATGCATTATCCCAATTCCTTATAACTTCTGGATCCTTCACGCGCGCGTTCTTAATGTTCTCACCGAGTCTCATTCCAGTAACCGTAAGGCAACTTTGATCGATACGGTTGTTCTCGGCGAGCACTTTTAGGAGCGCGGAGATGCCTCCTGCGGAATAAAGATCCTCCATAAAATATTTCCCGCCCGGCGACAAGGAGCAGATGTATCTCGTCTTTTTGCTGATATCGTCAAAGAGCTTTAAATCGATCTTAACACCGGCTTCGTATGCTATGGCAGGAAGGTGCAGTACAGTGTTCGTGGAACCACCGAACGCCATATCAATGGTGATGGCGTTGAGGAACGACCTTTTGTTCATGATATCCCTCGGTCTGATATTTTTTCTTACGAGCTCGAGAATCTGCATGCCGGCTTGCTTTGCCAGCCTGGTCCTCTCGCCGTAAACGGCCGGAATAGTGCCGTTCCCGGGAAGCCCCATGCCGATCGCCTCCGTGATACAGTTCATTGAGTTCGCCGTGAACATCCCGGCGCAGCAGCCCGCAGTCGGACAGGCGTAATCTTCCATATGATCCAGCTCTGCTATGGTCATCTTGCCGGTTTTGACCTTACCCACACCCTCGAACATTCCCTTGATAAGGTCCGTCTTGTTACCGCACTCTTGCCCGGCAAGCATCGGACCTCCACTGACAAAGATCGAAGGAATATTGATCCTGGCCGAAGCCATAAGCATTCCGGGAACTATCTTATCGCAGTTTGGGACAAAAACTATGCCGTCAAACGGATGCCCCATGCACTGACATTCGATCGAGTCCGCTATGATCTCCCTGCTGGGAAGCGCATATTTCATGCCGTTGTGG
>CAIOVX010000022.1 GCA_903861835.1 Candidatus Firestoneibacteriota bacterium | reverse complement strand
TTACTGCAGCCGTACCGATGCACCTTGGCGAATTGACATTGTCAATTCACTCCATGGGCTTAAGCAAAGTTGTCAAATCTATTGTGCATCGGTCGGCCGCTCCGCGGATTACTAATTACATACTCAGGAATTAAGGATTAAGGTTTCCGTCCTCAGTCTTCTGTCTTCTGTCCTCTGTCCTCCGTCTACTGCCCTCCGACCTTCGCCGCATCGCTTGCCTTTGAGCATCCAACCTTCCAACCCTCTAATCATCCAACAGTCCTCCGCCCACTGCCATCCGTCCTCAATATTTACCGTAAGTCCTTGCCGTTTCCACCATCGCCCTCAGGTTTTCAAACGGCGTGTCGCGGCCGCATTGATCGCCCGTGGAAAGAATGAACCTTCCTCCTTTCGCGGCGTCGTCAATGCACTTTTTTGATTCCCTGATAACATCTTCCACCGAACCCCGAAGCATAACTTCGGTAGTATGCAGATTGCCTTTGAGAACTATCCTGTCGCCGTATAGTTTCTTGAGATCTTTCAGGATGCAGTCTCCCATAGGCGGTATTTCAAGCGGGTCAATTACCGTTAGGTTTGTTTCCTCAACCATAAGCTTTACCAGTTCTTTCTCAGGGCCGCAGGAATGTACATGAGTCGGCAGCCCCAGCTTGGTTGCGAGCTCAATCGCCCGTTTTACGGCCGGCAGGGAGAAATTTTTCACCGTGTCCAGCGATTGAAAGACAAGCGTACCCGAGCCGCCGACACAGATGAAATCAGGCTTTATTTCCATCTTCGCAATGTTGGCAAACCTGCGTTCAACCGCTTCCATTCTTTCGTCCATAACTTTCTTGTGTTCTTCCGGATGATCAAAATACCACATTACCATTTCTTCGTCCCAGAGCGCGGAAGTTCCTGCGCCTCCCCCGATGCCGATTAAACCCTGGTCTCCGAGCTTTGCTTTTAGCTTCTTAAAACCCTCGTAACCGGTATCAACATCCTTTATCCCTTCAACAAGCTCATATTTTTCAGGCACCGCGGGCAGGCCGAGTTTCCCTGCGAGCATTCCCGTCGCCGGATTGTCTATATGAAAAACTTCCACGAACGGGTCCCACACGAGCTTCCCGTTATCCTTATATGCCCTCTGGGTGATGAGCTTCCGCTCGTCTTTATGAACAAAATACTTTTTCCACGGCCTTTGATCAATTTCATCCGGAAACCTTAGAGGGAAATACCCGTCCATAAGCGAGTCAATATCAAAGAATTTGGCGCAGTCAACATAGGCGTCCCAGATTGGGGGATCGTTATAGAGGTAGAGGTCCCAAAAAGGCTTCCCTGTAAGTTTTGCCGGAATCATATTTGAAAAATCCGGCGCGCACGGCACGCAATCAGGTATCTCACCCTTTAAAACTTTTAGCAGGCGTTCCCTTCCGGTCATAGCAATCCTCCTGGTCATTCAGGCGCAACTACTTAATGATACAACATTACAGGAAGGCTGCTTGGACTGGGTTAAGATTTTACTTGGACTGGATTATTTTCCCGCAGGCTGTTCGTTCTGCTTTTCTCTGTACTTTGAAGGACTGATTCCTTTCGCCGCCTTAAAGACCCTGTTGAAATATGAGAGGTCATTGAAACCCGAATCATAGGCTATTTCGGTGACAGGCTTCCCTGAACCGGACAACAGTCTTGCCGCGTATTCTATTCTGAGAGCATTAATGTATTCTGTAAAAGTCTTGCCCGTCACCTTTTTAAAGATATTGCAATAGTATTCCTTGGTGATGCCCGCCTTGTTCAGGGAAATATCCTCAAGGGAGATATCCTTCCTGAAGTTTGCCTCAATGTATTCTAAGCTCTTCATTATGGCGCTTGCCTGCCGGTTTAAACCGCCGCTCTTCCCGGGCAACTCCGCTTTCTGCCGCTCGTTGAAACGCACCAGGGTTATAAGAAGATCCGCCAGCAGTATCTTGATGGCAGTTTCAAAGCCTCTCGGTTTCTTTCCGTATTCCAAAAAGAGTTCTTCAAGGATTATCAGGGTCTTCAGATTTACCGGGCCAGTGAGGTGGAGCCTGTTGAACCCCTTTTTGAACGGCTCAAGATACATAAACTCAAGGAATCCCGTGACATTCTTAAGCAAAGCAGCGTGAGAATCAAGCAGTTCAGGAAGAAAGATGCAGTTAAAGACTTCAAATTGTCCGGTGAGGGCCTTGATCAATCCGTGCGACCTTCCGGGCTCAAGCAAAATGATATCCCCGGAGGCAACAACTTCTTCCTTTCCTTCAAGGATATGCAGGCACTTCCCTGTGACGACATAGAAAAACTCGTAGAATTCGTGCCTGTGTACCGGGTATTCCGCGATGTTATTCCTGGTTATCATAAAAGGATAATCAACCCGCGGGAAAAAGTCCCTGCTTTTAAGCGTCTTCATACCCGATTATAACACACCGGAAAGCGACTTCAAATATTCATCTCTCGAAGAGAGGCAGGTAGGCCGCCGGAAGCTGCAGGACCAGCGCCGCCACCGCCGTGGCATACACAGTCCCGTAATTCTTTGAAGACCAACTGCCGTCAAAACTCTGCGTAGCGACAAGCAAGTCCCTTACTTCCGGGTACCAGCTCTTCCAGTAATCTCCTCCCTTCTGAAACATTACCTGGGTGCAGTAGTAAAGGCCGTAAACGAAATGGGCTGACTGCTCGTTTGGCCTCGTCTTCAGCAGGTACTCGCAGCCCCTGTCAACTTCCGGAGCAGTGTAATCGCCGAGCGCCATCATTGAGAGAACGCAGGCTCCGGTCCTCTCGGTATTGCTGCCGCCAGCGTGCGGAACGTAGGAAAACCCGCCGTCAGGATTGCTGCAGGATTTCAAATATTGCAGGGCTTTTTGGATAGTCTCCTGCGGGACAATAAAGCCGACATCCCTTGCCGCCCGGAGAGCCTGAACCTGGCAGGAAGTTACGCTGGCGTCGTCATCGGCAATCCTTGGCTGGTATCTCCAGCCTCCGCGTTCATTCTGGCAGGATACGATTAAGTCTATGGATTTACGGATAGCGTCCCTGAGGTCCTCTCTCTTCGTCATTCCGTAAAGCTCGCAGAGCGCGAGCGTGGAGAAACCGTGCTCGTACATAGCCTGGCCTGACGCTGAAATGACGCCCTTGTCGGTCTGGCAGGATTTAATGTAGTCGGCTATCCTTGAAATATTGTCGCCGTATTTTCCCTTATCCGGGGTATTGCCTCCGGCCAGAAAGGCAAGGCCGGCAAACCCGACTATAGCCGCGTTCTTTCCCAGGGGAACTTTTCCAAAACTTCCGTCGGCGGCCTGAAGGCCCGCAAGATACTCAAGCGCTTTGGCGGCCGCTTTTTCGGAAGCCGGCGTCCCGAGGTATTCTTTTTCGGCCGCGAAAGGCCCCGCCGCAAGAACAATAATGAATAATCCGGTAAAAAATGCCGTTCGTATTATTGACATCTCCCTGCCCCCTGTATATTTCAGCGGTTCCCCTTTTCAGCCAGTTTTCTGTAATATGCCCTGAGAAACTCCGCGTATTCCGGAGGAACATTTTCTCCCGCCGAACCGAGCATCTCCTTCTGAACTTCCGGAGGCAGATCCCCCCAACTCGCGGATAACTTATTCACCTTCTGCTGCTTACCGAAGGAAACAGCCTCCGCTTCGTGCCCCTGGCCGCCGCCGGCCATGCCGGACTTGCCCTGCTCCTTTCCAAGCTCGCTCTGAAGGTTAGACTGGAGCTTGCTAAGCTTTCCGGAAATGTCCTGCTGCATTTTCTGAACTCCCTTTCCCGTGTCTTTTGAATTTAGCTGCGCGCTTGCCTGGTCCATCTTGCCGGCAATGTCCTTCATTTCCGAACCAAGTTTCTCCGTTCCCGGGTCTTTTCCAAGCTCCGCTCCGAGATCCGCGGCTTCGCTCTTGAGCTGGGCCTGCTGCCGGGCAAGGTCTCTTGTTTCCAGCTGAGTTTTTCCCTGATTCCTGTCGAGTTGCCGGGTCTGATTGTTAAGCTCGTTTTGCTGTTCCGCCATCTGTTTTGCGGTATCCAGCGCGTTCGTGAGCTCTTCCAGTTTCTTATCTTCGGGGTCAGCCTGCGCGTCTTTTGCGGCAAGCCCGCCTTTCTGTTTCCTTAAAGATTCAAGATCGGCAGCGAGTTTTCTCATTTGCCCGATAAGGATTCCCTGGTCGTTTAATATGAGGTAAACCGTGTTGGCGGCTTTAATGTTGGACTGAATACTCCGCAAAGAATCCTGTATCGGAGTGTACTCCGCGGTTATCTGCTCAAGCGACGCGGATATTTCCGGGCTTGTTCCTTTCAGAAGTCCGTTCACGCTTTCTGTCTGGGCTCTCAGGTTTTTTACGCCCTCTGCTATTACCGTTTCCGCGCCGGCAAGCTGGCCGAAATCCGCGTCCGCCGGGGTTTTTACCTTCTTCATTGTCCCGTTCACCCTTGTCTGCTCTCCCAGAAGCCTCTGCGCCTCGGCAATAAGCTGTTCCAGGGAATCAAACAATCCGAGTGAATTCTGCAGCTGACCGAGTTTCTGCAGTATATCCTGCTGTTTTTGGGAGGCAGAGGCCATACTTTTTGCGGCTTTTCCGGCGTCCTCCGAAAGAGCGCCTGCCCTCGTCAGATTCGCGGCATCCGGCATTTCGCTCTTTGCCAGTTCTTCAAGCGAGGACTGAAGCGCCTCGCGCGACTTTAGCTCGGAGAGGCTTGCCACCTGATTGCTCTTCCTTTCTTCAGTCAGTTCTTTCAGGTCAGCTGATATTTTCAAAGCCTGCTCCGAAATGGCATCCTGGGCCTGCGCGCTTTTCGTCATCTCGTTCTTCTCGTCATCGTTAAAAGCCCGCTTATCCTTAAGTTTGTCGGCCTTGCTCTTTTCTTCGTTCTCCCTGGCTATTAGTTTGCCTATTTCCTCGCTGCTCTTCTTCTCCTTTTCCCTGATGTTTGCCAGCATTTCCGTCTTCCCGATGATATTGACCGTGTAAATGTCGGATTGGGTCACAGCCTGTTTGTAGGGATTGTTGTCATACGCCAGAACGGTATATTCTATTTTCTGCCCCTGAGAAAGCCTAAGAGGACCGAGGTCCCAGCTGTAAAAAGCGTCTACCTGCCTATTGCCAAGGCCTTTCGCAGGGAGAGAAACCGCAACTTCCTTGCCGCGCTTTACAACCGTGTATCTTAACTCCAGCTTTTTTACTCCGTAATCGTCCGCCGCCTTGACGGAAAGGCCAAGCACCGCGATTTTTGTCACTGAAATATTCTTTTCCGGCTCCAAGACTGAAAGGAGCGGCGGATTATCCGGCAGCACGCTTACGGAAAACTCCGGAGCCTCTGTGTTGCTGAACCCTTCCCGGCTTTGCATTTTGACCGAGAAAGAAGCGTCTTCAAAGACCTCCAGACCGGCGGCCATGTTAGTGCCGCCCTTTATATCAAGCGTTTTTATGCTTCCATTCTTGAAAACAAGCTCCGCCTTTTTTATGCCGGTATTAGCGGTAAATTCAGCCCGGATCTTTGTCCCGTAAACGGCTGCCAGCCCCCCGCTGCTGACATCATCAGTCTTTGAAGGAAGCCCCGTATATTCCGGATAGACATATGTAAACGCCGTCCTTATCAGGACAGGCCTTTCTCTGACGAGTATCCCGTAAATGTTTGACGTTCCGTCGCCGCCGGTTGCGTAATACTCCACCGAATCGGTTATCCCGTTAAAAGTAAAAATGAACTCGCCGGGTTTCTGCCGGTCCAGCGCAACAGCCTGCCATTCCGGAGAGGACCTTGGCCTGTAATGCAGGAAGGCTTTTTCTTTAATGACCCCGCTCAGGGTTACCCTGATATCAACTTTACCTCCCTTCAGGATGAAACAATCTTTAGGCGAAAGCTCCACTTTCGTAAAAGAGAACGGCGCGATATCGGCTCCGGGTTTTAACACCCTGTCGAGGAAAGTTTTCACGGCGGCAGGATAGGATGAGGCGTATTTAATCATTCCCACTGAGGCGCCGGCTATAAAGAAAGCAAGGACGGCAAGCCTTATCTTCCCGTAAATCTTCTTGTATTTTACCGATTTCAGATGTGAAAAAGTTTCCGCGCGAAGAGCCTCTATCATCTGCGAAGACACTGCGAGCTCTTCGGAAAAACGAGCCCGCTTTAGCTGGACCGAGGAGATTAGGCTGCTTTTTAAACCGGGATTCGCCTCCTCAAGTTTTAAGGCAAGTTCTTCGTCGTCCATCTTTTTGAAAAGCGGAATAATGAGGGCGACAAGCCCGGAGAACCCGATAATAAAAAGCCCCGAACAAAGAACGGCGTAGCGCCCCGCGTAGGACAGCTTAAAGATCATATCCAGCAGAAACCCCGCAACTGCTGAGAACGCAAAGGACAACAGAACCACTTCCAGGCCTTCCAGGAATATCAGTCGCTTAAGATATCTTTTGACCCTGCCAATGCCCGATTTTATTCCGTCTTTGGGCTCTGCCTGTTTCTTAAGAATTTTCCTCATATGTATTTTTCCTCTCCGGGAAAAACGCTTTCGCTGCGCTTTTGCGGGTTACATCATATTCTTTTGTTTCCTGAGAAACCACTCAAGCCCCAACAGCGCCGCAAATACCAGAATGACCAGCGGAGAATCCTTTAAATCCTTTTCGGTCCGCACCGTAACTTTAGGCTTTGCGGCAACAAGCGCTTCAGGAATCTGCCCGGCGGTCTCAGGCGTAAAATACCTGCCGCCGGTTATCACGGACATCTTTTTCAGCAGCGTTTCGTTAAGCTCAGGAGCTTCAAATTCAAGGTTCGGGATTTCCACGGTGAATCCGGCCTTCAAGTTCTTCAGTTCCGCCGAGAGAGGCGGATAATCTATCGTAATCTCGTTATCCCCGCTCTTTGTGGCTATAAACTCGCCGGTATATACGCTTGCATCCGGGGAGATTCTGGTAAGCTTGAGCCTCTCTTTGGCGCCGCCCTCGCTTTCATAGTTAATGTTGACCGATTCTTCCTTTATCATATTATAGTCTTTATCCACTATCTTTGCGTTGACCAGAACACGTTCGCCGGCCATGTATTTCTTCTTGTCTGTTGTCAGTTTAACATATTTGCTTTCCGCGGATGCGCGATCCGGGCCCAGCCACCTGATCAGCTGTCCGAAAAACCTGTAAAAATAGTCATTTTCCTTGCGGTATCTCCACCTCCAAAGCTCATCGGAAGATATGAAAAACACTTTGCCGCTCCCGAGTTTTTGGCCCGCCAGAAAAACATTGGTGCCGGGAGATCTGGAACCCGGGAAACCCGCATAGGCCGTTGCGCCCGGTTTTTGCTTGGCTGTTTTTATGGTCCAGTAAAACCCCTGAAGGCTTTTCCAGGCCTCAAGATTAGCCTTTGAATTGTCTTCAAGCTGCAGGAAAGGGCACTGCAACCCTTCCCTGGTAAGCTCCGGTTTTAGCTGCACTTTGCCGGAAGGAGACGAGCCGCTTCCAAGTTCGACCGGAAGCATGTTCTCAATCTCCTGGACTCTTTCAGAATAGCCGGACCAGGCCGTTCCCGGCATGAAAAGCAGGCTTCCTCCTCTTTCTTGCACAAAATCCCTAATCATGGCAAGAGCGGATTTATTCAGATAGTTCTTGCTGATATCCCCCAGAATAACAACATCGAAGTCATACAACTGCTCCCGGCTGTCAGGAAAAGAAGCCAACGGCCTTGACCCCTCGGAAAAGCCGGCATCCGCGTTTTCAAGCAGGCCGCTCAGGATAACATTCTTGTCTCTTTTCAGCGATCTCACCAGGTAGCGGTATTCCCAGCGAGGGAATCTCTCGAGATAGAGAACTTTTATCTTGTCGTTAGTTATTTTTATTCTTACCGTCTTCTTGTTGTTGAGTTCGGAGATTTCTCCGGGAAGCGGCTGGGTCAGAACCGTGTAGTCAAATTCCCCGGCCTCGTCAGCCGTAAAATTCATATTTATTTCTTTCTTGAAATTTCCGTCTTCAAGATAAACCTCTTCTTCTTTTATCAGCCTGCCCTTTTTCATGAGTCTTACCGGTATCCGCGCTCCCTTGAACCCCCTGGCTTCAACCGTAACACTGAGATTGACAATATCATCTTTGCCGGCGGCTTCATCGGCAAAGACATTTGAAATAATCAGGTCCTTCTTTTCTTTCGGATCTCCCGTGCCGACGCAGTAGACAGGGATGTTCTGCCCGGCGGCCGCGTCAGCCGCGTCAAGAGGGTCCTCTCCGCTGTTGTTGCCTCCGTCGGTAATGAGAACGATGCCTGCGACCGGCTGTCCGTTCAGGTCTTCAAGGGCTTTTCGCACCGCCGTGCCCAGCGAGGTTGTATACCCGTTTTTGTCCGCTTCAATTACTGTTTTCTTCTTTTCCTCCCGCTCTATCAGCGAGGCTTCGCGGGAAAACCTGTAAAGTTTCAGGCGGCACTTCTGCTCCAGTCTTTTCAGTATGCCTGAAGCGTCATTTTCAAGCACGCCGTTCGCTGCCTCAATGCGCGGCCTCCCGTAATCGCTTATTCCCATGCTCAGGGAATCGTCCGTAAGGACTACTGCGTAAGGTTTCAGGAAACTTACCCTGTCAATAACCAGTACCGGTTCCAGGAACATCATTAGCAGAAGCAACACCGCAAGTATTCTAAGCGAAGCAAGCAGGGTTTTCAGCCCGGCCGGCGCCGACTTTATTTCCTTTCTATACACATAAACAACAAGAGAAATCAGCGCGGTTCCCGCAATACAGAGAAGCCAGACAGGCGTTTTCCCTGCGAAGAAAACACTTATTTTATCAATGTTGCTTCCGGCGCTTCCGCCGAATATTTTCATGAAGATTCCGCTAAGCATTATGTTTCCCTCTTCCCATAAAAAAGCGCAAGTATTGATTCCGCGGCCATAAGGCAGAGCAGCAGAATCAGCACATCCCGCCAGATACCGATTCCCTTTCTGAACTTTGCGACAATCTGCCTTATATCCGAACCCTCTTCGACAATCGTCAGCCTTTCTCCCGGCGCGAGCCCGGCAAGATAGTCTTTTCCGGCTTTCTCGGTATTGGATTCGACTGTCTCAGGATTTACCGCAAAAAAATCAGAGACGGTATCCGAGCCGCCAAAGACCAGCTTATAGATCCCGGGGACACTTGTGTTATCAAAACTCAGCTCCTTCCCTTCCGGACTGGCTCCAATTCTTGGCGCCACCATCTTTTTATCCGGAGTGACAAGCCTCGGGGATTCCGAAAATTCACTGAACGAAAGAAGCCTGGTGAGAGAATCACCGGCCCTCAAATTCCTTTTTGTTTCGCTTCCTTCGCAGAGATAATAGACGCATTCATAAAGCAGGGGAAGGAACATGTTCCTGACCGGGAGGTCTGACCAGAGCCTGTCGGCTCCGCACGGAAAGAGCAGGACTTCCCCCCTGCCGTACCTCTTTCCGGCTATCGCGGGTTTCCCGTCGTTAAAATACGCGGGAATGCTGACCGACGGATCGGCCGGGTCGGCCGCAAACCCCCAATGACTGGTAAAGGTAATTTTTTTCAGTTCTTTTATCTGCGCCTCGTTAAATCCGGCCATTATCGGGTGATCTTTCGAAATACCGTCCAGGAAAAACCTGTCTCCCGGGGTTTTTACGGATTCGATGCGGTTAAGCACCGCGGGGAGCAGCCCGCTCTTCTCCTTGAAAAGCTTCTCATTGTAGAAGCGGGTTTCAGCAAGATCCCCGGCGAAAACTATCAGTCCTTTCCCCTTTCTGACGAAATTTTCTATCTGCTCAAGGCTCTTTCCGTTCATTGACGCGACATTTGAGAGGATCAGCACGTCGTATTTTCCGAGACCTTGCGTGGAAAAGCTGTAGAGGTTTTCCGTCTCAGGAATAATTGCCTGTTTGGCCGGGCCGTCGGCGCTGTCAAACGGGGAAAATGCGGAGACAAGGTAATCGCTGGCGTTCTCAAAAGGCTTGTCTGAAGGTTTTCCGTCAATCACCAGAACCCTGATGTTATCCCTGACATTAACGCTGAAATACCTCCTGTTATCAACTACCAGAGGGTCATCGGAGATCTGCACATAGCCCTGATGCGGGCCGCTGTCGCTGAACCTGAAGAAAAAAGAGACAGTCTCCGATTTTTTTGCCTTTATGCTTAACCGCTTGCTGTCCTTAGCTTTATCGTCAATATAGAGCCCCGCGACAAGATCCATTGCATCCGCATTCCCATAATTGGACAGCTTGCAGTCTATGCGAACCGGAAGAATCGTGTCTATGACTTCGCGGGAGAATTTCAGGTTCTCGACCGCGATGTTCTCGGTTGACGGCCCGAACCCGGCCTGCACAAGATAAACTCTTGCAAGGGCGCAAATTCCCGCCAGGTTTCGCCTGATCTCGGCTTCCTTTTCCTTAAAGACCAGTGACTGGCAGTCCGTATAAATGTAGACTTCTTTGACATTCTCCTTTGAATTCTTTAGAAGGCCGGCTGCTGCCTGCAGCGCTCCCGCCAGGTCGTTTCCAAAAGCCGAGACGGCAAGCCTTTCTATCTCTCTCTTTGCGGTGCCAATCTGATAGCTCGGTTCATTTATTACCGCCTTTGCTTTCCAGCCGGCGGTAATCAGCGAAACAGAATCCCCCTGGCCCAGGAGGCCGAGCGCTTCCAGGGCTTTTTTCTTGGCGTCGTCAAATACCGTGCCGTTTAAGGTTTTATAACCCATGCTGTAGGAAGTATCCATAATGATAACGGCATAAACGGACGGTCTGCCCTTAAACAGGGAAAGCCCGGGCGTTTTAATTAGAGGCTGGCTCAGGGCAACGGCAATAAGAACAAGTATCAGGCACCGGAGGATTAAAAGAAGGAGGTGTTTCAGCCTCATGAGCTTTCTCGTTCTTTCCCTGGAGGCGGCAAGGAACTCCATAGCCGCCCAGCGGACAACCTTGAAGCGCCTGCGGAAAAGAAGATGTATTATTACCGGCAGGGCTGCCAGCAGGGCGAAATACAGCAGGGAAGGATTAGAAAATGATACAGAGGACATTCAGCGCTTACCCGTTCTTGCGGCAAGATACTTGCTTAACTTCAGGTCAAGCGGTTCATCGGTCACAAGCGGCACATAATCCACGCGCTTGCCCATGCACCCGGTCTTCAGCCGTTTAATAAAATCTTCCATAGCCTTAAGGTAGCCCTTTCGAACGGACCACGACTCGGCAAGTATTTCTTCGTTGCCTTCAAAACCCTTAAAGAGGGTCATCTCGTCAAAAGGGAAGGTGAGTTCGTTCCTGTCGAGAACATGAAAGACCACCACTTCGTGCTTCTTGTGCCTGAAATGCTGGAGGCTCAGCAGCGTTTTTTCCACATCATAGAAGAAGTCGGAGATAACAATTACCAGCCCTCTTTTTTTTATTCTTTCGGCAAGATCATGGAATACTTCCTCTATATTGGTTCTCGGGCCGGAAGGCGACTGCTCGAGTTCCTTAAGTATCAGCCGAAAATGCCTGGGACTGTTGCGCGGCGGAATATAGGAATTTATTTTACTGTCAAACCCTATGAAACCAACAGAATCCCTCTGCTGCAAAAGCAGAAAAGCAAGCGCTGAAGCGAGGAAGGAAGCGTATTCAAGCTTTGTGGATCCCTTTGAACCGTAAAGCATTGACTCGCTTGTATCCAGGATAATATAGGCCCGAAGGTTTGTCTCCGCTTCGTACTGCTTCACGAAGAACCTGTCGGACCTCCCGTAAACGCGCCAGTCAATGTGCTTAATCTCATCGCCGGGAACATACTCCCGGTGCTCGGCAAATTCCACGCTTATCCCGTGATACGGGCTTTTATGCAGGCCGGTAACAATGCCTTCAACTACCTGCCGGGCTTTAAGTTCCAGCGCGGAGACCCTGCTAAGCGTTTTGGGATCAAGATACTTTTTAAATGTCTCAGCCATTTTCCCGGCCTTTATTTCGTTCGGAGTCTTCTACTTTGAAGTTTTAGACACGGTCTTCAATATTCGGGCTACTATTTCGTCGGTGTTTATCCCTTCAGCCTCGGCGGTAAAATTAACCACGATACGGTGCCTGAGCACCGGGCGCGCCACCGCTTCAATATCATCGCATGAAACATAGTACTGGCCGTTAAGAATAGCTCTCGCTTTGCCACCCAGCACCAGATACTGCGAAGCCCTCGGGCCTGCGCCCCAGGCCACATATTCCTTTATGAAGTCCGGGACATCCGGAGAACCGGGCCTGGTGTTTTTTGTGATATTGTAGGCGTATTTAAGCACATGATCCGCGATAGGGACTTTCCTGACAATATCCTGAAGTTTAATGATCTTCTTGCCGTCCAGCACCCTGTCAAATTCCGGTTTTATTCCGGATGTGGTCGTGCGCATTATCTTAAGCTCTTCGTCTTCTTTTGGATAATCCACATAGGTCTTGAACATAAACCTGTCCAGCTGGGCCTCAGGCAATGGGTAAGTTCCTTCCTGTTCAACCGGGTTCTGGGTCGCCAGCACAAAGAACGGCTCTTCCAGAGTATAGGTCCTGCCTCCCGCGGTAACCTTATGTTCCTGCATGGCTTCAAGCAGGGCCGCCTGGGTTTTCGGCGGGGCCCGGTTAATCTCGTCGGCAAGGATTATGTTGGCGAAGAGCGGGCCGGGAAGGAACTTAAACTCTCTGTCCTTAGAAACCTTGTTTTCCTGTATAACCTCAGTGCCTGTAATATCCGAAGGCATAAGATCAGGGGTAAACTGAATGCGCTTAAACTGCAGGGAAAGCGCCTGGGAGAGAGTGCTGATGAGCAGCGTTTTTGCGAGCCCCGGCACGCCCTCAAGCAGACAGTGGCCTTTCGCAAAGATACTGATGAGCAGCTCGTCTATCACTTCAGTCTGGCCGACTATTACCTTTGCTATTTCGCTCCTTATTTTTTTGTTACTCTCACGGAGCTCTTCAACGGCCGCAAGATCGTCCTCTTTTCTTTCATCGGGTTTCTTTTCAGTTTCTTTGGCCATATAACCATCCTCTGCGGGAAGAATATTTCGCCGCCGCGAGCGGCCTTACTAATTTAAACCAAGCCCGGATTCCTTCAACTCTTCTGATTGCAGAATAAGCATATAAAATTCGGCAGCCAGCACCGGCTCGTACCACTTTTCGGTCCAAGCGCCGTCAGCGCGCTGGGTTTTAATGAGTTTTTCCGCAAGCTCTTCAAACCAGAGGTGTTCAAACCCTTTCTCATCTTTTATACTGCTAATGCCGGTCAAATGCAATCCTTCTGAAAGGCTTTTCAGGTAAAACGGATAATGCTTGTCGGACGGGGCTTTCGGGTTTTCCGCAAGAGTGTAATTCTTTCCGAGCCAGTTCAGCGCGCCCTTTACTTCTACCGAGGATTTGTCTTTATTCAGAAGCATTAGGCAGGTAAGTCCCGCCGCGGTCATGCTTCCGTAGGAACTTCTGTCAATCTCGTCGTCGCTCATATAGCCGAAGCCGCCGTCTTTATTCTGCTCGTCTTTTATATATACCGAAGCCTTCATCCAGAGCTCATCAGTCTTTCTTTTGCCGAGAAAATTGTAGCCGGCGGAAAGCCCTGAAATCACCGTTTCCGTGGCGCTCAAGTCGTCCCTGCTTCCTTTGAAGTAGCCAAACCCGCCGGTATCTTCCTGTATTGAACCTAAGAAAGCCAGCGACTCCCTGATGCTTTTGGAATAACTATCATTTCTTGTTGAGGCCAGCGCCCTGATGCCGTAAGCCGTCAGGTACGATATTTTCCCCTGTTCTGACTCGCACTCGGAAAAATAGGACCCGTCCTTGTTCCTGTGCGCCAGGACATACTCCACCGCTTTCTTAAATCTTCCGTCGCTCTCATTATAACCGCGTGAAGCCAGACAAATTACCGCCAGCTGGGTCGCGCCAAGCGGAAAGTATTTGCTATTGATATGGCCGTCAGTTTCCTGCGCCGCGAAAAGGAATTCGGCAGTTTTTCTTAGGGCTGCCTGCCTGTTCTCCTCGTAAATCTTTCCGGAATCCCGCATAAGTTTCAGCGCAAGAAGGTCAAGACCGGCCTCGCTCTTCGATACGGCGGGTTTACCTGATTCTTTTTTCTCAGAAACATCAACTCCCAAAGCCGAAGCAGCTGCCGACCTGACCCAGAAGTTATCATTATCCAGCAGTTTTTCCAGATCAAACGCGCTGTTTTGCCTGTAATTCTCGCCAAGCGCCCTGATTGCATGCCACCTTGCCGCGACATCCGCTTTCTCATCATCCGCCAGACCAAGCAACGCGTCCTTTACCTCGTCAAGCTTGAAAGAGGCCAGGGCTCTTACAGCCTCTCTTACAACATATTTGTCTTTGTCTGACAATGCCCTCACGTCGGTTTCCAGGAATTCCTTGCGCCGCCCCGCTGCCTTTATCGCCAAAACCCGCGCTCCGTGGGTTCCCGAGGAAGCAAGACTGATAAGTTTAGGCAGGAATTGCCTGTAGTTTTCCAATTTACCGATACCCTTCAACGCGGCGAGAACGACTTTTTCATCTTGGTCGCTTAAGGCTGTATTAAGCGCTTCGATAGCAGCGCCGTCCGGCGGATATCTGTTAAGCGTCTCAAGGGCATACCATCTTAACCTTTCGTCCTTCAAAGCTTCATGCAGTAAAGGGAGCGCCTTCCCTTTGAAAACGGAATAAAGCGCTTCCGAAGCGTTTTCTCTCACGGTAAACTTCGCGTCATAGTGGCTGTAATAATCATCGGAAAAAGCTTTGATAAAATAAGGGATTGCCGCGTCGTCCCCTATTTTTGAAAGCGCAAGCAGGGCTCTGATTTTCAGGGACGGCGACGAAGACAAAAGCAGCGAGCCGAGCGCGGGAACAGCCTTAGCCGACTTTGCTTCTCCCAGAAGGTCAGCCGCGCGCCTTGCCCTGCGCGTATTGACGCTTAAAAGAGCGGATGACAGCTCCGGCGTGAGATCGCTTTTTTTCAGCCTCTCCAAAATTTCTATTCTTGCGCGAGAACTCTCTTCCGGGTTCTCTGATCCAAGCAGCCTGAGCGCCGTATCCAGCCCGGGATCTTTGGAATAAACCTCTTTATTTTCCTCCGAACTGATACCCTTTAAATATTTCTCCCGGGAGCGGTACCTTTCCTCAACCGCGGACTTGTTTTTTTCATCCCCCAGCTCGCCGTAAAGCTTGACAAGCAGGCTGTAAGCTTCCAGGAAATCCGCATCATAACAATCGACAACTTCGTTAAGTATCCGGACCGCTTCTTTCCGGTCGTTCTCAGAAA
Organism: Candidatus Firestoneibacteriota bacterium; assembly: GCA_903861835.1. Taxonomy (GTDB): domain Bacteria; phylum Oederibacteriota; class D2-FULL-39-29; order D2-FULL-39-29; family CAIOVX01; genus CAIOVX01. Next base: position 93,654 of record CAIOVX010000022.1, on the reverse strand, counting down.
CGTCCTTGCCCTTTAGCTGGTCCTGCGCCGAGGAAAAATGCCATTTTGCTTCCTCTTTAAAGGCCTCTTCCTCGCGGTCTTCGCCGGCGAACTCTTCACGGTTTTGCCCGGGAGCAAGAGCAAAGGAGTGCTGAAGGAACATAAGCGAGAGGATCACTGACAGGCATGCCGTTTTGGTCATTTTCCTTCCCTTAGGCCAGATATTTTTTCCGGTACTAATTATAGCACAAGAACATCTGTGAAAGCAGAAATGAAAAGAGAGCCCGCTTTCGCGGGCCCTCTTCGTAAAGTCTTATTTCGCGGCTCGAAGGCCCTGGTACTCTATAGTTTAAGCAGCAAATCCTGGTACTTCGGCATTGGCCAAAGAGAATCTTCGACCAGAGTTTCCGCCGTATCTACAGCCGCGCGAAGCTCAAGCAGACCTTTCGCCCCCTCTACTGCGCAGGCGTTTGCCTTCTTGTGCAGGTCGGAAATATTTCCTATCTTGGCCTGGAGCGCGTCAAACTTTGAAACATTCCCGCTGATCTGGGAATATACCTCTTCGACGGTTTTCAGCTCGTTTATGAGCGCCTTTGATTTTACGCCTGCCTCGGCGGATGCAACTGCGGCTTTCGCTATATTTTTTATATGCTCAGCGACTGCCGGCATTACAAGCGTTTTGGCCATATTAATGGCGGTCTTAAACTCTATGTCCTTGATCTTCACATAGGTTTCAAGCTTTACTTCTATCTTGGCGTCAAGCTCGTGCTCGGAAAGAATCTTGAACTTTATAAAGAGCTCCTTCACATCCTTGGCATGGAACTGCGCGAGCGCTTCCGGGGTTGTCTTGGTGTTTGGCAAGCCCCTCTTCTCCGCTTCCTTATGCCACTCTTCAGAATAGCCGTTCCCTTCGTACCTGACCCTCTTGGTCTCCTTTACTATATCCTTGAGCAGGACAAGCGCGTTAGCCTTTACATCGTCCCCGGACATCTTTGAGAGCCTGTCATAAATCTCGGAGTAGCCGTAGGTTGTAATCATGTTAAATATAGTTGCCGCTTCCGAGCAGTTCTGCGAAGACCCGACCGCCCTAAACTCAAACTTGTTGCCGGTAAAAGCTATCGGCGAAGTCCTGTTCCTGTCGGAATAGTCTTTCGCGACATTCGGCAGGTTCTGGACGCCGAGGTTTATCTGCGCAATCTGCTTTTCGGTCGGCTTGCTGCCTATGCCCGCGATCTCATTGAAGATCTGGTCTAGGTACTCGCCGAGGTAAATGGACATAATCGCCGGCGGCGCTTCGTTGGCGCCCAGCCTGTGGTCGTTGCCCGCGTCGGCTACAGCCGCGCGGAGAATCCCGCCGAACTTGTTGACGCCGATCATGATAGCTCCAAGCGTCAGAAGGAAGCTCGTGTTCTTAAGCGGCGACTTTGACGGCTCCAGGTAGTTCGTGCCGGTATCGTCGCCAATGGACCAGTTCAAGTGCTTGCCGGAACCGTTTACGCCGGAAAGCGGCTTTTCGTGGACGCACGCGATCATGCCGTGCTTTTCAGCGACTTTCTTCATGATGTCCATGAGCTTAAGGTTGTTGTCTATGCCCAGGTTTGACTCGCTATATATGGGAGCGACTTCAAACTGGTTCGGGGCGACCTCGTTATGCCTGGTCTTGCTGGGTATCCCTCTCCTGAAAAGCTCCATGTCAAAATCTTCCATGAAGTTCAGTACTTTGTCCTTTATGGAGCCGAAATAATGGTCTTCCATCTGCTGGCCTTTTGCCGGCGCGGCTCCGAAGAGCGTCCTGCCGGTAATCACCAGGTCCGGCCTCTTCTCAAAGAGCTCCTTGTTGAAGAGAAAATATTCCTGTTCCGGCCCGACATTGATCTTGATCCTCTTTGCCATGCGGTTGCCGAGCAGCCGCTGAAGCTTTATTGCTATCTCGTTTAGCGCCCTCTGAGAGCGGAGCAGCGGGGTCTTAAGATCAAGCACCGCGCCTGTCCACGACAGGAAGACCGACGGGATTACCAGCGTTTTGGAGTCCTCTGATTCAAGCAGGAACGCGGGTGAGGTCGGGTCCCAGGCCGTGTAGCCCCTGGCTTCAAAAGTGGATCTTATGCCGCCGGAAGGGAAAGAAGACGCGTCCGGTTCAGACTGTATTAATTGAGAAGCGGATAATCTCTCAACGATCTCTCCGTTCTCTCCATAGGTTATGAAAGCATCATGCTTTTCTGCCGTGCCGCCTCTTTGCGGCTGAAACCAATGCGTGAAATGCGTCGCGCCGTTTTCTATCGCCCATTCCTTCATGGCATGAGCAACATCCGCCGCAATGTCGTGATCCAGAGGAGAGCCTTCGTCTATGGTTTCGACGAGCTTGGCATACACCTCTTTGCTGAGTTTTTCCTTCATAACCTTGCGGCTGAAGGTCAACTCCCCGTACAATTCACTGATTTTTCTGGCCATTTTTATACCCTCCAGCCGAATTCTACCCCTGTTTTCCGTTTGTGTCAAGATATTTTTGCTATTATTATGTAATATCAGGAGTTTTAGGTCTACAGTTTTGTTAATATTGACATTTGTGGGTTATATTTTTGCTGTATTACAGCATTAAAGCAAAGACTGTTAACCCGGGTTGGCATGATATTGAGGTAAGCCTCGAGACCACAAGGCAAAAGCTTCTTTGGAACAGATATTTTTACACCGGTTTACGTTAAGAACGTTAAAAACCTTTAAACGTTATGAACGTAATTTTTTACTTGTTTACTATATTTATAGGCTTCCCAGCCTTATATGCTTTCACGTTCTCTACGGCCAGAGCCATCAGACGCGCTCGCGCCTCTTTGGTTGCCCAGGAGATGTGCGGAGTTATAAATATATTCTTCGCTCTGTAGATAGGGTCGTCTTTCCTCGGCGGCTCCTGCTCAAGGACATCAAGACCGGCTCCTGCGATTAAACCTTCGTTTAACGCCCTGGCAAGCCCGGCCTCATCCACCAGCGGACCGCGCGACGTATTCACGAGAAAAGCCGTGCGCTTCATTTTCTTGAGCGTCTCGTAATTTATCATTTTGACATTATCGCCGGTAAGGTTGCAATGCAGGCTGACAAAATCCGACTCGATAAGAACCTGCTCCGCGGTATCCGCCCAACGGAAATCTTTTCTACGCGACTGGTCTGACCTGTAGACATCGTGGGCAATAAGTTTCATCCCGAAAGCCTGGGCTATATCTCCGGTTGTCTGCCCTATGCGCCCGAAACCTATTACACCCATAGTCTTGCCCGCGAGTTCAAAGAGAGGAAAATCCCAAAAACACCAATCAACGGTTTGGGCCCAGCGCCCTTTCTTGGTCTCATCACTGTGGTGCTGGACATGCTGACAAAACTCTAGAATATGCGCAAAAGCCATCTGTGAAACAGAACTAGTTCCGTAAGCAGGTATATTGGAAACCATGATTTCCCTTTTTTTCGCAGCTATAGTGTCTATCACATTATAACCGGTGGCAAGCAGGCTTATTAACCGGAGGGAAGGCAGCTGGGCAAAATCCTTGTCACCCATAACCGTTTTGTTGCTGAGCACAACCTCGGCGTCCTTGCATCTTTCCGCGACAAACGCAGCAGGAGTTCTGTCGTACACCGACAGCTCTCCGAGCATTTCCAGACCTTCCCAGGAAAGATCCCCGGGATTTAAGGCAAAACCGTCAAGCACAACAATCTTCATCGCAAAGCTCCCTGAATTGAATTATAATTACGGGGTCAACAGCATGGGCGTTGATTTTACCAGAGAATTCATATCTTTTCAATACCATTGCAGGCCGCTTTCCTTGACAAAGACCCCTGCATAACCTACAATCAAACGAGGTGCAAAATGAGCAAAATAGCGCTTGATAACTCTAAATGTAACAAATGCGGACTGTGCGTAAAAGACTGTCCGGCAGACGTTATGACGGCGGGCTCAGGGGGGTTCCCCGAAATACCTGAAACGCGCAGGCCTTTTTGCATAAGATGTGGTCACTGTGAGGCTGTCTGCCCGGAACGCGCTTTAGTCCTTCAATTCCGCCCCGCGGATAAAACCAATGAAAGACCTAAAACTGAAAGCCTCGCTCCTGAGCAGCTTGAAGCCTTTCTGAGATACAGGCGCTCTATTCGGGATTTCAAGGACGCTGCCGTCCCGAGACAAGACCTTGATGCCGCCTTCGGAGCGCTAAAATATTCTCCTACCGGCGGCAACAGCCAGGGAGTAAAATGGCTGGTCGTTAACGGCCAAAATGAGGTCAGGAAATTCACGGAAATAGCCGTGGACTGGATGAAATTCCTCAAGGAAAGCGATCCGGAAGCAAAGCTCAAGTTTTCCTTGGATCATTTCATTGAAGCCTATGAAAAAGGCAATGACCTTTTTTGCAGGAATGCTCCTCATCTTGCCGTAAACTATTACAGCCCGCTTAACGGGAGCGGGGCCACAGACGCGATTATAGCGATGACCCAGCTTGAACTGCTCCTGTCCTCCAGGGGCATCGGAACCTGTTGGGGTGGTTTTTTCATAATGGCAATCAAGAGCTGGAAACCGCTGCAGACGGCTCTTGAGCTGCCTGAGGATTTTAGCGTGGGTTATGCCCTGATGTTCGGCTACCCTTCATTCCAGTACCATTCCGTACCGAGAAGAAAAAAGGTGCAGGTAAGGTATTTCCCGGAAAGATGATACATTTATGTTTTTAACGTTCTTAACGTTACTAACGTAAGGATGATTAAGAAGCGACAGGCAAAAAAAGGCTCCGGGATAACGGAGCCCTTGTGATTCTGTTTCGATTGAATTATTAACCCAACCCGAACCCTCCCCTGATTAAGAAGGGGAAGGAAATGTAATGTTACTGCTGCTCCAGGAACCCCTTCAAGTATTTCGCCCTTACCGGGTGCCGGAGCTTCCTGAGCGCCTTTGCTTCAATCTGCCTTACCCTTTCCCTCGTAATGTTAAAGATATTACCGACTTCCTCAAGGGTGTACGGATAAGGTTTGTTTATGCCAAAACGAAGCCGGATAACCTCCGCTTCCCTGGTCTTTAAAGTGTGCAGAATCTTCTCCAACTGTTCCTGAAGTATCATGTGCGCCGCTGCCACCTGCGGAGAGATAACTTCCTTGTCCTCTATGATATCCCCAAGATGGCCGTCCTTATCCTCGCCGATCGGGGTCTCAAGAGAGATGGGTTCCTGGGCAATCTTTAAAACTTCCCTTACTTTTTCTATGGGAAGCGCCATTTTTTTGGCCAGCTCGTCCGGAGAAGGTTCCCTGCCGAAATGCTGCAAAAGTTCCCTGTAATTCTTCACCAGCTTGTTCAGGGTCTCTATCATATGCACCGGCACCCTAATGGTGCGCCCCTGGTCCGCTATGGCACGGGTAATCGCCTGCCTAATCCACCAGGTCGCATATGTGGAAAACTTGTAACCTCTTTTGTATTCAAACTTGTCAACGGCGCGCATCAAACCGATGTTGCCTTCCTGTATAAGGTCAAGAAAATGCAGTCCCCTGTTGGTGTATTTTTTTGCCACGGAAACAACGAGCCTAAGGTTTGCGCGCACCAACTTCATCTTGGCATTGTAAGCCCTCTGTTCGTTCTCCACTATCTTTCTGGTGTCAGCCTTTACTTTAAAAGCGTTGCTGCCCACGGTTTCAGCGACAGCCTTTATTTTCTTTTCCGCTACGCTTATCTGCCTGCTCAGCTCTGAAAGCTCTGCCTGCGACAATTTGTGCCTGGCATCAATCTTTTTTCCTGCGACTGCTTTTTTAATCTGGTCGCGGGAAAGCCGGCTCCCCTTCTCAAGGTCTGTAATCTCCTTCTCGGCCTTGGTTATCTCAAAAGCCATGTCCTTAACGCTCTGGATCATAAGCTCTTTCTCATCCAGGCTGATATCCAGGTCAATATAACAGTCTATGATTCTGCCGCGGCTCTCTATCTTTTTCTCTTCGAGCAGAGCCCTGGCCTTGTCGCTGATTCTTTTCTTGGAAAGCTTAACCTCAAACTTCTCTAACTTGCTTTCCTCCCCGCGTATTTTTCTTAGAGTGTCGCGCAGGTGTTTTTTGTATTTTTTTATAATACGAGGGCTTATCTCGCCGTCGGTATCTATGTTCATCAGGTCCTGAATCTGCTTTGTGTTGTCCAGGACTTCCACCGTAAACGCATTTATCTTTTCAAGCACGAACCTGGATTCGTAGAGTATTTTGTCTATTTCCTCTTCTGCCTTTTCTATCTCTTCCGCGAGCGAAAGTTCTTCTTCGCGCGAAAGGATGGAGATCTGCCCCATAGAGCGCAGATACAGGCGTATCGGGTCGTCAAGCCCCACGTCCGAAGCAGCGGAAAAATGTATTTCGCCGTTCGGCGTCTTCAGCCCCTTCTCGTCTTTCGGGGCGTCAGTTACGTGAATATCCATTTCATCAAGTTTGGAGAGTATGCCGTCTATCTCGTCCGGAGAGATTACGTCTTCCGGCAGCACTTCATTCACATCCTGGTAAGTGAGATAACCCTTCTCTTTGCTCATTTCCACAAGCTGGGCCAGATTGCTTGCCTTCTTTCCTGCCGATGTCTTCTTTGTCTTTTCCGTCACTTCTTCATCCCCTTCAGCCTGCGCAGTAATTGATAATATTCGTTTACGAGATTCTTATCGTATTCGCCGCGGCCGACCTTCTTTACTTCAGGCTCCAGTTCCTTTAGCCTGTTAATAATTCTGTTGTTCATTATATGCCGGACTAAGTCTTTCTCCGCCTTTTCCTGCCCGGCAAATTCCCTTTCGTCCAGCGAGAGTCCGGTAAAAACCTCGGAAGCTTCTCCTTCCAGAGCGGCCGCTATCCTTGAATGGTCTATAGCGCCTTTTTCTGCCAGGCTCTTCTTTATCTCGGTAAAAATTCCGGCGTTTATGCTGTCGGTGAAATCTGTTTCCAAAAGTTCTTCACAGACCCTGCCGGCTGCCTCAACGCTGTTTAATATAAGAGTTAACAGTTCTTTTTCCGCCGGAGGACAGCTCCTCGGCTTCACTGCCTGCTTTGCCTGCCCTTTTACGGCCGCCGCCGAAAAAAACCTTTCTTCTTTGGAAAGTTCTTTTTCTACGACTCTCTCTTCAAGCGCCAGTTTCCTGGCAATAGTTTCTATATAACTCTTTCTGCGAAGTTCGTTGGCGACCTTATTTATCACCGGCTTCATCTTGGCGACTACAGCTATCTTTCCCGAAAGTTCTGTGCCGGCGGAAGTTTTTTCGGCGTCAAGCCAGAATTCAACAATGTCTTTCGCGTTATTAGCCGCCGCAAGGAAGGCATCCTTCCCCTTCTTTACCAGCAGTTCATCCGGATCCTTGCAGCCTTGCGGCATGACCACCACGCTGACATTAAGGCCCTCTTCAATTAGCACGTCTATCCCGCGGATGCTGGCATTCACTCCGGCTTTATCCAGATCATAACAAAGCTTTACATTTTCGGCGTAGCGCTTAATTTGCTGCGCCTGCTCTTTTGTGAGGGAAGTTCCCATGCTGGCAACAACATTTGAAATCCCGTACTGGTGCGGCATTACAACATCCATATAGCCTTCAACTATAATAACGGTGTTGCTCTCCGAGATTGCGGCCTTTGCCTGCGGCCAGCCGTAGAGTATCCGGCTCTTTACGTATACCGGTGTTTCCGGCGAGTTCAGGTACTTGGGCAAAGACTTGTCCGTTACCCTCGCTCCGAAAGCGCAGTATTTTCCGTTCCTGTCCTGAACCGGAAAAATAATGCGGTTCCTGAACCTGTCATAATAGGAGCCCCGCTGTTCGTTCTTTATTATAAGACCCGCAGTCTCCAGCAGTTGTTCCGTGTAACCCTTGGATTTCGCGTATTTCAGAAACGCGTCCCACGAATCCTGAGCGAACCCCAGACTCCATCTCGAAAGTGATTCCGCGTTTATGCCCCTTTCCGAAAGATAATACCGGGAGGCCCTTCCGGTATCGGATTCAAGCACGTACTTGTAATACTTCGCGGCAAGTTCGTTGAGTTTAAGCAGTTGGTCCCTAAGTTCCGGCCTGCCGCTGTCGGTATATTCTATGCTGATGCCTCTCCGTTCCGCGAGAAACCTTACCGCTTCGGCAAAGTTCATATGCTCGGCCTTTTCGACAAACCCGAAAACATTGCCGCCTATGCCGCAGCCGAAACAGCGCCAAATCTGCTTTGCGGGACTCACCACGAAAGACGGAGTCTTCTCTGTGTGGAATGGACAGCACGCCTTGAAACTTGCCCCGTTCTTCTTCAAAGAAACATATCCCGAAACAACGTCAACTATATCGTTGGCGTCTTTTACCAGTTCTATCTTGTCCTGCGGTATGAGACCCATTTAACTATCTTTTCACCCTGCGGAAACCAGAGCATTCCACAAATTCAAGCTTGCCGCCTTTTTTAATTATCTGATCAAAAAGAAGATTTAACCCGAGGTTGTCGCTGCTGATATGCCCCGCTATAACTGCGTTTATAAAGTGCTTTTCCATTTCCTTTCTGTGCTCTTCCGAGAAATGCATACCGACTACGGTATTAACCCCGGCTTGCGCCCATTTCCCTATGAGTTCTTTCGAACCTTCGGTGCCGCCGGTCATGTCCACCATAATTCTTCCGGCCTTGGCATTGTCACGCCCGGCTATCAGCTTCGGACCGACGCCCGCCTCTTCTGAAAGCGAGTATTCCGGAATCTCAAGCAGCAGCTCAAGCAGCTCCTTTATGGTTTCCGGTTTTTCCGCGTCCACCTTCTTCTGAAGATAATTGGCCACGCAATTGTCCGCGACAGTATGCGCGCACATGAAATTAAGTCCTAGCAGTTTTGCCGCGTCAACCGCTCTAAAATGGTTAACCGGCATCAGCCTTCTTTCTATTTCCTTGATGCGGGTGAGCATCATGCCTTCCGCCGCGGTAATTGAAACCCCAAAACGCGCCGCCACATCAGCATGGATTGACATTACCTCGTGCAGGTTGGCGAGCCCCCGCCCTTCAGGGTGATGAGCAAGAACCAGGTCAATTTTTTGCTTTTCCCTGAGCCTGTCAGCCAGAGCAATTTCTCCTGCCTCTATATCAATACCTACAAGGATTCTCTTTATCTCGGCGTCTTTATCGCCGTTAAGTATTCTGGTGTCTCCGAAAGGGTTTACCAGCCTGTCGCGGTCAAAATATTTTTTCTTCTCGGCTTTGAGCTCCACAAAGGTTTCTTTCGCCTGCTTCAGCAGTTTTTCTGTTTCCTTCCTGCCGCGAAGATCATTATCCATTCCCGCTTCAATAGCCAGTCTGTAGAATTCGCGAAATTTCATTATGCCTCCGTTACCTGTACTTTGAAACATGCCTATTGTCTTTAAGGAAGAACCGCAAGAGCTTTTTTTTAGCCCCGCTAATACCTACTCTTCCGCTTTTCCATATTTTCCCCGGTGAAAAACCGTCATCAGCAATATACAGCCCATTTCCTGATGTCAGGTCATGTTCGTTTAAAGCCCTGCCGATTGAAAGATACTTGGAGAGCTTCCCGGGCCCGTTTGCGCGCGGAGTATTTCCCGCGCTTTCAACAGCCCTGATTAACACCGCCCCGGCTTTGCCCTTCTTTTCGGTGACGGTATTGAACATGAAATGACATCCGTAACAAAAATACACATACGCGCGTCCGGGGGCGCCGAACATCACGGAGTTCCTTTTGGTCATCTTTCCGGCGGCATGCGAGGCGGGGTCGTTTTTTCCGAGATAGGCCTCGGTTTCAACTATTCTGGCGGTGATTTTTTTTCCGGGAAATTCCCTTACAATTATCTTGCCGAGCAGCTCCTTAGCTACAAGCGCGGAGCTCCTTGCGTAAAAACCGCGTTTTAATACTTTCAACAAGCTACTTAAGTATCTCCCGTACCAGCCTGTTTACCAGGCCGCCGTCGGCCTTTCCCTTTACCAGGGGCATGAGTTTGCCCATAACTTTGCCGATATCTTTCGCCCCGGCCGCTCCCGTTTCCGCGACAGCCTTCGCGACAAGCTCACGCACCTCCTGCTCGCCAAGCTGAGCAGGCAGATAGACCTCGAGTATCTTTATTTCCGCCGTTTCTTTCTCGGCGAGTTCAGGGCGGTTGCCCGCCCTGAACGCTTCCGCCGAATCTTTTCTTTGTTTTACCGCCGTTTGGAGAAGCGAAAAAATATCTTCGTCAACCAGGGTTTTCTTTTTGGCTATCTCGGCATTGCCTATAGCCGCCTTCAACATCCTCAAAGCCGAGAGCTTAAGTTCTTCCCTGGTCTTCATTGCCGACTTGATATCTTCGTCAATCTTCTCTTTTAATCCCACTTGAACGGCTCCTTAGTCCATCTTCTCGAGTCTTTTCCTCAGCTTGCGGGCAGCCGCTTCTTCTTTTTTCTTCCGCTTTTCGCTCGGCTTCTCGTAATACTCCCTTTTCCTGATTTCCGTGAGGATGCCTTCCATCTGGCATTTCCTCTTGAATCTCTTGAGGGCCGATTCGAACGATTCGTCGGACTTTACTATGACTTCCACCAATTTAATCGCCACCTTTCTTTGACAGATTTTGTAAAAAAGAAAAGTTCCCGTCAAGAGGGAACCTTCATAAACCCGCCGGATCACCGGTGACCCGAATAACCCAGCCAGCATCTTGATTATAACAAAGCACCCTTTTTTTGTCAATATGCCAGCCTAAAAGCATTGAAAAACAAGGCGTAATAGGCAAAAATATTTGTAAATTCCGCGTCTTTTCTATATAATATGTGTATGTTTGGAAAAGTAGCAGCCCTCTGGGCTAAAAAAAAGAATTTCCGCACCGGAACTTATGTGCTGCTCTGTATCCTTACGGGCTGGTTATTCGGACTCTTAATCGCCTATTACCAGGAACTGCCGCCCTTAAGCGAACTTGAGGGCTACAAACCTTCTCTTGCCAGCAAGCTCTACGATGTTAACGGGGAACTCATCGCCCAGCTCTTCGTAGAACAAAGAACGCTGGTCCCGGTAGACAAAGTTCCGCTAAATCTTCAGCGGGCTCTGCTCGCCGTGGAAGACGAAAAGTTCTACAGCCACTGGGGCATAGACCCGCTCGGAATAATTCGCGCCACGGCCGTAAATCTTGCGCATGCGCGCGTTGAACAGGGCGCTTCAACTATCACACAGCAGTTGGCGCGCAATCTTTTCCTTACGCAGGAGCGCACGCTTTCAAGAAAAATAAAAGAAGCAATGCTCGCCTTAAAGATAGAATACCGTTATACCAAGAAGGAAATACTCGAGATGTACCTTAATCAGGTTTATTTCGGCTCGGGCGCCTACGGAGTAGAGGCCGCGTCCAGGACTTACTTCGGCAAGCACGTAGAAGAACTTACGCTTCCCGAATGCGCGCTGATGGCCGGGCTGGTCAGATCCCCAAACAAAACTTCCCCCTTCAACAATATTGAAAAAGCAAAAACCCGCAGGGATATGATCCTTGAACGGATGATAAAAAGAAAGATAGTCACTAAAGAAGCCGGAGCGCTCGCCAAGGCCTCTCCGATAGAACTTCATACCACCGAGACCAGAAACGCGCCCTATTTCGTGGAGCACGTCCGGCAGTTGATAGAGGAGACTTACGGGAGCAACACCATCTACAAAGGCGGCCTCTCGGTCTACACCACGCTGGACCTAAGAATACAGGACAAGGCCCAGAAAGCTGCGGCCAAAGGAATAGAAGACGCGGAAACAAGAATAGCCCGCGAGATGGGCATACCGGCGGAAAACATTTCTTCGGATCCGAACTTCAAAAAAAATGTGCCTATACAAATCGCGGTGATCTGCATGGATCCCAAAACCGGATATATCAAGGCAATGATCGGTGGCAGGGATTTTAAGGAGAGCGAGTTCAACCGCGCCACCCAGGCGTTCCGCCAGCCGGGCTCGGCCTTCAAACCCTTTATTTACACCGCGGCCATAGACAACGGGTTCACTCCTGCGGATATAATAACAGACTCTCCCATAGTAATAACCGACCGGGACGGCACCGAGTGGAAACCGGAAAACTACGAGAAGAAATTCTTCGGCCCGACAACTTTGCGCAAGGGGCTCTACACCTCGCGAAACGTTGTAACTCTCAAACTATTGACAAAGGTAGGCACTTCGGCTGCGGCAAGTTACGCGCAGAAGATGGGAATTAAGTCAAAAATACGGAAAAACTTATCTCTGGCATTCGGCACTTCAGAAGTTAGCCTGCAGGAACTGGTCTCCGCCTACTGCGTTTTCCCGAATATGGGGGTCAGGGTTGAACCGGTATCTATATTGTACATAAAGGACAACACCGGAAAGATTATTGAGGAAAACGCTCCCAAACTTCAGGAAGTTTTAAAGCCCGAAACGGCCTATGTTATGGTCTCCATGATGGAAGATGTCATCAACAAAGGAACGGCAAGGGGCATACGGGACCTTGGAATCACCTTCCCCTGCGCTGGAAAGACCGGAACAACCGACAACTATTCCGATGTCTGGTTTACAGGCTATACCTCTGATCTCGTTTGCGGCATCTGGGTCGGCTTTGACGATCACAGGTCGCTCGGCTCGGTCATTTCAAGCGGCAATACTCCGGCACCAATCTGGGGAGATTTTATGCAGCAGGTCTATGTCGCGCCGCCTGAGGATTTTGAAAAACCGGCAAATGTGGTCACCTTAAAGATTGACGCGGATACAGGGCTTTTGGCCGGCGACAAATGCAAGAACATTATTGATGAAAATTTTGTCAAGGGCACTGAACCGACAAAAATCTGCAGGGAACATAATAAATCAGATTTGTTTGAATATAAGTCAAATAAATAAAAGTTTGTAACGTTCGTAAGGTTCGTAACGTTTATAACGTAAAAAAAAAGGATACCTGGTTTAAGCCGGTATCCTTTTTTGTTTTGTTTAGAATTTAGTGTCCGGCGATAGCCGAGATCTCGCCCGCAGGCGGACTTCGAATTTGCCTTTACTCTACTCCCATTTTCTTAAGATTATCCAGGCTCTTCTTTATGCATGCAAAAGGGTCTTCGCCGTTACATCTGTCCTGCTCGACATAATAGAATTCTGTGCCGACTTCCTTGAGCGCTTTGAGAATAGACTTCCAGTTCATGTTGCCCTCGCCGACAGGAAGCATAATACGTTCTTTGCCCTTTACCCCCATCTCTTTCAGATGCACTATCGGAGCGCGGCCGTTCATCTTCAGAATCCAGTCTGCCGGGTCCCCACCGCCTGACTGTACCCAGTAAACATCAAGCTCCGACTGCAAAAATTTTGGATTTGTTTCGCCGTAAATAATATCAATTCCGCGGATTCCGCCAAGATTTTCAAACTCGAAATCGTGGTTATGATAGGTCAGGATAATTCCGGCCTTGAAAAGTTTCTCTCCTGCCGCATTGGCTTCGCGCGCAACATTTCTATAGCCCTCAACAGTCCTCATTTCTTCCGGCAGATGCGGGATGGCTGCGGTGGTATAACCCATCATCCTGCAATCCTCTATGAAGGCGTCTGTTTCCTTCGTTATTCTGTCATACTTCTCGTGCACGGAATTAGATATTAGACCGGCATCTTTGACCAGCCTGCTGAGTATTTTCGCGTCCGTCACTCCGCAACCTGAAATCTGAACAATATCGTAGCCGATATTCTTTACTTTTTTCAGCGTTTCCGCGGTATCGGCCTCTGTCTTCAGAAACTCCCTCAAAGTGTAGAGCTGCAAACCGACCTTCTTATTCATACTATTAGTCCTCCTCGCGGCCAAAAACTCGACCGTTTAGTTTTACGCTTTTTCTCTTTTTTCGCCGGAAAGAACATTTGATAACGCTACCAGACCGGGTATATCTATCTCTTCAGGCCTAGCTTCGGGTTTTATGCCACATACGGCCAGGGCTTTCTCGATTGACTCTCTGGCAAGCCCGATATCCTGCAGGCTGCCGCGCAGCATCTTCCGCCTGTGCTGAAATCCAGCGCGCACCATCTCCCTAAAAAAAACTTCATTGTTGCACCGGAATGTCGGTTTCGTCGGGATATCCAGGCGCAGCACGGCTGAATCAACGTCCGGTTTCGGATGGAACGCCGCAGCCGGTATCAACCGCATAAACCTCGCGGCAGCCGCAAACTGCACCATCACCGTCAGGACTCCGTATATTTTGCTGCCGTGATCGGCAGTTATCCTGTCCGCAAGTTCTTTCTGCACCGTCAGCACCGCGGTGGTAAAATACTCGCGATTCTCAAGTATTTTGAAAATAATCGGCGTGCTGATATAGTAGGGAATGTTGGCTATAAGCTTGCTTTTCTTGGGTAAAAGCTTTGGGATATCCATTTCAAGGATATCCCCTTCTATTATGGTCACATTGGGGTTATCTTTGAATTTTTCCCTGAGAAACGCGACCAGTCCTTTGTCAATTTCTACGGCAATTACCTTGCAAAAGGAGGCAATGATTCCCGTCAGGGTTCCTTTGCCCGGACCTATCTCCAAGACCGTATCATCCGGCTTAACTGCCGCCGCATTGACAATGCTCCTGAGTATTCCGGTATCGGACAGGAAGTTCTGCCCGAACATTTTCTTTGGATGAAAGCGCTTTAATTCGCTGATACGGGGCTCCTTTGAACAAATCAATTATATTACATAACAAAATCTAATACAACAATACCCGCTATTGATTACGCGGATTAGACAAACAGATTCCGCAGATTAAAGCGTTTCCTAATCTGTGTAATCAAACGATTTTAGAACTTTAGAAGAAGCGTCAGCAGGGCCGCTCCTGCCGGAAGAATTAACAACCATAGATACATTCCCTGTATTCCCCCGGCAAGCCCTGCAAGAAAACCCGCGAACTGCGCTAGGATACCGGCGACTCCCCAGGTAAGCCCGATTACAGCCCCTCCGGCAACTCCCGCCTTTCCCGGCAGGTGCTTAAAAGAATGGCTCACCAACGCAGGAAAAGAAGAGAGGCTAAAGGCCCCGGTCAGAGGTATAAATACCAGATACCAGGGAGCGGGCAGGTAAATAAAGCATAACATTGAGCCTATGCTCAGTATTTGAGAGGTTACCACGAGAGTTTTCAACCCTCGCTCCTTAGCAAACTTGCCGGCTATTATCCCGGCAAGCGAGCCCGGGACAACGAAGAAAAAAGTATAGAAGCCTTTTGCCATCTCTCCGAAACCTCTCTGCGAAAGAAAAGAAGGCAGAAAGGTATTTACCAGAGACTGAAAGGAAACGACAAGCGTAACGAGAACCAGGATTGAAAAGAATTCCGGGACTTTATTCAAACTCTTTAACTCTACTGCAGCTGTTTTCTTTTCAGGGATACCGGTCATGATTTTTTCATTCACAAGAAGCAATAATGAAGTTGCAACTCCGACGAAGACCCAGACAAAAAGTCCGGGTTTGCCGAAAAAATGAAGCAGCGCGCCGCAGACCAGCGCTCCGATGGCAAATCCTGTTGTCCCGCCGGCCAGAAATATTGAGGCGGCGAACTCTTTCCTGTCCCCGCCGGAAGCTCTCGCTATCTGGGTGGCTTCCGGATGAAAGGCCCCGATTGAGAACCCTCCAAGAATGAGGAAAAGAACCTTAAGGGCGTAACTATCAAAATATATAAAAGTTCCGACAAATAACGCGGCGCCCAGCGGAGCAATCCAGAGAAAGTATTTTTTTGTCCTGTCGTAGTAGTGCCCTATGAAGGGCTGCGGAAAATTACCAAAAATACCTATCAGTGCCGGAAAGGATGCCGCAAGTTGAATGCCGTACTCGCGCGTCAACAGCGGCAGCAAAATAGGGATGAAACCGCCGTACGAATCGGTCACGATATGCGCAAGTGTTATAAGGGTGAGGCGCTTCTTATCCAAGCTCAGCTCTTACTTTTGGACTTGCGGAGGGCGTCGATTTCCCTCTGGAGGTGCGCTACCTTTTCAAGCAAAGGGTCCGGCATGCCGGCATGATCAAAACTCATCTCGAGCGCAATTTTTTTGCCTTTGTGCTTAACAACACGCCCCGGAACGCCTACAACTGTGGAGTGCGCCGGGACTTCCCTAAGTACCACTGCATTAGCGCCTATGTAGCTGTGATCCCCTATCTTTATGTCGCCCAGCACCTTGGCTCCCGAGCCAACTACAATATTATTACCAAGCGTCGGGTGGCGCTTCCCGGTCTCTTTTCCAGTGCCGCCGAGCGTCACGCCCTGAAAGAGCGTAACATTATTGCCTATTCTTGTCGTCTCTCCTATCACCACACCCATGCCGTGGTCAATAAAGAAACCTTTGCCAATAACGGCGCCGGGATGTATCTCTATGCCGGTCAAAAACCGTCCGGCTTGAGAGATAAACCTTGGGAAAAAAGGCAGGCGGAGCTGCCAGAGAAAATGAGCAATCCTATGAAGAAAAATGGCATAGAGGCAGGGATACAGGACTAACTCAATATACCTGGCCGCCGGATCATTGCGCATTATGGCCTTAATATGGGATATCATGGGCAGTATTATACCAAAAAAACCAGGTTCGAAGCACAAAATTCGAAATTCGAAACAAAATCAGATGAAAACACGAGGCTATTTCTCGATTTTCACTTCTATTGGGTCTGTGGATTCGCCTTCCTGTTTTCCTTTGCCGATTGTTGTTATCTTGTAGTAGTAAGTCTGGCCTGCTTTCGGCTCAAAGTCTGTGACGCTGCTCTCTTCCGTGTATTTTACCTTTTTGTAATTGCCTTTCTTCCTGACATGCCTGTAGACCTGGTAACCGGAAACGCCTGCCGATTTCACCGGCTCCCAGGATATCTTAAGCGCGTTGAGTTTGAACTCCGTTTTTACGCCAGTCACAGCGGCAAGGTCGGTCGGCGCCGCAAAAACCTCGCAACTGGGAGACAGCTCGCCGTTCTTGTTCACCGCACGAATGTTATAGCAATAAGTAGTGCTATTGGCCAGACCGCGGTCCTGAAAAGAAACGGCGTCCTTCTTCAAATCCGCTATCTTCTCCGGTTCAGCCCCGCCTCCGATAACAGAACGAAAGAGCAGGTAGCCTGTAACATCTTCCGCCGCGCTTGCCGTCCACACAAGGTCTATTCCCCTGTCCAGTTTTTGCGCGGTGAAGCTCTTCACCTGCTCCGGGACGGGAGGCGTGGTTTTAAATGATGCTTCCTTTGAAGCCGTATTTCCGCTTGAATCCGTAACGGTGATTTTCACTTTGTATTCCGTGTCCGGGGTAAGGTCTGGCATATTGAGTTTTGCCTTTTTGAAAAAAGAATCCGTCTCCTTTTCTTTCGCGTCCGCGCCGGCGCCGGCATATTCCGCTTTAACCCTCACAAACTTGTCGGATTCAACAAGGACTCTCCAGAACGTATCGGGATTATCAGACCCCTTGACCAATTCTATTTTTTTTATCTCAGGCAACGCGGTATCCTTAAGCCCCGCGCTTTTTGAAGGCGTGTATAAAGGGTCGCCTATGAAGGTCATCATCCATTTGGCAGTAGGCGTCGCCATATAACAGGATTCGGCAAAATTATATCCCTGCATCAGGTATTTCATAAAGAGATTGGCGCGGGTATAAGTCTGCCCGTAGGGTTCGTTGACGCAACCTCCGGTCGCTGTAATGCCTTTTGCCAGGGCTCCCCCGCTCCAGCATTTTGTGCCGCGGATGCCGAGAGCCGAAGCCGAATCAAAATGAATGCCCACCGCGCCAACCTTCCAGTAGAACGCGTCGTTATAGTTGTTGTACTTGTACCAGCCGAAATACCAGAGCGCGTCCGCGCAGCACTTGTTGTCAAATTCCCCTTCAAAAATGTCAAGGGTCGTTTCGAAGCCGGCGGCTTTTACGTATTCCGCGGAGTCCACGATATCCTTGTCCAGTTCATAATAACCGCTGTTGCTTTTTGTCAGGCCGCGCGAATCAATATAGGCCCTTCCGTATTTTTTGGTGATATATTTTTCGCCGTAGAGAGCCCTTTCGACCAGCTCGTTTGCTATCTCGGCCGTCGGCCCGTCAAGCCTTGTGACCATAAAACTCCGGCCGTTCGCGGAAAAATGCCCCCCGGCCGTATAAAAAGGATTCCTCTCGCCGAGGTATCCGCTCTCGCTGTTTCCGGTAACTTTGAACGGTTCAAGCGCGCCAATCGGGTCAAAAGGAAAACAGAGAAAAGCGTCAAGCGAATAGGTTACGTTGTTTAGGTTAAGCGTTATCGGGGTTCCGTAGGACATTACTATATAGGCAATGCCGGAGAGGTGGTTTTTTACTTCCGGCAACAGCAGTTCATTATATTCTTTAAGACTGAGGCTGGAGTCATTGCAGTTGATGTGGCATATATTTGCTTCCGGGACTTCGCGAAGTTTCGCATAATGCAATCCAATAGCCGCGGAATATTTGTTCGCGTCATTTATTACAACAAGCACATTGCCGGCCGGCGCCGCAAAGATCAAAGTGGCGCCAAGCAGCAATAATCCCAGCAGTCCGAACCTCTTCTTCATTTTTCGGAGTCCAGCCTTACCTTGCTGATCCAGACAGTCGCGGGAACGGCTTGCTTCGATTCCCATTTAAGCTCGGGGAAGAACCTGTAGTAAAATCCCCAGTGATAGATTCTTGAAAGGTCAACATCCTTGCCTTCCTGAGTCTTTAATCCCTCCAGGCTGATGCTAAGTTCGTTCATTCCGGGCTTTATCTCAAACGGAACCATATACCAGGTCTTTCTTACTTCCCAGCCTTCCATGCCGCGTCCCGAGACTCCGCCCTTGTGATTCTGGTCTTTGATAACGAAAGACATCGTAAACTTCTCTTTGGCCGCGCTATAGACAAAACAATTGAGGCTTTTGAATCCGGCCCAGGCGCTCTTTTTCGGCATCCAGAAACCCGCCCAGCCGCCTTCGGCCGGATAGGCCGCCAGCAAACTCAGGGCAGCGCCCCCGCCGGTATTCTCTTCCGCGAGAGACACTTCCACCTTCTCCGTGTTGTCGTCAAACATCTCTCCTTTATCAATATTCACAGGAATCATTATTTTTGCCGGCAAGGAAAGCGCGAAAAAAGCGAGAAGCGAGACCAGCAGGGCAAATTTCTTCATATTACCTCCGCACAAATAGTTGAATTGCCTGTTGACGATTCCACGGATAAACCCTAAGATATGTCCGGGTAATCATTCTGTAATATAGCCCTTTAATATGCCAAAATCAAATTGAATATTCCCTTCCCCTTCTATATAATTGAACAAATTGCTTACCGGAGGATTCATATGGCAGAGCTCAACAAAGTGATACTTTCCGAAAAAGAAATGCCGACAGAATGGTACAACATCGCGGCAGACCTCCCGGAACCGCTTCCCCCGATTATCAGGGCTGACGGAGTCCCCGCGGGACCGGCGGATTTCGCTCCGGTCTTTCCGATGGAAATAATCAAACAAGAAGTCTCCACCCAAAAATGGATACCCATACCGGATGAAGTAAAATCCGCTTATAAAGTCTGGCGCCCGTCTCCTCTCTGCAGAGCCTTTAACCTTGAAAAAAGACTGAAGACCCCTGCAAGAATATATTATAAGAACGAGAGCGTCTCCGCGGCGGGAAGCCACAAGCTGAACACCGCCATCCCCCAGGCCTACTACAACAAGGCCGAGGGCGTAAAGAGAATGGCAACCGAGACCGGAGCCGGACAGTGGGGAAGCGCTATGTCCTTCGCGACCCAGTTCTTCGGCCTAAAGTGCACCGTATATATGGTAAGGGTCTCGTACGACCAGAAACCCTACAGGCGTTTCCTGATGCAGACCTACGGCGCTGAAGTTTTCGCGTCCCCGTCAAAATTGACGCACGCGGGACAGGAAGTCCTGAAGAAGGATTCCAACTCCCTCGGCTCGCTTGGCATCGCTATTTCTGAAGCGGTTGAAGACGCGGCTACCCACGACGACACAAAATACTGCCTGGGAAGCGTATTGAACCACGTCTGCATGCACCAGACCATCATCGGCCTTGAGATAAAGAAACAGATGGAGATGATCGGCGATTACCCGGATATCATTTCGGCCTGTGTCGGCGGCGGTTCAAATTTTGCCGGCGCGGTCTTCCCGTTCGTCGCGGAAAAAATGAAAGGCAAAGATATAAGATTCCTCGCCGTTGAACCCGCGGCCTGCCCGACGCTCACAAAGGGCCCGTACAGATACGATTTCGGCGATGAAGCGAAACTTATGCCTCTTGCAAAAATGTACACGCTTGGGCATAATTTTATGCCGTCCGGGATTCACGCCGGCGGGCTCCGCTACCACGGAGATTCTCCTATCGTCAGCTACCTCGTAAATAAGAAACTCGTAGAAGCCAGGTCTTACAAGCAGATACCCTGCTTTGAAGCGGCGGTCCTCTTCGCGAAGAGCGAAGGCCTGCTTCCGGCGCCGGAAAGTTCGCATGCAATAAGGGCGGCTATTGACGAGGCCATAATCTGCAGGGAAACAAAGAAAGAGAAAGCCATCGTTATCAATCTAAGCGGGCACGGCCATTTCGACCTCTCCGCATACGAGAGCTACCTTTCGGGCAAGATGGTGGATGTGGAGTTTGATCAAAAAGATATGGATAGGTGTATAAAAGAGCTTCCTGATATAAAATAAACAGACATGGGTGTTCGTAACGTTCGTAACGTTCTTAACGTTTTTAACGTAAACAAAGAGGGTGGCGGATATCGCCTCCCTCTTTTTCTTTTAGGGCTTTTTTGCGGAATGTCTCATTGAAGCAACCTCCGCCATTACCATTGCAGAGATCATCAGCGCACCGCCGGCAGCCTTCAGCGGAATGAACGGTTCCCCGCCCAGGGTCCACGCGAATGCAGCCGCAAAGACTGATTCTGAAAGGAATAACAGTGATACCTTGAAAGGCGCCACTGTTTTCTGCGCGGCAAACTGCAGAAAGAATGCGGCGCAGTTGGGAAGAAGCGCGAGATATAGGATTACCAGTCCGGTTTTCGGCGCAAAATGCTCCGGGAGGCGCCCGAAAAGACACGACATAATAATGGCGCAAACCGCCACGGTGGCGTATTGCTGGAAAGAAATAATCACCGGGTCGATTCCCTCCTTGATGAACCTGTCCGCGTACAACACGTGGAACGCGCAGGCAACAGCCGTTATCATTGTAAGCAAATCCCCTGTATTTATCCCTCCGATGCCTCCTGTCAGGAACCATAGGCCAAGCAAAGCGACCGGAACCGAGAAAAATACTTCCTTTGCAGGCTTCCTTTTAAATATAAAATAATTCACAAGCGGCACAAAAAGTATAAAGAGGCCTGTGATGAACGCCGAGTTGGAGGCCGTGGTAAATTGCATCCCGAATCCCTGCGGCAGGAGAATAAATGCCAGAATGATCCCCAGGGCTAGACCTGAACCGAAATTGCTGAAAGGGTTCTTGCCTGAAGCTTTCGCTATCAGGAACATCACAAGCGCTGAAAGACTTGTCGCGCAGGAAGTCAGTAACCAGGGATGAAGGCGGTAGGTTACAACATCCTTGACCATAAAGAAAGACGAACCCCAGATGGCGCAGGCAAGAAGTATCCCGAGGGTTCCGGTAAACTCGCGTTTTTTCGGGGAAGCTATCAGTTCCATTATCCCTGCCGCTCTGATTCCAGGACTGCCTTCCTCAACTCTTCCATGAAATACTTATAATTCTCAAAGGAAATATCGCCAAGCGGGAAATAATCCTGGCCCGGCATAAATCTCCCGCGTCTTTTCAGAAGCCGGCGGGCCTTTTCTATCTCGGCGTCCACAGCTTTCCTGCCTTTCGCCATCGCGTTCTTATCCAACCCGCCTATGATACCGAGCTGAGGGTACTTATCCATAACCCTTCCCACATCATTGCCTGCCTGGGCCTCAAAAGGATACATTGCGGTAAAACCGCTTTCCAGAAAAAGAGCCGCCAGGTCTTCAATAAACCCATGGCTGTCTCCGAGCAGTATCTCGATATTGCGGTCCTTCGCAAACCCCGCGAGTTTCAGGTAATTAGGTTTTATGAATTGCCTGAAGGTATCCGGGGAGACCATGCTCCCGCCGTTAAAAGCCATCGCCTCCCAGCTTTCAATAAGGTCAAACTGTTTGACACCCAAACACATCTTTTGGAATATTTTCAAGACCCTATCGGTAACCGTGCCCATAATCTCGCTCACAAGCTCAGGGTCGTCATAGAACGCGTAGGAAAGCCCCTCGTCCCCCATAAGCATCCGCGCGGTATTGTAAACCCCCTGGAGGTTCAGGCCAAGCGCATAATCCCTTTTATTGTACTCCGCGCATTTTTCCTTCCAGTTTCCCGGGAATCTTCTTTCGTCATTTGGATCTAAAAACCTGTCTCTGATGTTCTCCCAGTCCTTCCTGCTTTTGACAGGGGCTTCCAGCACAGCGGAATGAAAATCACCGTGTTTTGAAACAAGTTTCAGGCCGCCGCAGCCGGTCCTGATAATCTTCCGTTCTTCGTTCTCCTCAACCACCACAGGATCCGGCTCCCCGACAAGGAAGGTGTTAACCCAGGTATCCTGCCAGCCCCTGTAGGGCCCTTCAAATTTTAGAATTCCGTCAATTTTTTTTGAAAGTCCGGGTTCTTTCGCCTCCCATTCCGGAGCCACCGCTCCTTCCCCGCCGAAGACAACCATAAACGGGACACGGTCAATTTTAGCCCCTGTCAAAGCCCCTACAAAACGCTCTCTTGAATTCATAAGTCCTCCAGTACGCAGGAACGCAGAAAATAAGCACCAAATCTCAAACTCCAAATCACAAATAAATAACAAAATACAAAATTCAAACGGGCTTCAAAATTACCCTTCCCTTTTTCATCTTGGTGCTTATTTGGTGCTTGGTGTCCGCCTCAATTTACAATTGCGGCGAGATCTCGTCCGCATGCGGACGGACTTGTGATTTGTGATTTAGCTTTACGTGATTTGGTGCTTGAGATTTGTTATTTAAGCCGTGTTATCTATATGTTCCTGGAGTCGTATGCCCAATGCAAAACCGCCTGCCTCTGTCTCATCCTGCAATCCAAATCTCCGGGGAGGCAGTTCTTTTCTATTTGAGCTATATGCCTGCGTATAGCTTTCCACCGCTTTATCTGGCGCTCGTCATCCGCGTGCCTCCTGCCCATATAATACCTGCAGTACCACTGGAACCAGCCCCGCGGGTCATCAGGGTGTATCCAGCCTTTCGCGCGCCAGACCGAGAGCGGATTTGAAGCGTTAATGCCGAAGAGGTTGAGCTTAGGATCGTGCTTTTCGTGACAGAGTTTCGCCTTTCTAAACCAATCAGCGGGAAATTCGGCAATACAATCCGTCAAATACTTCCCACCAAAAACCCCGAGCATTAACATTTCTTTCGGCGTGAGCTCAGGTTTGAACTCAGGGGCAAATTTCTTCCCCACGGGAGCTGTCAACAAGTAAGAATATCTTTTCTGCATCCTGTCATTTACGGTAACTCTTTTCATTCGCCTTCCGTTTTAGCCTTTAAGCCTTTAACCATCCAACCCTCCAAAAACGGCGCATCGCATAGATAACGACCCCGCGAAAATGTTTTCAACGCTGAACCTTGGGGTCTCGCCGCCGGAAGCTCCAAGCACATAAAAGAGAGGAACAAAATGGTCTTCAAAAGGATTGGCGAGTTTGCCGTTTTTGTTCTGCTTCCACTCAAAGAGGGCCTTTGTATCTTTTTGTTCAAGGCTCTTTGAGACAAAACCATCAAATTCTTTTGCCCAATCATAAGGATTTGCGTCATAGTCAACCAGGGAAAGATTGTGAACAATGTTTCCGCTTCCGAGGATAAGAACCCCTTCATCCCTGAGAACCGAGAGTTCCTGCCCTATCTTGAATTGTTCCTTCGGGCTGAGATTTCCGTCTATTGAAAGCTGGATAACCGGGATGTCGGCCTCCGGATACATTCTGTAAAGCACAACCCAGGTCCCGTGGTCCAGTCCTCGGATTTCATCTAATCTGACCTTAACGCTCTTTACAGCCTCTTTAACTCGCAGAGCAAGCGCCGGAGCGCCTTTCGCGGGATATTGCTTGCCGTAGAGTTCCTCAGGGAAACCGTAGAAATCATAGATAAGTCCGGGAGTTATTGCGGAAGTCACGAATGTGCCTTCGCCGTACCAGTGCGCCGAGATACAGAGAATCGCTTTAGGTCTCGGGGTTTTAGCCGCGATGCCCTGCCAGCCCTTCGCGAATTCGTTATCTTCAATGGCGTTCATCGGCGATCCATGCCCGATAAACACCACCGGCATTTTCAGGTTCTTGCCAACCATCTGACCCTCCGAGCCTCAGACCATTCGCCTTTATACTTCCTGAGACCGCTTCACAAAGGTAAAAGTTTTCTTTCCCAGCTTTTTGAACGCAAAGAACGCGGTAGAGGTTACCAGCTTCAGGATCTCGTCCTTCTTCATATGATGGTCGCTGAAAGAGAGCTCGCCGGTCTCTTTTAAGACTCTGGAAAGTTCCGCGAGAAGCCCGGTCTGGTTTTCAACCATATGAAAAACATCGTAGAGCAGCACAATATCCACAGACCTTTTCTTGAGCCCGGTAAGCAGGCTGGAGCGGACACATTCTATCTGTTTGATGCCGTTCGTTTCCGCGAGCTTCTTAATATTATCTATGGCTTCCTGATTAGCGTCTATCGCGAAATATTTCCCTGTTTCACCAATAATTGAATATGCGGGGAGCAGGTAGCTTCCGGTTCCGCACCCAAAATCAAGGACTACATCTCCCTTCTTCATTGAGGTTTCCCTGAGGACTTTTTCTCGGCTGTATAAAAAGTCCCTTAACTTGAACGCGACTTTCATAAAACCAAATGCCTGTTTTCCGCTCACCTTTCCTCCGTTTTAAAAAGATTACGCAGATTAAGAAAGCGATTACACAGATTATACCACTGTCATTTTTTTATTGAAGCGACGCCCTTTTTCTGAATGACCGTCAAACCCTGAAAATCCCTGCTCTCTTTCGGAAAATCCTCCCGAAAGTGGCAGGCCCGGCTTTCGTTCCTTGCAATGGCGCTTTGAATTATTATGGAAGAAACGGTCGCGATGTTTCTCACTTCCAGGAATTCTTTTGTCACATAGTAATTCCAGTAGAACTTTCTTATATTGCCGGTCAGAGTAGCCATAACATCTTTTGCGGCGCTTAAGCGCTCCCAGTTGCGCGAGATGCCGCAAAGCTGGGTCATCGTGCGTCTTACCGTTTCCCAGTAATAGCTTATTGCCGCCTTGTCTTTTACCTTCTCGGCTTTGCCGTGGTCCCAGAGCGGAAGCCTTACGGATTGGGGAGTGTGCGGTTTCCATACATAGTGCTGGGCCGCGAGCCTGCCGAAAAGAACGCATTCCGGGCCTGAATTGCTCGCAAGCCTTGTCGCCCCGTGAAGCCCGGTGTAGGCGGTTTCCCCCAGGACATAGAGGCCGTTTATCTCTGTTTCACCGTACCTGCCTGTCTGGACTCCTCCATTACTGTAATGTTCCGCGTAAACTACCGGCACCGGATCCCTGCAAATGTCTATGCCTTTATTCAGGCAGAATTCATAAGAGTTCCTAAATTCCGTCCTAAGGATATGCCTGGGAATCCGCGTGCAGTCAAGCCAGACACAATCAAGCCCGTTCTTTCTCATTTCCACTTCTTCCGCTTTTGTAACAACATCCCTGGTGGACTTTGACCCCTGGATATCGTATTTGAGCACAAAGTCCTGGTTTGAGTCCCTGGAAAGTTTAAGAAAGGCGCCTGCCCCGCGCAGCGCTTCCGTAAAAAGAAAACGCCTGCCGAATTCATTGGTTGCTGAAGGGTCATAGAAAACCGTCGGGTGGAACTGGACGAACTCCATATTTACAAGTTTGAGCCCGGCGCGCCAGCAAACGGCAAATCCGTCTCCGGTCGCAACATCGGGATTGCTTGTGTACATAAAAACCTTGCCAAGTCCTCCCGTGGCAACGAAAACTCCGTTGGCCGATACCGTCTCAACCCGCCCGCTAAGGTTATTGTAAACGTAAAAACCGAGCACCTCATCCTTGCCCTTCTTTCCGAGCAGGCGGTTCTTGGTAATAAGGTCGATGACGGTGTGGTTTTCGTGAAGTTTTATATTCCTGTTGGACCGGACAGCATCGGACAGCACCTTCATTATGGTAAGGCCTGTGATATCCTCGTGATGGATGATCCTTGAACGTGAGTGGCCGCCTTCCTTGTGAAGGCTGAGCCCATTTCCGATCCTGTCGAATCTTACTCCGAGTTTTTCCAGCCAGAGGATTACATCCGGATAAAAATGTTTTACACAATACTCGACAACGGCGGCATCATTTAGGCCTCTTCCGGCTTTTAAGGTGTCTTTGATATGCAGTTCAAAAGAGTCATCGCCTGAAGGCTTACCGTTATCATTCAGCGGCACAGCCGCAAAGCCGCCCGCCGCAAGAACGCTGTTATTGTCTTCAAAAAGACTTCCCTTTACATAAAGATCTACCTTCTTGCCTGCGGCCGCAAGCTCAAGCGCCGCGGAACAACCCGCGAAACCTCCGCCAAGCACTGCACATTCATTCCTTTGCATAATCTTCCTTTAACAACTTAGTTTGATGACACAGATGAATTATTTGATTACACCGATACACCTTGATAGTTTCTCTATAATTGATTATTATCGCATAAAAGTCAATTGATTTTTGCCTTGTAAAACAACGCTTTTCCGTGTTTTGGCTTTAGAAAGATGGCTGGTTTTGCTATAATGTTGCCATTCCGGGGTAGTGTAATGGTAACACAGCGCCCTTTGAAGGCGCACTTCGTGGTTCGAGTCCACGCCCCGGAGCCATGAACCATTCGCTTCGCTCAGGTACATGCCCTGCACCATTCATTTCATTCAGGTGCAGGACTAAAGGCACGCCAGCAGAGAAGTTAAGGCAAACGGGACTGCAGTCAAAGCCATCAGGAAGGTCCTTGATAAGCACGGCATAGGATATATCACCGGGAAAACCTGGACGACCGACGCTTTTTACCGCGAAACACTCTCCAAGATAAAAGCCAGGAAGGCCGAGGGCTGCCTAACCGTAGAAATGGAAGCAGCCGCGTTCTTTGCCGTGGCAAAGTATAGAAAAGTTGTCTTCGGGCAAATGCTGTACAGCGGGGATGACTGCAGCGGCATTTCCTGGGACCACCGCGGCTGGAACAGGCATTCTGTAAGGGAAAGATTATTCTGGCTGGCCTGCGAAGCCTGCGCTTCTTTATGAGGCAACGCTAAAACAAAAGTTTTACGACCTCATCACTTCCGCGTAAACCGCCGCCGTGTCAATTATATCCCTGATATCCGTTGATTCTTCGTCCCCGTGAAAGTTCTTGCCGGATACTCCATAAGCAAGCGTCGGGATTTTCGCGCCGTTTATAAGGTATTCCATATCAAGGCGCCCGCCGGTCATTGAGATAAAGGCCGGCTTTTCAAATACTTTTTTTATTGCTCCCGCAAATGTTTTTGCTATCGGAGAATCGCTTTTGATAGCGGACGGAGGGAGCATCTCTTCCTCTATTTTTACCTTTACGCCGAGCCGTTTCGCTTCATGTTGTATAAGCGCCAGCAGTTCCGACCTGACTTTCTTAAGGTTTTCCTCGGGAAGAATTCGCCGGTCTACCGTAAAAGCAAAACGGTCAGGGACCGCATTGCCCTTCACGCCGCCGTAAGCCCTGCCCCCGACCATAAGCGTCGCGATTCTTTTAATGCGTTTGTCCGCGCTATAGCCGGAAGCCCTTTTTTCCAGTTTTTTTCTGTATTCCTCAATTTTCGTTACTATTTCAATGCCTTTCAGGAAAGCGTTAACGCCGTCAGTATGCGTGGCCGCGTGAGCCGATTTACCCAATACAGTCACTATGAGTTCATAAATACCCCTATGCGCAATCGTGAGCTTGGTTCCGCCGGAACCGTCGGTCTCAACTGCCGCATCTGCCTTGATAAGACCTTCTTTCACAAGCATTCCCGTGCCGCAAAGCCCGCCGGTCTCCTCGTCGCAACAGAAAGAGAACTCAAGGTCCCACGCCGGCTTTATACCGAGTTTTTTAAGTACCTTCACTGCGGCGAAACAAGCGGTTATACTGCATTTCATATCTCCGGCTCCGCGGCCCAGCAGTTTATTGCCCTGCACCCGTAGTTTGAACGGATCGGCTTTGAACCCGCCGGAAGCGGGGACAACATCAAAATGCCCGTTGAAGTGGAGCTTCTTCTTTGAACCAGTTTTCCATCCTAGAATAATATTCCATCTCTCGCCTTTTGCTTCTGGCGGGAGTTGCTTCGTGTATTTGACCGGCGCTTTTATCTTTTTTACGGAAAGCCCCAGTTTCTTTCCTTCAGACCCGAGGAAGTCAACCATCTTCCTGTAATTTATTCCCGGAGGGTTGACAGTGGGAATGCCGACCAGCTGCTTCATCAATCTCAAAATGTTCGCCCTGTCTGATTTGACGGCTTTCTTGATAGCCCGCACGCTTATGGATTTCTTCACTTAAACACCGCCCTTAAAGCCTCGGTAATGTTCTTTACTCCCGTTATCTGGCAAGCGCTTTTTTTAAGGTTTATCCCTTTGATATTGCTGAAGGGTATGACACATTGGGTGAAGCCGAGCCTTTCCGCTTCTTTTATCCTTTCGTTCACCTGTGACACCGCCCGGACTTCTCCGGCAAGGCCTACTTCGCCGAAGACCACGGTCTTAGGGTCAGCAGGATAATCTTTTATGTTTGAGGCGATAGCAAGCACCACCCCGAGGTCGACCGCAGGCTCGTCAATTGAAACGCCGCCCGCGACATTCACAAAGATATCCTGGTTTCCCACGCTGAACCCGCCGCGCTTTTCAAGTACCGCCGAGAGGAGGGTAAACCTGTTGTAGTCCACGCCTGAACATCTCCTCTGCGGCATGCCGAAATACGAAGGAGAGACCAGCGCCTGAATTTCAACGAGGAAAGGCCGGGTGCCTTCCATCGCAGCAACAATTACGGATCCGGAAGTATCCGAAGTTCTTTCCCGAAGGAAGACTTCCGAGGGGTTCTCCACTTCTATGAGCCCGGTCTCGCGCATCTCAAAGACTGCAATCTCGTTGGCCGGGCCGAACCGGTTCTTATAGGAGCGGAGTATCCTGAAATTGTGGTTTTTGTCGCCTTCAAAGTAAAGGACTGTATCCACAAGGTGTTCCAGCACCCTGGGGCCGGCAAGCGCGCCTTCTTTGGTTACATGGCCTATCAGAAATATTGAAACCCCTTTCCCCTTGCTGAGGTACATCAATTTTGCCGCGTTCTCCCTTACCTGCGAAACACTGCCGGGAGCAGAGGGGATTTCTTCGTTATACATCGTCTGGATGGAATCAATGACAACCGCCTTGGGGTTTATCTGTTCAATATGCTTTTCGATAAGTGCGATGTTTGTCTCGGAAACAAGCAGAAGGTCCTTTGAAAGCGCGCCCAACCTGGTCGCCCTGAGTTTTATCTGCTGGACCGACTCTTCTCCGGAGATATAGAGAACCGGGCCGTACTTCTTGCTCAGCTCGTGACACATCTGAAGAACCAGCGTTGATTTTCCTATGCCGGGCTCGCCGCCGACAAGAACCAGCGAGCCTATTACCAGCCCTCCGCCGAGAACCTTGTCCAATTCCTTGATGCCGGTTGTGTACCTGTTCTCTTCTTTGCTGTCTATCTCGGCAATTGAGACGGCCTCGGTCATGCCGCCGGAAAGCCCGCTGTTCCTGGACTCTTTCGGTTTGAACTTCTTCTCTTCGACAAAGGTGTTCCACTTGTCGCAGGCCGGGCATCTGCCGAGCCACCTCGAGGATTCATAACCGCATTCCTGGCACACAAAAGCTATTTTATCCTTAGCCACTTTTTCTCCTTCAACCCTCTCCCCCTTCTCAATAAGGGGGAGAGACGGAGAGGGGGTTATTTCTCTCCGTTTCGTAATCTCGATTTAACACCTTATCTTCGCCGCAAGAGTATCTCTTTGCTTAGATATTTCAACACATTATTAATTCCGGTTTGTACTTGTTCCGACTTTATTCTTACTACCCTGATTTTGCATTTTCCAAGGTATTCTTCTCTAATGATATCTTTTCTAAATCTATTGATGCTATTGTGCTCTTTACCATCCACTTCGATTGCCAGTTTCAGCTCAGGACAATAGAAATCTAGTATGTAGGGCCCTTTGATTACTTGTCTCCTAAACTTTGCTCCAAGGATATTTCCGTTTCTTAACAAATTCCACATTAATGCCTCTGATACAGACATATTGGTTCTAAAATATTTAGCACGTCTCCTTAATATGTCCTGCTCATTAATCACCAGCCAACATTCCTCTTTTAATTGTTGAGAATAGCATGAACCCCACCCCGTCCCTCCCCTTATTTTGCTACGACAAACGTAGTTTGTCGTGAATGTATCTTCTTAACAAAACAAGCCCGAAAGCTCTGCTTGAGGGCTTATGATAAAGGGGAGGGGGATATAAGGTTACCTCTTCCAAAGTATTTTCCAGGGATTATCCTTGATATCCTTCACTACCGCCTTTAAATCCTCAGCCATTTTCTTGTCGTTTAGAAGCACTGAGAGCGTGCCGTCTCCGGAATCAAGTTTTTTTGCCGCGGAATCAAGCGTCGTCACCGTCTCGTCCAGTTTTACGCTTATCTTGTTGAGGTTTGTCATCGTCTGAGGAACATTGCTCTTGTCAATATCATTCGCCAGCTTGTTCAGCTGAGCTGTTAGACCCTTAAGGTTTGCAGTCGCGTCTGTCAGGTTCTCCGAGGCCTTCTGGAAATTACTGACAGATTTCGTTATTGCCGGCTCGCTCTTCGCAACGATATCCTTGGTTGTTTTTGTCAGTTCGTTCACGTTTTCAACAGAACCCACGACGGATTTATCAACGCCTGTGAGAATGTTGCTAAGCGCCTTGAGCACATCCTTAAATTCCGCGGACACCTGGTTTATATTGTCCATTGCCGCGTCAATGCCGCCGCCGCTTTTTCCGTTCAGCGTGTCGCCCGCCTTGATAAGCGGGGCTGCTTTCGTCCCGCCTGAAATATTCACGAATTTCTCGCCCATCATACCGGAGGTGATGACACTGATATCCACATCGCCGGGGAGCTGGCGGTCAACATCAACAAGCAGCTCTACATTTATCTTATTGTCGCGGTTAAGGTACAGCCTTTTTACTTTTCCGATATTAACTCCCCCGCCGTATCTTACTTTCGCGTTTGTCTTAAGATCCGGAGTGGAATCAAAAAGCACATTGACGGAATAACCCTGCTGGAAAACCGTCAAGCCTCCCATGTAGAAGGTTGACGCGATTAATATAACCATAGCCAGCGTGGTGAAGAGGCCTACCTTCGCTTCATTTGACAATACCATAAATCCTCCGTAGAACAAACTCCCTCAACCGAACACTTGGATCGGCCCGACCGCGGAACCGGTTATAAACTGCCTGACTACAGGATTTTTTGTATTCCGGATCTCTTCCGGTGTTCCAATCTCAACAATCCTGCCTTCATACATCATAGCAATTTTGTCGCCTATCTTATAGGCGCTTTTCATATCGTGCGTCACAACAACGCCCGTTATCTTAAGTTTTTGTTTTAACTCAACTATAAGGTCATTTATTACATCTGCCATAATCGGGTCAAGACCCGTTGTCGGCTCATCGTAGAATATTACTTCCGGGTCCATTGCGATGGCTCTGGCAAGCCCCACGCGCTTTTTCATTCCCCCTGAAAGTTCCGCGGGCTTCTTGTGCTCAACGCCGTCAAGACCTACAAGCGCGAGTTTCTCGCTCACAATTCCGTTAATCTCTTCCGGGGTCTTCTCCGTAAACCTGGTTAGCGCGAAACCTACATTCTCGGCCACGGTTAGGGAATCAAAGAGGGCGGCGCCCTGAAAGAGCATTCCTGACTTTACCCTTATTGGATCGAGTTCTGACTCACTGAGACTGGTTATATCCTTCCCGCGAAACAAGATACTGCCGGAGTCTGGTTTTATAAGACCGGTCATGTGCTTTAAGAGCACTGACTTGCCGCAGCCGCTCCGCCCTATTATCACCAGGGTTTTCTTGTCCTCCACATAAAGGTCAAGCTCGTTAAGAACTTTTTGCGCTCCAAAAACCTTTGTTATTTTCTCTATCTTTATCATAAATTCACCAGAGGAACCACGTAAGCAGGTAATCTGCCGTGAGAATCAGCATTGACGAGACAACCACGGAAGAGGTTGTTGACTTTCCGACGCCTTCCGCCCCGCCTTGAGTTTCAAATCCTTTGTAGCAGCCGATGGTAGAAATAATGCCGCCGAAAAATATGGTTTTGAAAAGACCCTTGTAAACATCGCTGACGCGAAGGTACATATTCATGCTCTCAAAGAAAGAGCCGGAACTGCCGTCAAAACTTGAGACGCTTATAAACATGCCTCCCAAAATTCCGAGAAGATCCGCGTAGACAGTCAAAACCGGAAGCATAACAAGCGCCGCGAGAAATCTCGGCACCACAAGGTACTTTACGGGGTTGGTCCCCATGGTGCGAAGGGCATCGACCTGCTCGGTAACATTCATGGTCCCTATCTCGGCCGCAATAGCGGAGCCTATCTTTCCCGCCATTACCAGCCCTATCAAAACCGGGGCTAGCTCTCTGGCAAGAGCAAGCGATACTATGCCTCCGAGAAAAGCAGCCGAGCCGGATATTTTCCGCTCAAGCGCGCTTCCCGTCTGGAGTGCAAGTATCATGCCTGTGGAAAGCGAGGTAATTGTAATAACCCCGAGAGAATTATTTCCGATGACGACCATCTGATGGAAAGTGCTTTTCCATTCTGAAGGTTTTCTGAAGACCTGGTAGAAGGTTTGTCCCAAAAGCATAGTTATCTTCCCGGATTCTTCCAGAAGGATCAGTATTTTCCTGCCTATGCTTTCAAATAATTTTGTCATTTTTCTTTGCCGAAGGCTTTTGCGTGATTACACCGATGAAGTGAATTTGATGACACCGATAGACCCCTAAAGATTTATCGGTGTAATCGGCCTATATCGGTGGCATCAAACTGTTTACTTGTCCAGCACTCACATTCAGAACGCATCAATTATGTGGTTCAGTTTCGGCTCAGTCCCTTTCTCATATTCTATAGCAATGACATCGAACCTGCAATTGTAAACTGATTTCTCGTCTTTCAGGTAAAGTTCCGCGCATCTCTGTATGTGTTTCTGCTTGGTTTTGCCTACGGTATCCGCGGCCGATTCGGTCTTGCCCGGCGAGACAGTCTTCACCTCAACAATAACAAAAGTATCCTTGAGTTTAGCCACAATATCCAGCTCGCCGTAGTCGCATTCCCAGTTGGAGTCCAGGATCTTGTAGCCTTCCCGCGCGAGATAATCCCTGGCCAGATCTTCACCAAAGGCGCCTAATCTTTTCTTCCAAAGCTTTTTCGGTGTATCGGACATAGCCCCACCCTCTTTATGGCCGCCATATGCTCGGCGGTACCGTAGCCTTTGTTCTTCCTAAAATTGTACTCCGGGAATTTTAAGTGGTATTCCGCCATAATATTGTCCCTGAAGACTTTGGCCACAACAGAAGCGGCTGCTATGGAGAAACACTTGGCGTCGCCGCCGATTATCGCTGTTTGGGGGGGAAGATCTTTTGAAATTATATAGGGGCCGTCCACGAGGATGTGCGAAGGAGCAAACTTAAGGGCTAAAACAGCCTTTTTCATTGCCAGAAGGGAGGCCCGGAGGATATTAATCCTGTCTATTTCACGTTCGTCAACAATGCCAATCCCGAAAGAAACTGCTCCGGCCCTGATAATTTCGCTCAAAACCTCGCGTTTTGCTTCAGGTACTTTCTTTGAATCATTGACGCCGGCAAAATTAATAAGACGCGGGAGGATGTCTGCCGAAAATAAAACAGCGGAGGCAACGACCGGGCCGGCCATTGGGCCCCTCCCGACTTCGTCAACCCCCGCTATATATTTCAGACCTGAATTCCAGAGCACTTCTTCGGTTTGGATGAGTTTTGAAAGTCTCTCAGCCTCGCCGGCTTTCATTGGCTTATTTCTTAACCTCTGCCGCGGGCGCCGCTGCAGGCGCTGCCGGAGCCGCCGCTTCAGGAGCCGCATCCAGAGAAACCTTTGCCATCTCTTCTCTTTCCTTAACCCTGGCTTCTTTGCCCAC
This sequence comes from Candidatus Firestoneibacteriota bacterium, assembly GCA_903861835.1. Taxonomy (GTDB): domain Bacteria; phylum Oederibacteriota; class D2-FULL-39-29; order D2-FULL-39-29; family CAIOVX01; genus CAIOVX01. The sequence goes on along the minus strand of CAIOVX010000022.1, from coordinate 59,632 downwards.
TTTGTCCCTGAGGTAGAAGAGTCTGGCGCGTCTTACATCGCCGTGCTTTACAATATCAACCTTATCTACCGTAGGTGAATTCGCCAGGAATGTTTTTTCCACGCCGATTCCCGCTGAGAGTTTCCTCACCGTAAAGGTCTCGTTCAAAGCTCCGCCCTTTCTCCTAATCACGGTGCCTTCGAACACCTGAATCCTTTCCTTGCCGCCTTCCCTTACCTTCGCGCTGACCTTTACCACATCGCCGACGCTGAAGACCAACTTGGTTTTTTTGAAATATTTTTCCTGCCAACTCATCTTAAATTCCTCCATCTTTCTGATTTTCAGCTTTCGAAGCTTCTTTCCCGACTTTCGCCTTAAAAAGGGCGGGCCTTCTCTCCCTGGTCCTCTCCAAAGCTTCCTGTCTTCTCCATTCGTTTATCTTTTTATGGTTGCCGGAGAGGAGAACTTCCGGTACCTTCATTTTCTTGTAAACCGCCGGCTTCGTGTAGTGCGGGCAATCCAGCAAGCCGTCCATAAATGAATCCTGCTTTGCCGAATCCTCATTTCCGAGCACTCCCGGAATAAGCCGCGCTGCCGCGTCCACAATTACCATCGCGGGAAGCTCTCCGCCGGTGAGCACATAATCACCTATAGAGATCTCGCCGTCAAAGAACTTTACAACCCGCTCGTCGTAGCCTTCGTAATGACCGCAAAGCAGGATTACATGTTTTGTTTTTGAAAGTTCAACTGCCGCCGCCTGGTCAAACAAACTTCCTGCCGGCGTAAGAATCAGTTTTTTCGCTTTCTTCGAACCTCTTATACTCTTGAGGCATTTCAAAATAGGCTCAAGCTTCATCACCATCCCGCAGCCGCCGCCGTAAGGCGAATCGTCCACCTGGAGATGCCGGCCTTCCGCAAAATCCCGCAGATAATGAACCTTTACCTTTAGTTTCTTTTTATCAATTGCCCGTTTCAAAATACTCGTATTCAAGACACTATCGAACATCGCCGGGAAAATAGTGATGATATCGATCTTCATGAATGCGGGTTTGGTTAAAGCTGGATCTTGGCGTTCTTAAGAAGCTTAGCTACCGTATTGGAGGGCTGAGCACCTTTCTTTATCCACGCGGAGATCTTCTCTGCTTTTACAACCAGTCCTTTTTCCCTGTCAAAGGGATTATAACTGCCGAGCTGCTCAAGGCACCTGCCGTCCCTTTTAAACCTCTGGTCGGCAGCAACTATTCTGTACCTGGGCTTCTTTGTAGTTCCAAACCGTGTCATTCTTATTACAACAGCCATTTAAAATCCTCCTTACAATTTGTATTTCTCAAAAAATTCAGCCTTTTTTTGCAAAAAATTGCCGTTCAAAACAGCGATTCTTATTTGAGCCGTTAATTTTATCATAAAGTGCAGGTTATGTAAAGTGTTTAAATAGAGCCCGGAAAGCTCGTGGGCCTTGATTAGATGCCGAAGGTAGGCCCTGGAGTAGTTTTTGCACGTATAACACCCGCATTCCGCGTCCGGCGACTTGTAATCACTGGTATATTCAGCGTTTTTAAGGTTCATCCGGCCGGTAGAAGTAAAAAGCAGGCCGTTTCTGGCCACCCTGGTCGGGAAAACACAGTCAAACATATCAATCCCGCGTTCTATACATTCCCACAGATCATCAGGCGTTCCCACACCCATCAGGTATCTGGGTCTGTTTTCCGGCATAAGGGGTTCTACCACATCTATCATATCGTGCATTTCTTTTTTTGTCTCCCCCACCGAGAGCCCTCCGATGGCATAGCCGTCAAATTCAATTCCCGTAATCTCTTGCGCGCTCCTGATTCGAAGGTCAGGATAAACGCTCCCTTGAATAATCCCAAACTGCGCTTGCGTTTTCACGGAATGAGCCTGTTTGGCGCGCTTAGCCCAGCGAGTTGTGCGCTCCAGCGCTTCAAGCGCGTACTCCTTCTTGCAGGGATTGGGAACACATTCGTCAAAAACCATCGCGATATCTGAGCCAAGAATGTTCTGTATGTTTACCACGCTTTCCGGCGAGAACATATGCTCGGAGCCGTCAAGATAGGACTGAAAGATAGCCCCTTCTTCGGTTATTTTGCGCAGGCCCTCGAGAGAAAAGACCTGAAAGCCTCCGGAATCGGTAAGAATGCTCCCATTCCAGTTGCAGAATTTATGAAGACCTCCTGCGCCTTTGATTACTTCAATGCCGGGCCTGGTGAAAAGATGATAAGTGTTTCCAAGAATTATATTTACGCCCATCTCCGTCAGGTCTTTCATAAGAACGCCCTTGACGGTTCCCTGAGTACCGACCGGCATAAAGACAGGAGTTTCAACGGGACCGTGGGCAGTTGTAAATACCCCGGCCCGCGCCTTTGTCTTTGTATCCTTCTTGAGCAGTTTAAATTCCATTTTCCCCTTCAAAGCAAAACGGGAAGGGCATCCCCTTCCCTCTCGCACTTTCTATATTTACGTTAGGAACGTTATGCTGTTATGTATATCTTACCTTGCAGAACAAGACGCACGAAGTGCGGCTTCCGACATCGCTACCTTATAAACCTTATAAACCTTATAACTTTACAAACCTTACAAACTTTTAAACTATAAACTTTTCTTTACTTCTTTCTCCAACTTCTCATATTCCTGCTTCAACTCCGCCGGAAGCTTACTCCCGAATTTGAAATAGAACGCGTTTATGTCGGCCAGCTCATTTTCCCACTCTTTCAGATTTACGTCAAAGAGCTTCTTCAGCGTGTCCTTGGAAATATTTAAACCGGAAACGTCAAGGTCCTCTTCGTGCGGGACATACCCTATTGCGGTTTCTTTCGCGGGCTTCTTTCCGTGCGTTCGCTCCATCATCCATTTTAAAACCCTGATGTTGTCGCCGAAACCCGGCCACATATATTTTCCATTCTCGTCGGTCCGGAACCAGTTCACAAAGAAGATCTTAGGCGGTTGTTTGAGCTTCTCACCCATGCTCATCCAGTGCGAGAAATAGTCGCCCATATTGTAGCCGCAGAAAGGAAGCATTGCCATCGGATCCCGGCGAAGCGCGCCGATAGTGTGAGCCGCAGCCGCAGTTGTTTCAGAACCCATTATAGAACCAAGAAAGACGCCGTGGTTCCAGTCGTGGCTCTCATAGACCAGCGGAATCAGTTTGCTCCTTCTTCCGCCAAATATTATTGCGGAGATCGGGACACCGTTCGGGTTGTTGATTTCTTTTGATACAGTTGGGCAATTCGAGACTGACACAGTAAACCTTGAATTGGGATGCGCCGCCTTTTCCTTCATTGAAGGGTCCCATTTCCTGCCCTGCCAGTCGAGCGCGTTTTTAGGCGCGGGGTCGTCGTGCCCTTCCCACCACGGCTCGTCCGTTTCCAGATTGACTGCCGTATTCGTGTAGAGTGTAGGAAAGAACTTGTTGCTTTTCAGTGTCCGCATCATGTTCGGGTTCGTCTTCATCGAGGTTCCGGGGGCCACGCCGAACATACCGGCCTCGGGATTAATCGCGTAGAGCCTTCCGTCCGGTCCAATATTAAGCCAGGCAATGTCGTCGCCGAGCGTCCAGACCTTGTAGCCGGGAAGAGCAGACTGTAGCATAGCCATATTGGTCTTGCCGCAGGCGGACGGAAGAGCCGCAACGGCGTAGGAAGTATTGCCCTTGGGATCTTCTATGCCTATGATAATCATGTGCTCTGCAAGCCAGCCTTCTTTATATCCAAGCCACGAGGCAATACGCAAAGAAAAGCATTTTTTTCCAAGCAGGGCGTTGCCGCCGTAGCCGGAACCGAAACTCATCACCAGCCCGTCGTCCGGGAAATGCATTATGAAGCGGCGATCAGGGTTAAGATCTCCGATAGAATGCACGCCTTTAACAAATTCCGGCGATTTGCCTATTTTGTCCAGGACATGCTTGCCCATCCTGGTCATAATCCGCATACTTATCGCCACATAGGTTGAATCCGTGACCTGCACGCAAGCCTTTGCGTAAGGAGAATCGGGACTGCCCATCATATATGTGAGCACATACATCGTGCGCCCCTTCATACAACCCTTAAAGAGGCCGTTCATTTTCTCTTTTGCGGCTTTTGGATCCATCCAGTTATTATTGGGACCGGTCTTTTCTTTATCCTCATGACAGACAAAGGTTAGTTGTTCCGTCCTGGCCACGTCATTGTTATGGCTTCTATGATAATAGGAGTTTGGGTAGCTTTTCTGGTTAAGTTCGGTAAAAACCGGGTTGCCGTTCAGCTTCTCTTCTTCAATGCCTACGCGGACGAGCTTCTTCGCCTCTTCCTCAGACCCGTTGCACCAATAAACCTTATCAGGCTGACAAAGCGCTTCAAGTTCTGCGACCCATTTTTCTACCGGTGTGCTCAATTTGCCTCCGTTTCTACTTAGTCCCTTCCCCCTTTTACAGGGGGAAGGTTAGGATGGGGGTACAGTTTTATTTCGTTATACCGACGAATACCCCGCCATTTATGGCGGGGAAGAATTCGGCATGAAGTATTTTCTTACCAACCGAAACAAAAGACTCCGGCTTTAAGGCCGCAGTCTTTTATTTACCCTCTCCTCGGTCCTCCCCATATAAAAGGGGGAGGAAGGTAAAAGGTAAAAGCCCACATATTCTACAAGTAATGTGATTTAAAGTCAACGGCTAATGCCTCGCAATAATTCCTAATATTTGATGTTTTTTAGGTAAAGACCGTGAGGAGGCATTGTAAGCGGCGAGTATTTCTCTTTACCGGAGAGTATCTTTTTGACACTGCCGGAATGCACCCTGCCGGCGCCTATTTGAAGCAGCAGTCCCGTCATTATGCGAACCATTCTGCGTAGGAAGGACCTGCCTCTGAATTCTATATGCAGATATTTTCCTAAACGGCGTATCGAGATGGCTTCGAGCTCCCGCAGGGTATGCCCTCTTTCGTCCTGGTAGGAGAACACTCTAAAATCGTGCCGTCCGCAAAGCTCTCTAGCGCCCTTCTTCATCGCAGGAAGATCAAGTTTGTACGGATAGAAGACCGAGTAACGCCGGTCAAGGGGAGAAGGTATTTCATTGTTGCGTATAACATAAATGTAGGACTTTATCTTGGCAGAATGACGGGAATGAAAATCCGGTTTTACTTTTTTAGCGCTGACAACAGCTGCATCCTTAGGCAAAAGACCGTTAAGGGCATAGACAAGCTTTTTAAGGTCAAATTCTCTTTTCAGGGTAAAATTAGCCACCTGTCCTTTCGCGTGAACTCCGGCGTCCGTCCTGCCGGCACCCTTGACCAGAGTTTCTTCGTTGAGTATCTTTGACAGGGCTTTTTCAACTTCTCCCTGGACAGTGCGCATATTTGGATTTCTCTGCCAACCGTCAAAATCAGTTCCGTCATACTCAATGACCAGCTTTATGTTACGCGGCTTAAAATCCTTCATTGGTAGATGATAACAGATAGCCAACTCAAGGTAAAGAAAAAGGGCGCTTCCCGCGCCCTTTTGTTTTGCCTTTTCTTTACTTTACAAACGTTATTCTGTTATGCCAGACGTAGTCTGGCATGAAAATATCCTTCCTTACAGAACAAGACGCACGAAGTGCGGCTTATGAAACTCTGCGGCCTGAAGGCCGGAGTTTCTCTTTTTAGGTGTGTTAATATTATTCATGCCGGATTCATCCTCACCCTAAAGGGTGAGGTTTTCTCCGGCATCTGAAAGATAAACGTTACGAACGTTAAGAACCTTTTGGACTTTACAAGCCTTACAAACTTTTTAGCTTTTTTTAGTTATATAACCCTCGGCTTTAAGCAGTTCTGCCATAAGTACCGCTCCGCCCGCGGCTCCCCTGACAGTGTTGTGATGCAGGCCGATGAACTTGTAATCGTAAACATGGTCCTCGCGCAGCCTGCCCGCGGCTATTCCCATGCCGTTCTCGATATCCCGGTCAAGTTTAGTCTGGGGCCTGTTATCCTCGTCAAAATATCTGATAAACTGCTTTGGAGCGCTCGGGAGATTAAGCAGTTGCGGCTTCCCTTTGTACTCTCTCCAGGCCTTTAATATTTCTTCCTTCGACGGCTTCTTCTCAAAAGTAATAAAGACCGCCGCCAGGTGGCCGTCCGAAACCGGCACCCTTATGCACTGAGCCGTAATAGCCGGTGTTCTTGCCGGAATTATCTCGCCGTTAATAAGCGTTCCCCATATTTTCAGAGGTTCTTTTTCGCTCTTCTCTTCTTCTCCGCCGATATAGGGAATGACATTATCTATCATCTCGGGCCAGTCCTTGAAGGTTTTTCCGGCGCCGGAAATAGCCTGGTAGGTGCAGACCGCGACCCGGATGGGGCTAAAGCCCAAAAGAGGGTGTATTTGAGGCACATAACTCTGTATAGAGCAATTTGGCTTTACCGCCACAAAACCCCTCTTTGTGCCGAGCCTTTTTCTCTGCGCTTCTATCACTTTAAGGTGCGCATCATTCAGTTCCGGAAGCAGCATGGGAACATCAGGCGTCATCCTGTGCGCTGAATTATTTGATACCAGCGGTGTTTCGGACTTCGCATATGCGTCTTCAAGCGCCCTCGTCTCATCCTTCTTCATGTCAACGGCGCAAAACACAAAATCAACATCCTTCGCTATGCCGGCCACATCGGCGGCGTTTCTAACTGTCATCCCGGCAATATCTTCCGGAACCGGAAGAGCCATCGCCCACCTTTCTTTCATCAAATCGCCGTATTTCTTCCCCGCGGACCTTTCACTCGCGGCAAGCACCGTAACTTCAAACCACGGATGCCCGTGCAGGCAACTTACAAATCTCTGCCCCACCATTCCGGTGGCGCCTATGATCCCGACCTTAAGCATTTCGCTCATGTTATTTTCCTTCGCTCCTTAAAAGTTTTGCGGGCTCTTGCCCCAGAATTATTGCTAATATACATATTTTTTAAAAAAAACGCAACAAAAAACCGCGGACTTCGGGCGCGGTTTTTTGGGCTCAGAGCATGACAATATTTGTTATGCTTTTTTGTTAGGGTCGTCAAGCACGGCGGCGGTCATCTGCGCTTCAACTACTATTTCGCCGTTTACCTTGCCGCAGGATTTAAGCATCGCTATCCTGCCTCCAAACCTTAAGACATCGACTTCCATAACCAGCACGTCGCCCGGGCCGACCGGTTTTCTAAACTTTACTTCCTTCAGCGCGGCGAAATAAACGAGTTTCCCTTTAAGCGCAGGAAGACGAAGCATCAATACTCCTGCTGTCTGCGCCATCGCTTCTACCGTGAGCACTCCCGGAAATATCGGGCTTCCGGGGAAATGTCCGTTAAAACAGTCTTCGTTCATCGTTATGTTCTTATAACCGATGGCCTTCTTTCCTTCCTCAATAATTTCGACCCTGTCAACTAACAGGAAGGGGAATCTGTGAGGGATGGTGTTCATTATATCAACTATGTTCAGCTTAACAACATTCTGTGCCGTCATTTTTCTCCTCCAATCTTTTGTATGAGTTCCAGGTCCAGGGAATGTCCCGACCTGTATGCGGTTATTCTCGCATTGAGCCTTCCGGAAAGCAAGGCGAGCGCGCCCAGGATATCAAGCGCCTTGTGCCTTACCGGTTCGTTCCTGAAACGCAGCCCTTCCGGATTTTTCACCGATCTTTTGCCGAATAATACGGCATTGTGCAAACCGGCGCCCTTAATAAGCCCCGAACGCCTTTGTAGCTTTGCCTGTTCTTCCCAGCCGAAAGTTCTGGCAGGGGCCAGTTGTCTCTTAAAGGACCTCGGGTTAATCTCAAGCTCAATTACCTGCCGGCCGATCAGCGGGTGCGAGAAATCCACGGCGCAAAGCAGGCTCAATTTTTTTGCCGGGGAAGCCGCAATAAGTCTGCCTTCCCTGCACGCAACAAAAACCTCTTTTAGAAAGAGTTCCTTTCTGGTCCTGCCCTGCCTCGTAAGCCCCGCCTGCTCTATGGCGGAAACAAAAGGCAGAGCGCTTCCGTCCATTATCGGGACTTCCTTTGCGGAAAGCTCAAGCTCCACATTGTCAAGCTCAAGCGCGTAAATCGCCGCGAGCAGGTGCTCTATGGTAATGACCGGACCGGCGTGAAGAGAAAACAAACCTCCGCCGGCCTTCTTAAGCCCAGCCCTGATTTTATTCCCGCCAAGGGAAAAGACTATACCGTTCCCCGGCTTCGCGGGCTTCAAGACCAACTCAACTTTTTTCCCGGTATGAAGACCGACCCCGGAAAGTCTGGTTTCTCTTCTCAGGGTGGTTTGCTTCGCCACGGCTACTGCCTAAGCCTCTTTTCCATTTCTTCGAGGCGTATCTCCAGATTCTTGACTTTCTCTATCAGCACCGGCATTCTGCGAAGTTCCGCCAAAGCCCGCCACGCGCTCTTGACCTCGTCAGCAGGGTAACCCCAATAAACTTTATTGTCAGGTATATCCTTTGAAACTCCTGACTGGGCAAGTACCACCGTGTTCTCGCCAATAGTGACGTGGTCCGCCACCCCGACCTGGCCGGCGAGCACCACTCCTTTTTTTATTTCGCAGGTGCCCGCGACAGCGCTGCCCGCCGCAAAAATGCAGTCTTCTCCGATTGTTACATTATGGGCTATCTGCACAAGATTATCTATCTTAGTGCCGCGGCCAATGATTGTCTTTGAAAGCATCGCGCGGTCAATGCAGCTGTTGGCGCCGATTTCTACATCATCCTCTATCACAACCGTGCCGACCTGGGGGATCTTGTAGTAATGACCGTTTTCCTGCTTGGTGTAACCGAACCCGTCGGCTCCTATCACGGCGCCGCCGTGAATTATTACATTATTGCCTATCGTTATTCTTTCACGGACTGTTACGCCGGCATACAACAAACAGTTTCTGCCTATCTTAGTGTCTTTGCCTACATAGGTAAACGGCATTATCACCGTCTCGTCGCCAATCTCCGCGCCGTCCTCAATCACGGTAAACGGCATAATAGAGACATCCTTGCCCAGTCGCGCGTGCCTTGAGACCACTGCGGAATGATGGACTCCTTTCGGATAGGTCGGTTTGCTGCTGATCTTTTCAAGCACCTTTGCAATCGCAAGATGGGCGCTGCCCACTTCCACGAAGGCTCTGCCGGGCAATTTCAATCCGCGCTTTATTATGAACGCAGCCGCTTTTGAAGCTGCCGCGGCTTCAAGGTGCTTTTCCTCGGAAACAAAGGTCAGCTGTGTGGAATTAGCTTCAGAGATATCGGAGACCGAGGTTATCCGTATGTCTCCGTCTCCCGAGAGTTCTCCCCCGACGAGGGCCGCTATTTCCCTGAGCGTTATCATTATTTCTTTTCCATTTTTTCGACTACCTTGCCGGTGATGTCTTCACCGCCGAAAAGGAGCGCTTTTCTGTCAAAAACGCTGGAATAGCTGCCTTCGTCATAAACCTGTTTTACGGCAAGCAGTATTTTATCCAGGATGCCTGAAGTCATCTCCAGCTCTCTGCCCTGTAACTTTGTTTCTGTTTCCTTCAAGGTCTTGGAGAGTTCCTGCTGTTTTTTAACCAGGTCCTGTTCCTTGTCCTGCACCTTTGCAGGGGCCCAGAGGGCTTTGTTCTGGTAGTAATCCTGCAGCAGTTTCTGAATATCATCCTGCATGTTCTTTAGTTTCTGCTTTTCACTGTCAACATCGCCTTCCAGTTTTTTCTTCGCGTCCTGTGTTTCTCTCAGGGCGTCAAAAACCTTCTTAAGATCAACAACCGCCGTCTTTCCTGCGGTGACAGCTGGAGCCGTATTGCCAACTATCGCCGGAAGCGCCTGAGGCTGAGCTGCGGGAGCCGCCTGCTGTGCTGCGCAGGCAGCCGCTATCATCAACACGAGCATTACGATTGCTTTTTTCATAATTCCTCCTCTGTTTTTGCAATATTCTTTTATATTTTCCCTGTTAAGCTAAAAAATATTCCCTATGTTAAAATGGATTTTCCCGCCGGCCGCCGCATTTACGGAATCAAGCCCTACGCCATAATCAAGCCTGATCATCATCGCGCCTGATATAGTAAACCTTATTCCTGCGCCTACTCCTGCTGAAAGGTTGGAAGGCTGAAACGCCATCGGCGAATCATACGCCTTTCCGATATCAAAGAAGATCGTGCCGTAAAGCTGCCCTATAATCGGAAACCTGTTCTCAAGATTAGCATAGACCATAAAGTTTCCGCCAATCGCGACTCCCTGTTCATCCTTCGGAGAGAGAATCCGCTCGTCATACCCCCTGACGGTGTCAGTGCCTCCGCAGAAAAATTTCTCAAAGAAAGGAACTCCGCCGGTGCTGCCAAACCCGGTGATATAGCTGCCGTTAACGTGCAGGGCAAGAACCAGGTCGCCGTAGTACCTGAGGAACCAGCTGCCGTCAACGATGTACTTTGTATAATTATTGTCGCCGAGCAGCAATCCGCCTGCGTATTCAAAGGTCGCGCTGTAGCGATGGCCTCTCCTGGTATTGACAAAGATAGAATCTCTGGTGTCTTCCGTCCAGTTGACAGAGAAGCTGCTCGTAGCGCTGACACCCTGCGCGTTCTGTATTATTGAGGAAGCTGTCGTGGCCACATTAAAAATGTTTATCTGCTCATACTGGTAGGTAAACCACCAGCGATTGAAATCTCCGGCAGGCAACCCTACTCTGATGTTACCCCCCAACCTTTGGTCCTGATAATTGGTAAAAGTGTTGTTCGTCCTCTTGTAAAGCGCGCCGCCTATGGAAGTCGGCTCGTTCATAAAATACGGCTCAAGGTAATCAAGCTCGTAATTTTGGACCAGCGCGCCGAATTCCCACGAGGCGGAAAGCCTCTGCCCCGTTCCCATTAAATTGTTCTCGGTGACGGCAAGCTGGCCGGCCAACCCGTCTACGGAACTGTAAGAAGCACCGACATTCATATTGCCCGTCGGGCGTTCCTTTAATTTGATCTCCAGGGTCTGTTTGTTAGGATCAACCGCGTTCGGGACCAGGTTGTAATTCACCTCTTCAAAGAAACCAAGATTGTAAATTCTTTCAAGGCTGAACCTGAGCTTGTCGCCGTCAAAAGGCTCGCCGGCCTTGACCCTGATCTCGCGCTCTATGACATTGTCGTGTGTCTTGATGTTGCCGTCTATCAATACCTTATCCACGAAGAATACCTTTCCCTCGTTTATGCTGACAAAAAGGGAGACCGCCTTCTTCTCGTTATCAACCGCCGGTTCCTGCTGTATCTTAACGGCTATGTAGCCCTTGCTCGCGTAAAGCAGGCTTACTCTCTGTATATCCGCTTTAATAGCATTCTCGTTGTAGACCTTATCTCCGCTCGCCTTGAGCGTGCAGATATAATAATGCTTCTCGTCTAACCTGTCTTTATCTTCTTTTACTATTTCTTTGGAAACCTGGAAAACATCCGCAACCGCGTCGGCAGAAAAGACCGCCGGTGTCTCTACCTTAATCTTAATATCCCCGAGTTTGTATTGACTGCCTTCGGAGATATTTACCGTGACCGCAACCTTTAGCGCTGTTTCGTCTACCGTTGTTTCGCTGGAACACTTGATATCGGTAAAACCCTCCGACTTGTAATATTCCGTAATTTTTTCGATGTCTTTTGCGAGGACCTCTTCCTTATATGTTCCCGGAATCAGGAACCCCGGGGTGGTAGTTTCCATCTTGCCGCGTATGGCGTCCACGCTGAAAGCCTTTGAACCGTTCACCGCTAACGAACCGACGGTGTACTTTTTCCCCTTCTTCACATTGACCGTAATCTCCACAGCGCTATCAGCTGAAATATCGGAAACCTCGTAAGTAACCTCAGGCTTGCTGTAGCCTTTTTCTTTGTACTGTTCAACCATCTTCTCTATTACTTTCCTGACCTTATAGGGCTCAAACGGAAGGCCTGACTTCCATTCATTATCAGTCTCAAGATCATAGGTGCTTATTTCATCGGCACCGCTGTATTTGATATTCCTTATAACCGGCCGTTCCGTAACGGCGACTATCAGCTCAAGGCCTTCGGCACGGTCAGTCCTGAGGATGTTAACATCCGAGAAATAGCCGAGCGCGAAAATAGCCTTAATATCCCGCTTAACCATCTCCGCGTTAAGCTGGACGCCTTTCTTAGATTCCATCGCGGACCTGACTTTTTCTTCAGGCGCTTTTTTAAGCCCGCGCACCGAAACGGTATATATCATATCCCCGTATGCGCAGAATGCAAAGAGCGCGGCTGCGGCAATCATAAGGATTCTTTTCATTTACTCTTTTTCTCCTTTTTATTCCCGTAAAACTCCAGGTCGCTCAGCGTCTTGTAAACTCCGAGGCCTATCTTCATATTGCTATTGCTGTCTCCCGACATTGAAATCGTGACATTCGGGTTGTACTGGTAGATTATCTCCAGCGAGTTAATAACATTCCTCTCGCCTGAAACCTGATCCTGTTTCCCGAAAGTAACGCTTCCGCGCGCCAATAGGGAAGCAAAGATCTGCGTCTCTACTGCGATTTTCATTCCCTCCAGTATATCAATGCTCTTCTGGGTCTGGAGGTTGTAATCGTACGGTACATCCGAAAAACTCCCGACATCCCTTGAAACTGATACTTTCATCGGTCCGAGATCCACCAGGCTGCCGAGGGCGCTGCTGATTGCCTGCGCCACCACGCTGTAAAATGCCGTTTCAAATGCGGATAACCCCTTAATATCGGTGGTTCCCACGGTCAAAGTCGAAGCTATTTCCTGCTGGGAGAGGTTGCGGTCCGAAGAGAACCTGATCTTCAGCCGCCGTTCCTTCTCCTCTAAGGCGAAAACACCGAATTCAGAGGTTTCGCTCTCGCCTCCGAGAACGGCCGTTATCTTAGCAGGCCTATTGTCAAAGGTTTTTGTGATTTCAGCCGTAGCGGACATAAGCGGAGTGCGCTTTTCGTTCTCGCTGAACTTGAAAACACCCTGCTTTACATCAAATTCGCTCAGGTAATAATTAAAAGTTCCGCCTTCGGCCTCCACTTTGCCCTTGAGGTCAAGATCGGAACCTATGCCCTTTGCCTTGATTTCCCCGCCGTTTTTAAGCTTAATATTGGCGTAGCTATTATAATACCTAACATTATCCTGAAAAACAACTCTTAAATTCCAGCCCATTTGCTTTAATATTAAGGGGTATTCGCCGTTTTCATTCTCCAATACCGGCGGATAGGTAAATTTTGTGTCGTTTAAGTACACTTCGCCTGCAACCGTGAAATTAGGCACTTTCCCGGAAAGCCGGAAGAATTCGTCATCAAAACCCTTAATATAAGCCGTTCCCTCGGTCTGCATCATAGATTTAATAAAGACTTTTCCGCCTTTCTTACCTTCCACCCTCGGCATTCTTATTCTAAGGTCCGTCAGGTCGTCCGGTTTGTACTTTCTTACGGTAAAATTACCGAGGAACTCTATAGGCTGGCCGTCAATCTCACCGGTGGCGTATTCTATGTTCACCCTATTCATATCATAGACGGGGCTGCCGTCAAACTTCCTTCCCGAGGATTTTCCAATTGTGAACTTCGCCCTGACATTTTCTATTTTTTTCGTGATCGTCAGCGGATAAAGATCCGCTCCGTCCTCAATCGTCAGGAAGCTGTCGTAAAGATCCGGGTAATCAATTTTACCCCTCACATTGAGATGGGCGTTGAGTTTTCCTTTCACATCGCTGAACCAATCCGTAATTTTGATTATGGCCAGGTCAGCATCCTTTATATCAATAGAAAGATCAACTTCATCTTTCTCCTTTGGGTTAACCGGAATTGAGCCTTTGACGTCTAAGCGGTACTTCTCAATGAAATTTTCTTTGTAGACCGCGCTTATGCCGAGCAGACGAAAGATCTCCTTGCCGTCGTACCTGCCGCTTTTGTCTGTGTTGTACTGGAGCTCACCCGTGATTGTGTCAAATTTTAAATTGAATAGCTCCGCAGCCTCGACATGCCCACCGGAAAGCACCGTTACTTTCGGCGAGAGCTGATCGCCCGTAAGTTTCACTTCCGCAGTCGCATAGCCCGTCATGTCAAAATCAACCCTGAAATATTTAAAGATGAATTTGGTGTCCAGCCGTTTCACCTCAATTTTAAGGTCGCTGTCTTTTGAGAGGCTTCCGCTCAGGGCAACCGTCCCCCCGGATACTGCCGCAGAGAAGTTCTTGAAGTTTATTCCGTTTGGTATGAACCCTATTCCGCCGGAAGCGGTATTGGCTGCTGCCTGGTCGCGAAACAACATCAGTTCGTTGGTTGAATATTTTCCGGAAAAAGACATATTGCCCACGCTGTAGCCGTTCAGCTTAAAACCGTCAAGGGCGAACTTCCCGCTGAGAACAGGAGCAATGTCTTTTCCGTTCTGGTTTTCTATTACCAGGTTGGCTTCAATCCCGGCATCCACGTTAAACCCGATAAGTTTTTCAAAATACGCCGAACCCTTTACCGAGACCTCGATATCTTTGTTCGGTTTGAATCTGAGCACGGCCCTGCCGCTGTTCGGCTTTACGATATTGTCAAATCCCGCCCTATGGTCCACATCCCGAAATATCAGTTTCCGGAACTGGAGCACGCGCTCGCGGTAATTAAAACTTGCTTCAATATTGCCAAGGTCGGTGCCCTCTGCGAGGATTTTGGAAAGTGTAACGTCGCCGGAGGCCTGCAGCGCAGAAAGACTGCCGGTTACATGCACTCCCGGGGCGAGACTGATTGCGGTACCGCTTATGTTATTCTTGAGGCCCAGAATCTGGGCCAGATAAGCGAGCCTGGTGTTTGAGAAGGACACATATAGGTCTGTTGAAGAGGTTTCGGCTGACACTTTGCCTTTGAAATTAATATCTCCTTCCACCCTGACATTTCCTTCTTTCTGGCTGAGCACGCAATTTCGCAAGCTTACTTTTGGGGACTCTCCTCCTGAAAAAGACGCTGCCTCTGCGGAAAAGAACTCTGCAACGACGCCGTTTAAGGAAATATTCCGGCCCTTGACGTTCTTCAGCGCCCCGGTTAAAAGCTGTCTGCCTCCGCCGGTAAGCACCAGCGCGCCCTCGTCAAGCAGACCGCCGGCGCCGGAGAGAGACTTCTCAATTTGCCCCGCGCGTTTCAAGTTAAACCCTTTAAGGATATCTGCCCTGGAAGTAAAAGCCCCGGTTGAAACATTAAAGACAGTTCGCGATCTCAAACTTTCCCACCTGTCGAAGAAAAACTGAAATTCGCTCGATTTCGTACTGTACTCACACCCCGCCGAAAGATCCGCCAGTTTTACCGGAACTGCATTGCTCCCGGAAGTGTAAAAAAGGTTACCGGTCTCGATGTACCCTTTAACGGGAAGCCCCTCTTTCGGGGAAAGCGCGCCCTTAAACCTGTATGTGCCTGAAAGAGACGACCCGGAGAATCTGTTGGTCAGGTCAAAAACAAAAGTTGACTGCGCATTCCCGGCAAGAGAAAAAGCTCCGGCGCAGTTGGAAAGATCAAAGGCCTGTGTCTTGAACTCCAGCTTTGAAAGATTTAAAACGCCTTCCTTAACCTGGAAGTTCAGCCGCCCGACATCTATTTTCTGCCCCATCAGGACAGCGCCGCTTTCAAAAACCAGGCTCCCGTAACCCGTCAGATCTGATACGCCGCCTACAAGTCTTCCGGTGCCGGAGAATCTGCCGGACAGATCTGCTTTCGCGTAAAGCACGCCTGTAAGATCTGCAAGAGTAGTCAGCTTTCCTTTTCTGACATCCATTTCAAGACTTACATTCTTACCGGTAACCGAGCCGTCAAGCTCAAATCCGTTAGCATGATTTTGGTCATCATCCTTAATCGAGAGTCTGTTGAAGGAATAGGAGACCCCGTTATAACTAACACCGCCGGAGGCCTCGAAAGAATTATCCCCGGAAAGAGCCAGCCTCGCACGACTGATTTTCACGGCAAAAAGCGGTTTTTTTAAAGTTCCGCCAACCGACCCGGTAAGAGTTATCCTGCCTGTTGTTTTCGGATATCTTGCAGTGATGTAGGGAATCTTTGAAACATCGAAATCTTTAAAATCCACGGCAAAATCCATTTTTCCGTCGCCGTCTAACCTAAGACTTCCGCCGGCAGTAAGGATTCCGCGGTCGTCGTGTTTCAATTCAAAGGTCTTAATGGCCAGGGTATTTTGCTGGAGAGACAGGTTGATAACTGCTGACTTCGCAACCAGTTCGTCTACTACCGGGTTTTGTATCGCGGCGGCTACGTGCACGATCATATCGTTCATCGGACCTGACGTGTCTATTACTCCGGAGGAAATGCTGCCTCCGAGTTTCAGGCTTCTTCCTGCTATGCAGTCCGCCGCCGAAGCAAGCGGGAAGTCCTTAAGCGCTATTTTGCTGGAAAGCTCTGTTCTGTCGCGGTAAAAAACGAATTCTCCGCCGGCGAGGGATCCGCCTTTTGCAGAAAGATCAACGCGTAGTTTATTTTCCCCATGAAATCTGAGGGTTCCGTTGACCTGCCCGAAAGAACCCTCCTTCAACTTAAGGTCTTTAAAAACCGCGGAGGTCAAAGCAGAGAAACTCCCAACAGGACAATCGATTACGGTATCGAGGTCGGCCGTAGAACTGAGGTCTTTGTAGGCAAGCAGCTGGGTGAAAATATTATTTATTTCTATGTCTTTGGATTTACCCCTGAACTTCAGGTGTTTTTTTTTAAAATCAAACGAACCGGAGAATTCGTGAACTCCGGTAAAAGCGGTTGCCGTAAATTTCTCAAGTTTCAGCCTGTTCTTATCCAGCGAGAGGGAAAAATCCGCCTTATCCACCTTCATCCCGGCTATTCCGGCGTCGGCAAAGCCGCCGCTTGCTGAAAGGCGCAGGTCAGAGAACTCGCCGGTGAAAGAGGACGAAAAAGTCGCTATGCCGGAAAGTCTTAGACCTTTGAAAAGTTCAAAACTTTCCAGGTCCTTAAGGTTCAACCTGTAGGCGTAGAGCGAGCCGTCTATTGAAGGTTTTGTAATGTCGGCAATTTCTGCCTTGCCGGCCACACCTGCATTATCCAGCACGGCATTGAATTTTGAAATTTGCAACCTCTTTCCGTCTATGCTTAGATTACAGGAAAAATCCCTGACCGGACGCGTAAGCCCCTTCACATCTATTACGCCTTCTTTCACCGCAACCACGGCGCTGTTTTCCGTTCCGAAAATGGCGGAGGCCTCCGCCTTTCCTCCGGTAAATTCAAAACCTTTTGCTCCTGAAAGCTCCCTGAAATAATTTGCGTAATGCGGCAGATTCATTTCGGAGGCAGTCACTTTAAGGGCAGGGACTCCAGTCTTGAGATTTATTGTGCCGCTGCCCGAAATATTTGCTTTACCGTTCTTGAAAGCGGAGCCTTCAAAGTTAAGAGACATTATATCTCCTGAGAGCTCCAGTTCAGCGGACAGGTCCGTAAGTGAAGAATTGAATCTGACCTGTTCGTCCCTGAATCCTACAAAACCGCGCTGTACATAAACCTTGCCGGAAAATCTGGCCTGACCGGGGTTCACACTCTTGATAGAATCGAGCAGGCTCGTGAAGTTAAAAGCGCCGGCGCCATCCCTTTCAATGAAAAGGGATGGTCTTACAATGTAGATGCTCTGGATGGTCTCCTGCAGCTGCTTCCCGTTGAAGAGCACGTCTTTGAGCGTGAAATTTATTGTCACGCTGTCTATCGCAATCAAGACGCCGTCTTTTAGCTCGTTTTTTGCCGCAATCTTCACGCCGTAGAGCGTAATATTGCTGAAAATTCCGCCCTCTATGCGGGCGACGGAAACTTCGCGCTTTAAGGCTTTCCTGAGTTCGAGCTGAACTAACGGTTTGAAGGAGGCAACAAGTATGCCTGTCTTATCAAGCACAAGAAGAGCAGCCGCCGTCACCATAAGAACGATGAGCGTCCATTTGAATATCTTTAGCATTATGTGGCTTGCTTTTCCGCTTTTTCCCATAGGTGTGAATAGTTTACTAATTAAACTATTTTATCAGACATATGCGGCTAATTCTACTATATATAGTAAGACCTTAAAAAGAGCGATTTGTTCCGCTTTTAAATATATTTTGAAACTTTTAACGGCGGTGCCCCTGATTTGAGCGTTTGGGAACAAGGACTTCTTTCTGGATGGATTTTCCCCGGAGTCCGTTCTCCACAAATACCGGCTTCCCGGTAAAAGGGTCTGTTCCGGTATAGTACATAAGGGTTGAATAGGTTGACGGCGTCGGAGTGAATACCTGAACCTGCTCAGGCCTAGTCTTTAATTCTTTTTCCGCGAAATCCCGCGCTTTTTTCATATCCATTTCGGTGCAGCCGGGATGGGCCGCCATGAAGTAATAGGTCATAAACTGACCCCTTCCCGTTCTCCCGCTCTCGGCATCAAAAACCTTCTTAAATTCCTTAAGGGAACCTGTTCCTGTTTTTCCCATCAGTTTCAAAACTGCCGGCTCGCAGTGCTCGGGAGCGACCTTGAGCTGACCCGAGACATGACCTGCCGCAACAGCCGCTATGTACTCCCTGCCGTGCTTCCCGTCAGCCATAACCATGTCATATCTGATACCGGAAGCCACGAAAACTTTCTTCAGCCCTTTGACTTTACTTACCCGCTTCAGCAGTTCTACCTGGCGCGAGTGGTCTATTCTCATATTGACGCACGCCGCCGGAAAGAGGCATCTCTTTTCCTTGCACCTTCCGACTTTCTGCTTTTGCGCGCATTCTATCCCGTACATATTCGCAGTGGGACCGCCGAGGTCAGTGATATACCCCTTGTAACCGTTCACCCGCGTAATATTTTCTGCTTCCCGGACGATTGAATCTTCGCTCCTTGAAATAACTGTCGCCCCCTGGTGAGCGGTTATTGCGCAGAAGTTGCACTCGCCATAACATCCGCGATGGGATGTTAGGGAAAATTTAATGGTATCCTGGGCCCGCACCTCGCCTTTCGCGAGATCCGACGGGTGGGCTTCCCGCGTAAACGGGAGTTCATAAAGCGCGTCAAGTTCCGCCGGTGTTAAATTCGGCTGGGGCGGGTTCTGAATCAGGTATCTTGTATCCTGCTTCTGACACAGACCCGAAGCGGAAAGCGGATCTGTATTATCATAAAAGGTCTTAAACATTTCAGCGAACTTCACCTTATCTCGCGCGCACTCCTCGTAGGACGGAAGTTCTACATACCCCGGCCTCGCGTCGCGGTCCGCGAAACATAAACCCTTAACGTCCCAAAGACTTTCGCCGTTCTTCAGACAAGCGGCAGTTTCAAGCACTGCCCTCTCGCCCATGCCGTAGATGAGAGCGTCTGCCTTCGCGTCAAAAAGAATTGACCTTCTGATCTTGTCTGACCAGTAATCATAATGCGCTACCCGGCGGAGAGACGCTTCAAGCCCTCCGAGTATTACCGGTTTGGTATTTTTGAAGTACTTCTTGATGAGGTTTGTGTAGGCAATCGTCGCGCGGTCGGGCCGCTTGTCGTTATCTCCCCCCGGCGTCATATCGTCAACCTGAATCTTTTTCTGAAGCGCGGTGTAGTTAGCGACCATTGAGTCGACCGCGCCGGCTGTTACTCCCCAGAAAAGCTTTGGTTCGCCAAAACGCATGATATCCCGGCCTGAATTGAGGTCCGGCTGGGATATTACAGCAACGCGGTAGCCTGCCTTAAGGAGCACCCTGGCAATGACAGAGGCGCCTATAAAAGGCGAGTCTATTAGGGCATCGCCGGTAACGATTATTATATCAAGCGAACCCCATTTTAAGGAGGCAATCTCTTCTCTGGTTGCGGGTATTTGCATGGTCCATTATAACAGGTTTTGAAGGGAATTGCCTGAAGTTCTACTTAGAGAGTTCGCGAAGCAGCTTCTCGGCCTCAGGTTTGTCGTCAAGGACATAATAGGCCTTCTTAGTGGGCTCCTTCATGTTTAGAACAAACTCGCAAAGTTCCTTGGCCCTGTCGCGCTTGCCCTGCCGCACATAAAGCGTCGCGAGCGTCACATAAGTCATAGATTGGTTGGGGTCTATCTCTTTGGCCCGAAGGAGCAGTTCCTCGCTCTTTTCAATGCTTCCCCCGAAGAGGCCGGGCAGTTCCAGGTAATACCGGGCGAGCGCGTTTAGACCTATCACATGCTTGGGATTAAGCTCAAGGGTGCGGTCCATCTCCTTCTTTACTTCCCCGACAACTCCCAGCGCGTTAAATATTCCTTTAAGCTGGGCGTTTCTGCCAATACCTGCCGCGTAATAAAAATGGGCGTCAGCAGAGTTTTGGTCAATAACCATCGCTGCCTTGCCGAGTTCCGCCGCCTTGTCGAAGCATTTTATTTTCTCGTCATTGCTTTCCGCTTTGTCGCCGCGAAAAATCCAGACGCGGGATAACAGCAGGCTTGCCTTCAGGTTGGCGGGCTCTTTCTTAAGCACGCCCTCCAGTTCCGCCCCTGCCTTGTCAATCAGGGACAAGTCCAGGTACCTCTCTTCGATATATTTTTCGGCAAGCGCGCATCTTTCACCCGCTGTTGCCGCACCGAGCAAAACAGAGGCGGTAAAAACAAATAAAATTGCCAAACCGAGCTTATTCATATAGGCGTCCTTATTTTTCCGAAGCCCGCAGTATTCCAAAGGCCTTCGCGTAGCAATGTTTAGCGAGTTTCCCCGGCACTTCCTTATCCTGCCCCGAATAATCAAACGCCTCGGCGACCAGGGCTTTTCTGTCAAGCCACCTGACAAAAATAGAACTGTGCGTATAGGGCGGGTATTCCAGGTTGTAATGCATCACCCAGTCGCCGGGCCGCAAAACGGAAACATCCGCGTAGGGCCCGCCTTCGTCCCCCTTAAAGACCGTGCTCCTTTTTTTAACCGGGTAGCCTGCCCGGTTAAAAACGGCATCAACCCAATCCCAGCAGCTTCCCTTGACAATCTTTCTTTCCAGATAAACCATTTTCTTGGCCACAGAGAGCACATTCCGTCCGGGTCCCTGCCCGAAGAGCGAATCGTCAGGCGAGGGCAGTGTGCGGTAATAGCCGGACATAGTCGCGCAGCCGCCTAGAAAAAGCGCAAGTGCGAATAAAGACAACCTGTAAATATTTTTTTTCATTTCCCTTCGGCAGAGCCCGTGTTGTCAGCTGCGAACCCGGCAAGCACCGCCGCGCCGACAACAAGCGCGTTCTCGTCTATATCAAAACGGGGATGGTGTATCGGATACTGCCCCTTGCCCTTTGAAACGCCCAGCCAGCAAAAGACCGAGGGCGCTTTGCGGGCGAAATACGCGAAGTTCTCCCCTGCCATACTGGAAGTTCCGCCCTTCACAAGATTGCGTTCCCCTATAAGCTTAGCCGCGCTTCTTTCAAAAAGCGCCGCGGCTCTCTCGTCATTGGCAAAAGCCGGATAGCATTTTATGAAGTCTATCTCTCCTTTAAGGCCAAGGCTTTCACAGGTTTTCTCAACGACGCGCCGCATTGAATTTTTTACCAGTTTGTAAACCCTATCGTTTAAGGTCCTGATGGTACCGCCAAGCTTGACTTCGGGGGGTATTACATTCATGGCAGTCCCGCCGTGTACCATCGTTACCGATACGACCGCAGAGTGAATTGGAGCCACATTACGCGAGACTACCGATTGAAGCCCCTGTATGACAGCGGCCGAGGCATAGACTGCGTCCCTCGCGTTCTGAGGTTCGGATCCGTGCGCGCCAACGCCAAGTATTCGTATATTGAACTTATCGGCATTAGCCATTACAGGCCCGTGAATTACTTTAACCTTCCCCGCGGGAATTGAAGGATCCGCATGGAGGGCGGCGCACATGTCAACTTTAGGATTCCGCATAACTCCGAGGCGCACCATTTCTTCCGCTGGATCATACTCGCTCTCAGCGAACTCTTCCCTCGGCTGGAATACAAGCTTGATGTTCCCTGCCATTTCATTTTTTCTCGCTGCCAGGATTCTTGCGGCGCCAAGCACCATTGCCGTGTGAGTGTCGTGACCGCAGGCGTGCATAACGCCCTTATTTTTAGACTTGTAAGAACAGGTGTTTTCCTCCAATATCGGGAGCGCATCAATATCGGCGCGAAGCAATATAGTCTTCCCGGGCTTCTTTCCTTTGATGAGCCCGACTACGCCGGTCTTGATCATTGTCTTATAGGGTATGCGAAGTTTTTTTAGTTCTTTGATGATATAGGCCTGGGTCACGTATTCCTCAAAGCCTAGTTCAGGTCTGGAATGAATGTCTCTCCTTATTTTGACAAGATAGGGTTTTAGCTTCTTTGCTTCATCAAGAATACTCATAAGGCTCCTCAAATCATTAATCTGCGTAATCTGCCGTTCTAACCCTGAACCACTCAAATCCTTTCGGGTTCAGGGCCATGGTCCGTGTAATCACAAAAAACGTTTGAACCATGCCAGTTCCTGCGCGAAGGCCTCGTCAAATTTCGCGCCTGAATAGACTTCGTAATGCGTTGCCCCTTTCACCATATAGAGTTTTTTTGGTTCATTTGCCGCGTCATACAGCGCCTTTGACTCGGCGGGGGGATTTACAATGTCTTTCTCCGCGCCCAGCACAAAGAGCGGGCACTTTAAAAGTTTCGCGTATTTTTCGGGTTTATATTCCATGCTGTATCTAACGAACTGGAAAGGTATTTTTACATTAGTCTTCGGATACTCGGCCGTGATCTTCGCGAAGAAGGCTTTAGAATCCGCGTCGGTCAAAATCTGATCAAGAGACATCATCATATTTTTGTTGGAGGTGACCGCGCGGGACCAGACCTTCTGCAAAGTCGCAAGGAGTTTTGCTTTCTCTTCGGGCTTTAACCCTCCAGTAACTACTCTCTCTCCGTCGGCAAAAGTAAGTTGGGCGACAACCGCTCTCACGCGCCCGTCCAGCGCGGCCGCTTTCACCGCATTCGCTCCTCCGAAAGAGGAACCCCAGAGTCCGATCTTTGCCTGATCAACATTGGCCAGAGAGGAAATATAGGTTATGGCGTTCCGTATATCAGTTACCTGATTATCCGGAATGAGGCTGCCGGGCTCGCCTTCCGACTCTCCGAAACCCCTGTAATCAAAAGCCAGGACGATGAAACCGTTCTTCGCGAAACCTTCCGCATAGGGCGGAACCAGCGCTTCTTTTATGCCGGCAAATCCGTGGCAAAGAACTACCGACGGGTATTTTTTTGCAGCATCAAAGGCGTTAGGCAGGTAAAGATGCGCGGCTATTTTGCTCCCCACCGAGTAAAATATAGCGTTGTTTCTCACCGGCTACCTTCTTTCCCAGTTCATATGGGTGATTTCCCCTGCTTCAAAATAGAACTCTTTGCTCCAATCGGATTCCTCACCGTCAATGCTGACCGTGCAATCCGCAAAGAGCACGCCTTTTCCTTTGGTCACGGTGTTTCTCGTAACCGTCATAGAGACGGTATCTTCGCCGTATTCTTCCTTCAGATACTTTTTAGCCTTGCTTACCAGTCCTTTCTCTGAATCAGCCATATTCCCTCCTGATACAACCAAAGCAAGAAATTAGGAATCTGAAATTCACGACAGGAACTGCTTCCGTTTTTGCTTGTTGTTTCGAATTTCGAGTCCGCCTATTTGCTTGCAAATAGGCGAGATCTCGCCTGCAGGAACTGCAGGCGGACTTCAAATTTCGAATTTAGTATTTGCCTCTTGCCCTTAATATCCCTCAAATGTAATCTCCGCGTCCTGCATTTTCTCGTAAAACGAAAGATCCACTCCCTTTCCTCTGGTAGCGAATACCGACATATCCAGCCCGTTCCATATTGTAAACCAACCGGCCGGTTCCAGCACCACGACAGCAATCTCCGCGGCGACATTTTGCTTGAAGAAATAGCCGAGAGCGGCCGCCGCGACGGTTATAAACATCCCGATAATAACCAGTACGATTCCTCTCAACCTTCCCGACGTGATTTCCTGGCGTATCATATGCGCGTGCTTCTCAAAATGCTCGCGCAGCCGCAGCTCAATAAGCTCTTCCTTGCCGGGGTCCTGCAGGGCCTTCGGTATGAGAAACTTGAGCTCCAGCCCTGAAATCTTGTCTCTCGCCGCGTGCTTTGCTTCGGTCAGGAAATCCTGGGAGAGCGACCTGTGGTCGTAGGGCCTCGGGTCAAAATCGGAAAAAATATCGTCATAGGTGTCCAGCACCAGAGAAATCTCGGAGGCGTCCAGAAGCTTTTCCCTTCCGGCCCTGCCGTCTGACATTAACCCCGGCTGTTTTTCCTGATGAATATGCCTATGTTTCTCATTCTCTGACATCATATCGCCCCTGTTTTACTCGCGGAATTCCAGCAGTTCAGCCCTGAAATCCTCCAGGGTTACAACATTATTTTCCGCGCATTCTCTTATGAACTCCATATACATCGCGTGCTCTTTTTTTCCGATAAAACTGCCGGCGTTGAATTTTCCGGCCGCATACACCGGAGCGTGTTCCCTTCCGTTTCCGGGAGAGTACCAGGCCGATTTTATCTCCCTGGTTATCCCCTGCGTAATGAAAACATAAATATTCACGGCGTTAAAGGATTCTTCAGTTACTTTGTTCTGTTTTGTTATTTTCAATCTGGCCTGCTCCAGCGTATCGGCATGAAGGTTCGAGGCCAGTATGTGCCCGTACTTCTTCAATTTGAAAAACGCCCTGAGTTCTTCTCCCCACAGGTAGCCGAAATACCCTCCTTCGCTCATCTCGTGGCAGATATAGCAGGAAGCGTGTGCCCGTTCTCCGTCAATAATCTCGTTGATGCGCGCCGCGTGCCTGATGGGAATTCCGGACGGTATAGCGTTGGCTAAAGCGCACATCACTGTGGTCTTGCCGGCGCCGCCGGGAACCGCTCCGGTGACAAAAGAATCGCCCCGGGACACCTTGTAAAGCAGGAAAGCCGCCAATTCCAGGTGCATAGTCTTGGCTTTGTAAAGGTCAACAAGCGACAAAAGCCGGCCGCCGCGCTGGTTGCAGCGGTTTAGTTCCCGGCAATGAAGACTGATATCTTCTTTTGGCAACATAACTACCTGATTATAAATCGTATTTATCCAACTTTACAATTATATTTTTCCAGGTATTGCCTTCTTCTTCCGAAAGGACCAGCGGGATAAAACCGAATTTAAGATACAGCGAAATCGCCGGTATCCTTGCCGAAGAAGTTGCCAGATAGGCTTTTTTGTGCCCGAGTTCTGCCATCCGTTTCAAGCCAAGACTCAGCATAGGGTTTGAAAGCCCTCTGCCTTGCAGGCCGGGAACTATCGCCAGCCAGTGAATCCTTCCGAATTTTTCTCCTGAGAAATTATCATCAAACCAGGAAGTGCAGGTCCCGACATAGTTCTTCCCGGCGTCAAGCAGGAAGAACTGCCTCTTTGAAATAGTTCTTTCGTCCGCGCCGAATTCTTCCCTGAAAGTTTCAGGAACAATGTTGTTGTATTCATCCGCGGATTTGGAAATCTCAAACCAACGTTTTTCGTCGCCCGGCCTGTACCATTTTACGCTATAGGGTTTCGGAAATTCGTATTCAGGAATCCCCGAAAGATCGCTCCGTATCATTGTAATCGGATTGTTGTCCGCCTTTTGCATTTATTTGGGCGTAACCGAAGAGTAGGCAGTTCCTATCCTTATTTCGTCCACCTCGCTCTTCGCGTTTCCTCCCGCGTTTATGGAGTTGAACATAAAGTGCGATATTTTATCGGCGTGGACATCGGCCTTTAAGGCCTCCGGCTCCGCGCCCGGCTTCGGGTCCAGCCACATCCAGCCCTCGTCGGCAGGATCTTTGAAATCAAAACGGCAGACGACCAGGCGGACTGTTTCGTCAACCAGGGTATTTGAGTACCAGTTCCCCGGCCCCGGCCCGCCGTTGGTCACGCGCAGAAGCGAATAGTGCGGATCTTTATTGTTCCTGCCGAGTTGTATCCGCTGGTGCTTCTTGTTGCCGAAGCTGTCCTTCTCCGGCTCGACGCAATCAGAAAGATGCAGGCCGGAATAGGCGTTGCCGCCGGCGAGCTTCATTATAAAGGAAAACCAGATCGTGGTTCCGTGCTTTCCAAACGCGGGCTTCTTGTAATCCCCCGTTTCCAGCAGGCCCGCTACTTCAGGGCGCGAGGTGTCAATATCGCGAAAGCTCCTGTTGTCTTTCCCGGTTTCAAAAAGGCGACCGCCGGAAGTTTTCAAGCCGGGAAATTCCAGTCCGGGAACCTTTATTTTGTTACGCTGCTTTTCAAGCGGGCTGTTAAACCACGGCCCTGCCCAGCCGGTCCCGCCGTTCTGGCCGTCCAGGTCAGCCTTGTTCTCATAATTGAAACTCTCTTCGGCTATCAATATGCCCTTTGCGCCGCCCGCCTGCAACACAAAAGAAGCCATAACCGCAACCGCGGCAAGAACAAGCTTTTTCATTTTAGCCCCTTTTGTGCCGCGCGGTAATTTCATCAGTTACCCGGTTTCGCGCCGTTTTTCGCAGCGAGAAACATCGGCTGGTCCCAGACAAACTGGCCCGGGACTCCAAGAGCGGCAGCAAGCGTCGAAGCGAGCATTTTGTGTCCGTATTCATTGGGATGAACGCCGTCGCTCAAAAGATCCCCGATGTACCTTCTTCCGCGGGCCGTAAAAGCGCCTGACTGGTCTACAAAGGGAACGTTCAGGCTCGATGCAAGTTCCCTCGCCGGCTCGCGGAAAGCGATCCCGTTCTCAAAATATCCCTTTCCCAGAAAAAATGTTGGCCCGGCAAGTATTACCTCTATTTTTTTGTCCTGCAAAGCCTTTATCGCCCGTTCAGTATTGGAAGTGTAGGCGTTAAGACCCTTGCTCAAAGTATCATTGACTCCGTAGAACCAGATAACCAGGTCCGGATTGAACATAGTCACATCGGAAATATGATCTGCGCCGAACTGAGTGTTCTTGCCTCCCGCGCCCACGCTTATTACCTGAAGCCCGTCAAAACCCGCGAGGGCCGCTTCGGAAAGCCCGGGGGTCACCACGGCAAAACCGTCCGCCGCCGCGCCTGAAGCCGTTTTTCCGGTCTTCTTGTCCACCGCTTGCCACATCTTCATGGCATATCTGGCTTTTTTGTATTTATAGAATTCGGCCAGTTTTTTCTGCAGGACCGCGAAATACACATAGGCGTCATAGTCTCTGTTCGGCGCTTTATTGGGCTTGTAGGTCATCTGGGCGCCTGCCGTTATGGAATCCCCTGCACAAACTATTGTAACCGGCTTGCCTTCCTTAAGTTTTGCCAGAACTTTGGGAATAAACTTACCGGCTCCGGTTACAAATTGTTCCGCGGGCAGCATGCCCGGCGGGTCATCAGTCTTTCGGTCTTCAATCTTTTCGGTAACCTGCTCGGAATAGAAATTAAGCCTGGCAATTACCGCCCAGGCCTGTCTTGGCGCGCCCGGTGCAAGTTTTGCATTGATGAAATAAAATCCTTTCTCGCTCACATCCGGCGTAAAGCTCTTCCAGGGCACAAAATACTTTTTCCAGACTTTTTGCGAGAGAGGAAACTTGCCCATTCGCGCGTAGGACGCGACTTTCTGGTTCCAGTTGGTGCCGAAAGAGAGGTTGCCGCTCCCTCCGTCGCCGCGCATCCAGAAGGAAATGCCTTTATATTTTTTCAGGTCATCACCCCTGGCTCCGACATCATAGAACATGACTTCTCCGGGATTTTCCCCTTTTTCGGTGAAAATCACCATTCCGGAATCCGGCCCTACACCTTTCGCCGTGGCGTGCAGATCTACATCATCATCATGCTGGTACCGCCAGGCGCGCGCCGTCGGATATTCCGGAAAAGCGACAAAACTCTTCTCGCCGTTAGGCTGGACAAAACCGGCAAAACTTGTGTCGTCTGGCGCAGTTCCAGCGGCAAACAGAGGGGCGCAGGCCAGAAGAATAAAGGCCGCGGCAAATCCAAAGCCAATCCTTAAGATTTTCATAGTCCTCCTCTTTTACGCGGATCCTTGCAGAGCTCCTTAATGGAAATATCCTTCATCATCTTATAGACCTGATCTTCAACCTCGTCTATCCTGGTGCGGAGCACGCAGTAAGCCATATTCGGACAGCTTTTGCCTTTGAGCGTGCAATGGTTGATTTTAAAAGAGCCTTGAAAGATCTCTATGAGTTCCGGGAGAAATATCTCTCCCGCGGCCTTATTCAGTTCAAACCCTCCGCCGGAACCTTTGTAGGAATTTACAATTTTTTTCTTGTTTAGCATTTGAAGGAGTTTCCGCAGAAAGGGATACGGAACGGCAAGCTTTTCGTGAAGTTCTTTTACTGAAACCAGACGGCCGCTGTTCCTGCTCAAATAGCAGAGCGCCCTTACCGCGTAGTCCGTGCTTTTTGTAAGTATCATTTCAACTCCTTTTCAAAATTCCTGATAGATTGCGTTTAGTGATTACGCAGATTAGGAAGTGCGATTACACAGATTAAATCAAGACCTAATCCGTGTAATCTGTTTATCTAATCTGCGTAATCAATACTTCTTTTGCTGCTCTTCCCTGTCAAAGGGGATTGCCGCAGAACGGGCAAAAGTTAAACGCAGCGTCATGCCCCGTGCCGCAGGACTTGCATTCCTTCTGAGTGACCGGTCCCGAAGCCTCCGCCTGCTTCTCAAGCTCTATTGTTTTTACATCGATATGTCTTCCGCCGAGTTCTCTTTCAATCAGGCTCATAAAGAACGGACGGCCGCTCTCCATTTTATACAATTCAATAAGCTCTTCGGTTTCAAGAGCATTTATGCCCATTTTCCCCCTGATGTGTTCAACAAAAACGCTTGCCCGGGCTCCTTCACTCTTCGCTTCGCGAGCCGGACCGGCCGGGGTTTGCGCTTTATTGAGGTCCACTCCCCGCTTCTTCAGCTCCTCCCTGGCAAGCTCGTAATACTCCGGCACAAACTCGCCTGACTTTTCGTTAGAAACGGCAGCCGCGAGTTCGGAATCGGGAAGAAGGGTTATTTGCTTCTTTGCGAATTCTTTGTCGAACATAATTAACTCCTTTAAAAGCGCGCGCTTAGAAAACAACTGCAGGCGCCTTGCAAAATCGCTCAGGTCGTTTATAAGCGCACTTCGTGCGTCTTGTTCTGTAAGGAAGGATATCTTACATGCCAGACTCCGTCTGGCATAACAGAATAACGTTCCTAACGTTCTTAAGCCGCACTCCGTCCGGCATAGCAAAATAACGTTTGCAACGTAAGGCAAACCATGAAAAACCCTGCTCCATAATGTTTACGTTATGAACGTTACAAACTTTATAAACCTTATGAAACTCTGCGGCCTGAAGGCCGGAGTTTCTCTTTATAGGTGTGTTAATATTATTCATGCCGGATTCATCCTCACCCTAAAGGGTGAGGTTTTCTCCGGCATCTGAAAGATAAACTTTTAGATCTACCTCCCCTTCCCCGAATCGCCCAAATCCACCAGTTCTTCCGGGAACGGAGAGAAGAAAGTCTGATCTTTAAGATAATCAACCTTATATTTTACAATCCACATCTGAAGCAGCCCGGTTACGGCGCTTAAAGGCAATTTCCCGGCGCGGTACTTTTCCATGCTTTCAAGAAAGAACTTTTTTTCTTCTTTTACCAGCTGCTCCTTAAAATATCCCAGCGCGTGCGTCAAAACATTTATTACGGGCTTGAAGCTCAGTTGTTTCGCGAAGGCCAAAAGCAGATGCTCCCCGTATTCCTCATAAATCTCTTTTATCGCCCTCTTTTTCAGATTTGCCGCAAGCGAGCCCATCAACCTCATTTCTTTTTCGTTGTAGGCAAGCAGCAGGTACTTGTTCTTCGCCTGAAAATCTGACAGAGCGCGCGCCGTTCCTGTCTTTTTGACGGCAAGGAACTCCGCGTGTGTAAAAACTTTGGTCAGAAAATTTTCCCTAATTGGAAAGTTTGTGAGACGCCCCTCGTCCTCTATGGCTAGCGGGGCGTACTCTTCCAGCACACCTTCCCCGAAGAATCCCGCGCTGCCGCCGGTATGCCCTGAGGTCTCTTTGGTCCCTGTGAAAAGTTTTACGTCCTTGATGCCGCAGGAAGGAGACCTGCTTTTTAAAATGAAACCGCTCAGATTTTCCTTCTTAAGCGCTGAAAGCTGTTTGGACCGATAGGTCAGCATCTCTTTGCTAAACTCTTTTCCGGTATTAGGCTGAAATAGAGTCCTCTGTCCGTTTATCAGGACTACTCTTATAGGATCCCTCGGGCAACCGAGGCCGATTTCCATTTCAGGGCAAAAGGCGACATAATCAACATGCTTGCCGAGCCGCTCCACAAACCTGTCATTGACGGTCGCGCCGTCCCACCTGCAATTCGCAAATCCAAGGCATTTGCTTGCAAAGATTCTCGGCTTTGCCCTCATCAGAAAGTCTCCTTCTGATTGAGCGTGGTTGGCGCGGTGAAGGGAATACCGTACTTTTTGCTGATGAGGTTTGAAGTTATTCTCGCGGACTCATATATGGTAGGCAGGCCGCTCCCGGGATGAGTTCCTCCGCCGGTGAGCCAGCAGTTATCCAGTTCTTCAAATTTATTCCTGGGCCTAAAATAGAGCATCTGCGAAAGGTTATGCGCCAGATTGAAGGTTGCCCCGAGATACACATTATGCTTATTGACCCAGTCGTCCGGGGTGTAGACGGTCTCGCTCTCAATGTTGGCCCGCAGGTCTTTCAGTTCGGTGCGTTTTTCAAGCATATCCAGGACCTTATTTTTGTACTCTTCTTTTATGCTCTGCCAGTCCGTGCCGGAAGCTTTGTTCGGGCAGGGCACCAGGATATAGATGGTTGATTTGCCTTCAGGAGCCAGTAAAGGATCCGTAATGCAGGCGTTCTGCACATACGCGGACATATCCTCTGACGGCGAGCCCTTTTCAAATATTTCCTGAACATTCTTCCGGTAGTCTTTCGCGAACACTATGTTGTGGTGCGGGATGTCATATTTTTTCCTTACCCCCAAATAGATCATGAAAGTCGAGCAGGAATACCGCATCTTCTTGAGTTTTTCCGGCGAGTACTTTCTCAGTTTCTGGCTCTTCGCCAGTTCGCTCATAGAGTAGGCAAAATCCGCGTTTATTATCACCTCGTCCGCGAAAATTTCCCTGCCGTCTTCGAGCCTGACGCCTTTAACTTTCTTCTTTTCCGCGATAAGCTCTTTAACTTTTGTGTTGAGTTTCAGCTCCGCGTTCGGGAATTCCAGGAAGGCCTTTGCCATTCCCGCCGAGATTTGATTTAGTCCTCCGTACACATGGTAAATACCATACTCGTGCTCGACATAGGGAATCATCGTGAACGCCGCCGGGCATTCCCAGGGCGACATTCCTATATATTTTGCCTGGAAGGTGAAACAGATTTTCAGGTCGTCCTGCTTGAAGTACCCCGACAGGTTCTGCCAGAATTTCTTGTGGAGCTGAAGAGCCGGAATAGCTTTCAAAAAAACCGGGCGGAGCAGATGCCAGGGTTTAGAATAGTCTTTCTGCAGGCAGGGAAACATCCTCCCGTATCTGTGCTTCTCGGTCTTCATGAACTTCGCGAGCGCTTCTTCGTTGCCCGGAAAGTTCTTTGAGATCTCGGCCTTCATAACGTCGAAACCGCTGCTTATAGAAACTTCCTTGTCGGTAAAGAGGAGGCGGTACATCGGCTCAAGGCGCTTCACCTTCATATAATCTTCCGCCTTCTTTCCCGCCTCCAGGAACACCTCTTTCAGAATATAGTTCATCATCAGGAAGGTAGGGCCTATATCAAAGGTGTAGCCGTCTTTCTTAATGGAGGCGTTGCGCCCTCCGACTACGGCCTCTTTTTCAAGAATCGTAACGTTGAAACCTCTTTTAGCGAGTATCATGCCCGCGGTCAATCCCCCGGGCCCGGCGCCGACTATGAGTATTTTTTTTGCAGGCATTTTGCCTCCAAAGCAATTATATTCCCTGTGCATTTGATTATCAAGACTATTAGGCACCAGGGCCTCTGGCTTTTAGTGATTACGCGAATTACGAATGACGATTACGCAGATTAATGCCCCTTACACTCTATGACCATTATCATCACAGCACTGCTTAGAACTGTTATAATGGAAGCAGTAAAAGAAACAATCTCTTTAATCCGTGTAATTGCATTT
Source organism: Candidatus Firestoneibacteriota bacterium (assembly GCA_903861835.1). Classification (GTDB taxonomy): domain Bacteria; phylum Oederibacteriota; class D2-FULL-39-29; order D2-FULL-39-29; family CAIOVX01; genus CAIOVX01. The sequence goes on along the minus strand of CAIOVX010000022.1, from coordinate 27,688 downwards.
TGAAATCTGCGTAATCATTCTTCAAAGGAGGAGTAAATGAAGAAATTACTTTTTGTTTTGACTGCCGCGGTAATCCTTGCAGGCTGCACTGCGGAAAAGGCGGCGGCTCCGGCGGCAAACGCTGATAACGGCGGGGCAATAAAAAGCGCGGCTCAGGCTGCGGAAGCCTTAAAATCAAGGACTCCGAGGGCGGACGAGCTTGGAAAAGATGTTGTATGTCCGGTGATGGGAACCAAGTTCAAAGTGAACAAGACAACTCAGGTATTTGACTACAAAGGGAAGGCGTATTATATGTGCTGTAACGGATGCCCGCAGGCATTCTCTAAAAATCCGGAAAAGTATATAAAGGGGTAAGAGTTTATAAGGTTTATAAGGTTTGTAAAGTTTATAAGGTAAAAGCAAATACAAAACAAAGAGCAAAAACAAGCAAACCATTTAACCCGGTTTGAAGTTTTTGCTCTTTGCGTTAATGATGTTTACTGAATATTTTTAGAATTTCAGATTTCGAATTTCGAGCTTATTCCAATTTCCTACTTGTTATTATCCTCTTCGTCTTTTTTCTTGGATTTATCCGCTTTTCTCTTATCTGAAAGCGCTTTCAGCTCGGCCTTCATATCTTCCGAATCCTGCTTAATGGAATCCATCCAGCTCTTCTGCAGCTCGCCCATCTTTCCCATATAATCGCCCATTATCTTCGGCGTTGCAGCCGTCATTTTCTTGCCGGACGGCGACTCGTAAAAAGCGACAATATCGTCTATTTCCTTATCTCCCAGGTATTTCGCGTAGATGGGAACCATCATATCAATTATCCCGTTGATCTTCTCGTCGCTTAGGATGTTATCCATCATCCTCTGCGAGTATTTTTGGGTTATCTTTTGAGTTTCATCGTCCATATTTTCGCCTTCAAGCGCGTGCTTGGCGGTTGACGCAGTCATCTTTTTTATCGCCTCTTTCATCTGCGTAATCATTTTAGTGCCGCCGCTAAGTTCTATCATTTTTCTGACATTCGCCTCGCGCCCGGCCTGCCCCTGATCGTCCGCCGCGGCCGCCAGGAGCGGGAGCACTAAAAGCGCCGAAAGAAACACCGCTGCCTTTCGCATTATTCCTCCATATTACTGCTTTTGAATTAACAGCCTCGCGGCTATTTTGAATTTGAGCCCGGGAATGAATGCCTTACCGGATTGATTGCAGGAGCAATATCATCCGCCGTGTCAGGCTTCCCGTCCGGGCCGTTGCTTCCCAAAAGGTAATTTGAAATAGAACACCCGTTTGGATCGGCCAAAGGTTTATACCGGAAAGCATGTTTCCAGGGATCCGTGAGCATGCTTTCAGCCATATACCCATCTTTTACAAGCGTTTGAAGATCCAAAGGATATGATTTATAACGGCAATAATACAACTCAAGGGCTGACGCTATGCCCCTCATGGTCACAACTGCTATTTCCTCCGGAGTTTGCGAAGCTTCATCTTCATACTTTATTACTTTTGCCCTGCATTTATTCTGTCCTGAAACTTCCGCCGTGCATACCCCTGATTCAGAAAGCGCTTCCGATCCCGCAATAACCGCCGGTGAAACACCAAAGAACACTGCCAGGAAAATAGCAAAACTTTTCATCGGGCCCCCGGGCTATGTTATTTTACTTTGCTTCTTTTGATGTCTTTTTATCCGCGATGGATTTCAGTTCTTTCTGCATTTCCGCGGTGTCGTCCTTGATGGATTTTCCCCAGCCTTTCTGCTTCTCCATCACAAGGCTCATATATTCTTTCATAATTGACGGCATGGTTTCAAGCATTTTGCGGCCGGTAGGGGAAATATAGAACTCCAGAATCTCGTTCACTTCCTTCGCCGTAAGGTACTTTTTGTAAACAGGCACGGCTTCGTCAAGCAGTGCGTTAATATTGTCATCGCCGAGGTATTTCCCTATTATCTTGCCTGTATAGGCATCTACAACTTTCTTAGAAGCCTCGTCAAGTTCCTGGCTTCCCGCGGCCTCAAAGGCCGCGCGCATAACCATCTGCGCCACCTGGTCCTTCATCTGCGGCCCCAGCTTTCCTGCGCCTGTCATATTCATCAGCTGGCGTATATCGGCGTTGGCTTTCATCACCTTAAGTTCTTCGACCGTCTGCGCCGCGAGACCGAGCGGCAGTAAAATAGCAACTGCAAGAAACAATACAATCTTATTCATAATTCCTCCGTTTTGGAAAACTACCGGTTTTTGACAAATTTAAGCGAGGCTGAATTCGTGCAGTAACGCTTTCCCGTAGGCTTCGGGCCGTCGTCAAAGACATGCCCGAGGTGCGCCCCGCAGCGCGCGCACATCATCTCGGTCCGCGCCATGCCGAAACTGTTGTCTTCAACATAAAGTATATTGAGTTCGGACACGGGCTTAAAGAAACTGGGCCAGCCGGTGCCTGAGTCAAACTTTGCTTCGGAAAGAAAGAGGTCCGTGCCGCAGCAGACGCACTTATAGCCGCCCGCTTCCTTGTTCTTGTCGTAAATTCCGGTGCAGGCAAGCTCCGTTCCTTTGAAACGCGTTATCTTGAATTCTTCCGGGGACAATAACTTCTTCCACTCGGCGTCCGGCTTGACTACTTTTTCAACTTCTTCGATTTTGCCGGTTTTCAGTTCAAATATCTTTACCTTCCCCGGCTCAAGTGAATATCCTTTATCCATGGCTGTGCATCCTCCGGCCAAAACCAGCGCAATTAAACAGGCCAAAAATTTCATCCACCTTCTCCTTTTAGAACCTCTGATATTATAGCCATTAGCCGTCTTCTTTATAAAGTTAATTCTTTCAAACAAAAGGTTTCGCATTACGTTACAAACGTTACAAACGTTATAAACGTTAAGAACGTTACGAACGTTACAAACATTTATGAATAAATGCTATAATCTTTCTGTGAGACATTTAAATAATCTACTCATATTCCTTTCCCTCTCAGCCCTTTTGTATTGTACCGACTGGCCCCAGTTCCGGGGAAATGATTCTTTAACCGGCGTTTCCTCGGAAGCGCTCCCCGGAATACTCAAAACCGCGTGGACCTTTGATTCAGGCGATAAAATATTGAACCAGCCCGTCATTGCCGGCGGCAGAGTTTTCACGGCCGGCGAAAAGAAGATCTCCGCGCTGGAGGCAGCTTCAGGCAAAATAATCTGGGAGTTCAAGAAAGAAGCGGCAGGTTCTTCCGTCGGCTCCATCAAATCCTCGCCCGTCGTAAAGAACGGCGTGCTTTACGCCGGAGACGCTTCAGGAGAAGTTTACGCGCTGGAAGCGGGTTCAGGCAAAAAACTCTGGTCCTTCAAGACTGATTCGCAAATAGTAACCTCTCTGATAGTCTTTGGCGGGAACATCATATTCGGCACCTACGAGGGCTCCTTTCTGGCTATTTCCGCCGCTGACGGTAAGACCGCCTGGACGGCCGATATCGGGTTTCCGATTTACGCTTCCCCTTCCATATATGACGGCAAAGCGCTGCTCACCAGCTGTGACGGGGTTCTAAGATTCATTGACTTAAAGAACGGCGAGACTGCCGACAGCGTTTCGGTGGGCAGTTATCTTGCCAGCTCGCCTGCAGTTTTCGACGGAAAGTTCTACCTTGCTTCTTTGAAAGGCGAATTCTCCTGCATTGACTTGAAATCAAAAGAAGCGGCCTGGTCTGTAACCGGAACTGAAGGCACGGAGACCTACGCTTCCCCTGCCGCGGACGGGACCGGCGTAATCTTCGCCGACAGGGACGGCAATGTTGCCTGCCTCGGCGCCAAAGACGGGAAGAAAACCTGGGGATTCAATGCGGGAAGCAGCGTGGATTCCTCACCGGTAATATCCGGGGAGTACATTTACTTCGGAACTGATGCGGGGCTAATATTCGGGTTAAACAAAAAAGACGGCAGCGTTGCCTGGAAGTACGAGGCCGGCGGGCATATTTCAGGGTCTCCTGCGGTTTCCGAAGGAAGATTGTTCATAGGCTCATCTGACGGGATATTGTATTGTTTCAAATAACTCACCGTTTATAACGTTCTTAACGTTACTAACGTTTGTAACGTAATGCAAACCATGGAAAACCTTGCTCAATAATATTTACGTTATGAACGTTCAAAACGCTTTAGACCTCTAATCTATTTACTGGGTTTTTGTTTTGAACTTGTGTTTTTGTTTCGAATTTCGTGCTTCGAATTTAGAATTTTTGTTTAGCCCTGCTTTAACGGCTACTTCCCTATACAATAGACCTCTTCCCCCACCCTCAAAAATAACTTCGTCCCTTCAAATACCGGCGTGGCTCCGGACCTGCCGTCAATCGCGTTCGTGAACAATAATTTCTGCTCAATCCCGGGCGCCATTATTGCCACGGAACCGGAATCATTGGAGATGTAAATGTTGCCTCCCGCAGCTTTGAGCGCCGCGAAAAAAGGAGAATTTATTTTCTCGCCGATGTTGGCTTCGAGTTTCTTTTCGCCGGTCTTCGCGTCTATCACCAAAAGCATCGCATCATCGGTAATCGAATAGAAGAATCCGTCAAGAACAAGCGGCGTTGAAACCTGCTCTCCCTGGATCTGGGTTTCCCAGAGTTTCTCGGTTTTCAACGAGCCCTTGTCATCAAGCGAGGCCTTAAAGGCCGCAGCGTTTGATCCGGCAAAATAAAGCGTATCGCCGGAAACTATCGGGCTGGCGTAGTCTGCCCCGTCAACGCCGCCGGCCTTTTTTCCGTCCTCCGGATTTACTATGCAGCCGGAAGGCATGAGTATGAATTTCTTCCCTGACACGATAAACACGTCAGGAGTGGCATAGTCATTTGTCGCTTCGGCGCATTCCCAGACCGTCTCCCCGCTCTTCGCGTCAAGCGCGAACAGGTGGTCAACGCTTACAAGCACTTTCCCGTCCAGCATTACGGGGGAAGCGGCCCTCCCGTAAGCGCCGTTCATCGGCTGCTCAAAGGCCTTTAACCAGACGCGCTTTCCGTCGTGCCCGATACGTGTCACTATTCCCGACGCCAGCACTATGAAAACGCCTTCATTGCTCACCACCGGAGTCGCCGCGGCATTGCCGCAGCCGCTGGAAACTACATTCAATTTTCCCTTTTCCGCCGGCGCGACATCGTTATCCGAGGTTGAGAGCGACCAGGAAATATTACCAGTTGTTTTTTCCAGGCAATAGAGAGTGCCGGGCTCGCCGAGCACGTATACTTTATCCTGCCAAATCACCGGAGTTGAATAGCCGGTACCGACTTTGGCCTTCCAGAGGACATTCTTTGATTTGTCCCATTCGGACGGCGGGTTTATGGGTGTTTGGTCAAAACTGACATTATTTCTGAATCCGTTGTAACTGTCCGTCGCCTTTGTGGGCGCCGTTTCAACCTGCTGACTCTGAACCGCGCAGGAAAAGGAGATAAGCGCAGCAAGACATAACAATAATTTTTTCACCAAACCCCCGTTTCGAATTTCAAATTTCTTGCTTCGAATTTCAATTTATTTTAGCATTTCCCCCTCAGCCCTTCTATTCCTTTCTCAAGGCCTCTGCAGTTGTCCTTCCTATCGCGAAGGCAGCCCCGGCGATTGAAGCCAAAAGGCCGGCCGCGTAAACCGGCAGCAGCCAGGCAAGAGAAGTTGTCCAGGAAGCAGACCGACCAAGAGCTATTGTCTGCGGGTAAACAGCTGCAAGCGCCGCAAGCGTGCCGATAATCAGGCCGGCCGTAAGCAGCAGCGCATTCTCCACGAGTATCAAACGCACCAGTTCATGCGGAGAGTAGCCAAAAGCGTTCATCACGGCAAGTTCGCGGGTTCTCTCTCTTATATTGCGAAGCATTACCCCGGTCAGTCCCAGGATACCAAGCAGGAAACCCAGCCCTCCGAGAAACTCAAAGGTAGAGATATAAATATTCTGTATGCCCGCATATTTCATCAGATATTCGGAGGTCCTTCTTGCGTCAAAACCTTGATCCGAAAGATCGCGGTTCAAAACCGCAAGCACTTCCTTTTCTTTCTCCGGAGGGCAGGCCGCGAGAAAGAAAGCGTTCCCCTTTCCGGTAAAATTGGCCCGGAAATTCTTCTCAGAAACAAGCAGGGCTCCCGCGAAGACGCTTTCGTTTACCGTGCCGGAAATCTTTAACTTCTTTCCCCCGGAATAAATCTCATCCCCGACTTTTTTATGGAGTATCCATTCCAGGCTGTTGGAATCAGCGAATGCGGGTATAGCGTCTTTTAACGGAGCTTCCAGGGCTTTCCAGCCGTTTCCCGCGAATCCGGGAGCGCTGACGGTAAAGCCGCCGCGCTCTATCAGTGCTCCAGGAACTCCATAGACAGCCGGCTCTTTCGGCGCGGCCACATTAAGGCAGCTCATATCCTCGCCTGCTTTCACGGGAAAACTCAGCGCGGAAAATCCGGCAAAAACCGCGTCATCTTTAATTCCCGCCGCGGCGCGCCCCTTCTTAGTGTTCAGGTCAAAGTTAACCGGCAGGCCTGAGGACGCCGTAATGTTGAATCCGCCGGAACCGGAGGCCCTGCCATAGACATCAAGATCTTCCGGCGCTTTTTTATTTGATGAAACGGTAACTAACAGAAAAGCCGCTGAAGCGATAAGAGACGCCGCGAGAATGCTTTTTTTCCTGCCGGCGTAAATGGACCGCAGAGCGAGGCCTAACCGGCTCTCCGCCCTTCTGTTCTTTATCAGAAGAGAAAAGAATGCCAGAAGCGACGCGAGCAAAATTGTTCCGCCGGTAAAGAAAGCGGCTTCGGCCGAGAGCGCTTTTGCCGCCCCGAGCGCGATAAGCAGGATTGAAACCGCTGCTCCGGCGCAGGCCGCGATGAGAACCGCCGAATTCGTCCTGCCGAACTGTTTTACATCCGGCAGTCTTGAGCTGCCTGAGAGCAGCGCGGTCACTTTTTCTTTTATCACCCGTGAAGCGGAGAAAGAGGCCGCGGCTACCGAGAGCAGGAAGGCGATGAGCGCCCATAAGAATATATTGAGAGGGTCTAAGTGGACGCTAAAGGTTGCGAGTTCAACGCCGGAGGATTTCCATCCGGCGGCGAGATACCTCGTAAAAAACTTCGCGTATTGAAGCCCGAGCAAAATACCCGGAACCGCTCCGGCCAGGGCATAAACAGCGCCCTCGCACGAGAGCAGGGCTATGATATAACGCGGCTTAAATCCCAGCGCGAGCATTATCCCGGCCTCTTTGGATCTTTCCTCGGCCATCAAGCCGAAGATGAGCCAGACAAGGCCAAGGGCGGAAGCCACCACAAAGAAACTTAAGCCCGCAAAGAGCGAGGAATAATCCGAGGAGGCAACCGCGCTCTTTTGCGCGTCTTCCCTCTCGGATTTCAAAATCAGCCCCATTGCCGCCGGATCCCCTTCCTCGGTAAAATAATTTTCAAAGCGCTTTCTTGAATCCGCATCCTTTTTCTCAACGCGGCAGGAGGTTATACCGGAATAAACAGGGCTTTCTTCCTTCCAGTATTGAAGCGCCCGCTTGTAATTTATGAGAGCCTTGGGGGCCGCGCCGTGTTCCGTCCAGTATTTTTCATCCTTAGGGCGTATCGCGCCTTTTACAAGAGCGAAGGGCGGCTTCCAATCGGCCATTGAAGCGGAATCAGTTATTCCTTCAAACTTCGGGACAAGCCCGGAGTTCGCGTAAGCGTCCGGCATTTTGCCGCTGAACACAAACTCCTCTGACGCTTCATAATAATCCCCGTCGCTCTTTGCTTTTATGAAAGAAACGGGAAGGGCCTCGCCCAAAATCTTGCCCGCGTCTTCAGCGGCCCAGCCTGAGAGCAGTATTTGGTATTTGCCGACAGACGTTTTCTCAGAAGCTGCGATAACCGAATACGGGGCCTTGCCGTTTATTGACCTGACAAGGTAAACCGAGAGCCTTTCTCCGCTAAGCCCGGACTTTTTTGCCGCTATCTCAGCGCGCGCCGCCTGCGCTTCGGTGAGCATCAGATCACCGCTCTCTATATAGAAGGCGCCGCCGGCGTTATCTTCAACAATTGAAAGGCCGAAATCGCCTAGAGTTATTTTCTGGTTCAATGCCATTGCAGGATTGGTTTTTTCTGAATGTATCAGGACGGTGTTTATTTTCCCCGTAAGCCCCAGGGCGTTCTGGAGAGTTTTTAGCGGCACAAAAACGGTCCGTGAAGGAGCCGCTTCATTCTTGAGGTTGAATAATCCCGCGGAATATGACGGCATTACCATCCCGGGTTCAAGGCGAAGCGTTACCGTGGTATCCGCGGTCTTTTTCTTGCCGAAGACGCTGCCCTGCGGGGCAAGCGCTGCCTTCGGGAGGGTCAAAATAATATTGTCGTTTTGAAGAAAAATTATATCTTTTGAAAGAGACCTGCTGACTAAGGCCTTTCTGCCGGTGAGCCCGCCGGCCTCATCAAATTTCACGCCAAAGAGTTCGAAGAACCTTTCATCGCAGCCGACTATCTGGACATTCTGGGCGGTGACGCCGTTGCTGATATTTTTCACCGAAGCGTAAAGGATAAGAACCGGAGCGGCCGTTCCGCCGTTTAAGCCCGACTCTATCCTGCCGGAGAGTCCTTCATCAAAAAAATATGGGGCCGTGACTGAATGGGTAATGCCGCCTAGACGTTCAAGAGCCGTATCCTTCAGGCTTCCGTTCACTGAGTCGCCTACTATTGCGGCGCCAATCAGTACCGCAGAAGCGGCGGCGGCCGCAAGGGCGACCGCGAGCCCTCCCTTCAGATGGAGGACGGAGTTTCGAAGGACCAGGCGGAGAAACATTATTTTCCGCCGCCGGGGAGCAGTTTCCCGTCGTGCATAATGTAGGATACAGAGAAGAGTTTCGCGAGCTCAAGATTATGAGTGACAATCACAACAGGGATTTTCCTTTTTTTTGCGACCGACAGAAATAGTTTTCCGGTCTTTGCGGAAGCCGTCTCGTCAAGATTTCCTGTCGGCTCGTCACAAAGCAGAAGCTTGGGGGAATTTATAAGCGCCCTTGCCGCCGCAACCCTCTGCCTCTCCCCTCCCGAAAGCGATGAAGGGAAAAAATCCTTCCTTTTGGAAAGCCCGAATTCGGAAAGCAGTTCAAGCGCCCTCTCTCTGCCTGATCCTGCAGCGGCAAGGAAGGACGGAAGCATTACATTCTCAAGCGCGGTCAATTGCGGAAGAAGGTGGTGGTCTTGAAAGACAAAACCGATGGAGGTATTCCTGAATTCATAGAGGCGGGAACCTTTGAGCGACAGAACATCCTGACCGTTGAGTTGAACCGAACCGGCATCGGCGGTATCAAGCGTTCCGATGATATTTAGAAGGGTGCTCTTTCCCGAGCCCGAGGGGCCGGTGATACCCGCGGTCTCCCCTCCGGCAACTTCGAGGGTTACCCCTGAAAGGACCTTAACTTTTCCGGAAGGAGAATCGTAGGACTTTACAAGCCCTCTCACCTGCAATCCATTTGCCATAGCGCCTCGCTGTAAACCGAAAGTGCAGTATTTACTCCATCAATTGTAGTATTACTCCGCTCCGTTTTCAAGGGTTCATATTGAGAAAAGCCCTTCTATTTGTTATAATGCGGAACAAAAAAAAATCACCCACGGAGGAATAATGAAACTACGCAACAGCTTGCTCGCTCTGCTTGCCGCGCTTCCCTTGATGCTTTCGGCGGCGGACTGGCCGTGTTTCAACGGCCCAAAACAGGACAACATCTCGCCCGACACAGGCCTTCTTAAGGAATGGCCTGCTGAAGGCCCCAAGCTGCTCTTCAAGTTTGACAAGTGCGGCAAGGGATATTCTTCCGTGTCAGTCATTGGTGATACCATATATACAGCGGGTGATTTTGAAGATGACTGCATGGTAATCGCGCTTGACTCTTCCGGAAAGCAGAAATGGGCTACTCCGGTCGGCGGCACCTGGAACAGCAGTTATCCCGGGACCAGGGCAACCCCCACCATTGACGGCGAAAATCTATACATTATGAATGCGCTCGGCGAGATAAACTGCCTGAACGCAAAAGACGGCGCCGTAAAATGGACAGCCAATGTCTCGTTTAAACTCAAAGGCAAAAAGGGGAACTGGGGCTACTCGGAATCCCCCATCGTTGACGGCAATAACCTGCTCTGCATGGTAGGCAGCGCGGATAAGCTCTTAGTTGCTTTTGACAAGAATACCGGCAAAGAAGTCTGGGCCACGCAGAACTCGCTTGGCGACTCCGCTTCCTACTGCACCCCGGTCATTGTTGACCACAAAGGGCTCCGCACCATAATCACAATGTCGCAGAAGAATGTTGTCGGCATAAACTCAAAGACCGGGGACCTGCTCTGGTCTTTTCCCCACCCCACTAAATACGATGTAAACGCTTCCACTCCGGTTTATTACAAAGGTTATGTCTATGTCTCCACCGGCTACGGCATCGGCAACGACTGCTACCTCATCTCCGATGACGGCAAGAGCGTCACCAAACAGTGGTCTAACACTCTGATGGATAACCACCACGGCGGGCTGATCGGGCTTGGAGGCTATGTTTACGGCTCAGCGGAAAGGTCTTTTCTTTGCCTTGAGCTTGCCACCGGGAAAGCTGCGTGGACCGCAAAAGATATCGGCAAGGGCTCAGTCACTTACGCCGACGGAATGCTCTACTCATTGAGCGAGCGCGGAAAACTGGCGCTGGTCGAAGCCTCTCCTTCCGCCGAAAAAATTGTAAGCTCCTTTTCGGTGCCGGCAGAGGGTTCAAAGGATCCGTTCTGGGCGCACCCGGTAGTGATAAACAGCGTGCTCTATGTAAGGCACGGCGGCAATCTCTTTGCGTATTCAGTGAAAAAATAGAGTAAGACAGGGGGCCGGGAAACCGGCCCCTTTTAGCATCCAAAGGACATGCCATGAGAAAAGCCGCAATCCTCATCCTCGCCTTATCCTTCTCAGCCCTGCTTTTTTCGGGAGACTGGCCAAATTTTAGAGGCCCTGACCTGGATAACAAATGCAAAGAAACAGGCCTGCTCGCCAAATGGCCCAAAGAAGGGCTGAAACTCAAATGGAAATTCGAGGATTGCGGAAATGGGTTTTCTTCAGTCTCTGTTTCCGACGGAATGATTTACACCGCCGGCGATTTCGGGTCTTACTGCAAAGTGGTCGCGCTGGATATTAACGGCAACAAGAAATGGGAAGCCGTAAACAGCCAGGCCTGGAGTTCAAGCTGGGAAGGTTCAAGGTCTACCCCTGCCGTCGACGACGGGATTGTCTATCATATGAACGCGGTCGGCGTCGTCTCCGCCTATAAAGTTTCCGACGGGTCTCCTGTCTGGTCAGTCAATGTTGAAGAGACCTATGACGGAAAAATAGGCAAATGGGGATATTCCGAGAGCGTCATTGTAGCGGATAACAAAGTCATCTGCGAGCCGGGCGGGGCGCTCGGAGTTATTGTCGCCCTGGACAAGAAAACAGGCGCCCAAATCTGGGCCTGCACCGGGCTCAAAGATATTCCAAGCTACTCTTCCGCGACAATCGCGACTATTGCCGGAATCAGGCAGGTTGTCGCTTTCACGGGAAATAACGCAGTCGGGATTAATATTGAGACCGGGAAACTTCTCTGGTCTTTCAAGCACGAGACCAAGCCCGCGGTAAACGCGGCGGTGCCGCTCGTTTATGAGAATTTGGTCGTTGTCTCAAGCGGCTACGGCAGGGGAACCGAATGTTACAAAGTTGACCCGAAGGCCGGCACGGCAGTAAAGGTTTGGGAGTCTACCTTTGACAACCATCACGGCGGCATCGTGGAAGCGAATGGCTGCATTTACGGTTCGGGCGACCGGGCGGCCGGCTGGTGGTGCGTTGATATCAAGACCGGCGCGCTTAATTATGTTGAAAGGGGCGTCGGCAAAGGTTCGGTGCTTTTAGCTGACGGGATGCTTTACACCTTGAGCGAGAACGGGAAATTGGCGCTGGTTCCGGTTGACACAAAAGAACACAAAGCGGCCAGCCATTTCACCCTGCCGAAGGAAGGCAAGGGAAGTTTCTGGGCCTATCCCGTCGTTTCAAACGGGGTGCTATATATCCGCCATGACAATTTTCTCTACGCCTACAGCGTAGTTGGAGGCTGAAGATGAAGACCAATATTTTACTTGCCTTAATCGCCGGCTCGCTTCTCTCCCTGCTGGGCTGTTCAATGTTCCCTGAAAAATACACCGCCGAAGATTTTGAGAAGGTAAAAATCACGCTCAACAAACCCAGGGTGTCGGAAATTGAGAAAGCCTATGCCCGCCTTCCTTCGCGGGGCATGGTGATGGTCAACACACCTTTTATCTATCTTTCAGGCGTGCTCTTTAGGCTTGAAGGCGCAGGGTTTATAGGAATGACCGTTGATATTTCAGCGAATAACGCCTCAATCCTCGCCTACAAGGGAAAAGAAGGCGATTGCTACGAAACCGGGAGAAGCGCTGCCCCCAAACTGAATTTTGCGGTTGCCGCGCTGGATGACGCCGACCATTTGCTTTACAAATCCACAAGGATCTGCGAAAAGACCGCAATCATTTACTCCACCGGCCTTTACAGGAATCACTTAAATGTCTCAGCCCAGGATCCGGCGCTGGCCTTGAAAAAAGAGAAGGCTCCCTTCCTCTGCACCACAGCCGAAGACAAAGCGCTGGAATTATCAAAGGCCGTGACCGGCAAAGCAGAAAAGCCGGAGCAGGGAATATTTTACAAAGGGCCGTTCAAACTTCTGATAACCTCTGATGGCACGGTAATCAGGCGCGGGAAAGGACTGATGGTCTCAAAGAAGACCGCTGAAGGGCTCATCAAAGACAACTGCATAAAAGTAGCGATAAAACAGGAGAAGAAATATCCCTTGAAATTCACTCCGTTAAACTACGCGGACAAATACAAATCTATGGGCAAGAATTTCTTGATGTCAAATATGCAGATAGGGAGTTTTGAAGGGACCTTTTAAGGAAGACGTGCGGAGGCGCGGATGTGCAGATGCGCAAGAGCTGTAGAGCAAAAAGGTAAATACTAAGCACTAAATTCTAAACAAAAAAACAATGAAACAAGAAGCAAGGCAAAAAGAAAAACTCGTCCAAGACGGATTTAGTAAACCTGCTTAAGCTTATGGAGTGAATCGACCACGTCGATTCGCCTGGCGCGCCGACACGGTCGGCGCACTCCATAATCCATGAGTTCTTAATTAGTAATCCACGAAGCGGCGGGCAGATGGCAGAGGGGCGGATGTGCGGAGGACGGTAGACAGAGGACAGAAGACTGTCCACTGACTTCTGTCCACCGACTTCCGTCCACTGTCCTCAAGTTTTACTGCACTTTCCTGTAAACCTCAATATTCATTTCAGTCATCTTCTTCACGCTGTATTGGCTCTTTACGCTTTCCCTTCCGGTTTCGCCCAAAGAATCGGCAAGTGCGGGTTCATCGTACAACTTTTTTAGCAGGGCAGCGAGACCGAAGACGGATCCCGGTTTATAGAGTAACCCCCCGCCGGTGTGTTTCACAATATCTCTGTACGCGCCGTGGTCCGGAAGCGCGACGGGAATCCCGGCAGACAGGGCTTCAAGCGCGGCTATGCCTTTTGACTCCGGGAATAAACTGGGAACGGAGAAGACAGAACTGGCCTTGAAGAATTCTTTCTTTGCGGCAAACTCAAGACGGCCGAGATATTTAAACCTGTCCTCTATTCCCGCAGAGGCAACCCTCTTCTTAACCTCTTCGAAATATGTCTTTGATTCACCGTCAAGTATCTCTCCCCCCGCTAAAAGATACGCATCCGCCTTGTGCTCTTTTACCAGGACGATAAAAGCGCTGAGAAGCTCATCAAGACCCTTTGCCTTGTTCATTTTGGAGAGAAAGCCGACGGTAAAGGGCTTGTCACGCCTCTTAATGCCTTCATAAAACGCGGCGTTCACGGAGGGATTAACGGCAATAATATCTTCGGCTTTACGCCCCAGGAAATCAGACATTACCTTTGAGTATTCATCCGAGTGGGAAATAAAAGCATCCACCGAACGCACATTTTTCCTTAAAGCTTCTATTGAGCCGGTCCTGTAAGGCTCGCCGAGCATAGCGATAAAGGCCTCTTCCCCCATCAGCTGGCAGACAACGGGTGTATTTAATTCCTTCTTGATTTCAGGGGCAAGCGCTGAGAGCATTGAGTTTGAAAGAACGCAGACATCATAGGGCGCTGACTTTTTCAATTCTTCCATCACGCCGGTGAGGTCAAGAGCCTGATTCCCCTCCCTTCCCTTAAGCACGGAGAGCGCCATCTCACCAAGCTGAACAGGGCTTACATCCATGCCGAAACCAAGCGCGAAATTGACCACGGATGGAAGTTCAAAAAACTTATTTAGCGTAAGCGGCTTTTTGCGGAAGAACGCGAACTTCTGGCGCAGATACGTATTGATGCCGCTGTAATGTATTTTTTTCACGGGCAGAGGGGTCGCGTCGAAATCAACGGAGAGCGGGGTGTACATATCAATGACTTTTAGATCGTTCCCGGAATTAATCAGGGATTGGATGAGCAGGATGTCGTGGAGGCAGGAGCCGCAGTAGCTTTTCCCGGCGCCGGCGGTAATAAAAGCGATTTTCATAAAAGAACCTCAATTGAACTAAGTCGTTTATAACGTTTATAAGGTTTATAACGTTTGTAACGTAAAACAAACCATGGACAGGATTTGGCGGTTTACGTTATAAACGTTAAGAACGTTACAAACCATCTTTTTTTATCGTCACCGCCGCCGTCGGGCATCTTACGGCAACCTCTTTCGCAACCAATTTCATCGCTTCGCTCATATTTGCTCCGAGCGGGGCGCCCATCTTAATCGTAAATCCCCTCCCGATAAAGGTCAGGCCGAGCTCGTCCTTATGCTGTTCGGTGATTTTGACGCAGATGCCGCAGGCGATGCACTTTCCCGGCTGGTACACCACGAGCGGGTGAGAGGCATCCTGCGCGAACTTCCTTCTTTCCCCCTGGTACTTTAGCCGGTCCGCGCCGTAATCTTCAGAGATTTTCTTCAGGCGGCAGCCGCGAAGCTTCCTGCAGTCGCAGCGCATGCACCTTGCGGCTTCCTTTAAAGCCTCGTCGTCGGTAAAGTTTTTCCTTGCCTCGCCCGGATTTTCCTTTATTTGCTTGCCGTCCACCAAGTTTTTTAGGACGCGCTTCTCGGAGCTAAAACCTATCATCATTTCCGAGAGTTCCGCCTCGCTGAGGGGCCCCATCCTGACTGAAAATAATTTCTTATCCTTTCCGGGAGTTCCTTGTAGAAGAAAACCGACCATAATCTTCGCTGCGATCCTGCCTGAAGCAACTGAGCGCACGGCAAGTCCGGTCTTTGAAACGCAATCCCCGCCTGCAAAAACCCCAAAGACCGAGGTCATCATTGTTTCTTTTCCGATAACCACGCCGTTCTTCCCGGTTTCTATCCCTTCTGTCTTTAGCGCTTCAAGGTCCTCCTCTTTCGAGCCCGTGCCGATGAAGACCGCCTGGTATGACTTTAAAAGCTCTGCAACACGCAGCTCTTTACCGAGCCGCTTTCCGTGTTCGAATTTAACCCCAATATCCCTGATTATCCTTATTTCCGAGTCAAGCACGGAGACCGGAAGGCGCTCTTTAGAAATCGCATACCTTAGGGCTCCTCCGGGCTGTTCCCTGGCGTCAAATACCGTAACCTCAATTCCCTCCTGCCTCAGATAGTACGCGCAGGAAAGCCCGGCAGGTCCTGAACCGATAACCGCCGCCTTTTTCCCGGTGTTTTCTTTTATTTCCGGGTGATAAGGCACCTTGCTTGAAAGATCTCTGTCGGCGACAAAACGCCTGAGATGACATATCGCCACCGGCTGGTCAACTTTAGCGCGCCGGCAGGTCTTCTCACAAATCTCGGGGCAGATGCGCCCAAGCACCGCAGGAAGAGCAACGCTCTTCTTAATGGTCTTGATCGCTTCGCCGTATTTTCTGTGCAGTATTTCGTTTATGAATTTAGGTGATTCAATATTTGCAGGACAGCCGAGGCGGCAGGGGCCTTCGCAATCACCGTTATGATCCGAGAGCAAAAGCTCCAGCGCGGCCTTTCGGGCGTCAGTCACCTTCCTGCTGTTTGTGGTAATGACCATGTCCGGTTCAGCCTTTGCCGTGCAGGCGGGGACAAGATGCTTCTTGCCTTCAACTTCCACCACACAGACAAAACAGGAGGTAATGGCCCCTACGGCTTTGTAATAGCAGAGTGTCGGTATTTTTATACCGGCGGCTTCGGCGGCGGAAAGAATTGTAGCGCCTTCTTCGACGCTCAATTTCTTCTTGTCTATTTCTATTGAAATCTCTTTCTCCATTACCTCAAACCTCTTTTGAACAACTTCGTTTGATTACGCAGATTACGAAAACCGATTGCGCGGATTAAATCAAGATCTAATCCGTGTAATCTTTCTTTCTAATCCGCGTAATCCCATTAAGTTCTATCCACAGCCTCTGATTTACAAACTGCCTTGCAAGTGTCGCACTTAATGCATTTCGTCTGGTCTATCTCGTGTTTCTCGTAGGGTTTAAAAGCTATCGCGTCTCCCGGGCAGTTCTGCGCGCAGAGAGTGCAGCCGATACATTTGTCGTTAATATTATATTTTATAAGCGCCTTGCATTTTCCGGCGGGACATTTCCCTTTGATATGTGCCTCATATTCATCTTTAAAGTACTTCAGCGTGGAAAGGACCGGGTTCGGCGCGGTCTTGCCCAGCCCGCACAAACTGTTCTCTTTTACCTTCACTGCGAGCTCTTCGAGTTCTATGATATCGGTCTCTCTCGCCTTCCCTTCCGTAAACTTCTCGAGGAGTTCCTTCATTCTTTTCGTGCCGATGCGGCAAAAAGTGCATTTTCCACAGGACTCATCCTGAGTGAATTCGAGGAAGTATTTTGCCATGTCAACCATGCAATCCGTGTCGTCCAGCACAACCATCCCGCCGGAACCCATAATCGCGCCTTTTTCCGTCAGTCGGTCATAGTCAACCTTGGTATCTGCCAGGGATTCGGGAATACAGCCGCCGGATGGGCCGCCTATCTGAACAGCCTTGAATTTGCGCCCCTTTAACGGCCCTCCGCCTATGTTTTCAACTATATCCCTGATGGTTATCCCCATCGGGACCTCAATAAGGCCGCCTCTCGTTATCTTTCCCGCCAGGGCGAAAACCTTTGTTCCCTTGCTGTTTTCCGTGCCGGTGCCGGCAAATGCGCCCGCTCCATTTCGCATTATCCAGGGCACATTCGCGTAGGTTTCAACATTATTAATGAGAGTGGGTTTTCCGAAAAGGCCTTTTTCCGCCGGAAACGGCGGGCGGTAACGGGGATTGCCCCTTCTGCCTTCCACGGATTCCATAAGCGCGGTTTCTTCGCCGCAGACAAAAGCCCCGGCACCTTTTTTTACGGTGAGGTTCAGTGATACCCCGGTCCCGAAAAGATTGAAACCGAGCATCCCGCGCTTTTCGCAGACGGCGATTGCTTCTTCTATGTGTTCAATAGCGAGCGGGTATTCGTCCCTGATATAAAGTATTCCTTTGCTCGCCCCGATGGCGTACGCCGCTATCGCCATTCCTTCAAGCACGCGGTAAGGGTATGACTCCAGAAGCATTCTGTCCATAAACGCGCCCGGATCTCCCTCGTCGCCGTTGCAGATGATATATTTTTCTCCCTCCTTCC
The DNA here is from genome assembly GCA_903861835.1 of Candidatus Firestoneibacteriota bacterium. Classification (GTDB taxonomy): domain Bacteria; phylum Oederibacteriota; class D2-FULL-39-29; order D2-FULL-39-29; family CAIOVX01; genus CAIOVX01. The sequence continues at coordinate 10,062 of CAIOVX010000022.1, read as the reverse complement.
TGGAAACCAGCGCCCATTTCTTCCAAGTCGGAAAGCCGGCTCCGCCTCTTCCGCGAAGCCCTGACTCTTTGATCTCCTCAATAACATCATCACATTCTTTAGTCTTTAGGACAGTCTCTAAGGCCTTGAACCCTTCGTGCGTAATATACTCTTCTATGTCTATCGGGTCTATCTGCCCGCTGTATTCAAGGGTTATTCTTTTCTGCTTCTCAAGGAAATTGTTCAGCTCGGCGTCGCCCGATTCTTTTGGAGCGTTCTTATCGTCAAGATAGAAAGAGCCCGTGATATTTTTCACTGCCACTGACAGGCGGCGAGTTAAATTTCCGGGCTTAATGTGCTTCTTCGCAATCTTTCCGATGTCTTCCGGTTTGACGTTCGTGTAGTGGATGGAAAGCCCCTGGGAAGTTATTATCTCTACAAGCGGGGTATGCGAGCAGACGCCGACACAGCCCACGCGCTTGGTGACGGCGTTCGCGCCGGACATCGCAATGTACCTGTCAACCTCTTCCCTGACGCTTTGGCTGCCTCCCGCCACGCAGCAGGAACCGAGACCAATGCGCACCTCGACGGGTTTTAGCCCGTTTTTGCCGGGCGCGAAACCGGCGTTTTTTTCCGCCAGCTTCTTTTTCTGCCGGCCGGAAAGCTTCAGGAAGCCGCCTATCATATCCGGCACGCTCTGAGGAGTAATGTGCCCGTAAGTTATGCCGTCAATTTTTACCACCGGGGCCAGCGTGCAGCAGCCAAAACAGGCGGCGCGGTCAACCGTAAAGAGCCGGTCCTTGTCGGTATCGGCGTTCACCGCGATCTTCAAATGCCTTTTTACCGAGTCGGTAACAAGCTGGGCCCCCTTTACATGGCAGGCGGTTCCGTGGCAGACCTGGATAAAGTGCTTCCCGACCTGAGTATGCCGAAAATGGGTGTAGAAGGTTGAAACGCCGGTTATCCTCGCGGGCGTAATGCTGCTTACTGAACAAACGTATTCCAAGGCCTCTTTGGGCAGATACCTGTACTCCTTCTGGATGTCCTGAAGTATAGGAATAACCGAGGTCTCTTTGACCTCGTATTTGGCCAGGATGGCGTCTATTTTTTCTTTAGAATAATTAATCATTATTTGATTACACCGATGAAGGGCTTAATTACACCGATAGACCCTTCTTTCCCTATTTTATGCCTGCGCAGTACAGGTTCTTTTCCGTTCTGATAAATATTTTCCCGTTGACGAAGGCCGGCGTTGCGGCAGTCCGCTCACCCGTCTCAAATTCAGCCAGCGGCTCGTATTTGTCAGCGAATTTGAATATGTGCCAGGCGCCTTCAAGCCCGGGCGCGTAGCAGATATCGCCCGCCAGCACCGGCGAAGCCCAGAACTCGCCCTTCACTTCCTGCTTAAAGAAGAGTTTCCCGTGAGGCGTGTAGCAGGCAATACTTCCGGCCTGAGCGAGAATAATTTTTTTGCCGTCAGTTACCGGCGAGTTTATGTTAGTATCCTTTTCCGCTTCCCAGAGCTGCTTACCTGAGGCATCCAGCGCAAAGAGCGAAGTTGCGCTTGCCGCGTAGGTTATCCCTCCAAAACTCACGGGCGAAGAGGAAATCTCCCCGCTTATCACAGAGGCCTTCCAGAGTTCAGCGCCGTCCGCAGAGTAAGCTATCGCATCCGGATCAGCAAAAGTGATTATGCCTTTCTTTCCGTTGAGCCCGGCAATACCCGGGGTAGACCAGGAAGCCTGCACTTTGCGTTTCACTTTCCAGGCAATCTTCCCGTCTTTTTTATCAAGCGCCGCGAGTAAAGCTCCGTCTTTGAGTTTATCCAGCTGAAGAATGACTTTATCTCCGAGAAGTAGCGGCGAGGACGCGAGCCCGTAAACACTTTCTGGCGTCCCAAGATCAACCGCCCACAACTGCCTGCCACTCAGGTCAAAGCAGAAGGCATCCGCGGTCGGGGAAATCATGTAGATGTTCTTTCCGTCGCAGGCAGGAGTTGCCGCTGCCATGCCCGAACCGCCGTCTTTCTCCGAAGGTATCTGCTCGTTCTTCTTTGCTTTTGGAACAGCGGCCGCGGTGAAAACGCTTTTCCCCGTAACGGCGTCAAAACACATAAGCTTTAGCGATCCCTCAGATTCTCCGGCAAGATAAATCCGGTTTCCGCATACCACCGGAGAAGAATAGCCGTTAACGGAGAGCTCCGTTTTCCAGAGGATGTTCTCTCCCGTCTTGTAATTAAAATTAACAGGGTATTTTCCGGGACCGGCAATAGCAGACCCGTCAGGACCGCGCAATCCCGGCCATTCTGCGGAGGATTGCGCGGGTTTAACGGAATAAGGAGCGGCCGGCTCATCCCCGCCCCATTCATCCGCCTTAGCGGCGGGTTTGGGTTTAATGCTCAGGAAATAGCTGCTCGCGTCAAAGAAAGCGCTGATTAGCATTCCGGCGCAGAGTACAAGGAATATGCCGCTAAGCGAAATAACAGCCCTGTACCTGAACTTTCCCGGCTTGGTTTCCCCTGTTTTCTGTTTTTCCGGCAAAGACGGGTTTAGGGAGAAATAAACCTTGAGCAATATTACAAACAAAATAAAAAACCCGGTAAGCGGGTATTTGCCCTTTTCAATCAGCTCAAGCATCCCAAAGTATTTTGCTCTGTCTATCCTGTCGGCTTCGCGTATTTCGCTCTTCAGGGCCTCATTATTGGCATCCTTCTCGAGTTTTTCCTTAAGAACGCTGAAATTGCTGACCTTTATGACACGGTCTTTGTTTGCCTCATAGAAAAGGCCTATGCCGGTCAGGGACGCAAGGGTAAAGAACCCAAGCACGACCGCTGCGAGTACAAGCACTCTTGTTCCGTTATTTTTCTGTTTCAGATCAGCCATTGAGTTTTTTCAACCTCTCCCGCTCAACCGGGCAGGATTTGAAACATCTGGCGCAGGATACGCAAAGCGCCGGATCCGGCTCCCGGATCTCGTACTTTCTTCCCCTTCCCGCATTCGCGGCTTTCAAAAAGAAGATAATACCAAGCCAGGCTCCCGCAAGTATGCCGCCCAGACCAAACTTGTTTTTCAGCGCGGCTGCTTTTTCGTAGAGAAACTGCGGATCTACAGCGCCCGGAGTTTTCATGAACTCCTTCGCGTCAATCGAGAGTTTTTCTATATCAACCTTTCCGCCTTTGGCGGTAAATTCAAAGACGGACCTTACTTCTTTCGCGAGAGAGACCGCCGCATTAAAGTTTGAAAGGTACTGCCCCATAAAATAGCCAAGGAAAGCTCCTGCAAGGGCGGGCAGTATAAGGAGCGCTATGTAAGCTGTCAGTTTTTTCATTCTGTTCTGCTGTCCTTGGGGCCGGTTATCGCGTCATACGGGCAGGCCTCGTCGCAGAGAGAGCAGTTTATGCAATCCGCCGGAGTCACCGTGACTTTTTTCAGGGAGAACATCGCGAGGAATTTCAATATGACCCCGTAAGGGCATACATACCTGCAGTAGGGGCGCCCGATGAACATGCTCGCGAGCAGGAATAAAAGGCCAAGCACCACCATCGGAAACTGTCCCGACATTCTAAAGAAATTCACGAACGGGTCAAACCTGCAGATGATAAACATTGTATCAGTCGCCGCGAATATTATGGAAACCGCAAGGTAAAGATAGGCGAAGAGGGACAGCCCCCTGTCAAGCCAGCGGGGTACTTTGAGCCATTTTATGAGGACCAGGTCCTGCATGGCCCCCTGCGGGCAGACCCCTGCGCAGAAAGCTCTTCCGAAAAAAAGCGCAAAAATAAGGGGCAATACGAAGAAAGCCACGACCGAGAGCGGCAGGATATAACCCGGAAGCGCGAGCGCGGCCGTCACATCCTGGATGGAGCCGATGGAACAGACGCAGCCCCTTTTGAAAAAGCCGAAATAGGCAAGCGAGGCGACAGAAAGAGCTACCATAAAAGTACGGGATCTTTTCTTAAGCGATATCCACGCGGAAAGCGAAAGAAATACCAGCAAGACGCCGACATCCATATAAGCGTACCAATCCGGACGGGCGGCCGGATTTACCCTCTCCGGCGCCTTATAGGCGGAATCAAATTCCGGAGGCGGAAACTTGTATTCTTCGGCAATAGCAAAGCCGGTAAATAGCACGGTCACCAACGCCAGTATGTAAATTAATCTCTTCATTTTATCTCGGCTCGTTTATAACGTTCATAACGTCAACCGTGTTCCCGTTTAATATATGGAGTTGCCGCCGGCACCCTGACAAACGCATCATTCGGACAGGCCTTGGCTATGGAGCATTCATTACAGTTCACGCACCTGTCGTGGCGGACCTGAAGATATAGAGAACCGTTGCCGAAGGTGTTGCAGCCCTGAACGCACTTTCCGCATCCTATGCAGAGCTTTTCTTTTATCGTGTATTCGTAATATGGATCTTCAACGAATTTTCTCCGGAGGGCCCCGGTGGGGCAGAGCTGATTCTCAGCCCCGGTATCAAGCTTTACCTGACCGGGCGCGAAGAAGCCAAAACAGAGCTTGCAGTACCCGCAGATACTGTATTCGTGGACGCATTTCACCGCGGACGGCGCGAGAACGCATTCGGTCGCGCACCTGCCGCAGCGGGTGCATTTTTTCGGGTCTATCTGCCAGACAAGCTGTTCCTTCTTTGCTTTAAAGAGCAAAGCTCCGGCCGAAGTCCCAAGCGCCAAAAGCGACGCGCCCCGCAGGAGGTTTGAGAGGAACTGTCTCCGGGTTATGTTTGTTTTTTCGACCATATTCCCCTTCAGAAGAACATTCGTTTATAACGTTCTTAACGTTTATAACGTAATGCAAACCATGAAAAACCATGCTCAATAATCTTTACGTTATGAACGTTACAAACGTTATTCTGCTATGCCAGACGTAGTCTGGCATGAAATATATCTTACCCTACAGAACAAGACGCACGAAGTGCGGCTTATGAACGTTATGAACTATTTTTACTTTGCTTTCCACTTCACTCCATCGGCTTTCGCGGTTAAAGAGCAATTACTTTTATCCATACATTTCCCGCATCTGTTAAACTCCCTGCACAGCCCGCCGGACTTAAACGCCTTCAACGAGAGCAGGCCGGTGAGAGACGCAAGGGCAGCGGCAAGCGCCCAGCGCCCGGCCGTTATCAGTATGTCTTTCCTGTTATATTTTTTCATTTTTTCTTTTCGAAGATCCTCACCGCTTTCTTTACCGAATCCAGAACATATATTTTTCCGCTGCTGTCGGAAGCCAGGCTCATAAAGACGCATTTCTCGTCAAAGCTTTTTGGCGGGGCGACAACATCCAGCAATTGCCCCTTCAAAGATAACCGCTTCACCCTAGGTATTCCTTTCTCCGAAACGATAATTGAACCGTCGCCTTGAACGTAGATATTGGTCGGGTTGCAGCAGCCCATAAAATCCCCGATGCTCATCCCCTGCGTCCCAAGGCTTTCAATGAACTCCCCATCAAGGGTGAATTTGTCTATCCTGAGCATTCCCGGGTTAGTCACATACAGATACCCGTCCCGTACCGCAAGGTCAAAGTGCGGGCTGGGAATGACAAAACGAGGATTTCCCGTGATGATCTTTGCTTCTTTTCCTTCCTCGTAGAAGATGTAAACCTTCTTGGCTACGGAATCCGCGACATAGAACCTGCCGTCTGCCGCCAGCACAGCGGTGACATATTTTAGTTCAGGAAGCTTCCTCGCTTTGGCGTTCTTGCCGAAGAGCCATGCGGTCTTTCCTTCGTGATATATCCCCACATCCTCTTTCGTTCCGAAAATTATGTTATTGCCGAAAGAAACACAGGTAACCGTTCCTTCGACCGCTATTTTCTCCCTGAGTTTCCCGCCGGCATACACTTCAATTCCACTCTCACCGCAAACCGCCAAAGTTCCGTCTCTTGAAACAGACAATCCGTAAACTTTCGTTAAGCTAGATTTAATGCTCCCCGTTTCTCTGTATTTTACGAGTTTTGGCTCAACTTGCTTATACTTGTCTATATTGTAATAGTAGTTTTCAGAGAGCTTCTTTCCAATCCCGGTTCCCTTGAGGTTTTCCGGGCCTGCCGCAAGCGGAGGGGGCTTCGTTCCGATTGAACTCATCACTAACCAGCCGAGGATTCCCCCCGCTATTATTACACCTGACCAGATTAAAAGTTCTTTTTTTTTCATTTTACCTTCACGCAGACCAGCTCTGTAAGGTCCTTGGCGATAAGTTTTCCGCCGGCAAGCGCTATCGGCGACCAGATCTCGCGCCCGTTAAAGACCTTCGCGCTGCCGAGCTCCTTATAGCCGCCCGGCTTCGCTTCCACAATATACAGGATGCCTCTCATATCGTCTATGACATAAATCTTTCCGTCGGCAATGATCAGAGGCGCCAGCCCGAACTTCTTATCGCTCTTCCAGACCTGCGCCCCCTTTTCGAGATCAAGGCATGCAAGGTTGCCGCTCTGGATAACGCCATAAGCAAACCCGTCATAAAATATCGGAGTTGACTGCTGCGAGCCGAAGATGCCGGCTTTGACCTTGAAGACATCCTTAAAGGAGACTCTGCCGGCAGTTTCTGATAATTTAATAAGCTTTGCCCCGGCGTCATACCCGCCCGTATACAGTATCCTGTCCGGCCCGGCCTGAATGGGACTCGGAACATTGGCGATATTTATTTTCCAGGTATCGTCTACCCACTTCACCTCTCCGGAATCCGCCGAGACTAAAACCGATCCGGCCGAGGCGCAATAAATGAAATATTTCTTGCCGTTGAAGGAGACCGGCATCACCGAAGAATGCGTCATATCCATACCGCCCGGATTTTTCACGGCCCACTTCCTCTTTCCGGTGGCAAGCTCCACGCGCTCAAGAAGAATCTCTTTTCCGGCAGGAGCAAGAATAACATCCTTGCCGTCAATCAACGGGCACTGGCCCGCGTACCAGGGGGGAACAACGCTTCCGTATTCCTGCGCCAGGTCCTTTTTCCAGACGAGCTCTCCCGTTGAGTTCTTGAGGCAAACCACCTGACACATGGGCCCGAAGGTTACAAGGAACTTACCGTCGGTAGCAGGAGTCGTTCTGGACATTCCGTGATTGCGCTTCACCTTGACCTTGTAAGAATAGCGCCAGATCTCTTTCCCGTCTGTCAGCGACAAACAGCGGGCCGCATCCATCTTCTTTTCCTGATCATAATCGAGAAAGAATACACGCCCTCCCGATACAACAGCTCCGGCATAACCTTCGCCGGTGGCGGCTCTCCATAATACTTCAGGCCCGTTTTTCGGGAAGGAAGATAACAGCCCGGCCTCGGAAAGCGCAATGTTTGACCTGTCTTTTCCGAGAAACTGCGTCCAGGAAGCGGTTTCTGCCGACGGCTTTCCGGTTCCTTTCTCAAGGATTCCTGCCGCTGCCTTTGACGCGACGGCGGTCAACTCCGGTTCCGGTATCCTTGCGTCAATGTCGGTCGCCCGCGGCATATAGAAGACATAATAAATGCCGGCAACACCGAGGAGCACGGCTATCAGGGGAATCGCTATGAATAATCCTTTGTTTTTCATTGTTCCCTTCGCTGTAATTATATACCGATAAGGCGCTTTTCCGATAGCAGAAGTTGCCTCTTTCTTGACATTTGTTGCTCAATATATATTTTATTTCACAGATTCATTAAGAGCGATTACACACACTAAAACAATTTCTAATCGGCGTAATCTCACTTCCTAATCTGTGTAATCAATCAAACAACTTTCTTCAACTTCTTTAAGATTACTCAGATTCCTAAAACAAATTACACAGATTAAGGCTAAATCTAATCTGCGTAATCGTTCTTCCTAATCCGCGTAATCATTTTCACTCTGTCTCGATGTAGAGACACGGCTTCTTTGAAGCATCGGCTGAACCATCATCAAAAACTGTATAATGTCCGAGCGGATGCGGGTTCGTATAAGTTGAAGCCGAAATGGCGGCGCGCAGCTGGAAAACCGCGCTCTGCCTTAGTTTCTCCTTCAAATAATTCTTTACATCAAAACAGAACCAGCGCGGAAAGTCCGCGCCTTCATATACCCCGCTGACAAACAGGAGTTTTTCAACCGGCGGCTGATTATTCCAGATTGGTTTTTTCTTCCCGTCCGATTTGAACCTTTCCGGCACGGAGTAAAGCTGAAACACCGGATAGAAGGCCTTGCCCGGCTCTGATTTCACGCAGAGACGCAATTCAGCCTTTGCTATCTTTGTTCCCGGCCTGAGTTTACCGGTCAAATCAAAAAAGAACTGTATCCTGTTCTCCCAAAAACTGTCATCATAATGCGAAACTTCCAACACATCCGTCTGATTTTCAGTCTGATCATTCCCACCGCCGCCGCGCGGGGCGTAACTTTCCGCCGTCCCCGCATTTATGTGCAACCCCTTTGGCGAGAACACCGGCTCTTTATTTGAACCGTCAATCTTATGGCTTTTTTCGCCGCAAAACGGGCAGATAACCGCGTATGTATCGCTGTAGCCTTTTTCCGTCTTCGGACAGACTACCCGAAATACCGGGCCGGGGAAGGAACCTGCCGAAGCGGACGCGCCTTCAAGCCTGATATTGTTAACAAAAAGCACATCTTCTTTGCCGGTTCCGCGGAAAGCAATTGCTCTAACATCAGACAGATCTAGCACTCGCCTGTTATCCACAGTGAGAATGTCTTCGGTTAGTTTTACTGAAGCTTTTCCCTTGCCGGGTTTTAGGGTTACCGCGACTTCGCCCATCTGAAGGTACTTCGGGTCGGCATCCGGCGTTTCGGCCGTAAGTAATACCTTAACCATCTCATTGAAATCGCAGAAAGAAGCAATGCTTCCCCTGTCAAGGACCCAGAATTTTATCTTTATTTCCTGCTTTGAAGGATTTATGTAGTCAAAGTTCAGCGAATCGTAGCCGGTCCAAATATTCTCGGGGGCGGCCATATTAATAAGGGCGGAACCGGGCTTCTTCTCACCGTAGTATTCAAAATCACTACGCGGTATATAGTAATAGGCTAGGGAGTATTTTTTTTTAGAAAAAGAGAGCTTAAGCCAGAGTGCTTTGGCCTGTTCTTCGATAACACAGGAGGCGCCTTTCATACACTTGAAATCTGAGCTCTCGGCTGCAGTTTTTACATTCTTTAGCTCAATTGATTTGGCTGAACAAATATAGGCGGCGGCTACAAGGAAATAACAGAGAATTTTCTTCATCTTCCGCTCCCTAATGTAAAAAAAAGGGCCCGTTGCCGGGCCCTTTTTAGCTACTTTTTCGGTTCTTCTTTTTGGTACTCGCGGGAGAGCGCCACTGCACCCGTCCTTACCATTTCCTTAATACCGAAGGGCTTGAGAAAGCTGACAAGCGCGTCTATCTTATCCTCGCCGCCGGTCGCCTCTACCGTAAAAGTCTTCTGTCCGATATCCACTATTTTTGCCTTATAAACCTCGGCAACCAGCATAACCTCAGCCCTGTTGGACGGAGTCACGCTCACCTTGATGAGAGCCAGTTGGCGCTCTATGAACTTTTCCTTGGTCATATCTATGACCTTGTTAACATCAATGAGTTTATTCAGCTGTTTGTTCACCTGGTCGAGCACTGCGTCATCCCCGCCGACCACTATTGTCATTCTTGAAACATCCGGGTCTTCCGTCTCACCGACGGTCAAACTCTTGATGTTGAAGCCCCTGCCCGAGAACATTCCCGCTATCCTCGCCAAAACGCCGGGTTTATTCTCAACCAAAACAGATATTGTATGCTTCATGTTTCTCCTTTTTTCTCTCCCCCTTTTATAGGGGGAGAGATTAAGAGAGGGGTCAATCCAATTTATCTTTCCTGTTCGGCCCTCTCTGCTCACCACGTTTTACGTTACAAACGTTATAAACGTTAAGAACTCTTAGGCAAGTTCAACATCCGAGTAATCTATCACTTCCGTCATAGCCGCGCCCGCCGGAACCATCGGGAAAACATTCTCTTCGCGTTCAATAACAAATTCGAGGATTACCGGCTTGTCTTTAATCTTCATCGCCTTCTCGAGCGCGCCCTTTACTTCCTCGTCCTTGGTGACGCGTATGCCTACGGCGCCGTAAGCTTCAGCAAGTTTAATAAAG
>CAIOVX010000021.1 GCA_903861835.1 Candidatus Firestoneibacteriota bacterium | reverse complement strand
GTGACCTTTTGTACCCATATGCTACCCCCTTGAATGTAGCCCAACTCATATTATACACTAGTATCTATGAGTGGACTAGTTTTTGGGGGGCACGTCACTATTCCATAGTCAAGAAACACAATGGTTTTATGCTTTTCGACTCTGAGGAAGGAAAGGGCATCGGGATGAAGGTTTACTTGCCGGTCTCGGAAAATAAGCCGCTAATAGGAAAAAATGCCGAGCCCTCTGCGGATTTCGGGAGCGGTAAGGTGCTTGTGATGGACGACGAGGCAGGCGTCCTGAGGGCAATAAAGCTTATGCTTGAGACTGCCGGCTATACCGTGCTGGCTGCCGTTAACGGCGAAGAAGCTCTCGCTGCCTACCGGAAAGCGAAGGAAAGCAAGGAGCCCATAGACCTCGTGCTGATGGACCTCACGATTGTGGGAGGTAAAGGCGGGAAGGAGACTATTAAAGAACTTCGCGGGCTTGACAAGCAAATACCGGTTATCTGTTCCAGCGGTTATTCGAATGACGAGGTTATGGCGCACCCGGGAAAATACGGGTTCACGGATGTCTTGCGCAAGCCCTACTTGATGAACGATATTCTTGTAATGCTGGAAAAACACATCAAGAAGGCGACTTGAATTGCCGGATGCTGTATCTGTAGCGGTTTGACTGCTGCTTTTTAGTATGGTATAATATATGAATAAATCGAAAAGCTGACCGCGCGCGAAAGCCCGTGGTGGGAAAATTACAGCCCTCAGAAGTTTGGGCCCCGGATTGCCGAATTTTTTTTTATTTGGCAATAAATTTGCTTCCGGGGAAAGTTATTTGTGGAGGCACTATGCAAGACCCGGATAGCAGCAGAATTACCGGAATGCAGAAGAGGATAGCGCTTGCCAGCCGTTTGGTAAGCGTTATAAATTTTGGGCCTGATGTCAGCCGGGCGGTTGAGTTCGTCGTCTCGGATATAAAAAACACTTTCGGATTTGACGCGGTAGGAATACGCCTCCGCAGCAAAGAAGACTTTCCGTATGCGGCGCAGGAAGGATTCTCTCCTGATTTTCTAGCAGAAGAAAACTCGCTATTGCCTCGCGGCGGGACGGTGGCCGTTCTTAAAGACAGTACGGGTAATATTCTGCCGGAGTGCGCGTGCGGTTTGGCGCTTTCCGGAAGAACGAATCCGGAGAACCCGGCCTTTACGCCGGGGGGAAGCATCCTGATAAATAGACTTAAATGCATGAAGCCCGCTGAAAGAGTTTCGCTCTGCATGGATAAAAGAGAAAAGTGCGTTCTGAACTTCGGGTCTATGGCCCTTGTGCCGATACGCGACGGCAACAAGATACTGGGGCTGCTTCAGGTGAATGACAAGGCCGGGAACGCTTTCACGCAGGAGATGGTAAGTTTCTTTGAAGATATCGCTTCTCTGCTGGGAGTGCTCATTCGCGCGAGAGACGAGCGCGAGAAATATAAGACGCTTTTTGAAACGGTAAAAACGGCTATTCTGATCGGCGATGCGCGGTCCGGGTTGATACTTGACGCCAATAAAGAGGCAGAACTCCTGTTTGGCCGCTCAAGAGGCGAATTGATAGGGTTGCACAGGGTAAGTCTTCACCCTGCGGAAAAAGCGGAATATTACAGCAGGGAATTCAACAGGCAGGACGAGGAAGAAAAAACGCTCAATTTTGAAGCAATTATTGTAGACGGAAAGGGCGCCAATATCGCCGTTCACATGTCTTCTTCTATGTATACGGCGGACGGCAGCAGGAAAATCCTGACCGCGTTCCGTGTTCAGTCGGAAGCGGGTAAAACGGAAGAAGCAGAAAGGCGGGAAAACAGAAAAAAGATTCCATTTTTTGCTATGTTCAGATGAAGACACCGGTGGTCTTAACAGAACTTAGGGGGGACTTATGGGGCAGACGAAAATAAGGCATCTCGACCTGCTCTCGAGGGCCGGAGTAAAACTCACCTCGTCAGGTGATTTTAAGAAAAAGTTAAACGATACCCTCGCTCTTATAGGCAAGGGTATGGGCGTGAGCAGGGCTTACATCTTTATAGACAATCCTGCCGGCACGGAAACGAGCAACGAGTTTGAGTGGTGCGATGATCGTATAACGCCGCAAACGAAGAAGTTTCAGAATGTTCCGTATTCAACAATTCCTTCCTGGAGAAAACTGCTTAACAAAAAAGGGTTTATTGTCTCGGGGAACATTTCCCTTTTGCCAAAAGACCTTTATCACTGGTTTAAACGCCGGGGAGCTGTTTCACCGGTTGTTTATCCGCTCATTGTGAATAAGGAAATCTCCGGTTTCGTCGGTTTTGATGAATGCGCTTTTGCGCGCAAGTGGGAAAAGCCAGACCTTGATTTTCTGGAAGTCATTGCCAGAATGCTCGCAAATGCATATGGGCTGAATAAACATCTTGAGAGCATAAAAGCAAGCGAGAAGAACTCGCGGGCCTATTTTGAAGCGGTAGACGATATTATTGTAGTCGCCGATTTCAGCGGTAAACTTCTTTATTCTAACGGAGCGGCGAGGAGAAAATTAGGATATTCCTGCGCTGAAATGCTTAAGATGCACGTGCTGGATATGCATCCGGAAAACAGCCGCAAGGAAGCGGAGAAGATACTTACAGCGATGTTTAAAAAGGAGCTTACTCATTGCCCTCTGGAACTTGGCTGCAAGAACGGCAAAGTGCTCCCGGTTGAGACCAGGATTTGGTTCGGAGAATGGGACGGAAAGAAGTGTATCTTCGGCCTCTCAAAAGATTTAAGCGCGGAGCAGGAAGCGTTTCAGACTTTCCAAAAAGTATTTGAGCATAATCCTGAGCCGATGGCGATAACCGAGATTAAGAACAATACTTTCATCGACGTGAACAGCGCTTTTCTGAAAAAGCTCGGCTACACGCGGAAAGAAGTGATAGGGAAGAACGCCAAGGAGCTTAACCTCTTTCCTGAACAGAAGAGACAGGCAGCTCTCTCGGAGAAACTCGCAAAGACCGGAGGCTTGGCGAATTCGGCGCTTGCCGTGCGCCGCAAGGACGGAAAACAGCTCTCAGGCATATTTTCAGGGGAAATAATTAAGAGTCAGGGGAAAAGTTTCTTTCTTACGGTAATGGTTGATGTTACGGAACAGGAATTCCTCAGAAAGGCCATTGAAACCCAGAAGGAAGAACTAAAGGATATTATAGAGGGCGGCCGTATTGGCACCTGGGTCTGGAATGTTCAGACCGGAGAGACCTTGTTTAACGAGAGGTGGGCTGAAATCCTGGGGTATTCCTTGAAGGAATTGCAGCCGGTATCAATAAAGACCTGGAAATCTCTCTGCCATCCGGAAGATTTTATTATGTCAGAGAAACTTATAATGGAGCATTTTGAAGGCAAGAGCCATTTTTATGAATTCGAAACAAGGATGAGGCACAAAGAAGGCCGTTGGGTCTGGATAATGGACCGAGGAAGAGTAAACGCGCGGGATGACGCAGGGAAGCCGCTAATTATGTCCGGCACCCATATAGATGTTTCAGAAAGGAGGGCAATCGCTGCTTTAGAAACTGAGTTGAAACTTAAGGAAAAAGATGCGGACTTCGTCAAGCTGTCCACCAACCTGCCGGGCGTGCTCTTTCAGCTTACCCGCTCCGCAGACGGCGGGTATTCTGTTCCGGCAGCTACCGCAGGTTTTCAGGAAATGTATGGTTGTGCTTCTTCTGAGGTAGCCGCAGACTTTTCACCGCTAAATAAGACAATTCAGGCTGATGACCTTGCCGTCTTGGCTGCCAAGGTTGAGCTCTCAGCCAGAAAACTTCTTTCGTTTTCAATGGAATACAGGCTGGATATTCCGGGGGAACCACAGAAATGGATTTCCACCGTCGCCACGCCTGAGAAGCTGGCGGATGGCAGTGTTACCTGGTACTCCTTTGCCACGGACGTCACGGTAAGAAGAAAAGAGCAGGAACTTCTAAACAGCGGTGAGAGATTGAAGACAGTAAGTATTCTGGCCGGAGGCATCGCGCACGATTTCAATAATCTGCTCGCTGGGATGTTTGGCAATTTGGAACTTGCCAAACTCAAATTAAAGGATAACCCTGGTGCCGTGCAGGCGTTTGATACGGTGCTTGATTCTTTCGGACGGGCCAAAGATCTTGTGCAGCAGCTGCTCTTCTTCACGAAGGGGAAGGGTTTAAATAAGCAGAGCATCGGTCTTGGTCCTTTGCTTAAGAAGAATGCCAGTTTCGTGCTCGCGGGTTCCAATGTTCAGTGCGAATTTGAAATTGCCAATGACCTTCCCATTTGCGAAATAGACGAGAACCAGATAGGGCAGGTAATAGATAACATCGCAATTAACGCTCGGCAGGCAATGCCTTCCGGCGGAATCCTGACGATACGCGCCTATCGCCGTAAGTTCCAAGGAAAGGAGCTGCCGGAATTACATCCGAGAGGAGCTTACGCGGTGGTTGAGATAATTGACCGTGGTGTAGGAATGTCTGAAGAGGTCCGCAAGAGGATGCTGGAACCCTTTTTCACAACTAAAAAAGACGGAACCGGGCTCGGCCTCCCTAGCGCCAATGCAATAGTTCAACAGCACGCCGGTTTTATGACAGTTGAGTCTGTTGAGGGAAAAGGGACGACCGTGCGGATAGCCTTGCCGGAGTCGAAAAAGCTTGCGAATACGACGGCCGTTGTTGAGAGCCGGGACCCGACCCGGGCAGCAAGGATACTTGTGATGGACGATGAGGTACTGCTGCTTCGCATTATTAAAACAATGCTGGAAGCCAAAGGACACACAGTAATAACTGCGGAGAACGGGGAAGAAGCGCTCTCCTGCTGCAGAGGGGCGCTCTCCGGCGGTGAAAGATTTGACCTTGCGGTAATGGATATAACTGTTCCGGGCGGCGTCGGCGCGCGTGAAGCCCTAAAGGAATTAAGAAAATTTGACCGGGAAACTCCCGTTATATGCTCAAGCGGATATTTTCTGGCAGGAATGGTTGAAGAGCTTAAAGCGGAAGGTTTTGCCGGCATACTGCCGAAACCATACAGCATGGTCGAACTTACCAATATTATCGCAAAATACGTTTAAATCTGCCGGTTTGAAGCCTCGCTGAAAACCTGTTATTGAATAATGCTTGATCTGAAAAGGGGGGGGGTATGTCTGGTGATGCATCTATCGGCACTCATGCCGAATATTTCAGCGTTCTCTCCGAAGTAACTGCTAAGTTAGCCGCCGCCGGAGCCTTCTCCGGCAGGATCAACGAGATTCTGGAAATCATTGGGAACAAAACCCTGGCCCGAAGAACCTATATCGTTCTTGATGATCCGCAGGGCGGTGAAGCCAAGGTTGCGTATGAATGGCTTGAGACGGGAACGGCCTCGCCTAATCCTCCGGAAAAGCTTTTTTACGCGGGACTGCCGTACTTTAGACAGCTCCTGGCTAAAGACGGGAACATTATCGCGAAGGAGGTGAAGCGCCTGCCGGAAGATCTTGTTGCCGCGCTGAATTCCGTGGAAAGAGAGTCCTGGATAGCAATTCCGCTCGTTTTTAAAGGCGGACATTTCGGCTTCCTCGGGCTTGACGATTGCAGAAAAAAAATAGTTTTTGAAAAAGGCTCATCGGTGTTTTTTGGAGTACTTGCCGCAATTATTTCAGGCGCTTTTTCGCAAAATAATTATTTTGCCGCGCTTAATTCTTTGAGCGCTAATTCGAGCGCTCTTTCTGACACGATAGAAAGGCAGCAATTTAAGAGAATCTTTGAGCTTAATCCCAACCCAATGTCAGTGAATGACATTGCGCATGGGGCTTTCACGGAAGTTAATGAGGCGTTTCTGGCAAAGATTAAGTACACACGCGCAGAAGTAATTGGGAAAACGCCTTTAGAGCTTGGTTTGTTCCCTGACTGGCAGAAGTATATAGGCGCTACCGAGAAACTGAGAGACAGGGAGAATTTCTCGAATGTGCTCCTGGTCGTTTGCGACAAAAACGGGGAAATGCTTCAAGGCTTGTTTTCAGGAACTACCATAAGGTTTGGAGAGAAAAAGCTCGGGTTGGTTGTAATGGTCGATATGACGGAGCAGACTAACCTTAGTAAAAGAATTGAGGAACAAAAGGTGAGGCTTGAGGGCGTGTTGAAAGCCTCAAATATTGGGACCTGGGCCTGGGATATTCAGACAGGGGAAACAACCATAGATGAGCGGATAGCGAAGATGCTTGGTTATGAAATGCGCGAGCTGTCGCCGGAGTTTCCGCTTCCTGAGTGGGAAACAATAATGGTTACAGACCTTACCAGGTTTCTTCATCCCGAGGACGCTCTTTTGTCCAGGGAAGTTCTTCAGCGCCATTTCAGAAAGGAAACAGAATATTACAGCTGTGAGTTAAGGATGAAACATAAAAACGGGAGCTGGATCTGGGTTCACAACCGCGGCAAAGTAACCGCCTGGACAGCGGACGGCAGGCCGCAAATAATGCACGGGACCTATGCGGACATAAACGGGAGAAAAACCACCGCGAAGACAGTGGAAGACAATGAAAAGCGTCTTAACGCCATGCTTTCCAACCTGCCGGATGTGGTGTCGCTTTTGGATGAGTCCGGGAAAATCAAGTATCTAAGCCCAAACTTTGAACGGTTGTTTGGCTGGAAACAGGAAGATTTACTGGGAAGAACGGCTTTTGAGCTTGTTCATGACGATGACCGCGAAAGAGTCAAAGCGGAATATTTTAATCATCAGAAAACACCGGATTCCACAACTATAACAAACTGCAGGCTGAAATGCGCCGATGGTTCTTTCAGGCTTGTTGAACTGACCACAAAAAACCTTCTGCATAACCCCAGCGTTAACGCGATGATTCTTAGCGGCCACCCCGTCTCTAATGAGCCGGAGAAGAGGAGTGTATAACCGTACGCCCCTCGGACTCTATCCTGGATGAAGGATTGCCTGGAGAACTGGAAGGCAGCAGGCCGCGGTCGAGCGCTTTGGGGCTTCCTCTGCGAATTTGGAATTCCGGACAGCGGCAGAAAAGACGCGAATTACGAGGATTTCGAAGGTCATAAGCTCGACAGGAAGATGCTGGAGCTCCTAAAAGCTTATTAAATCGCCTTTTTGTCTTTCAGTTTTCTATCCCTATCCCATTGATTTATCGTCTAAATCTCTGTATAATCGGTATGTTTTAGATTATCAGTTATAGCAATTAGCAATAAGTAATTAGTAATCAGTAATTGTTCTTTTGGGGGTGTAGCTCAGTTGGGAGAGCGCTATCCTGCTTCACTCCCGATGGTCGTTCGCGGGACTATAGCCTTCGCAAGGTAGAGGCCGTCGGTTCGACAGCACACCATAATGTGAAAATATAATGATTGCTGTGCCTGCGAGCGCTGAGGCAGCGTAAGCGCCGAAGCGGCTGCGAGCAGGCGCCCGATCACCGACATACTAGTTTAAATGTTATATGTAGATTTGGGGGTGTAGCTCAGTTGGGAGAGCGCTACCTTCGCAAGGTAGAGGCCGTCGGTTCGATCCCGATCACCTCCACCAAATTTACCGTAACATTATTTGTTATACGTTAAGAATCGCCCTAACGTCACTAGCGAGAGTTGAAAAATGGCCTATCTCGTCCTTGCCCGGAAATACCGCCCGCAAACCTTTGATGAAGTTGTAGGGCAGGAACACATCACAAGAACCCTCAAGAACGCCCTTGAATCAAAACGCATAGCGCACGCCTATCTTTTTTCAGGACAAAGAGGAACGGGAAAGACCAGCGTGGCCAGGATTCTGTCAAAGGCCTTAAACTGCACAGAGAGCAAAGACGGCAATCCCTGCAACAAATGCGATTCCTGCGCGGAGATAATGGAAGGCAACTCGCCTGACGTGATAGAGATTGACGGCGCGTCCACCACCGGCATTGACAATATAAGGGAACTCATAGAAAACTCCCGTTTTATGCCTGTTAAGAATAAAGTTAAGGTTTACATCATAGACGAAGTTCACCGTATCAGCAAAAACGCATTTGACGCCCTGCTTAAAACTCTTGAAGAGCCTTCCGAGCATGTTTACTTTATGTTCGCGACAACTGAAATAACCGCAGTCCCGCTTACCATCGGCTCCAGATGCCAGAAGTTTACCTTTAGAAAGCTTTCAACGCAGGAAATTGTTGCGGCGCTGGCGGCAATACTTAACAAAGAGGATATAAAAGTGGAGCAGAAAGTGCTCAATCTTATAGCCAGAAATTCCGACGGGGCTCTGCGCGACGCGGAGAGTATTTTAGACCAGCTTATTTCATTTTCCGGCGGCAATATCACGCTGAAGCAGGCCGAAGAACTGCTTGAGACCGTGAACAGAAACACCATACTTTCCTTCGCCGCAAGTCTTATCGAGGGCAGGACGGAAGATGCGTTAAGGCAGATAGATGAGGCCTCAAAAACTGGTTTTGACGAGTTTCTTTTCACGAGGCATTTGTCCTCCTATTTTAGGGATTTGCTCGTGGTTAAGGTGACTGCAAGGCCGGACGGTCTGCTTGATATTCTTGGAGAAGACGAACTGGTGGTGCTGAAAGACCAGGCCGGAAAGATCTCCAAGACTAAAATACTGAATATAATAAGGGTGATGATCCAGCTGCTCGAGGATCTGAAGTTCTCTTCCTATAAAAGGGTCATACTTGAATCGGCGGCAGTCAAAATCTGCGGCGCTGACGAGTTGCTTGACTTAAACGAACTCCTGAGCCGGGTCGACGCAATCCCCTCGGGTCCTTCGGCTGCCCGGGATGAAAAAAAAAGCCTAAGGGCTGAAGCGGCGCCTGTCAAGACTCAGGCTCCGGCAGTTTCTCTGAAGGACGAAGACCTTGCAAACGCGGTAATCAGCATCAGCGACATAGAAGAGGTGGGCAATCTTTCCGACAGCGGGTCCGACAGCCTGGCAATCGTGCGCAAGAACTGGAATGTATTCGTGGAGGCCGTGCGGGAGAAGAAGAAAATGGCCGGAAGCGTGCTGCTTTCTGCTGCCCCTGCGGATTTGTCGGGCGGGGTATTAAAGCTGCGTGTGAAGGATGATTATTCCAAGGCGAGCCTCGAGTCTCAAGAGATACAGGCAGTTTTAAAGGAAGCCTTTAAGAGTATCTTCAAGAAAGAAGTGAAAATAACGGTGGAGATGGTTAAGGGCGCTGTTGCGGAGGCAGGGCTTCCGCGTCCCGCTTCTTCTACGAAAGACGCTTCTGTGGACCCTGTTGTTGACGCTGCCAATAAACTTTTCGGCGGAAGGGTGCTGAGGAAAGAAGAGCATGGAAAGCTATAATAACGCTTCACTCATAAAACTCATCAACGAGCTGGAGAAAATGCCCGGCATCGGCCCCAAGACGGCCCAGCGCCTGGCGTTTTACCTGCTAAAGTCAGAAAAAGCCGATGTGGAAAAACTCGCCGGTTCAATCCTTGAAGCCAAAGAAAAAATTAAGTATTGCTCCGTCTGTTTTAACATGACAGAGATAGACCCCTGCGCGATATGCACTTCACTCAGAAGAGACCGCAGTCTTATCTGTGTTGTTGAAGAACCAATGGATATTGTTGCTCTTGATAACACCGGAGCGTTTAAGGGGCTCTTCCATGTCATTATGGGCAGCATCTCTCCGCTGGACGGCATCGGCCCGGAAGATCTGAAGATTCGTGAACTTCTTATTCGCATAGGGAAAGAGAACATTAAAGAAGTTATTATCGCGACCAATCCGGATGTGGCGGGGGAAGCGACCGCAATTTATCTCAGCAAGCTAATCAAACCTCTCGGCGTCAAGGTCTCACGCCTCGCCCAGGGAATGCCGATGGGGGGAAGTTTGGAGTACGCGGATGAAGTAACATTAGCCCGCGCGATTGAAGGGAGAAGAGAGCTATAAATTTAAGAGTTCTTAACGTTCTTAACGTTCATAACGTTTGTAAGTCGCACTTCGTGCGTCTTGTTCTGTAAAGAAGGATATCTTTCATGCCGTACTACGTCCGGCATAGCAGAATAACGTTATGAACGTTAAAGTTATTAACGAGTATTTGGAGGGAGCCCTTGTTATCCATAGATACCATCAAAATCAAATCAAAACCTGATTTCAACCGCTTTCTTAAAATCCTAAAACGTACGGGAAAACCCGACAGAGTCCCATTTTTTGAACTTTTCAGCAATATTCACGAAAAGGTGGCGGGACATCTTGTCAGCCGGAAGGATTGCAAGGACGAGCAGGAATATAAATACAGACTGCAGGCCATTTACAACGAGCGTCTTGGCTATGATTATTTTGATATCTTCTCGCCCTGCTATCTGCCTTCCGCGGCGCACAAGCACGGGGAGAGCGACAGGGCTTACGTTCAGGGCGGAGATTCCCTGGTCGGCACCTGGGAAGAGCTGGAAAAATATCCCTGGCCGGACACAGCGAAGATTGATTGGAAAAATTTTGAGAGAGTCAGGGACTTTATGCCTGATGGGATGAAATGCGTCGCAATGACCCCGGGCGGGATTGAAGAAGCCGTTATTCTGAACATAATGGGCTACGAAAAGCTTTGCATGGCGTTCTACGATGACAGAAAACTCGTTCAAGAGGTGTTTGACCGTGTTGGAAGCTTAATGGTACATCTCTTTGAGCGTTATGTGCAGTATGACTTTGTTGGCGCGGTTACCATCAGCGATGATCTCGGATTTAAGACCTCTACTATGATACCCCCGGCAGAAATCAGGCAGTTTATATTCCCCTGGTATAAGAAACTGGTGAAAATAGCGCACGACGCCGGGCGTCCGGTTATTCTCCACTCCTGCGGTAATCTTAAGGAGATATATGAGGAGATAATAGGGATGGGGATTGACGCGAAGCATTCCTACGAGAATGTCATCCTGCCCGTCTGGGAATTCAAGAAGATGTACGGGAAGAGAATTACTCCTCTCGGCGGCTTTGATGTGGACAAGATTTGCAGGGAAACAGAAGCGCAGGTCAGAGAGCATACGCGCTTTCTGATAGATAATTGCGCTCAGGACGGCGGCTATGCCATCGGCACGGGGAATTCGGTGGCCGATTATATTAATATCAATAATTTCCTGTCAATGCTGGAAGAGGCTTTCAACTACAGTAAATAAAAGATTGATTACGCGGATTAGAAAGAGAGATTACACAGATTAGACCTATAAAGGTTTTTTCTGTGTTTTGTAAGGTTTTTTCCTGGGCGCGACTTTCCTGACATAATCCCAATAAGATGATTTGGTCATAGGCTTTCTTTTCACTTCCAGTTCGGCTGTTCCCGCCAGCGCTTCAATTTTTTTGGCAAGTATAAACTGCATGCAGTTGGGGACGTGATCGCCGAAGTACCTGTGCTGCATCACGCAATGAAAGCAGTCGCTGTGCCACTCGCACTTTTTCTTGGGGCAGGTGCACTTAGCGTACTTGCCGGAATCCATCATCTTCCGTATTTTCTTTATGAGTTTTACATACTCCTGTTTTGTCATAGGTTAATCATACGCCGGCAGCCGCGTTTTTTCAAGCCAAAGCGGAATTAATCCTTGTTTTTTGTTGATTATCAAAGGATTTGACAAGAAAGGGTTCTTTTAGTATAATTAAACCTGTTTTTGACCCTATGCTTCCGCCGAGGCGCGTGTACGCCGGCAGTTTGGCGGAGACTGTTGTAAAAGAAGTTACATATTCCTCGATAGCTCAATGGTGGAGCATTCGACTGTTAATCGAAGGGTTCCTGGTTCGAGTCCAGGTCGAGGAGCCATGAACCATTCGCTACGCTCAGGTTCATGGCACGCCATAACGAAGGTTATGGCGTAATAATGACCATTAAAGCGAATGGTTCATGCCGTGTACTTGAGCGAAGCGGATAGTACATGGCAAGTGTATTCTATTCTAACCCGCTTTACGCGGGTTTTTCTTTCAAAACCAATTAGTTTATCTCCGGAGTTTCATGCTAATGCTTACGCCGAAATTATTCACAACACTTAAGGGATACACATTAAAACAATTTTATTCAGATGCGGTCGCAGGTATCGTTGTCGGCATCGTCGCCATTCCGCTTGCCATCGCTTTTGCCATTGCTTCAGGAGTGTCGCCCGATAGAGGGCTTATTACTGTTGTCGTTGCCGGCTTTTTAATTTCGGCGCTTGGCGGAAGCAAGGTTCAGATAGGCGGCCCTACAGGAGCGTTTGTAGTTATTATCTACGCTGTGGTACAGAAGCACGGCGTTGACGGGCTTGTTGTGGCTACTCTGATGGCCGGAATCTTGCTGGTTGTTATGGGTCTTGCCAGGTTCGGTACTATTATTAAATTTATACCGCATTCCGTGATAGTGGGTTTTACGAGCGGTATCGCCGTGATAATATTTAAGTCGCAGTTTAAGGATTTTTGCGGATACACCGGCGCCGGGTTTAATATTTACGCGGCCGCGTTAGGCCTGCTCAGCGTCCTTATAATACTTTTCTGGCCGAAAATATCGCGCCGGATGCCGGGAGCGCTGATAGCTCTCTTGCTCACTTCTGTTATAGCCGTGCTCTTTAAACTGCCCGTAGAAACCATCGGGAGCAGATTCGGACACCTGCCTTCCGTAATCCCTATGCCGGTTATTCCAAAAGTGAGTTTGACCCTTATAAGGGACCTTTTCCCTTCGGCTTTCGCGATAGCTTTGCTCGGCTCGGTTGAATCCCTGCTCTCAGCGGTCGTTTCGGACGGGATGATAGGGGCAAAGCACCGTTCAAACATGGAACTTGTGGGGCAGGGTGTCGCGAATATCGGAGCAGCGCTTTTCGGAGGAATTCCGGCGACAGGCGCCATTGCCAGGACCGTTACAAACATAAAGAACGGTGGAAGGACACCGGTTGCAGGTTTGATCCACGCGCTTGTCGTGCTGCTCATCGTAATATTCTTAGGCAAGTTTATCGTTTATGTCCCGCTTGCCTGCCTGGCCGGAATTCTCGTGGTTGTTGCCTATAATATGAGCGAGTGGCGTTCTTTCCTGGAACTCCTGAAGAGCACAAAAGGCGTAATTCTTGTGCTGCTCGCGACTTTCCTGCTCACAGTTTTTGTTGACCTCGCGGCCGCTATTCAAGTCGGTATGGTACTGTACGCTTTTATCTTCATGAAGCGCATGTCGGATACTTCCAGCGTGCATCTCCTTGCCAAAGAGCTCCGCAAAGATGAAAAGGCGGAAAGCCAGGAGCAGCCAGGGTTTTCCATCCCGAAGGGAGTGGAGGTTTTTGAGATAGACGGCCCGCTCTTCTTTAATGCTACCGAGCAGTTTGACGAAATAGACAAAGCCGTCGGAGAAAAGCCGAAGGCGAGAATACTGCGCTTCCGCAATGTCCCTTTCATAGATTCGACCGGCATGCACGCGCTTAAGGGATTCATTCACAGATGCAGCAGAAATAAGATACCGCTGATTATTGAAGGTTTGCGCATCCAGCCCTTAAACGAAATAATAAAGGCTGATCTGTACGAAGTTTTAGGAGAGGATAATGTTTGCGGGAGCATACAGGACGCTATTTTGCGGGCGGAAGAAATGATAGGAAAACAGTAGCACAAAGGTTTCAACCTGCCGGTTTCTTTTTCTTGACCTTTGGGGGAAGAGAGGCGGTGTAGTTAAGAGCTTTAGAGAGCAATTCGCCGAATTTCTTTTTGTTTCTGTAGATAGATTCTCCTGCCATTATGTATTCCTTCATCACGCGTCCCGGCATCGGCTCGAATTTGCCGGTCTCCTTGTATTTCTTGAAAACAGCTTCCTGTTCCTTTGGGTCAATCCGCAGAAAGAGCCCGGCGCCGAACGCGCCAATTACCATATTGCCGTTGATGAAGTAGACCGGGTAGCCGAACATCTTCCTGGGCTCGGCGACAAT
The DNA here is from genome assembly GCA_903861835.1 of Candidatus Firestoneibacteriota bacterium. Taxonomy (GTDB): domain Bacteria; phylum Oederibacteriota; class D2-FULL-39-29; order D2-FULL-39-29; family CAIOVX01; genus CAIOVX01. The sequence continues at coordinate 17,899 of CAIOVX010000021.1, read as the reverse complement.
ATCTTTCATTGTATCGGTGAGGAATTTCGTAAGCTCAGCCGGTGTTTTTTGCCATTTTGCTTTCATTGTCCCTCCGCTATATCCGATTATCGTGAAAATACGAACATAAGTCAATCACTTGAATTGAATAGGGGTCCATCTCCTGTTATACTTAAATATCACAATCGGGGGTCAATGCTCAGCAAAAGCGTAAAAATAATGTTTGGTGTCGCGCGAGTTCCGTTCCTGGCGCTTGTTCCGGCGTGCGTATTGCTTGGAACGGCAACCGCGCATTTCCAGAAGGCAATGATACTGCCTTCTGACCTGGCGGCGTCATTTTTAATGTGGTTGTTAGCGCATATCAGCGTAAATTCTTTTAATGAGTATTTTGATTTCAAAAGCGGGCTTGACCTGCACACAACTGCAACCCCCTTCAGCGGGGGAAGCAAAACCTTGCCAAACAATCCAAAAGAAGCAGGGCTTGGACTTTTAACAGCTCTTGGTTCTCTGTCAGGCGTTCTGATATTGGGGGTTTATTTTGTGGTTGCAAAAGGGCTGCTTTTTCTGCCGTTCCTGCTTTTTGCGGTTGTGCTTATTACAACATACACTGAATACCTCACAAGAAGCGCTTTTCTATGTCTTATCGCGCCGGGTTTGGGTTTTGGGCCGGTGATGGTGATGGGAACGCATTATATCCTTTCCGGTTCTTATTCCTGGCTCGCTTTCTTTGTCTCTCTCGTGCCGTTCTTCCTTGTGAGCGACCTGCTTTTGCTTAACCAGTTCCCGGATGTTGAGGCCGATAAAAAAGCGGGGAGAAAACACCTGATAATTTCAGATGGCAGAGGTGCGGGAGTTAAAGTCTATATTCTTTTTCTCATTCTGCCGTTTGCCCTGCTGCTTGCCGGAAACCTGTCAGGGCTCCTTCCGTTTAGAAGCCTGATTGGATTGCTACCGGCAGTACTGCTGATACCCTTGATAAGAGGAGTTGTCAGGAATAACACAAGCAACACGGGGTTGATACCTTACATGGCTATGAATGTTTTGGTGAATATACTAACACCCCTATTACTTGCGCTAGGACTGTTTATATCCTGAGGACAATGGAAAGTGGGATATTGATTTCGCCTCCCAGGTTGTTCTATACTGGATAGCCGACCTTGCAAGTGATGAGTCTGTAAATAATTCACGAGTTCCCGTTCAATTCCTTCAATCTTGGCGGAATGAAGCAGGGAAAATACGGCAGGTGGGAAAGCAAAAGTAAAAAGTCTTTTCCTGTGATGCTGTCTGTTAGGGCAAGGAAAGAGAGGTTTATTTATGGAAAGAGCTAAGGTGAAAAAATACAGAAGCGAAGACAGCGAGCGGGTATATTGGTCTGTTAATGATTCAGCGGCTGAGATTGATTGGAGCAAGGGAAAGCGCGTTATGAGGACCAGGCTCTTATGAATGATATTATTGAAGAACTGGCTCTTTCCGCGCTTGTTGAAGCCGTACCGGAGTTTCTATCCGGTCAGGATAAAAAGAGCGGGAAATTCCTCCCGACGAAGAATTCTTCCGCCCCGAAAAATAATTGGGTTTACTCAATATACGACCAAAGCCCTCATTATCCGCTTGCGCTGCTATACAAAACCAGTGACAGCAGGAATCCCTATTACCGCTCCGCAAAGCTTTTTGCCGCGGCCGTAAAAGGAGCAGATTCACTTGCTGATTCTCAGGGAAGAAACGGCGGCTTTAAACTGGTTATCGGCGGAAAAGACTGGGGATATTACCCTCTTAACTGGCAGGTCTATCACTGGTTAAGGACCTATGAGTTGCTGCGGGATGACCTTGATGTTTTAACAGCAAAGAGATGGGAAAAGGGCCTCAAGCTCGCAGTTACCCATATTGAGAGAGCGGTAATCAGGCCGTATGTCAGGACCGGCAGAAAGCACACGAGTTATAACCATATTGCCTGGTATCTTGCCTGTGTCGCGAAAGCCGGACAGGTGTTCGGCGAGAAGAACAGGATTACCTATGCTTTGAAGGCGTTCAAGAATACGGCGCCTTGGGTTTTTGACGGCTGCGGCCAGTGGCGGGATGTTGAGCCGGATATTTACAGTATCGGCTACAGCACACTCACGCTTCACGCGGTCTCCCTCCTGCAGGAAATAACCAAAGACAGGACGCTTTTCGGTTACATAAGAAAAACCGTCAAGCTGCTTGCGCATTTCAGCTACAGCCCGGCAAAATATATTGAGACGCTTGATTTCAGGATGCGCTACGGTTTTTGCGGCGCGTACGGCCTTAATGCCTTTCTGGCTTCGGGAAAGTACGGAAGAATACCCCTGTTGTTTCTGAAGGAGTACAAGAAAGCGCTGCGCTCCGGGACGGCGGCCAGGATCAATACAAATGTTCCCTTGATAGCGGACCTTATTTTCCGGCGCGGCAAGGGCGGTTTTTCCGCCAAGATGCCTTTTGAGAAGAAAAGATATTTTTACAGGGAGAAGAAAGGACTCGCGCTGGTAAATAAATACGGCGAGTGGCAATATTCATTATCCGCGTACTGTCCGAAGGGTGACCCTGCCAATGTCTATACCCTTGAGGCGCAGTCTCACGTCTCGGCCTATAACCACAGGACGGGGCTTATCATAGGCGGTGGAAATTCAAAGCACCAGCCGGAGTTTTCCAATTTCACTTTCAAGAACGGAAAAGATTACAGGGCAAAGACCGGGTCTTTGAAAGGAAGCAAGCTCCGTTTAAATTATGACTCCGGTTCGGGAGAGATTGAGGCACAAATTGCCGGCAAAGAACTTGTCCTTAGAACCTCAGCAAAAGGCGAAGCTTCTCTCACGGGCCTGCAGCTTCAGGCCTTGCTCGGAGACAGGATACAGATTAATGGAAGAAACTTTGTGTTGGGCAGGAAATCCTTGAAGCTCCCGCTTGAGAAAAAGGCGAACCGCCTGGTCATCAAAGGGAAAGCAAAGCTTTTAATTCCTTCCGGGGGCGTGTTTGTCTGGCCTGTGAAGCCGCACAACCCGTACACGGCAGATAACAAGACCGGTCCGGCCGGCTGGGTTTCATTTATTTACCTGAAGAGCAGGGAAAATGAGGTTCGCGTCCGGATTTAACCCGGGCTACCGCAACACTATCTTGTCCCCTCCGCCAAAAGCGCCCTCGCAGGCTTTTATCAGATCAATTAGACTCAAACCCGTATGATACCCCGGATCCGCGTCAGGAGTTGCCGGGATTGCCGTTGAAGGTTTGCCGTCGGCCGCTCTCGTCTGTATGAAAAGCCCCGGCGCGGGAGAGCGGAAACCCACTAAGAACGCCCTCGCGCAGGTTTTAGCTGCTTCAGCGAGTTCGGCTCTGCGGGGGTGCTCGGGGCAAAGCAATAGCAGCAGCGAGGCAGCCCGCATTGCTTCCGGAAGCGGCCACCAGGGCATATCGTCATTTACGGGTTTTCTTGAAACCAGGTCAAAGGTTTTGCATATTCCGCCGGATTCTTTTATAAAACCGTTTTTAAAGGCGGAAAGAAAAATATCGGGAAGAATTGCTTTGCAGTTGTTTATGAAATCCCGCCTTCCGGGGTGATAGGCGAGTTTGCTTCCCGCTTTCAGCAGAAATCTTGCGGCGAGTCCCGTGAATTCAAGAGTGTGCCCGGGGTCTTGGATTATCTTCCCGCCGTCAACGCAGGGCTTATTTTCATTGTCTATGAACTCGAAAAAGTCGAAGCGCTTGAGCGGGCCTGAATCTTTTTGTGCCGTATGTTTTTCAAGGAGCCGCGAGAGGCATTCGTAGCCGGATTCTCTCCACTCCCAGGTATCGGGGAAGAGCTCGCAGAAGAGGGCGAAGGCGCCGAGGATTATCATCCAGGGGCCCTGAGCCGTTCTGTTTTGTGACGGGCGGGCCGGGTTTTTCGGGTCAAAGGATATCTGATCTGAAGTAAAGGTGCCGAATTTTAGCGCTTCAAAGGCATTTCTCAAAACAGTAGTTCCGAGTTCTGTCATTTCCGGGTTCCCAAGCCGTACTCCTGCCGCCGCCAGTCCTTTGCCGGTGAAAATATCGGCAAACCCCGGAGGCACATCAAGGGCCGAGAAGTATTCCCGTTTCCCGCCGATCCCGCAGCGGAAGGGACGCCCTTCCGGCGTAAAGAGGAAGACAAATCTTCCGTTATTCTTTTTTCCGACGGCGGCTACCTGCGAGGAGACCGCCAAAAGCATGCGGTCGCACCGTTTCGCGAGGTCTGGATTGTCCGAGAGAAAAGCAGCGTGACCGGCAAGCGCTTCAAGTCCTCTTCCCTGTATCCAGCCGAAAACCGCGGAGCGGCTCTTAAAGTCCCTGTCCGTTTCTTCTTCGGGGAAATCCTTGCCGGTAATCGTGCTTAGTTTGGTGTCTATGTAGGGGTACGATTTTCTCTTTTCGTAGCGGGAGAGAACCGGTTCTATGCCGGCGATTACGGCTTCACGGCACAACGGAGCCAGAGGGCGGAGAGCTGTTAAACATTCGTCAGTCATCGCTACCAGCCGAAACTGCTGAAGGTGGGAACCTCGTTCTTGCCTTCAAGCCGCAAATAGAAATTGATGCTGTAGCCTATCGAACGGTTATGAATATGCGTCCGGGCAACGTCATAACTTGACTGGCCGTAGAGGCCTCCCAGCAGGCGCAGATCCCTGCTTTCCTTTTCCTGAAGAGTCAGGCCGAACTCCGCGGTTTTTCTGACACAGCGCTCAACCGCTTCCGTATCATATTTTATCTTCTCAGTGCCGATCAGCTTGAGGAATTCAAGATTATTTATTCCGGAAACGAAAGTGCCGCCGAAGCTCGGAAAGGAGCCGTCCGAATCCATAAGGCGGTTCTGTTCTTCTATCCTTTCTATGAGCAGGTCCAGCAGGCGTTTCTCTTTCTTCAGCCTGTAGGCGCAGATGAGCGCTGCCAGCGCGAAGTCGTCATTTCCGAAGCTTATAGGAACTTCGCCGTGGAAACCGTCAACCACAGGTTTACCGCGGTTCTCCTCATATATTCTTATGAGGCCTTTTATGAGCGGGTCAAAGCCTTTCTCGATGTAGCGTGAGTCTTTTGTAAGTTTAAAGAGCTGATAAAAGAAGATGGCTGAGCCGGCCTGCCAGTCGCCTTTTATAAACTCGGCGCCGGCTTCCTCGCCGGCAACTGCCATCGCGCGGTTATGACCGAATTCATTTTTCAGGTCGAATGTTATGTAAGGCCAGCCCTTCTTGTCGGTCCCGTATTTTATCCACCAGTCCGCGAAGAGTTTTGCGCGCTCCAACCACTCTTCGTCTTTGGTTTCTTTGAAGAGCCGGCAGAGCCCGAACCCGCCGGTAACCGCGTCGCGCGGATAACTTTCAACGGCCTGAGGAGAGTGCTCGCGAAAACCGCCGATGCTTTTGGGCAGGCGAAAGTCAGTAACCTGAAGAGAAGCCAGATAGCCGGCTCCGAGTTTTGCCGCGCCAAGAAACCGGGAACGCTCACCGGGGAAGCGCAGCGCGAGGTCATAGAGGTCCATAATCGCGATTGCCTGTCCCCAGACGCCCATACCCCTCGCGAAGTCTTTAGGGATAATGTACTCGTAAACGAAACGCCCTTTATCGGCGCTGTCTGAAATTCCGCCCCAGGGTTTGGCGTCAGTATTCTGGTTGTTGCAGTACCACTGCCCCGCGAGCTCGGCGTGGTGAAGGAACCTTTGCTTTTCTTTGGGTGTGAAATTAAGGGCCATACTTCTCCTTTACTTCCCGAACTTGATAAAGTCTCCGAAAGGGTTGTCATTCGGTTTGACCTCAACCTTGAAGAGGTCATCAGAAATATCCTTGCCTGTTTCCGCGGCAGTGACTAGTATTGCCATATCTATCTTGCCGTCTTTTAAAATGTCAGTCTTCATAGGGACTTCGTAATCCTCGTTTAGAGCTTTGAACTCCGAGTTGAGGAGCTGCATGCTTCCGCCCTCGGCTTTAATAAGGGAGAGAGTCTTCTCGTCTACCCAGATTTTTTTCAGATATTCCTCGCCGCCATCGCCTTCAATTACCCAGCACTTGCGTTTAGCGACCGTTTCCTCGCCCGCTAGCTTCACATTGTCGTTGAATTTCTTGACCCAGGCGAAAAGCCCCTTGTCGTTCTGGTCGTAATAATCCTTGTTCTGCCGGGTGGTTCCGGTCATCGGAAAAATATTCCAGCAATTTGTTCCGTCAAAAATGGCGTCGGAGGTGAGCGTTCCAGATTTGGAGTTCATTCTCTTCTTATTGCCTTTTATCAGGGTCTCGAAGGTGCCGTCAAACCCCCAGGGCGCTTTTTTGTTGTAAACCAGGCGGAAGGTCTTGAAAACATTGCCGATGTTTTGATCTTTTTCGCGGACTTTTTTTAGGGTGCTTTCTGCGTCTTCTCCGAAAGAAAACGCGCAGAGCAGAAAGACCGTAAGCACTGAAAGCGCGGCAATTCTTTTCATCGGTGCCCCCTGGAAATATTTTTGTATTACATTATACAATATGAGGCAAGCATTTCAACTTTATTCAGAGCTCTCCGGAAGTCAGGTAAAGACAGAGCCCTTTATTATTGGTATAATGAGCGTAAAGCAGAGTGCTGAAGGAGCCAATGGATAATTATTACCTGGTCATACACGCTTCAATAACCATAAAACTGCTGCTGATATTATTTATTATTCTTTTCGGCCCCAAGATACAAATAAAAGCGGACGTAAGGTCGCACAATGTCACTTCACCGCACAGGTCTTATCGCGTAATTAACATCACCAGGGGCGTCTTTTTCCAGGTGCTGCTCCTCCTGTTGCCGCTTGATCTGGTCCTGCTGATTATACCGGAGCTAACGCGTTTTATGAATGTCGCGGCAATTTCTGCGATACAACCGCATTTCGCGAACATTGTGCCGATAGATTTTTTCTGGGGCCGCCTGTACACGGTGGACCTCATAGGTAAGTACCCTGACGCGCTTACCTCCTTTCTGGTTTTGGCTTTTTCTGCAGCAGGAATAGCTTTCTTTCTTTTATCAAAAATATCGCTGCCCGTCGCGCTCTATGGCGAATATGTTTTCATAGTTAATTGCATCTCGGCGATATATTTTGTGTTTTTTCCGGCAAGCTTCCCGTATAGCGTAAGGGATTATTCCGAACTTTATATAAAACTCCAGTCCGGGCTTTGGATCTTTCTGCCTGTAATAATGCTCATGTCGCTTTTGCCTATGCCGGCAACCGGCTACTCAAAACTGGGAGCCTCAATGGTAACGCTGGTGTATTCCCTGGTGTTCGGGTTCTGCAGGTATATAATCTCGCTTTACGTCCTGATTAATTATTCCTACATCTGGATGGCCATTATCTTCTTTGTCTTCGGGCCGCTGCTGGATTTTGTCTACATTGTCGGGGTCTATTCTTTTTACCTGAGCCTTATAGCCGAAAAATACAAGAGCAACAAGAAGATGTGGAGGTGGGTATACTAATAATTCTGAAAGGCTACGCGGTATTCGTGATTTTCGTGTCCCTGATTTACCTGGTCAGGCATTATATCTTTACCTTAAACCGCGTCTTCGGCGAGCAGAAGATGTACTACCAGGATATAATTGAATCCGACTATCCGTCTGTAACTGTTTTTGTCTCGATGCATAACGAAGAGAAGGTCGCGAAGAACGTGCTGGAACTTCTGGTGAAATGCGATTATCCGCAGGACAAATTAAGCATCATTCCCATAAACGATCATTCAACCGACAAGACAAAGGAAATCCTGGACAGTTTTGCGGCAAAGCATCCTATTATTAAACCTCTGCACAGGACCAGCGGCGAGAGGGGCAAGGCAGTGGCTTTAAATGACGGCATGGCGCTTACCGATCACGAGATAATGATGGTCTTTGACGCGGATTACCTGCCGCCTAAGGGTATCCTCAAAGACATAGCAGTTTGCTTTATAAACCCGGAAGTAGGCGCGGTTATGGGAAGGGTCGTTCCCATAAATGTTTCTACCAACCTGCTTACCAGGATGCTGGATATTGAAAGGGCCGGAGGCTATCAGGTGGATCAGCAGGCCCGCTATAATATGAGGCTTATCGCCCAGTACGGCGGAACGGTCGGCGGGTTCAGGAGGAAAGAAGTGCTCGCGCTCGGCGGTTTCAATCATAAGAGTCTTACAGAGGATACCGAGCTTACTTTTAAACTTTACCTTGATGGCTGGAAAGTGGTTTACGCGAACCGCGTTGAATGTTACGAGGAAGCTCCTGAAGCGTGGCCTGTCAGGGCGAGGCAGATTACCCGGTGGTCAAGAGGGCACAACCAGGTGATGTTCAATTACTTCTGGAAGTTTGTTTTCTGCGATAAGATACAGTTTCGCGAAAAGGTGGACGGAGTGCTGCTGCTTTTTATCTACGCTATGCCCTTTGTCCTTATGGTCGGCATGGCAAACTCTATCGCGCTCTTTTTTCTCGGTGAATCAGGCATTTTTACCTCCGCGTCGCTCATCAGTCTTTTCCTGGTCGGTTGTTCAACTTTCGGCAATTACGCTCCTTTCTATGAGATCGGGCTGGCGGTCTTCCTTGACGGGGCCAACCGGCGGCTGAGGCTGCTGCCGCTTTTGATCTTCAATTTCTTCTTCAATATGTTCTACACCTCCAAAGGTTTTGTTGAAGCCTTTATAGATGTTACGACCGGAAGGGCGACCATTTGGCAGAAGACCGAACGCTTCAGAAAGGCGGCGCCATGATTATAATATACTGCCTGGTCTTCATAATTCTGCTCTTGCTTGCCTTCGTTCCGGGCGTGAGAGAACTCTACGAACGGGAAGACGCGAAAGAACTTTACATAAATATGGACTATTCGAAAGACCCGCATTTTTTCGGGGATTCCTTCAGGCACATCCTGACGGCTGCCGTGGAAAAATCCGGAGTCGACCAGACCATAAGCGAGATGAAACTTTCCAGGAACGAAGATGTTCTTATCACGGGCACCTATTCTTATGTGGTAGTCAATTCCGAACAGCATGTGCTGCTCTGCAGGGGAAATCTTCAGATAGACGGGCCAAATGCCCGCAACAAAGAAGCCTATGTGATGGGCAGCGCGAAAATGGCGGACGGCAGCGCGATCACGGCCATGGCAGTGGACGGAAGCCTGAAACTCGGAAAGGATGTGAGTGTGGTCAGGTGGCTGGACGCGCGCGGCGAGATAGAAGTCGGGGACAATTGCGACCTCGGCGTAAGCGTTGCCGGAAAAGGAAAGGTTACGCTCGGCAAAGACTGCAAATTTATGCGGCTTTTTGGAAAGCCGGTAGCAACCCGTGAGTTCGTGAATCATATGAGTTTCAGCAGGCCTGTAAAAAAACAGCAGAGATATAAGCATATTCTCGGAAATTATAAGATTACGCGCGGAATAATTCTTGACCAGGATATGAAAGTAGAGGGAGATTTTGTCATACTCACGGAAGAGCGGGTGGAAATTCATGGAAGCGTCTTTGTTGAAGGCAATGTCAGGATAGACGGCAATGTGCTGATAACCGGCAATATCTTCTCACAGCAGACCATACACCTGCGCGGCGTTGAGGTGGGCCAGCCGGGCGGCATAAAATCTGTAATAAGCAAGAAAGAGATTGTGCTTTTCCCCGATGTTGTTGTGCACGGCTACATTATGACGGATGGGAAAGGTGTGACAGCATGAAGAAAAACAATAAATTGACTGTCATAATAACGCTGACCCTGCTCGCCGCCCTATTATATTTCGGCTGGAAAAATGTGGAAATATCCGGGCGTATTTTGGGCGAAAAAAACATCGGCGTTCTGCTGGTGTACGATCTGCCTGGCCTGTCGGCTTTTCCGGGTGTGCTTCCCGCCTACGAGAGCGTGCTGAAAGAAGAGGGAGTAATATATCGCAAGATAGAAGCTACCCGGCTGGTTACGCTCCCGCCAAAAATAATGGCGGAGGGCAACGCCGTGGTAATTTTTCCGGACAGCGTCGCTAAAGCCATTCCCAAGGAAGCCGCGCTCTGGGCGGCGGATTATCTTGAAGCCGGCGGCAGCATAATGGTGGTCTATGACGCCGGAGTAAAAGACAAACTCGGGCATTACCTTTCCCAGGGGGTTTTTTCGGAACAGTGCGGGCTAAATTATATACGCTATAGCAGTCTGAAGGACGCTTCCTATGCCTCGGGGAAGCTGAAGTTTAAGGATCAAGACGCACTGAAGTATTTTGAGATCCCTTCCGGGAAACTTTCACCCGCGGGCTTTATCTCCGGCTACACCTACGGCGCGCTGGATTACCCCGTCGCGATGACTTTGCTTATGGGGGTAACCCCCGACGAGATACTCGCGCACTCCTGTTTCCCGGACGGTTCGAGACAGCCGGCAGTGGTTATTCGAAAAAACGGAAACGGAAATGTTTTCTACGCTAATATTCCGCTCGGTTATCTAAAGGCCTATGGAGACGACCTTTTGCTTCGCGAGTGTCTCAGGGCTTTTCTTTTTAAGAGATTGACGCTGCCCCATCTGGTGAACACTCCCTACGGGAAAGGCGGCTTGGTTATCAACTGGCATGTGGACGCGAGTCCTGATTACGAGGGAGTTTTGAACGCCTACAAGAAGAAACTGCTGAGGGAAACCATTACCTATTCAATACACATTACCGCAGGTGATTTTCGCGACCGGCCCGGCGATGCCATTGGCTTTGACGCCGAAGGGAAAGGGCTAAAATATGTTGAGCTGTTGAAGGCTTTCGGGACCATCGGGTGTCACGGAGGCTGGGGGCATAACTGGTTCGCGGAAAACGTGGAGAATAAAACTTTCGGCGGTAAAGAGATCAGAGAGTATATAAAGAAGAACAAGGATTCTCTGGAAAGGCTCGTTGATTATAAAATAGACGAATATTCGGCGCCGAGCGGCATGCATCCACAGCCGGAGATGACGAAGGCGTTAGAAGAAGGGAAGTACTGCGCTTATTACTATGACGGAGACACCGGCGCCCCTCCGAACAGGACTTTTTTTGACGGAAAGATGGTCTCGGATAAAGTGATAGCCTTCCCCATAATGCCGCTTTTTAAGTATGCTTCGCTTTATGAGATGTCGGAAAAAGGAGTGACGTCTGAAGAGATGTCTGCCTGGCTCAACGGGATACTCGGATATATAGAAGGGAACAGGACGGTACGCCTTATTTATTCGCATTTCCGCGACATCGGGCCCTACGAAAAGGTTTTTGGTGAATTCCTGGATAATATTGAGACTTTACAGGCAGACGGAAAAATATTGGTCAAGCCGATGAGTTATTTTGCGAAATTCCTGCAAAGGTATCTAAAAACAGAGTTTTCCTATGAGCAAAGCAGGAGCAGGCAGGTGGTACGGCTCAAGAACCGGGAAGGGCTTGAGGGGATTACCGTGGCCATACCGTCGGATAACACCTATTTGCCAAAGCATGACGGATTTTTACTTAAAGAAGAGAAGGGTTATTTCTATTTTACCGAAATTGAGAATATGCAGGAGCAGACTATCAGCATAGACTATGTTAACCCGCGGACGGAAGGGGAGAAAAAGTGAAGCTAAACAAGAAAATAACCCTCTCGGCGCTCTTGGTCCTGGCGGTATTTCTCTTTTTTGGCGGGTTAAATATTTTCAGGTCTAACAGGCTCATTAAAGACAAAAACATAGGGGTGCTTATTGTTTATAAACAAGCGAGCCTGGCTTCTTATCCGGGCGTGCTTCCGGCCTACGAGAGCGTACTCAAGGAAGAAGGGGTCTATTACAAAAAACTGGAAGCGACATTGCTGGTAACTTTACCGCCGGAAGAGATGGCAAGAACAAATAACGTGGTCATATTCCCGGACTGCATTATCCAGGAAATGCCGAAAGAGACTGCCCTCTGGGTGCTTAAGTATATGGAGGCCGGCGGAAGCATTATGGTGGTTTATGACGCTGGCGTAAAAGACTGGAGAGGCAACTACATTGATCGTTCCGTCTTCGCGCAGGTCTGCGGAGTGAATTATGCGACCTATGGCAAGCTGAGGGGAAAGGCCTATGCTGCTGGGAATCTCAGGTTTGTCAACCGGCAGGCCGCGGAATATTTGGAAATACCGGATGGCAAATATAACAAAGAAGGACTTGTAACCGGGTATTTGTACGGCCCCCTGAACTATCCGGTTGCCAGGACGGAGAATATTGACCTGAAACGCGAGGAGTTAATCGCTGAATCGGTTCTTCCGGACGGTTCAACAGAACCCGGTCTGGTGCTGAGGACTTTTTCGAAAGGGAATATATTTTACGCGAATATTCCGCTGGGCTATCTTAAGGCCTACGGCGACGATTTGCTGCTGCGGGAGTGCCTCAGAACCTTCCTTTTCAAGAAGGTTCAGCTCCCTCACCTGGTGAACGCGCCTTACGGGAAAGGCGGGCTGGTAATAAACTGGCATACGGATGCCAGTCCGGACTGGGAAGGCGTGCTTAATGCCGAAAAGAACGGGATGCTGCGCAAAGATATTAAGTACTCTATTCATATTACCGCGGGAGATTTTAGGGACGAGCCCGGAGACGGAATAGGCTTTGACGCCGAAGGGAAGGGGCGCAAGATTTATGAGTTGCTTAAGAATTTTGGCGCTATAGGGTGTCACGGCGGCTGGGCTCATAACTGGTTTGCCGCAAACATATCCAATAAGACCTTCGGGAAAAACGAGATAGCTTTTTATCTGAAAAAGAACAAGGATTCCCTGGAGAAATCGCTGGATTACAAGATTACGGAATACTCCGCTCCCGAGGGGGTTCATCCTCAGCCGGTAATGACCGAAGCGCTGGAAGCGCAGGGCTTCACTTCCTATTATTATGACGGGGACATGGGCGCTCCTCCCAACCGCACCTTTTTTGACGGCAAAATGATTTCGGATAAAGTTATCGCATTCCCGATTATGTGCCACGATAAATACGCGTCTCTCTTTGAGATGTCGGAGGCGGGAATCACGCCCGGTGAGGTGGGGGACTGGCTGAACAACCTGCTTGTATATATTGAGAAGAACCGGACGGTAAGACTTTTCTACTCACATTTCAGGGACCTGTATTCCTATGAAGAAGTTTTCGGCAATTTCCTGGATAATATAGAAAAACTCCAGAAAGAAGACAGAATAATGGTTCAGCCGATGAGCTACTTTGCTGACTTTACGTTAAGATACTTGAAGACGGATTTCTCCTACGAACGGGAAAACGGGAAACTGCTGGTCAGACTAAAGAATCCGGAAGGTCTGGCGGGTATTACCGTGGCAGTACCGACGGCAAACACGGAGATACCGGACTACAGGGGCTTTTCCATGAAAGAAAAAGGGGAATACTATTATTTTACGGTCACGGGGAATAACCATGAAGAAACTCTTACTATTAATAATATCAGCTTTACTGCTCATTAGCGCCTGCAAAAGGCCGGAAGATAACCGTCCGGTCCTGTCGCTTTGGAGCTATTTTGAAGAGGCGGAAAAGGGAGGGAACAATGTTAATCCCTACCTGCTGAATGTCCTGTCCGGCTCGCTTGTCAAACAGGGGAAAGAGCTAAAAAGCGTGCGAGCTTACATCTCCTGGTACTTCCGGCATATGAACTATCCGGATTATTCAGGGTTGACCGCGACAGTTTATGACTATCACCTGGGTCCCGGCGGAAAGGAGTTAGCCAGCGGAGCGTATGATTCCGCGGACAGTTACGCGGCGACTTTTATAATACTCCTGGAGGAATATTCCGCTGCTGCAGGAGATCAAAGTCTCATCAGGCGTGAATGGAAAAAGGTGCAGGACTGTGTTTATGTAATTGTAGCCCTGCAGGACGCGGACGGCCTTACGCGCGCGCGCCGGAATTCTGACGCGAAATACCTTATGGACAACTGCGAGGCCTACGGGGGAATCCTCGCCTACCAGCGGCTCTGCTTAGCGCTGGGGAAAAAGAGGGATCCTTTCTTTGACGCAGCCGCGGCGGCAATTAAGCGAGGTATAAAGGAAAAGTTTTATGATGCCGCGTCCGGCAAGTATTGCTGGGGCATTGCCGGAGGCGTAAAGTCAGGTCCGGGGAAAGCGGTTTATCCCGACAGGTTCGCGCAGATATTTCCTTTTCTTTTCGGCGTCTCGGACGACCCGGCTCTGCTGAAAAAATTCATTACTAATCCGGGAAATAAAGTTGTTGATTTTCCGCTTGAACAAAGGATAATAATCGGAGAGGCGGTTCTTCGCCTCAATTCACAAGCAAGAAAAGGAAATAAACTTTGAAGAAATTGAAGGTTCTGATATTGCTGGTTCTTGCGCTTTCGGCTGCGGCTGAATATGAGCCAAAGCCGCAGCGGCTGGAGCTAACCGGGGTGTATGAGTCTCTCGACCCGATAAGCACTTACGGAATCTGGAAGAGCGGCAGTATAACCTATTTCAGAAAAGCCTCGGAAGATCTCAGCTGGTTTCTCGGATTCGATTATTCTATGCACGATAATGCCGGAACCGGTTTTCTCGGAGATTTTGGCGCCTACAAGGACTGGAGCCCGGTCTTTTACACCTACTCCGCTTTTTCGGCAGGCACAAACACTAATATTTTTGTGCAATTCCGGATAGACCAGGAATTCAATTTCAAAATTGGTGACAAAAGAGATATAGTAATCCCTTTTGGTATTACATATATTCAAAGCGACGGAGCCAGCAGCCTTGTGACGCTCTATTCCGGGTTTTCGGCCTACCTGCCGGCCTGGCTTATCACGGTGAAAATATTCGCAAATTTCAGCAACCCCAATTCCCTGCTCTCAAACTCGTACCTTGTAAGTGTCGGCAACGGTAAAGAAGGCGCGGAGTGGAATTATCTGGACCTTACTTTCGGGGAGCTTTCTTACCTTCCGACAAGTGTTCCCCTTGCGGATGTCATAAGCGAGCATTCGGTTTACCTTTCTTTTAAGCACAGAAAATGGCTCAGCAGCACTTTCGGCTGGTTCAGCGACCTGAATTACCTCAATGTGGTCAATACCTACCGTAAATACGGAGCCACCCTCGGAGTCTTTTTCGAGTTTTGAGTCAATGACGTTTCCCCGGAATACCTGCTTGTAATAAACCTTTTTCCGCTATACACTGCTTAGGGAGGCAGTTTTTTTGTCCTCCAATTACGGTGGAGGCGGGAATGAAAAGCCTGGAAACCATTTCTGAAATCGCTCTCACCCTCTCTAATGCCGGAAGTTTTGCCGATCAGGTAAGAAGCGTCCTTGAAATTCTCGGCGAACAAACCGGAGTAAGCAGTGTATATATCCTCACCGGCAATGGCGCCGGAACGGCCGCGGAAAAAGAGTTTGAATGGCGCGCCGCCGGCATGCCTGCCCAAAGAAGCGTTCTGCAAAACATCCCCTTTGAAGTCCTTTCTTCCTGGAAAGAAGAGCTCCTAAATTCCGATAAGTTCTGTTTAGATAATATTTCCCGGCTCCCACCTTCTCTCAAGGCCGCCCTGGAAGCCCGCGGGGCCGATTCGATGGTTGTTTTTCCTCTTATGGCAGAGGACTCAGTCCGCGGCTTCATCTGTTTTGAGGAAAACAGAAAATGCAGGGAGTGGACCGCGGAAGAGCTGGGTCTGTTAAAAACTATTTCCGCTATTATCTCGGGAAACTTTGAAAAAAATATTTCCAAGGAAAGACTGAAGTCGTCAGAGGAAAACTTTCACGAGTTTTTTGACGCTCTCAGCGAGCTTGTGCTGATCATTGACAGGCAAGGCGGCATAGTTTTTGCCAATAGGAGCGTGGAGTCCGTCATCGGTTATTCGTTGCGGGAGCTTGAAAAGATGAATCTGGTTGAACTTCACCCCGAAGCCGCAAGAGAAAAGTGCCTTGAGATAATAAGAAGCTTAGACGGTGTCCGCAGTGAGATTTGCGGCAGCGAATTCAAGAGAAAAGACGGCAGTCTTTTCTCTGCGGAGTCTTCATACTGGGCAGGACGCTGGAACGGCAAAAATTCTGTTTTTTGTTTGTCTAAAGATGTAAGCCGTGAGCAGGAAAACCTGCAGAAGTTCACAAAGTTGTTTGAGAATAATCCCGACCTAATGTTTTTAAGCAGCTTTTCTGACGGGGAAATACTTCAAGTGAATAATGCTTTTCTGCGCAAACTCGGGTATTCAAAAAAAGAGGTACTGGGTAAAACCGGGATCGAGCTCGGACTGCTGGTGGATGAAGAGAAGCACCGCTTTATCTCCGATGGTCTAAAGGGAAAAGGCAGAATCTCGGATCTGGAACTTGAAGTAAGGTGCAGGGACGGTTCTATTCTTAACGTGCTTTTCGCGAGGGAGAGCATAGAAAATAGCGGCGACAAGTATTATCTGACGGTGATGGCGGATATTTCCGAGGAGATACGCCTGCGAAGGGGACTGGAAAGCCAGCAGGAGAGACTGAAGAATATTATTATGGGAACCAGGCTCGGGACCTGGGAATGGAATGTGAAGACCGGAGCAACGGTCATAAATGAGCGCTGGGCGGAGATGGCCGGGTATACGCTTGAGGAACTGCAGCCTATCAGTATCAAAACCTGGTTCAAGTTGGCGCATCCGGAAGATCTGAGAAGCTCAAATACGCTGCTGCAAACGCATTTTCGCAGGGAAAGCGAGTATTATGAGTTTGAGAGCAGAATGAAGCACAAGTCAGGCCGTTGGATTTGGGTTATGGACCGCGGGAAAGTGACCGAGTGGGATCATCAGGGAAAGCCGCTTATGATGTTTGGAACCCATACGGATATTACCGAAAGGAAGGTGTTGCAGTGGAAAATTGAACAGCTGTCCATCCGGGATCCGCTTACAAATATCTTTAACCGCAGGTATGTTTTTGAAAGGCTGGATGCTCTGCTTGCCGAATACCGAAGAAACCACGGGTACTTCTCGGTCTCTCTGCTGGATATAGACTATTTTAAGAAAATAAACGATGATTACGGCCATCTTGTCGGCGACGAGGTGCTTAAGGATTTTACGAGAATAATCACGGCCAACCTCAGACCCTATGACCTGCTGGGGCGCTACGGCGGAGAGGAGTTTCTCGTTGTGTCATTAAATTCAAAGAAGGAGCAGACAAAGACTACTCTTGAGCGCATACTTCGCTCTGTGACCAACTGCGCGTGCGTCTGCAAAGACAGGGACGTATACCTGACTTTCAGCTGCGGGTTGACAGACTGTTTTGATTACACGCGAGACCAGATCTCGGTTGAAAAAATAATTAAAAAAGCGGATGATAGATTATACAAAGCAAAGCTTTTGGGCAGAAAACAGATAGTCCTTTATGATTCGTGACGCAAAGGAGGATAAATGAAGATAAGGAACGTAAAGCCGCTCGACGCGGGGAGAATTGCCGAAATATATAATCACTATATTGAGAACACGATAATAACTTTCGAAACTGAAAGCATCACGGCTGCAGAGATGAGGAAAAGGATTGCCTCTCACAGAGACGGGCTCTTCCTTGTCGGCGAGGTTGAGGGGCGCATTATCGGTTATGCCTATGCTGACCAATTCAGGGAAAGGGCGGCGTATGAATTTACGAGAGAGCTTTCAATATATCTTGATCAAGAATGGACGGGTAAGGGATACGGGATGATTTTATATGAGGCCCTCTTTGACAGGCTGAAGAAGTCAAAGTACAAAGTCCTGATTGGCAGTATCGCGCTGCCGAATGATGCAAGCGTAAAACTTCACCGCAAATACGGGTTTAAGAAAGTGGGGAATCTGGAAAAGGTTGGGTATAAGTTCGGAAAGTGGATAGATGTGGGGTATTGGGAATTGATAATTAAAAAGTTATAAAGGAAAAAGTTTATAAAGTTTGTAAGCCACAGCTACGCTGTGTCTTGTTCTGATAGGTAGGATATTATTCATGCCGGACTACGTCCGGCATAGCAGAATAAGCCGCACTGCGTGCGTCTTGTTCTGTGAGGTAGGATATTTTTCATGCCGGACTACGTCCGGCATAGCAGAATAAGCCGCACTGCGTGCGTCTTGTTCTGT
>CAIOVX010000020.1 GCA_903861835.1 Candidatus Firestoneibacteriota bacterium | reverse complement strand
CTGCTGGCTGCTTCCCTTGCGTTCGGGAAGACTTGCACCGTGCTAAAACTGGAAAGCGCGGCGGAGGTTGACAGGGTAAAGACAATAAATGCGAAGCGAGAGTTTGTGGGCGGGAAATTACAGGCAACCTTCTCCGAGCAAAATTATTCCCTGATGTATATTGAAGTCCCGAGACCTGATATTAAGTACTGGGAAGGGAAGATGATTAACGCCGAGAAACTGGTCAATATAACTCTGCCTCAAAATGTCTGGGCAGGTTACGAAAGACTCCTTTTTGATTACACCAATCCCGGGGAAACTGATCTTGATATAGCAGTCTGGTTAATAGATCACACAGGCTATATGTCGTATCTGGCCTTCAAGAGTCTTTTGCCGCAGTTAAAAACCAGTGAAACTAAAGATATTGTCGATAAACAAATGGGCGAGGTTAAGGCAATATTAAAAACTGGAAAAGGCACCGCAAGCATAGACCTTGGAAAAGAGATCTTTACCGTGGACAAAAAGCGTGTGATAGACCTTTCAGATATAAGGGTCATTGCTTTTGCAGTCGGAGGGAAGGAGTGCAAGGCGGGCATTTCCAATATCAGGCTGGAATGATCCTCGAAAACGGCGGGGAGCCTGCCAATCTATCCCTGCACCATATTTTGTAATAAATATCCGGATAAGGGTTACAATGGCAATGCCAACTTTTGCCCCTGGTGCGGTGAAGAGTTTGACCTTCCTACGGAACCCGGGATAGCCGCAGGTTCAAAGCTAATAACTGCCGCGCATGATGTGCAGGTAGGCCCTCGCGGAGGCGGCGGCGAAAATATTATAAATAGGACCGGAAGCGGCAGAAATACAGGCATCTACTATTTTGACTCAGACAGTGTGAATGCCACCACATATCTCGATTTCAATATTGACAGCAAAGAGCTTTCGGCGCTAAAGACGGCTGAATTGAGAATCCTTACTTATTATACAAGCGAGATCCCCAGTATTACGAGTGCCGTAAGGCTTTACTCCGTCAAAGATAAATATATACTGGATGACAAGAAGATGACCTGGACCTCCCAGCCGCCGGTCGAAGAATTTCTGGCGTTGAGCGGGAATTATCTGATAAACAACAAAAAAAAGACTGCTCAGCAGTGGTATGTGCTGGACATTACCGAATATTTGAAAAAAGCAGTCAAAGCAGGGAAGTCAAGGCTCTTTTTCAAACTGCAGGGCTGGACAACGATAAACTCCTACAAGGCCCAACAGGATACATACACATCCTTTCCCAGATATAACGACCCGGACAAAAGTAAAAGGCCGTACATATATGTTGAATAGGAAATGCGATTGAAGCTTCCGCTTTCCATCAATTTAAGCCGCTCACCATTGAAAAGATATAGCTTTTCCCGTAGAATGACATAGCGATATAGATAGTAAAAGACAGTAAGGAGAAACCCTTGGAAACAATTAAAACTTTTCTGATATTGGCGTTGTTGTCCTGCGTCTGCTTTGCTCAGGAACCTGCTAAGCAGTCCAAAAACGAAGTTCCGGCTCCCAAGGCCGTTCTTTACAGCGACTGGCCGCAATGGCTCGGCCCTGACAGGAACGGGTCATCTCCCGAAAAAGGATTGCTTCGTGAATGGCCTGAGGATGGCCCCAAGATGCTCTGGATGCAGCCGACAACAAAGGGCTGGGGGTCTGTCTGTATCTCCAAAGACGAGATCTTTCTGGACGGACTCGGTTCAAAGTACACCTTACATTGTCTGGATGCCTTTAGCGGAAAAGAGAAATGGAAGTTTGAGTACGATTTGGGGCGGAAGAAATTAGAAGTCGGGTGGGGCTGGTGCCCGCGGGATACAGTTGCGGCGACAGAAAAGTGCGTGTACATACAGAATGAACAGGGCCAATTGTATTGCGTAGACAGGAAGAAAGGCGTCAAAGTCTGGATGAGAGACCTTGATGTGGAATTTGGAACAAGCCACAATGACTGGAAGGGATGGTGTCAGTCACCGCTTGTTGTGGACGGGATAGTATTTATGGCCGCGGCAGGAGAGACCTACAAACCAAGCGACAAAGCAAGGTACTTCGGGTTTGACGCGGAGACAGGAAAGACAGTCTGGGAGTTGAAAGAACCGCCCGGGCCGTCGCCTCACAGATTCGGAGGAGCGGACCCGTCTCAAACAGCCGCTGTTGTTACTTTCGGGAATGATAAATGCGCGCTAGTAACCGCTAACGGAAAACTATTTGCCATACGCTTTAAGGACGGGAAGAAGATCTGGACCCACGAGAAAGCGCATATTCAACAGCATATGTCAGGTCCGATTATTGTTGATGACAGGATTCTTCTTTCTCCTTTCACGGAAGATATGAAGCTTATCAAGGTAAACTGGTCTAATCCGTCGGATCCCGGGACACGCCTCTGGAGATATGACGGAGCAACGGACTGTTCCACCCCGGTTGTTTACAACGGTTACATTTACACCTTCAATGAAGAGAAGGGAAAGCTAATGGGGCCTTACATCCTCCGTTGTATCGAGCTTGCTACCGGAAAGCTTATGTGGGAGGAGAAGGGTTTTGAGATAGCAGAGTCTATCATGCAGGCCGACGGGCTGCTCTTTATCCGCGCCGGAAAAAATAACGGCAAAAACAAGGTTACGCAGGAAACAATATTGCTTGTTGAAGCAACCCCCGAGAAGTATATTTGTAAAGGCAAGTTCGAGCAGGAACAGGGAAATTATATGGGCTGGGTAATGCCAGCCCTGGCGTACGGAAGGCTTTTCATCCGCTCGGAAAAGATTTTAAGATGCTATCAAGCAGCCAAAACCCTGCCGTCAAAAGAAGAGATACTAAAACAACTTGTTAAATAGGGTATAATATTCCCTAAACTAATTTTGATCTAAAGGAGACCTAAT
>CAIOVX010000019.1 GCA_903861835.1 Candidatus Firestoneibacteriota bacterium | reverse complement strand
TTGTAATCCGCAACGCCGATATCGTCAACAGGCGAGCGGTACCAGCCGAAACTCATATTTGGATTTGAAATCAGCCGAAAGGGCAGGACTTCAATCCTTACCCCAAGCTTTGCTTCTTCCCTGCCTTCCGCCTTCAGGCTGATCTCTCCGGAATAAACTCCGGCCGTCTGGTTCTCCGGCACATCTACATAGAGCCATACATTGCGGGTGACGCCGCTATAAATCGTCACCGGGTTCTCTTTCGGCATCATTTCCGGAGTGGCCTGCAGTATGCCGTGAAGGATTGACTTAACCATATACTTAACCGGCCTGACCTGAAAACACGCGGCAGGCAGAACATTGCCGGAAGCATCTTTGAGTTCCGGCAGTCTGACCGTTACTTTGGAGTTTTCAAGGGGCAGGAGCCCAAAGGCCAGGGATTCATATTCTCCGGGACAACACACCGCGGAGATTTCTTTCGGGTTTAACTCCGCGGGTTCCGGGATTGTGTTGTAATTGACGACGCGCATTATGCTTCTTGAAAATATTATAAAACCCTGCTTGCGGTCTGAATCAGAGGGTAACGGTTTTGCGGCAGGCTGGACAAGCGGTTCCGTGACTGAAAACCTGCCGGTCCTTAGCATCAGTTTCAGCGAGGTTCTCTGTCCCGCGTTTAAAGGTTCTTCTATTTCCTGTTGAAGGAGGGGGTTTATTTCATCGGCAGCCAGGACAGAAACCGCCGCAAAAACCATCAGAAGCAGTGATTTTTTCATGGCTCCGCCTCAAATACTTTATTTTGCTTTAGCTTTCACGGCAGTAAAGAGAACAAATATCAGAGCAACTGCCGAGCACAAAACGAAACTTGCTATAAAGCCCGCCCTGATGTTAACCCAGGCGATAATGAACCCGGTCACAAGGGGCCCCGTGGAATGACCGACATCCATAACCGACGAGAGCGCGCCCATTGAGGCCCCGAGTTTTGTCTTGTCCGCGATATCGCCTGTATACGCGCTCGTCGCTACTGTCGAGAAAGACATCCCGAGTCCAAAGAGCAGGGAAACCGAAATAACAAGCGCGGGCGAAACAAAAAAAGTCAATGCCAGCATTGAAGAACCAAGCACAATTAGCCCAATGGCAATCTGGAACCGCTTGTCAATCTTATCCGCGAGTTTCCCGAAGAGCGGCTTGGTGAGGGCGATTGACAGTATCTGCAGGGAAAAAATAAGCCCGATCTGACCGGGAGTAAATCTATTATCAGTGAGATAAATTGGAAGGTAGGTCTCAAAAGTTCCGAATGCGAAATAGGTTGCCATATCAACAAGCGCGGTGGATACTAAGCGGGCGTCTCCGAAAAAATATTTTATGCTGTCGCGGAACTCTTCGCGCGTGGGCTTCCGCTTTTCAATCTTAGCTTCGGCGTCTTTTATGAAGAGACAGAAGAGAAATGCCGGTATTGAAGCTATGAAGGCCGTCACATAGACCGCTTTATACGGGAAAAGCCCTCCCTTATAAAGAAAGAACGAGATAATGGCGCCGCCGGCTATCGGCGCGAGAGTGCGCCCAATCAAGGTAGCGGAGGAATAGGCACCAAGCTTCTCTCCCTTGTTCTTATCATAGGCCTCTGCAATGGCAGCGGAAGCCACCGGGCCGAGAATCGCGGTTGCCAGGCCGTGAAAAAACCGGATGGGAATAAGATACCAGGCGTTAGAGACAAACACATACATCAGCGGGGCAAACAGGAAGACGCTTCCGGAGATTAAAAGTATTTTCCTGCGGCCGATACGGTCTGACATTACGCCTATCGGGAAAGAAAATAGTATTCCGGCAAGCGGCGAGATGGCGGAGATTATTCCTATTATATCCGGAGTCCCTCCCATGCCTTTGATAAAAAGAGGAAGCACGGGATTTTTTGCCATTGTTGTCGTGAATATGCCGAAGAAACCTATCAGGGAAAGGTAGAAAATCAGGTTTTTTTTGTAGCGCTCGTCTATCATTCTTAAATTATATCATTAACAGCCTGCGACGTGAAACAATAATTCGGAAAGAACCGGCGGTAGCGTAGCGTCAGAACTTTGTTTCACTGCTCCTCAGGAGTCTCCTGCCGAAATAAAGCGCTGCAAAGATGCTTGCTATGCCTCCGATTAGCACAGAAGCAGGGCCGCCGTACATCTTTGCAAGCCAGCCGGAGAGCAGGCTGCCGAACGGCTGCATGCCCATAAAGGCCATAGTATAGAAACTCATTACCCTTCCCCGTTTATCCTCTTCCACAACCTGCTGGAGCAGAGTATTTGTTCCGGCCATCAGCACCATCATGCCGAAACCGCAGACCACGAGCATCGGCAGGGCCAAAAGAAGAGTCCTTGTAAGAGAAAAGAGTATGAGTCCCGCGCCAAAAATAAAAGTACTGATAACAATAACTTTTGCCAGGCCTTCCTGCTTCTTCCTGCCTGCGAGATACAGCGCCCCAAGCAATGCGCCGAGCCCGGCCGAACCCATAAGCAGGCCGTATTTTACCGAAGCAATGCTGATTCCGAACAGCTCTGAAGTTCCCTGAAACACCTTGTCGGAAAATCCGGGGAGCAGAGTCTGGTAAGGCATGCCAAGCAGGTTCACAAAAGCAAGCAGGAGAAGCAGTGAACTTATCTGCGGATGACGGGAGGCGTACTTAAACCCCTCCTTTAGCGTCTTGAAATGGCTGCCCGGCTTGGGTTTTACCGGAAGCGGCTTGAGGCGCATCATAAGTAAGCCGGCAATGACCGCGATGAAACTCAGCGCATTTAGGGAAAAGCACCAAAATTCCCCGACGGCGGCTATTAAAAGCCCGGCAATAGTCGGGCCTATCAGGCGGGCTCCGTTCACCATGGAAGAGTTGAGCGCGATGGCGTTGCCCAGATCCTTCTTATCCTCCACCATCTGGACCACAAAGGACTGCCTGACGGGAATATCAAACGAATTGATA
>CAIOVX010000018.1 GCA_903861835.1 Candidatus Firestoneibacteriota bacterium | reverse complement strand
TGGCGGTCATTGCGCTGGCAACAGGCTGCGGCAAGAAGGCAGAAGAGGCCCAGGCCGTGCAGGTCCAGGGAATACCGGTCTTTACGGCCGAGGCCAGGCAGGGAGAGATCTCGGACAAGATTCACCTTTCGGGTTCTGTTGTTCCCTATGAAATGGTTAATGTCTTCTCCAAGGCGCCCGGAAAGATAGCAAAATTTGCCGTGGAAGAAGGCTCTCGCGTTAAAGTTGACGATGTTATCGCCTATATAGACAGAGACGAGCCGGGGTTTGATTTTACCGCGGCTCCGGTGAAGAGCCCCGCAAAGGGAATAGTCATCAAGAAATATCTTGATGTAGGCACCACCGTCACGCCGGGTTCCGCGGGAGCGGCAATGGCAACGCCGATAGTAGCTGTCGGGGACATTTCAAAACTCAAGATAGTTGTCAATGTTGTAGAGGAAGATATCGGAAGGGTTAAAATTGGGCAGGACGCCGAGATAGGCCTTGACGCTTTCCCCGGCGAGATTTTCCGCGGGAAGGTTTCCACAATCAGCCCTTCCGCCGACTCAATGAGCCACACGAGTAAAGTTGAGATACTTCTGGACAACAAAGCAGGCAGGATAAAAGCGGGGCTTTCGTCGGATGTGTCGCTTGTTGTCGGAAAGGCCCTGGGGGTTATTATTCCGAGGGACTCGGTAATCATGAAGACCGGAGAGGTTTTTGTGTTCGCGATTAAGAACGGAATTGCCGAAAAGAGGGCAGTAGTTACCGGTTTTGACGACGGCAGGGATGTGCAGATTACGAGCGGGGTGACGGCCGGCGAAAAAATAGCGGCCAGCGATTTCAATGTGCTGCAGAACGGCTTGAGGGTGAAAGATTCCGGAGCGCCGAAGAGCTGAAGATACCGACAAAAGAGAGGTAATAAATGACTATCTCAGAATTTTCCGTTAAAAGGCCCATCACCAGCATCATGCTTATGCTGATGTTTGTAGTGCTGGGTTTGATGAGCCTGCTATTCCTCAAGATAGAGCTTTTCCCCACCTTTACCTTTCCAAATCTAATGGTTATAACCGAATATGACGGTGTAGCGCCGGAAGAAGTGGAAAAATCGGTGACAAAAATATTGGAGACCGCGGTTAGGAGCGTTCCGGGCATCAAGAACGCCAAATCGCAATCCATTGAAAGCTATTCCATAATCAGCGCCGAATTCAATTACGGCACCGACCTGGACAACGCGTCGGCCCAGATAAGGGACCGCGTGGGACAGGTTAAGAATTACCTGCCCACCGGCTCCAAGGACCCGATAGTCTTCAAACTCGACACTTCCGGAATACCGGTTGTGGTCATGGCCGTCCGTCCGAAGCAGGGCGCCGCGGTACAGCCCGACACGCAGCAGATGTATAAATTCGGCAAAGATGTTTTTCAGCCGAAACTTGAGAAAACTCCCGGCGTGGCGACCGTCTATACAATGGGAGGAAGGGAAAGAGAAATAAGGATAGACTGCGACAGGGGAAAACTGCTTGCGTACACCATTTCGCTGAGCCAGATAGCCGCGAAGATACGCATGGAAAACCTCAATGTCTCGGCCGGGTCGGTGGCTGATTCGGCGCAGAAGGAATTTCTTGTCCGCGCCATCGGAGAGTTCCAGAATCCGGAGAGCATCGGTAAAATAATTGTGGGAAGCAAGAACGGCGTCCCGGTCTACCTTAAAGATGTCGCGAAAATAAAAGATGATTATGAGGATGAAGTCGGCAAGGCGAGAAGCGACGGCTCTCCCGGCATCAGCGTCATCGTAACCAAAGAAAACGACGCGAACACTGTGGACGTGGAAAGAAATGTGCAGAAAACCATTAAGGCCGTACAGAAGGAACTGCCTGAAGGCATGGAAATAAAAATAATGTTCAATACCGCGCAGATAGTCACTGATTCCATCGGCGCGCTTGCCAGAAGCGCCCTTTACGGCGCGTTTTTCGCGGCGCTTATCATTTTCGCGTTTCTCGGAAGGATCCGCCCGACGCTGGTAATCACGATAGCTATTCCAATCTCGCTCTTCCTCGCGTTTACTTCTATGTATTTCGCGGGTTCCACAATAAACATAATGACGCTCGGCGGGCTGGTCATTGCTCTCGGACGCCTGGTTGACGACTCCGTTGTAGTGATGGAAAATATCTTCCGGAGAAAGCAGCTTGGGGAAGATTCAAGCAGCGCGGCAGTGCTTGGGACCAACGAGGTCGCGATTCCCGTGGTATCTTCCACCATAGTCACCGTCATAGTGCTTCTGCCGATAGTATTCGCGCAGGGACTCGCGGTGCAGCTCTTCAAACAGTTCGCTCTCACGGTCTTTTTCGCTATGCTCGGCTCTCTGGTTGTCGCTTTCACCATAGTTCCCATGATAGCCTCAAAGCTTTTTGCGAAAGGTATGGACAAATATGACGCCAGCAAGAATAGCGCGTTTGAAAAACTGAAAAAGACGTATGGAAGTTGGCTTATCTGGACGCTGGATAACAAGGGCAAATTTGGGTTGATAGTGTTGGCAATCGTTATTTTCACCGTTATACTCGGAGGGGTCTTCATAAAAACAGACTTCCTGCCAAAATTTATCGCGGGAAGTTATCAGGTAGCAATAAAACAGCAGAAGGGCGCCACCCTGGAATCAACGGAAGAGCTTGTAAAAAGGGTGGAAAGCAGGTTTATGTCGGAAGTGCCGGGAATAGAAAGGCTTTCTTCAAATATCGGGACAAGCAGCCAGGTCGCCAGAATGGCGGCCGGAGGCGGAAACACGGGCCCGGGCGAAGCCCAACTGATGATAGGCCTGAAAAGGGAAGCTTACAACCAGGAAAAGAAACTATATGACGTGGCAAAACAACTTGCTGCGGAAAACAAAGGCGCGGATATCCGGATAGCTTCGGCCGGTTCGGCGAACTTCGGTTCCGGCAGGGCGATAGAGATTAAGATCTTCGGGGATGACCTTGACCTGTTACGTCGTCTCGGTTCCGACCTCAAGCTTAAACTCGCCGCGATAAACGGCGTATCAGCTCCCGCCTCCAGCCTTGACGAGGGGCTGCCGGAGTTCAATATTGCCTATGACCGAGATAAGATTTCAAGGTACGGCCTTACAACCGGACAGGTCAACGCGGAACTCAATGCCGCGGTGGACGGGCAGGTTGCGTCCGTCTACAGGGAAGCCGGTGAGGAATCCAATGTAAGGGTCCGGCTCTCTGAAAAATACAGAAAGAACCTTAAAGACCTGCTGGAAATACCGGTCTCTTCGCCGATAGGTTTTGTTTTCCCGTTAAAAGATGTGGCACAGATAAAATTCATAGAAGGCCCGGCAAAGATTGAACGCGAGAACGCCAAAAGGCTGGTCAATGTTTCGGCGGATCTTGATCCCAGGGCAAAGCTTTCCGATGTTGCGGGGGCCGCGCGGTCCATAATGGCAGCCACAAAACTTCCGGACGGATATTTCTTTGAGTTCGGCGGGCAGGTGAAAGACAGGGACGATACCTTCCTCCAACTCGGGCTGGTCATGCTCCTTTCGCTGCTCCTCATATATATGATACTCGCTTCGCTTTACGAGTCTTTCCTGCACCCGCTGACCATTTTGCTGTCGGTGCCGTTCGCGTTCACCGGGGCGTTCCTTGCCCTCATCGTCACGAACACCTCCCTTGGTGTTACAGCGTTCATAGGGCTAATAATGCTTGTTGGCATCGTGGCCACGAATGCGATAGTGCTGATAGACTTTATCCTTATCAAACAGGAAACGGAGAAGGACCGGAAGAAAGCCATAGTAGAAGCCGCGGAAACGAGGCTGCGCCCGATTCTGATTACCGCCATCGCGACCATGGTCGCGCTCTTCCCCATAGCGCTCGGGTGGGAAGAGGGACTGGATCTTCAGATACCGCTCGGCCGCGCGGTAGTGGGAGGGCTTATTACTTCCACGCTGCTCACGCTTTTCCTGATACCGGTGGTGTATGACGCGCTTGAGAAACTCAAAGAAAAATTGGGGATAAAAGAAAAGTAAAGCGGCTACAATGTGTTTTCAGGCGGCAGGCTTCGGCTTGCCGCCTTTTTTTTGGGGGCCAATTCTGTTTGCATTTAGGGGGTTTTGTCTGTAAAATGACACTTTCAGGGGGCTAATATGATAAAAACAGAAAAAGCAAAAGAGTTGTTTGCTTCAGGTTTCAACTGTGCCCAGGCGGTGCTTGTCCCGTTCTGCGACCGGCACGGAATAGGTGAAAAACAAGCGTTACTTATTGCCTGCGGGTTCGGAGGCGGTGTAGGGCGTTCCGACAATATGTGCGGAGCGGTGTCAGGCGCCGTGATGGCGCTTGGGCTTAAATACGGAGCGGAGAAAGCTTCCGATAAGGAAAAAAAGGAACTTTGCTATGCTAAAGTAAGGGAGTTCATTTTGAGCTTCAGGAATAAGTACGGCGAAGTTTCCTGTACGGGCCTGCTTGGCTGCAATATGAGCACGAAGGAAGGTTTTGAAGAAGCAAAAATGAAAGAGGTGCATACAAAAATCTGTCCGAAATTCGTGGAGTTTGCGGCAGGTTACCTCGAAGGGCTTGAACACGGGTCCGAACATTAAAGCGGAGGATTGGCGTTATGGCGGATAATGAGAAGGAATTGAAAGAAAAAGCAATTGCGTATCTCAAGACTGCGTACGGAGAAGACACGGTTTCCATGGATGTAAAGAATAACGGCGTGGAAGGCGGGAACGGCATCCTTAAGGTTGAATGCACGGTCAGCATCGGCGGCAGGCATTCCGACTGGTACAAGGAGTTCCATTTCAAAGGCGGCAAAGTCATAAGAATGACATGGAAGATGAGGTGAGGCCGGGCCCCATGAATAAAATACTGTGTGTTTTGCTGGCGTGCCTGTTTTGCTCCGCGGTTTCCGCGGCGGAATACAAATACAACCAGAGCGTAAAAGGAAAAGATTTTATCCTGACCGTGCAGCTAAACGACGACAAGGATACGAGGATTATCACCGCTTCGGATGACCTTTTAAAAATAGTCAACCGCGTCAAGCTGGTAAAGGGCAAAGGCGTTGTTGAGTGGAATTTTATCGATGAAAAGAACAAGAGCAGTCTCTTGGCAGTCAGGGAGAACAACCGGATAAAGATATCGG
>CAIOVX010000017.1 GCA_903861835.1 Candidatus Firestoneibacteriota bacterium | reverse complement strand
ACAATCTTCTTTGATTTGTCGCCTTTTGCATCGTCTTTCTTGGCATCTGCCTTGTCAGCGGCCAGGGAAACTCCGCAGGCAAGCATTACCGCAAACAACGAAAACAATACTTTTTTCATACTTCCTCCTTGAATCTGTCTCTTATCTCATTCTACACAATATTAAACAACTGTCAATTGTATTCCTTCACCCCAAAAAAGCATAAACCTCAGGCGTGTTTCCCCGCTTCGTAAAGCCCTATCCCGGCAGCCACCGAAACATTCAAAGAATCTATGTTGTTGCTCTGCGGAATAAAGACGCTTTTGCCGTATTTTTTGAAGTCTTCCGGGAGGCCTGAAGACTCGCTGCCGAAAACAAGCGAGACCGGCCGCTGAAACTCCGCTTGACGGACGCTTTTTTCGCCGGAGGTCATAAAAAGATAGACATTCCTTTTGGGGTGCTCCTTGAGGTAATCCTCAAAACTGTCAAAATAGGAGAAATTTGCCTGGAAGAGCCCGCCCATTGATGCCCGCACGCAGGCAGGGTCGAAGATATCCACTGCCGGCCTTATCAAAGCAATGTCGCACGCGTTGAAGCCTATCATTGTCCTAATAATAGTCCCTAGATTCCCAGCATTTTCAGGGCAATTGAGCACAAGCTGCGCTCCGCTTTTTTGTATTGGCGAATAATATTTCCTGAACATTCCGGCGGCAAAAACATTTTCTTTCGGAGAGATACGGACAAGCAGTTTATCGTCCACTGACGAGGGAATCTGTTTTTCAAGGCAGAGCCGACGGAGCTTCTCGGCTCCTTCGCTTGTCTTTGCTTTGGAGGAAAAAACAACCTTTAAGACGCATTCGGGGCGGTGTTTCAACAGTTCAAACACAGGGAAAAACCCGGAGGCGTAGGAATACTCAAATTCTTTACTGTATTTTCCGGCCCTAAATTCCATCAGAATCCCGCCTTCCTGACTGTTCTCTCATCCATGCCGAAATGGTGGGCTATTTCGTGAATGAGAGTTTTTTGGATCTCTCTCTTTACTTCTTTATCGTTCTTACAGGCCCTTTCAATGTTTTTTCTAAAAAGAGTAATCTTGTCCGGCAGGGCTCCGGCGTAGTAGATGTCCCTCTCGCTAACCGGAACACCGCTGTAAAGACCGAGAAGAAGGGCTTCGCCTTTTTTTGCCGTTGAATCATCAAGCACTATTTCAAGGTTGGAGATAGTCTTTCTGAATTCTTCCGGCAGGCCGGAAAATGCGGCTTCGGCCTCCTTTCTGAATTCCTCTTTTGTCATTTCGAGGGGATTAACCTTTTTAATTCCGCTGCCAACTCCTTTAACATATACGGCTTGCTGAGCGTGCCGGAAAATCCGAAGTTTTTGCAATCCATCATAACCGGATCAAGAGAATTGCCGCTGGAAACCACAGCTTGCACCTTTGGATCGAGTTTCAGAAGCTCCGCCATGGTTTCTTTTCCGCCCATTCCCCCGGCTATAGCAAGATCCATCAGCACTAGGTCGTATTTTTCACCACGGCTGATCGCAGAGGTGTATTGCGCGATGCATTCAGCCCCGTTAGCCGAGAAAGAAGGCCTGTAACCAAGTTCCTCAAGAATCAGTTTCAGCAAATTGCGGAGCTGTTCCTCGTCGTCCATAACAAGTATGCTTCCGCTTCCCTTAAGCTCCTCAAGACCCATACTTCCTCCCCCAAAATCGCGGTTTGCTTCTCCCCTAAAAAAACGAATACTCCCCTGCCCCGGTCAGAAGCATAAGCTACTTGAGCAGCTTCACCATCCCTTCCGTCAAAAACGGCGCGTAAGTGATAAGCAGCACGGCCGCCAGCATCAACAGAAGGAATTTATAGGAACTCTTCGTAACCTCTCCTACCGTCTGGTCGAATCTGTAGGCCGAAAGAAACAGGTTCATTCCCACCGGCGGGGTAAGATAGCCGAGTTCCAGATTGGCGATAAATATTATTCCCAGGTGCACATTGCTTACGCCGAACTTTGCCGCAATCGGCAAAAGCAGCGGAACGACTACGACGATGGCAGAGAAGATATCCATCAGGCAGCCGACAACCAGCAGCACCAGGTTAAGTATTAAAAGGAAGAGCAGCGGCGAGTGGACATGGGCAAAAGTCCAGTCCGCCAGTTTCATCGGTATTTCGGCGTCTATTATGTAGTTTGTGAAACCCATCGCCACGCCAAGAATAGTCAGCACCCCGCCGACGAGTATTGTGCACTTCAGAAGCACTTTGGGCATATCTTTAAAAATGCGGATATCCCTGTAGACGAAAACTTCAACTATGAAGGCGTAAATAGCGGTGATGGCCGCGGCTTCAACAACCGTCGCGACCCCGCCGAAAAGGAGATAGAGTACCAGCACAGGTATCAGCGCTTCCCATTTAGTTTCCCAGAGGGAAGCAAGCGCTTCCTTCAGGCTGAAAGGAATATTTTTGACTTTGTTCTTCGAGCCCTCATAGACAGCAAAGCCCACGACAAAAAGAACGAGGATAACTCCCGGCAGAATACCTGCTTTAAAGAGATCCAGTATGCTCGTTCCGGACTGCACGCCGAAAAGTATTACCGGAAGACTCGGGGGGAAAAGCAGACCAAGCGAGCCGGTCGCGGTTAATAGACCTATGGCAAATTTCTTGCTGTAGCCGGCATTAACTAACACCGGATAGAGCAGGCCTCCCATCGCGAGGATTGTCACGCCGGAAGCGCCCGTAAAAGTTGTAAAGAAGGTGCAGACCATAATGGCGGCAATGGCCAGCCCGCCGGGCATCCAGCCGAACCAGGCGTTAAAGAGCCGGACCATCCTTTTGCTCGCCCCGCCCTCGGCAAGAATATAGCCGGCAAGCGTAAAGAGCGGTATTGTCGGAAGCACCGAATTAGAAACTATGCGGTAGGTTTCCGCCGGCACAGACGCTATGGGAGTGCTCTCACCGAAGAAAAGGAGCAGGCCAAGCCCGCCGAGCACCGTAAAAATAGGGGCCCCGAGCGCCACCGCGCCGATAAGAATAACTGCCCCGGGAATAACAATAAAAGAAGCCGCGGAATCCGGAAATAGTCCGAGGGCAGCCACAACCGCGACCCCGGAGAGCGTGATAAGCTTGTCGGCAAGAGTTTTATTGATGCCGAAGGAAAACCTGAGCGTCATTATTCCGAAAGCTATGGGGATTATGCTCTGAATGAGCCAGTAAGGAATAAAATTCGCAAGCAGGAGTCCGGAAGACATTTCGGTCTTTACCATCTGGAAGCTGGCGACAAAAAGGGCCGCGCAGACAGCCACGGTCACTGAATTCTTAAAAAGGGTTGCCGGGTGCCGCAGCTTCTCTGGGAGCATTTCTATGGTAGGAGCCAGCGTAAGGTGCCTGTCATCCCTCGCGGCTATGATCGCTCCGATGAAACCCACCCAGAGCGTAAGATGCTGCACATATATAATGGAGCCCTGAAGTCCGGTAGATATGGCGCCGTGAAAGAACTTATCTATGATATTCCTGACCACAACCTCGTAAGTGGGTATCAGGGCCATTACAAAGATAAAAAGAGCTGCAAGGCCATTCTCAAGATGATGAAAATACTTTTCAAATCTTCCGATAAGCGTATGCATTATTTTTTGCCTTTCATGAACTCTTCGTGCCAGCCGTTCACTTCCTCATATAGCGCCTTGAGATCAGGGGTGTTCAAAAGCCTCGGGTAAGCACCCTTTGCCTTCTCCGTCCAGACCCTGTTGTCTTCTGCGGTAAGCTTTACTATATTCAGACCGTTCTTCACCATTACATCCGTTGCTTTGGTTTCCAGTTCCCTTATTTCCTTCTTCTGCTTTTGACCGCTCTTTTTCGCTATCTTGTCCAGCTCATCCCTTTTATCAGCCGGTATTTTTTCCCAGGTTTTTTTCTCTATAAGCGTGCCGCCTATCAGGCAGGCCCATTTAATGTCCGTCATATTCTTCGCGAGCCCGAACCACTGGAAAGAAGCCGCTGCAAGCGGGGTTGTGGAAAAAGCGTTTATCATCTTGGTCTGAAGCGACGTCATAATATCGGTCGGAGCAAGCGGCACAACCTTGAACCCGGCATCCTTCCACGCCGCAACCACATTGGTATCTCCGCCCCAGACAAACATAGACTGTCCTTTAAGATCTTCCGGAACTTTCACGGGTTTTTGCGCGAAAAACTTAACCCAGCCGACATCTCCCCAGTTAAGCACCTTAAACCCCTTCTCTTCCAGGCGAGCTTCAATCTTGGGTTTAATTTTATCCATGATGTAATCAAGCTCTTCATAAGACTGTATCATCATAGGCATCTGCAGGGCTTGTATCTCGGGAATTATGTCGCCTATCCCGACACTGGTAATCGCGGCCGCCTGAAGCTGTCCGACCCTCATCTTACGGACCACGTCAGTTTCGTCTCCCGCAACGCCTCCGGGATAAATTTTTATTGTGACCTCACCGTTCGTAGCTTTCTTCCACTCATCGCCCATATTCTTAATGGTGTCATACCAGGCCGAACCTTCCGGCGCGAGAGTAGCAAGCTTGACCGCCACTTTCGCGGAAAGCGCGCCCGAAACAAGAAATGCCGCCGACAACAGAATAAGAATTTTTTTCATAATTTCTCCGTTTTGCTTTTTGCTTTGTTTAGTATTTTCCGCCGGAGGCGGACCCGCCTTTGGCGGGAGTGTTTGCTCTTATTCCG
Organism: Candidatus Firestoneibacteriota bacterium; assembly: GCA_903861835.1. Taxonomy (GTDB): domain Bacteria; phylum Oederibacteriota; class D2-FULL-39-29; order D2-FULL-39-29; family CAIOVX01; genus CAIOVX01. Next base: position 9,799 of record CAIOVX010000017.1, on the reverse strand, counting down.
GTTCGTTTATGAAGTAGTCGCTCGTGTGCGCGAGCAGCCACTTGGCCCGCTTCTGGTAGATTATATTGGCAAGCCGGTTCCCCGGGTCTTTATCTACATCTATGGCAATTGCTTTGTTCAAAAGTTCCTTCCACTCTTCGGCATTCTGATTGGACACGGAGACGCTGGTCGCAAGAGAAACATAGGGACCGGACTTTTTCCCGCCGGAAAGTTCCACTGCTTTGGCAAAATGTTCCCTTGCCCTCTGCTCGCTTCCTCCCATGGCCGGCGACCTGCCGCCGTCATAAGAGATAAAGAAATCGTGCGCCGCTCCCGAATCAAAAGTTTCATCCAGCTCCAGCACGCGCGCGACCATGGCGGCGCCTCTTTGCATCTCCACCATAAGCGAGACATCGTTCTTGTCGGCCGTCAGGGCCGCGACCTGAGCCGCGCCGCACCAGTAGAGAAGTTCAAGATCATTCTTGTCGGTCATTGCCAGCGCGGATTTAACATCTTTTTTGAGCGCTTCGTTAAAACCGTTGTGATTCAGTTCAAGCCCCTTGAGCGCGTAATCCCTGGCGCGAAGATACAGGTTCTTTGCTCTTTTTTTTAGTTCCAACGCCCTTTCATAATTGTCCGCGCTCATGGTTTCCGCATCTATCTGGACAAAAGCATAGGCATACATGCAGAATGCCTTCGCGGTAGCAAGCGTAAGCGGTTTATGGTCCGGAACTCCGTCAAGCACGGATTCGTAAAGTTTCAACGCGAAAGGCAGAGCGTCTTTTATGAGTTCGGGGTCATTATCCCCCGTAAATACCGTACCCTGGCCTGACAGGGCGTCACCGACGCTGTTTAAGGCAATGCTCTTTATGGAACAACCTGTCAGCAGGAACGCAAATATTGCTGTAAAAGCAATTAAAGTAAGGAGTTTTAGTCTCATTATTTGATTATATCCGAGGAATAACGGGTTATCAAGGAATTAAAAGGAAATCACATAAGCTAAATCACAAATTCCAAGCAACAAATCACTTAAGACCAAATCTCAAATTCCAAGCACCAAATTCCAAATAAAAAAATAAAAATCAAATCATAAAATAACTTTTGAAACACTTTGTTTTTTTACTTTTTTGTGTTTATTTGGTGCTTGCACTTTTGGTGCTTGGTGCTTGTGATTTGGTGCTTAGATGTTATTTTATTATCGCTTTAATCCCGCTGTACTTGCTTATATCTTTCCAATTTACCGTAACATTATTTACCTTCTTTCCGTTTGATCTTACCGTAAAAGTGCAGTTGAAGCTTTCATCCGGCACTTTATCCATATCAATATTAAATATTCCCGCCTTCTCGTCGTAGCCGCACCTTCTTATACTATAAGCATTATTTGTCCTTACTGAGTATAGCATAGGAGGCACGGGCCTGTCAGAGAGTACCACCTCAATGTTTATGACCGGCTGGTCAAGCCCTTCCGGCAGCGTAAAATACCTGGACGAATAATTATCATTATTGACCAGCACTTTTTCTATGAGCTTACCCGAGCCCCTGTAGGTAAAATTGATAATGTTTCCCTTATACTTTAAGCCTGAAATATTCCGTTTCCAGAGCTCGTGATAGAGTTCAAAGGGCTGTATCACAAGGTTCCCGCGGGAAAAATCAAGACCGCAGGTCTTCAGGAAAAGTTCATTGGAACACGCAATCTCGGGGAAGGTTCTGTCGTTCAAGCGCTGGTTGTAAGGCTTCACGGCCATTCCGAGTTTTCCCGCCAGATCCCGCTCGCCGTAGCGAAGCAGTGTGTCAATACAGAAGAATATTTCCGGATACTTGAAGGATTGTTTGAATAAGAGCGGCTCCACGGCTTTTTCAGCTTCGGCTTTTGTGTATTTTTCGAGAAGGATGTAAAGCAGTTTCTCCTCGTCCGTCAGACTGTCATATTTTACCGGCTTTCCTTTGACCGCGGGTTTGTCCCTGCCAAGCACTCCTGCCATCCATGCAAGGCATTTATGGTCGTAATATTCCGCCGGAGTCTCCGGCTCCTTGAGCTCTCCGGAGGCGGCCCTTTCGTAGAAAGTCTGGAGCGCCTTGAGATCCCCGTAGGCTTCAAAGAGCCGCCAGGCAAGCCAGGGGTGCGACGGCACAAAATCCTTTATCTTCGGCTCGTCGTAAAAACGGAGATTGTACTTAACCAGTTCCTCCTCTTTATTTACGGAAGTAAGGGTGAGGAAGGCGCCCTGGTAATACTCCCGCGTGTCTATGGAAGTATTCATAACCTTTGGGAGTTTCATCAGCAGTTTGTTGAAATAAGTGCGATTCGCAAAAGCAAGACCTTCGGTACCCTTTTCAAGAACGGCTGAAAGTTTTTCCTGCAAACCTTCCACGCCCGCCCCAGCGGCGGCTGTCATAAAGCAGGAGTTCTCCTCTTTTGCCGGAGGAAGGTTAAGCCTCAACCGCAGCCGCTGGCAATCCTCTTCGCGGGCGGAGTTCCAGCCGGAGATAAGACTTTTGTCAACCGCGAATTTTACGGCTCCGCCCCTGTTTACTGAAATGAAATACCTGTTTGTCTTATCCTCTTCGGAGGTGAAGGATTCGCACTGCATATAAAAAACCAGTTCCAACGGCCAGACTTCCGCGGTATCGTTGACAAGCTTGATTTTCGCCGCGTATAAATCATCTCCAGCCTGCGTGGAAATCATCTTTATGCGCCGCCCCGGGAAAACCTTATAATCGGAATCAAAACCGAAGGTTTGCCAGAAGAAACCGCTGCCGCTTGAAATATCAACGGGGTTAAGCTCTTCTCTCGAAGGGGTTCTGTATCTTATAGCAAGCAGAGGATCGATTTTGACAGCCCCGTCCAGCGCCGAAAAGACCGAATAGCCCCAATTTTGCGAGCCGGCCAAAAGAGCGGTTGACGAATTGGTTGTCGCCACCGGATAGGAGATGAAAGGCAGTTCTCTGTATTTTAGCCAGTTGTGATATGACACAATATCTGTTTCCTGGCAAAAGCTTAGCAAAGGCAATAATAGGATGGCGAGGAGATATTTTTTCATATGGCGATTATGGAAATACCGTGCTGCTCGGCTAATTTTACGGTCGCAGGAAGATCCACGATGAGCATCTTGCCGGCCTCTATTGCCAGACAGGTTATCTTTGCGCTAATCATTGTCCTGATAGTCTCCACGCCTATTCCGGGAACATCCATCCGCATATCCTGCCGCGTGCGCGCGGTCTTTATGGCTACGGAGTTTTTCCCGCCGAGTTTTCCGCCGCGAAGCAGCGCCGCATTTGTCCGCTCAACCGCTTCCACGGCGAGCACGCATTTATTTTTAACCACCACGGTCTGCCCGATGTCAAGATCCGTTACTTTTCTGGCAATAGGAAAACCGAACTTAATATCAGCCATTTCCGAAGCGGAAGGGACTCTTTTTGTATAGACGCCTTTTTCGGCGATAAGCTCGCGGAGGAAGGAGTTAATCGGTATTATTTTTATGCCTTCACGCTTAAAGCCGCCGATCATGGCTTTAAGCAGCGAAGTGTCGCGCCAATCGCGGGCTGACAGCACGAGCCTGAGCGTCTTGAAATCCGGCCTAAAGGAGGTAAAGAAGTCTACTTTCTCCAGCCTGCCGAGCATCGCGGCTTTCTTCACGCCGGCGCGCTTAAAGGTACGGATAATCTTACCGAGCCGGAAGATATTACCTTCAAAATATTGTGAGGTAAATTTTTTCAGCACCGGATCGGCCAGCCCGTTGATGCCTACAATTACAAGTTCTTCGCCTTTGGCGGCGGCCTTTTCAGCGAATATGACAGGAAGCTTTCCGCCTCCGGCAATCAGTCCAATCATTACTTGTCCCTTCCTTTGTAAATGCCCCTCTTTGAACTTTTTATGAACGCAAGGAAATGCGGGGCGAATTTTCCGTTCGGTATCTCATTTCTGATACGTTCAACAGCCTGTTCCGTGTTGAGCCCGGACCGAAAAGTGATCTTAAAAATATCCTTTATCTCAGCAAAGCCGTCTTCTTTTATTCCGGCCCTTGCAAGACCGACCTTGTTGAAATACTGCACCTCGAACGGGTGTCCTGCGCCGAGCATATACGGAGGAACGTCCTTGTCTATGTGAGAACCCAAGCCGACCATCGCATACATCCCTATCCTGCTGAACTGGTGTATGGGCACATACGCGCTGACAAAAGCTTTTTCCTCTATGGTTACGTGCCCGCCCACCCCCGCTCCGTTGACCAGCGTGACCTGATCCCCTATCACCGAGTTGTGCCCCACATGCGCGTTCGCCATAAAGAAAACCTTATTGCCGATAATGGTCTTATTGCCTTCGCCGGTAGCCCTATGGATTGTGACAAATTCGCGGAAGATGCCTCCGTTGCCTATTTCAAGATATGAGACCTCGCCCTTAAACTTAAGGTCCTGCCCCTGAAAACCGACAACACAGCCCGGGAAAAACTCATTATTCTTGCCGACTGCGGTATACCCGTCTATGACAACATGGGGGTGCAGTTTTGTTCCCTCTCCGAGCGAAACATGCTCCCCTATAACGCAGTAGGGCCCTATTTCCACATTTGGCCCGACCTTCGCGTTCTTGTGTATAATTGCAGTCTGATGTATCATCTTCCTCCGAATGAACATTCTTGATTACACGGATTTCAAAAACAGATTACGCAGATTAGGGCTTGATTTAATCTGAGTAATCGCATTTCGTAATCCGCGTAATCATTTTTCAGAAATAGATCCGCTTGATCCCATTATTGATACCGCAAACAACTTCGTACGGTATGGTTTTATACTTTGAGGCGATTTCGGAGGCAGTTATGCTTTCCCTTCCGTTCTTTCCTATAAGAGTTGCCTCATCCCCCGGCCTGACCCGGGAATTTGTGCCGAGATCCAGCAGCGTGAGGTCCATGCAGACCCTTCCAGCCACAGGATACCTCTTTCCTTTTATTATAACCTCTCCCGAGTTTGAAAGCAACCTGCTGAAACCATCCCCATAACCTATGGGGAGCGCTGCCAGCTCAGTATCTTTCTTTACCCTGTAAGTCCCGTTGTAACTTACACGATCTCCCTTCTTTGCTTTTTTAATCATTATGACCGAAGTCTTCAGAGAAAGGGCCGGTTTGAGTTTTATTTTCTTCTCCGTTCCCGCCGGATGAAGGCCGTATAGCATAAGACCGGGACGGACCATATCCATTCTTGTTTCCGGGCAGTTGATGAGCGCGGCGGAATTCGCGGAGTGATAGATAATGTTGGCGGGGCACTGCCGTACGCTTTCGCTGAAAAGGACGGCTTGTTTCTTTGTCGCCGCTATATCTGTATCGGCAGAGGGAAAGTGCGTGAAGATTCCTTCAATGAAAATATGCTTAAGGCTCTTCGCCTTTTCAAAGAGCGCCGAAAATTCCGGGGCCGGTATTCCGAGCCGCCCCATACCACAATCAACTTCAATATGAACCAGCGCGCATTTTTTCTGTTTTTTCGCCGCCCGGTCCAGAGCGAGCAGTTCCTCCGCGCTTGAAACAGACTGGGAAACATTCAGATTGACCGCATCTGCGGCCTGAGTTGGGAGAAATCCGGAAAGGTTAATGAGCGGAAGCTTAAAACCGGCATTTCGAAGCGTGCCCGCGTCGCTCAGATCGGCAACTGCCAGAAAATCGGCGCCTTCGTCTGCCATTACCGCTGCGACAGGCAGAAGTCCGTGTCCGTAAGCGTTATCCTTTATTACCGCGCAGACAAGGGTTTCCCTGCCTGCCAACTTTCTTACCTGTCGGAAATTGTGCCGTAAAGCGGAAATGTCTATTTCTGCCCTGATAAGATCCATAGTCAATTATAACCGTGAAAAGGCGAATTCTCAATGGGTATTCGATGGTCTTGATTTTGGTTTCACGTTATAAACGTTACAAACCTTATGAACGTTACAAACTTTTAACCCTTATTTCCTTACAAAATGCGGCACTGTTCCCGGCAGCTGCTTTACTATCTCCGCATACCCGGAACATACTCCGTTTTCCATTATCGGAAGATGGCAGACCACCTTCTTTATTCCGTTTTTCTCTATTGAATAGATGTCCTCTTTGCCGGACTCAAGCAGGGCCTTAAACTTACTCTTCGCGGGTTCCGGATGGCAGGCGAGAATCTCTTTGCCTGTTAGGTCGCTGCCGTAATCCACCTTTCCCTTATCATTCATATAAGTAACTATGCCCTTCAAATCACAGACACAAACCGCCGCGTCCATCGTCTTTGCCCAATCAATAACATTCCGCATTCTCCCTCCATTAACGGTTTACGTTACAAACGTTACAAACGTTATGAACGTTATGAACTTTTTATTTTAGCGCCTTTCTATATATTTCTTCAAAATCCCCTTTAAACATCTTTTCCCCCGACGGCAATTCAACAAACTCTTTCCCACCCCCGTAAACAGCAATCAGGGTATCGCACATAACCGGTATTTTTTCAGCAGCGGATTTATCCAGCCGCGTCTTCACGTTCATTTCTTTCATCCAGCGCTCCATACCTTCAACTGCGGAACCGTTAAAAACACGTTTCCCAAGCATATCTAAGCGATATTTAAAAAACTTGTACCTGCTCATATATTCCATCCAGGCGGGAAGCAGCATTGACAGCCCCTCGCTGTGCGGAAGATCCGTCCAGGCGGAGAGGCAGTGCTCTATCCAGTGCAGGAACCCTTTCCCGTTCCAGGCCATAAAACGGAACGGAGAGCAGGCAAGCGTTCCGGCCCAGCTGAGATTCATCCTCGCTTCAATGTCGGAAGGACTCTGCAGCGCCTTGGGCAGGATATCTATTACCGTGGAAATCACTCCTTCCGCCATCCTATCCTTTACATATGAATCTCCGGTCGTGGTCAGGTAAGGTTCAAGAAGATGGCAGATAACATCCACTCCGGCATAGGCAAGCTGTTCACGGGATAAACTCAAAGTTAGTTCCGGGTCTATGATGGCGGTTTTCGGAAAGAGCGCGTTATCCATAAGGTGGACTTTCTGGTGAAGTTCCCAGTTGGTAATTACAGAGATTGAATTGCCCTCGGAACCGGTCGCCGGAAGTGTCGGTATCAACAGGGCCGGCAACGGCACAACATCTATTTTCCTGAAATTCTTTGAGCAGAACATATAGTCCCAGACGGAGACTCCCTCGGGAGAAACAGCCGCAAGCGCAGCCGCCTTCGCAGAATCCATGGGGCTTCCACCGCCAAGACCTATTACCAAATCGCATTTTTCCTTTTTTGCGAGCAAGCCCGCTTGGTCTATGGTTGTAATGCGCGGGTTCGGCTCAACTCCGTTAAAAAGCACAAAATCAACCCCTGCGGACTCAAGCGACACCAAAACCTTCTCCAGCAAGCCGGAACTCCTCACGGAAGACCTGCCTGTGACAAGCAGAGCCCGTCTGCCGAGTTTTTTTGCTTCAATGCCGGTCTTTTTTACTTCCCCATTGCCTACAATGGCTTTCACGGGCCAGTAGAATTCAAAATTATGCATCAGGCTCCTCCGCAAACTCGAAGTCTATTATTATTTTATAGAGTAATCCGGGGCCTTTTGCAACTGAAAACAAATTAATTGCAGTTGCAAAACCGGCGCGTATTTTCTATAATCTTTTTACGCTCTTTATCCGTAAAAAGGACAAATATGACCCACAAAGAACTGATGATTCACACGCTCTCAAGAAAAACGCCGGTCAAGGGTATGTTTGTGCCTCACTTTGAACTGGGTTTTTTCCTGACAATGGAAACCTTAAACCAGGTGCATTACAGGCACAGAAAGTTCCACCAGTGGAATCAGATGAAGGAGTCCGAAAGGCAGCTTCACCGGGTAAACATGGCGGATATGGCGATCAACACTGCGAAGATGTTTGACCATTCCGCTGTCATGATACCCTGGTTTGACATCTATGATGTTGACGAAACCGCGCGGATGGTTGACATTATCAGAAAGAAAACCAACGACGAATACTTCCTCGTCCACCAGGGATATGACGGCACTTTCGCGATGCCCGACGGCGAAACAATGATGGAAGTTTCCATGAAATTGGTCGACGCGCCGCAGGAGATCAAGGATCATCACCAAAAAGTCATTGACCGCTGCATCGACACTGTCAAGAAAGTGAACGCGCGCGCGAAAATAGACGGGCTTTTCTTAACCTGCGACTACTGTTTTAATAACGGGCCGTTCCTCTCTCCCGACCAGTTCGCCGAGTTCACGGCTCCCCAGCTTAAATACGAGATAGACGCCTACAGGTCTCTCGGGAGCTATACCATAAAACATACCGACGGAAACATTATGCCGATAGTTGAACAGCTGGTAGCCTGCGGCCCTGACGCAATTCACTCGCTTGACCCGCAGGGCGGTGTTGACATTAAATTGATCAAGGAAAAATACGGCAAACAGGTTGCCCTGATGGGGAATGTCAACTGCGGCCTGATGGACACCGGAACGGAGGAAGAAACAATAAATTCCGCGGAGTACTGCATGACCCACGGCAAGCCGGGAGGGGGCTACATCTTCTCCACGAGTAATTGTGTTTATACGGGGATGGAGTTAAGAAAATATAAGTTAATACTCGAGGTGTGGAAGAAAATGCGGGAGTATTAAGCAAAACCAAGAAGTTTATAACGTTTATGAAACTCTGCGGCCTGAAGGCCGGAGTTTCTTTTTATAGGTGTGTTAATATTATTCATGCCGGATTCACCCTCACCCTAAAGGGTGAGGTTTTCTCCGGCATCTGAAAGATAAAGTTTATAACGTTCATAACGTAAGGCAAAAGCAATACAGCGGGCTCTAGATTTACCTTAAGAACGTTATTCTGCTATGCCAGACGTAGTCTGGCATGAAAAATAATTTTCCCTACAGAACAAGACGCACGAAGTGCTGCTTTTAAAAGTTAATGACGTTACTGACCATCAACCCTTGCCTTTTGTCTGGCCCTTCTTTACGTTATAAACGTTAAGAACGTTACAAACGATATTTATTGTATTTCCCCGCCAACGATTACACTTTTAATACCCACATTCATTTTTCCGTTCTTTTCTTTTATCTCCGCTATTACCAAATCCGCCGCTTTTCCGTCTTCAATTGCCCCGAGCCTGTCTTCAAAACCGTAGAGTTTCGCGGGATTTCCCGAGACCAACCGGCTGGCCATCAAAACCGCGGTGTCAAGCGAGACCGGCTTATCAAAGAGTTTCCCGGAAATATACCCCGGCTGATTTTTCGCTATGACATTCAGCAGATTCTCAAAGATTATATCCATGGTTACGCAGCTGCCGCATAAGGTGTTCTTCTTTTCCTTTAGCCAGGCCGCGCCATTCCTCACTTCAACTGCAAAGGGCCCGTATTGAAACTCTTTTACCTTCGAAGGAGAAGCCGCGACGAACATCGCGTCTGTAATACCGACCGCGTTAAAATTGAAGGCTTTAAGGAAGGCGGAGAGCCATTTCGGATGGATATGATTGAGATCCGCGATGAGTTCTATCGTAATCTTATCGGAGAGCTCAAGCATCGCGTCAAGCACGCCCCCCGCCTTGAAGTTCTGGCTCATCGGGCCGTTCCCGAAGTGAACCGCATAAGTAACGCCAGCATCATAGGCCTTCATCATTTCAGCGTAGGTCGCGCCGCTGTGCCCGACGCCTGCTTTTATCCCGTTTTTCACAAGAAATTTTATAAACTTTAGCGCCGGATCCCCCCATTCGGGAGCGACCAGCGCCTTTTTGATGTTCCCGCCGGAAATCCTGTTCAATTTCTCAAAATATTTAATATCGGGTTCTATAAAACTCTGAGGGTCCTGCGCCCCCCCGTACACCTGGTCCTTGATATATGTT
>CAIOVX010000016.1 GCA_903861835.1 Candidatus Firestoneibacteriota bacterium | reverse complement strand
CTTCGGCCGGTTTCTACGCCCCAATATATTGAAATCTTAATTGTTGAGCGGGCGTAGTTCAGTGGTAGAATGTCTCGTTGCCAACGAGAAGGTCGTGGGTTCAAACCCCATCGCCCGCTCCAAATAAATAATAGGGCCCTCAAGAAATTGAGGGCTTTTTCTCAAGAGCCGGTCAAATTCTTTTTAAAGGGGACTAATATGATAAAAGGAATAGCATGGGCAGTTTCAGAGATACCGGGAGCATGTATCAAGAAAGGCAGGATTTTTGCGGAAGGGAAGGAAGTTGTTTTCAAAAAGTTCAATTCAGATAAATCTCCGTTATTTGACGACTATTCCGTAAGCTACGCTTCCTCAAAAATAGTCATTTCAGGCAATAATGACCGCGCGAAAATATTCGGCCTTCTTGAGCTCTCGGAGCAGGTAAAAAAAGGAGTCCGCGAAGACAAGACTGTAAACCTCAAGTTTCTTACCAGAAATTATAAGCACCAGTCGAGTTTCAAGAAAGGCGAGAGGTCTATTCACAACTACACTAAGGCTTTCTGGGAAAGCTTATGTCACGAACTCCTCAGGCACAATTTCAACGGCATAGTGTTCTACATTGATTCCTACCATCCGTTCCAGTTTTTCCTTGATTACAACAAGTATCCGGAAGCGCGCGTTATTCCCGTTACGGAAGCCAGGAAGAACTGCGATGCGTTCAATACATTCCTGGAAATGGCGAAGGAATACGGTATCAGGACACACATGCAAAACTATGTAACCCATATGACTGCCAACTTTGCGAAATCAAGGGGGCTCGCAATTGATGACGAGTCTCGCTCGAGAGTAGCAGGCATGCTGAATCCTGATTGTATTGAATACAGCAAGTATGTATTTGCCGAGACATTCAAGGCGCTCCCTGAGCTTTCCGGGCTCTATATGAATTTTGAAAGCGCTCCTGATTCGTTCGAATTCATAAGAGACGCTGTCATTCCCGTCTTCAATAAGATGAAGAAGAAGCCTGTCATTACCTATCGCCTCTGGAATTTCACGCTTCCGGAGGAAATGGTTAAGCTTGTAAGATCGTATAAAGGAGAATCAAGCCTCTCGCATAAGGTAATGGATACATCAGATACTTATTCATATCCGATGGCTGATTCAAGAATAGTTGAATGGCGCAAGTACCTTGGCAACAGCGCGGGCATCGGTTATTGTTTTGGCCCCTGCCACAATTGCGGAACCAATATTGACGACCTGCTTTGGACCGATCCCGCTTTTATCTACAAAACTCTGGAAGACGCGAAGAAGAAAGGCGCGGACTTTCTTGGGTTCCATACTGCCTACGAATTAATGGCGCCGCACTTGAAAGACGCGGTGAAATCACTGCCCAAGCAGGATAATGAACTCGGTTTTATGAATTATTTCCACCTCGAGACGGCTACGAGGTTCTTCAAAGGCGAGAAATTCGACGAGAATAAATGGCTTGGATACTTTAAGAAACATTTCAATCTTGATGACAAGCACGCGCCTTCCGTCTATCAGGCCATAAAGGACACCAGCGCCATAGTCCCGCTGGTTTACCAGCAGTTCCACCACACCTCCGCCGCTGAAGGTTTCCAGGTTCCGGTAAAGCTTAATTTTATACAGGATCCGTTCATGTATTACCCTGTCAGCCATCTTAACGGCGAAGCGAAACGGGATTTTCACGCGCGGTATTGCTGGATAAATAAAAAATTAGATTACAAAGCCGCGCCGGATGTTTATCAGTATATTATTGACTATGTAAACCCACGGAAACAGAAATCCAAAATGAACCCTCTCAAGATTTCCAATCTCATCAGACAGAAGGCGGTAAGTTCCTTTAAGGTAATTGAGAATTACTACAAAGAATCAAAAGATCCGGCGTTCAAGAGCATAGCGTACTATGCCAACATTAATTACCTTATGGGTATGTGGGCTGCGGATGAGATAGTTGCCGCCATAAACCTTTATAAATGCTATTTCAGCGCCACGAAAAGCGACTTTGTAAAGAATATGAGAGAGGGAATAAAATGGCTTTACAAAACTAAAAAGACCCTTGATATAAAGGATCCCTTTGTTCAAAAGCATGTAAGTCGGCTGCCAACCACTTACAACGTAAAATATGACCCTCAGGTTTTCATTGCCCCGTTTGAACAGATCGTAAAGAAAGTTGAAGAACGAGATTTTCCATTCGCTGCATTCCTTGCATTTGTGGAATCAAGAAGGGAGTTTAACGAAATTAGACGGAAATTGCGCCCTGATGAGTCGCATAGCAGGAATAAATTTGCATTCGCGCTGAAACAGATTTCAAAGTCTAAGAAACTTGCGGGAAAGGCCATTAAGCTGCTGTCGCCTGTTAAGCACGGCAGCCTTATTTCAAATGTGCGCGATTGGATAAATTACCTTGATTACACAGCGGGCCGTATTCAGACTCCGGAGCTTATTTGCGACCGTAGCAACGGAACTGTGAAAAAAATGGCAGGCCATCTCGGTCAGGATATTTGTTTCAGGCATTGCGATTTTTTCTACGAGGACTTTGACGGGTTCTTTGACAAGCAGGAGTACGCGAAGGTTGATGATCTTTCATTTACGCTGACTGACACCGGAAAAGCGTTAAGAGTTGATTTCCTTCACACCGGCGAGGATATTGAGAAACTGGAAGGGGTTTACGATTCCATAAAAGGAACTGATGGGGAATCGTGGTATATGCGCCTGATGATAGACGCGGGAACCTCAGGCCGGAACATTCAGGCTTTTGATGTCGCCCCGCGCGGCAGGTGGGTACAGAAAAGAAAGATTGAAAACTTCAATAAACACTACTCAAGGGTTTCTCTTGCCGAACCCGCGCCTTTTGTAAAGACAGAGTATGTTCCGGAGAAATACTCATACAGACTCTCAATAACAATCCCTTACAGCGCAATCGGGAAAAAGCCAAAAAAGGGCTCAGTATGGGGCTTTAATCTGGTCTCTAATGCCGTAATTGGAGCAAGAAGGAACTTTTCCTGGAGGGCCAATTTTGAATGGCATAGCGACCCGTATCTTACCGGAAAAGTGATTTTTAAGTAGAAAAAGACAGGGGATTTCTGTATAATATTTCCCTGTTGGTTATAGGGCGCTTAGCTCAGCTGGTTAGAGCACTGCCCTTACAAGGCAGGGGTCAGAGGTTCAAGTCCTCTAGCGCCCACCATGTAAAACGATTACTAATTGCTTATTAAGAACGAAATTAGTGCTTGGAGTTGCTTTAAATCATAGGAATAAAAGGAAATCAGCAATTAGCAATCAGTAATCAGTAATTGTTCTTAAACGGG
>CAIOVX010000015.1 GCA_903861835.1 Candidatus Firestoneibacteriota bacterium | reverse complement strand
CACAGGCGGGCAGGCCGCGCAGGGCGGGCAGAGCGGGGCAGGTCAGGGGGCAGGTCAGAGCCAGCCGGCGGCTTCAGGAGCGCAGGGGCAGTCAAGGTGATAGAACTTAAAAACATAAGTAAGACCTACCGCATGGGAAGCATAGACGTGCAGGCCTTAAAGAGCGTGTCTCTCAAGATAGAACAGGGCGAGTTCGTGTCCATAATGGGGCCTTCCGGCTCCGGCAAATCAACCCTGCTTCATATCCTGGGTTTCCTTGACAGGCCCGACAGCGGAACCTACACCCTGCTCGGTGAGGACGTGTCAAAATTAAAAGACGACAGCCTCGCTGTGCTGCGCAATAATGTTGCGGGATTTGTTTTTCAGCAGTTCTACCTGCTGCCGCGGTTAAGCGCGGCGGATAATGTTTCGCTCCCGCTGATTTACGCGGGCAGCAAAGATCTTAAGGCGCGTTCCGAGCAAAAACTGGAAAGCGTGGGTCTGAAGGACCGCGTCAAGCACAACCCTTCGGAACTGTCAGGCGGGCAGCAGCAGAGGGTGGCCATAGCCAGGGCGCTCGTGAACGAGCCGCTTATTATTTTCGCCGACGAACCAACGGGCAACCTCGACCTTAAAAGCAAAGACGAAATAATGGATATTTTAAAGAAACTGAACGCCGAGGGCAAGACGGTTATTATGGTCACGCACGAGCCGGAAATCGCGGCCCAGACTAAAAGAATTATCAGGGTCTCGGACGGCAATATCGTAAGCGACGAGAGGAAGGATCAGCCGGCGGGGCAGCCTGTCGTTGAAAAAACGGTCAAGTCGCTTTTCCACAAGAAGAAATCAAATATAATTTCCGAACTCCTTCACGATCATATCCCGCAGGCGTTTACCTCAATGATAACGCACAAGATGCGTTCCATGCTTTCAATGCTCGGCATCCTTATAGGCGTCGGCGCGGTCATTGCTATGATGGCGATCGGCACCGGCGCGCAAAAATCCATTGCCGACCGGCTGGCCTCGCTCGGTTCAAACCTGCTGATGGTAATGCCCGGCTCCCAGAATTCCAGGGGCGTCGCGCTTGCGGCAGGAACGGTGACCAGATTTACCGTGGAAGATGTTGCAGCTATCGCGCAGCTTCCGGACATCAGGCATGTATCAGGGAACGCGAACGGCAGAGCCCAGGTAGTTTACGGCGGCAAGAACTGGAACACCAGCGTGCAGGGAACCGGGGTTGATTACCCGGACATTCACGCGGCAAAACCCGCTTACGGCAGGTTCTTTACCGCGGATGAAGTCAAGAAAAGGGAAAAAGTAGCCATAATAGGGGCGACAGTAATAAAAAATATTTACGGAAACGCAAACCCGATAGGAACCGTAATGAAGATAAACCGCGTGAATTTCGTGGTTATTGGCGTGCTTCCGGTAAAGGGTTCTTCGGGCTTTCGCGACGAAGATGACGCGGTGGTCATTCCCGTCTCTACCGCAATGTACCGCCTGCTCGGCAAACAGTTCGTGGACAATATTGATGTAGAAGCGGCGGATATGGACAAAATGGACAGCGTCTCCGCTGCCATAAGCAATGTCATCATCAAGCGCCACCAGCTTTCAGGAAGCAAGCTTGATTCCTTCAGCATCAGGAATATGGCTGATATGCAGGCGGCACTCAAGAGCACTACCAACACCATGAGCTTACTTCTCGGTTTCATCGCGGCAATTTCACTCGTTGTCGGCGGTATCGGGATTATGAATATCATGCTGGTGTCGGTGACTGAAAGGACGAAGGAAATAGGCCTCCGCAAGGCCATCGGCGCCCAGCGTATGGACATACTGCTCCAGTTTCTGATTGAATCCATTGTTATGACATCTTTTGGAGGCCTCATAGGAATAGTTATGGGCGCGGGGACAGCATTTATCGTTTCCGCCGTAACCGGGTGGGTTGTAATTATCTCCCCGGTCTCGGTTACCCTGGCAGTCGGTTTCTCTATTCTGATAGGCGTGAGTTTCGGATTCTTTCCGGCAGTCAGGGCCTCGCAGCTTAATCCCATAGAAGCTCTAAGGTTTGAGTAGCGCATGGCGGAAAGCAGAAAGAGTCCTCCGATCATAAGCGTTCCGGCGTTCGCTATATTTTTAGTCTGTTTTTCAACGGCGCTTTTTTTCGTGAACGAATATATATTTGAAAGGTTCTTTTCGGCCGCGGGCGTGACTGTAAAATTGCCGCTGCTTATAACCATTTCGGCTTTCCCAGCAATCCTGTTTGTTCTTTCAACCTATCTTTCAAGGAAGCACGAAGGCAGATTGCTTCTCGGGGCCTACTATGCCGCGTCCTTCTGGCTCGGTTTCTCGGTCTTTGCTTTTCCCGCTCTGGTTTTATCCGACCTCGCATCCGTATTGCTTCCGGGAATAAAACAGGTTCTGCACGCGGTTATTCTCGCAGGTTCTCTGGTAACCGCGGTTTATGCTTCCTTCAAGGCTGGACGGCTTAAAATAACAGAGCTTTCCGTGCCGCTCGGCAAAGGCCTGACGGTTGTGCAGGTCAGCGACGCGCATTACGGAATTATAAACGGAAGAGAATGCCTCGCGGAACTCGTCAAACTCGTGAACTCGCTCAAGCCGGATATTATCTGCTTCACGGGAGACCTTGTTGACGGCACGAAGGTAATAAACGAGACCACTTTTCTGCCTTTGAAAGAGTTAAACGCCCCGGCCTTCTTTGTTTCAGGCAACCACGAAATGATAGACGGCCTGGAAATTGTCCTTCCCGCGCTGGAAAAGGGGGGAGTTAAGGTTCTTGACGGAGAGGAAGTTGAAGTAAAGGGCATCCGCGTAATAGGGCTCGGGTATTCGTGGGACAAGAAAAGCCCGGGAAAGTTCCTGGATTCGCACAAGTCTGACAGCCGCCCGTCAGTATTTCTTCTGCACGAGCCCGTAGAAGCAGAAAAGGCCGCGGAAAAGGGAATCTCCCTGATGCTTTCAGGCCATACGCACGCAGGACAGATAATCCCTTTCAACCTGCTGGTGAAGATTCCCTATAAATACATCGCAGGCAGGTATCAGGTCGGCAAAATGGTGCTGAATGTTTCCACCGGCTTTGGTACCTGGGGCCCCAGGATGCGCCTCGGTTCCGATTGCGAGATAAATGTAATAAAGATATGATATAATCCAACCGTGAGTTCATTTCTCAAATACTCTATTGCACTGTTTCTTCTTCCGTTTTTGCTCTTAGGCGCGGGTTGGCGCGGAGATGGCAGCGGCAGGTTTCCGTCCGCAAATCCTCCGATTTCCTGGTCAGAAACCAAAAATATAATCTGGCGCGCCAATATCGGAAAGAGTTATTCAACCCCGGTTATTTCAGGCGATAAAATGTTTTGCGCCTCGGAACCAGATATACTCTCCTGTATTGAAAAATCTACCGGCAAGATTCTCTGGTCAAAAAGAACAGGCCTTGGAGATATACCTCAGCCTGACAGGGCTAAATGGAAGCCGGTTACGCTTACTATGGGCTATTCCATTCCGACACCGGTTTGCGACGGAACAAATGTTTATGTCCTCTTCGGTTCCGGAATCGCCGCCTGCTACTCCGTGGGCGGGGATGTTAAGTGGGTTTCATTATTTCAGTTCCCCAGGGCAAACGAGTACGGAAGGATTCCTTCCCCCGTGCTTGCGGGCGGCAAGCTCTTTATCTTCGTTGATCATCTTTTCGCGCTTGACCCCGCAGACGGAAGAACTCTCTTTGAGGTGAAGGAAGCGAAAGAACTTTACGGTACTCCGGCGGTCGTTCATTTTGGGGCAAAAGATTACCTCGCGACCTCTGACGGGCTGCTCATAGAAGCGTCTTCAGGAAAAGTTTTGTTATCAGGCATCGGCAATGTCACCAATAACAGTCCCGTGGCCGACGGCGATTGCGTTTATTTCATAGACAGCGTTTCAAACAAAGTTCAACTCGTTCCGGGGAAAGACGGGCCTGAAGTCAAGGAACTCTGGAATTCTTCCCTCCAGGGCGATGAGTTCTTTGCTTCGCCTTTGATAGACAGCGGGTTTGTTTACACGGTCAGCAACAACGCCATTTTCTCCGTGCTAGACGGGCAAACCGGCGCCCCGATACTCTCCAAAAAACTTGATATAGTCCCCTATCTTTACCAGAGTCTAAGCCTCGCGGGAAAGGCCATATTTCTCGGCAACAATCTCGGAAGAACCGCTGTTATAGAGCCCGGCAAAGAAGGCAAGGTCCTTTCGCTAAATAATCTTTCCCTTGGCTCCGAATCCACCCCTGTATTTGAAAACAATGGGGACAGAGCCTATTTTCGCGGCGGCGATTTCCTCTACTGCATAGGTGAGAAATGAAAAAGTTGTTGCTGCTCATAATGCTCCTGCCTTTGCTGGCCTTCGCGCAGGCAAATACCGGCTCCTGCCTGACGGTTGGCCACAAAACAGAGGCAGAGCTGAAGCAGGAGAAGTTTACAGGCGAAATATTTGAATACGATAACGACGGGAATGTTACCCTGTCCGTGAAATACAAGAACGGCCTGAAAAACGGCCTCTATACGGAGACTCATAAGGACGGCACGAAAAGGACCGTCAATTACAAGGAAGGCAATCCGGTTTTTGAGCGCACTTATAATTCTTCCGGGAAGACAGTCTTTGATTTAAGCTTTGAAGAGCAGGCCGACGATGACTCGGAAGAAAAGCCTGCGGACGGGCCGAAAGTCGGGATGTATTTCGGCGGCTATTCGGTTTACGGAAAGAATATCAAACGGGAGTATATCTTCCCCGAATCAAGCTTCTGGAACGGCCTCTCCATATTTCCGGCAATGCAGGAGCTTGGCCTTCCCGTGTATGTCTTCGGCGACCCCGGTTACTGCAATATTGATGAGGCAAAATCAGTGCTTTCAAGGCAGGGCTACACGCCGGGTATGATTCTTGACGGGAGCAAACCTTTAAGTTATTCGGGTTTTGATGCAGTAGTACTTTTCCACGTCACAAATCTGCGCGCTTCCGTGGTAAAAGCGCTTTCCGATTATGTAAACGCGGGCGGCGGGCTGATAATTGCCGACGCGAACGGCACGAGCGAAATAGAGACGGAGGAAGCGGCGGAGACTTTCAGGAATCTGGCGGGGTTTGACAGCGTTGCCTGTTCGCAGATCAAAAACAACAAGACAGTTTTCACGCTTATGAAAGAGCATCCCATAACGGAAGGGCTCAAAGCCGGCGATAAATTCGAAAACAGCATTATCTCAGACGGGTTCTCCGGAAAGAGCGTTGACGGCGATACGCTGATGAGTTTTGAAGACGGCAGGGTTGCCCTGAAGGCGAAGAACTTCGGCAAAGGCAGGGTTGTGGTCCTTAACTGGAATTTCAACACGCGTTTTCCTTCATACTGGTGCCCCGGCGGGCATAAGTTCGGAAGCGTCACGGGCTACGAGCTCTTCAGGCGCTGTGTTTCCTGGGCGGGTTCTTTCGCGGAAAAGAACATCAAGCCAAAACTGCCGGAAAAGAAGGGAGACGGAAGCAAAGAAGGTTTCATCACCGGTTGGTGGCTCATCGGGCCGTTCGGAAGAGGCGTGGACCGCCCGTTTATGCCTGAGAAGGACGGATTCAACACCGCGAAGGAATACTTCGGCAAAGCGGCAACGGTAAAATGGGAGTATCACGAATTCAAAGACGGCGGCGGGTATGTTGACCTCTGCTCGGTGATGGATCCAAATTACGATACCACCGCCTATGCTTATATCACCTTAGTCTCGGAAACGGAGAAGAAAGTGAAGTTTCTCTTCGGCAAGAACGACCAGTTTGCAATCTTCCTGAACGGCAAGCGCATCTATATTTCAGGGGATGTCGGCCAGGCAAAGCCCGATAGCGCGAATGTTGAAGCTACGCTTCTTGCCGGCGAAAATAAGTTGATGTTAAAACCGGTGGATTTCGGGGGTTCGGGGTGGGGGT
>CAIOVX010000014.1 GCA_903861835.1 Candidatus Firestoneibacteriota bacterium | reverse complement strand
GACCAGAAATTCGTGGCGACTCTGCACGACCTGCTTTCAAGTTTAGGGGAATAATGATTACGCGGATTAGGAAGGAGATAAGAGGGATTAGAGCGAGCAAGGTTTGGGTTTAATCTGCGTAATCTGTTTTATGAATCAGCGCAATCAGATGTCAATGGAGAAGAGAGATGAGAGCATCAAAAAGTATACTTACAGTCGCGCTTCCGGCTCTGCTGCTTGTCCTGGCCCTAAGCGGCTCTGCCGTTTCGGGAGCTCTTGATCTCGTTTCCATAAAAGCCGCGGAACAGGCCTGCACCGCGGTGACTATAGCAACCTGCTCCAACAATAACAATGTCAGTTATCCCTGCCAGGTTGCCTCACCCGCTCAATCAAGGAAATTCTTTGTCACCTCAAAGGGCTATTATGTAATACTGGCCTGCACCAATACAACAAGCGTCACTAACAGACTGGCGCTTTTCATGTCAAAAGACGCAGGCGTAACGTGGTCATATCCGTCCCTTATCGGAGCCAATTACGGGTCATTGATAAATGGCGGATACATTGATCCTTCGGATAACATTACCTTTACGATATCCGGCGGCACTACAACTGACCAGTTTAACACTTTGACCTATAACAGCTCAAACGACACCTATAACACCGCTTCATACACTACTAAGACCCACGCATTCTCTAACGGCGCGGAATATTCCTATAACGGGAGAAATTCCTGGATTAAGGACTCCACGACTATATACTCGTCCTTTAAGGGGCATACTTCAACAAGCTCCAGCTCGCTCGCTGTCCCGAATCAAAATGGCTCTGCGCAATGTATGTCCTATACAACAGACAGCGGAACCACCTGGTCTACTCTGCGTATGATTGCAAACACATCAGTGGACTACTCTGATAATAGTCCGCTTGTTGCCTGGCAGAATGACAAGCCGATAATATTTTATGAAGGATCTGGCTATAACTGGGGAGCATCCACAAGAAATTATAACAACGGAAACCTTTACACCTATTTTGACGGGACCAAATGGAATCCCAGTATTTTATCGTATTGCTATGTTACAAGCCCTATTACGGACACAAACTCCACCACCATTACCGTGGATGACACAAGCAGTTTCCCTGCCACGGGCGGCGTATTCAATATAAATAGCGAGCGGATTGCTTACGGCGGCCTGACTGCGACGACTTTTTACAGCTGCACAAGAGGCTACACCGACTATTTAGGGGCTGCCACCACTAAAGCAACCCATGCCGTCAAAGATTCAAACGGCAATACAAATATTGCTTTCAATTCCGATTTTTACCGTGTTCCTCCGATCAGCTGCACCTCCGTTACTGATTCCCCGGCAAGACAGGACGGCTATATCACCGGTACAACAGCTGCTCCGGTTAAAGAACCTGGTTACAGCAATCATTTTAATTCCATCTGCGCCGATGAAGATTCAGCGCACAGACTGCATGTTGTCTTTTTCAGCTGCGGAGATACCCACGGGAATCCGGGAGGGGTTTATTACACAAGTCTGGGCTCCTCGCAGTTAACCACAGCCTGGACAACGCCGCAGCTGCTCTATGCTGATCCCGTAGTTACCTCCGTTTTGGCCATAACTAACTTTCAGCCGGACTTTCCTTCTGTCACAGTGCCCGGCGGCGGTTCTAATGTTTATGTTGTCTGGCAGCAAAACTATTACGGGCCGGTCTCAAGCAGGGCGGCTCAAGTAACGGCTTCGGCAATCTGCTACAAAGTTTCCACAAATTCCGGGGCCACCTGGAGCTCGGCAGTCACTATTATGGACGCGGGTAAGTACGAAAGATACCCTGTTACCATGAGGAACGGCCCGGCGGCTGTGCCTATTTACTGGCAGCGTGGCGCTGATGTTTTGCCGGCTGCCGCGACAGCTAATTTGATGTTTGCCCAGATAATACAGGCGCCGATTGTAACAGGAGTTTCGCCGCTTAGCGCCTTAAACGGAAGTTCGATTTCAATCACCGTGACCGGAACCGGGTTTTACGGGAATATGGGTTCCAGCGTCGTTACAAACATAAAACTTGACGACATAAACGCTACCAACGTGACGGTGGTTACAGTTTCATCGGATACCAGCCTGATAGGAGTGATACCGTCGGGGGTAAGTCCGGGCACTTATAGCGTGAGAGTCCAGTCCCTCGGCGGAACAAACCTGACCTCTACCCAGAAGATATTCCTTGACTCCGTTAGGCCGGCGGTGAATTCGGTGACGCCTTCCGCCGGATACGCCTCCGGATACAGGACTGTAAGCATTTCCGGAAGCGGTTTCTTTTCCGGGACAGGCACAGGTAAGGTTACCAGCATTTCCATAGGAAGCCAGACGCCAGTCATCAACCTTGGTTTTACGGTGCCAAACGATTCCACAATAAATAATGTGATAGTTCCAAAAGGCTACATCCCGGGAACGTACAACGTTTATACAACCACGAACGGCGGAACAAATACCACAACCACGCTTTTTACGGTCGCCTTCGGCGTTGACATACAAAACATTTCGCCTTCGAGCGGGAGCAATACCACCCCGACGGTGATAACCATGCTGGGGCGCTGGTTCACAGGCGCGACAAATTACGGATTTACGGTGACTGGCTGTAAACTTGACGACCTGGCGGGCACAAGCTTAACGGCCTTCTCTCTAGTTGACGACCAGCACCTGATAGCCACGGTTCCTCCGCAGGTCGTTGCCGGGAACTACAGCGTGAGGGTTTCTTCGGGCGCCGGCTCAAATTACATCAGCACCGCCAAGTTTTCTGTGACCACCACCCCGCCGACTGTCACTTCCGCAACGCCTGTAAGCGGGTCTTACGACAGCGCGATGACGCTCTCGGTTACCGGGGCAGGTTTTTTCGGCGGCAGTGTCGCGACCCCTGATGTTATTGGCATCACCCTGCAGGGAGTTTCCCCCGCGCCGAATGTCAGTCTTTCGTCATATTCTGTTTCAAGCGATACGGCCATAAGCGCTGTGATAGTGCCTGTGCACACCTCGCCCGGTACTTATGATGTTTTGGTGACAACGCACGGCGGGTCAAGCTCGGCAGGCGCCGGCACCAGGATAGCTATTACCGGGACCATCCCTATAGTAAATACAATTTCGCCGTCAACCTGGGTTAACACCTCGACTGTTTACCCCGTAACCATAACCGGTTTTTCTTTTTCTCTCGGCGCTCCCGGAAACATTTCTCTTAAGAGTACCACGCTAAGCATTGGCAGCCCGTACAACACTACGCCAAGCGGGGATACCATTCTTTACACTTCACTGCCCGCCGGAATTCCTGCCGGGACCTATGATGTGCTGGCTCCCATCGGGAGCGGAATAAACGAGACCTCGGCCATGAAATTCCTTTCCTCGCCGGTTACCCCGGCAATAATAACAATAACGCCCTCAACAGCGGCAAACTTGGCAGCGGCAACGCTTACGGTAAAGGGCTCGGGTTTCTTCGGAGGGGTAACCACTCTCGCGGATCCTGCGGCTCAGGTGGAGAGCGTTAGAGTCGATAACGGAGTTTTCGTTAATTATCTCACGGGAATAACGGTGCTCTCAGACACAAGCTTGAAAGCCGTGCTCCCGGCAGGTTCGAAGGCCTCGCGGTATAATCTTGTTGTGAAACTTGCCGGAGGGCCTTATGCGAGCGTGAATGGAAGCACTACATCAATCACGGTAACTACGGCCCTGCCGGCGCTGTCTTCGGTTGCCGCGGACACTCCGAGCATTACTAATGTCCCGAATTCAGGGGATTACAGGACAGGCTGGCTGGCAGATGTAACAGGGGCAGGTTTGTATGGAGGTTCTGCCGCAACCCCCGATATTTCGGCCGTGCTTTTGACAAGTACTTCAGGCGTAATTGTTACGCTGACAGGCGGGAATGTGAGGGTGCAGTCGGATGCATACCTGCAGATGGATATACCCGGTGATCCCCTGCTTGCCTGCGGCAGGTATTTCGTGCAGGCCGTTAATTCACAAGGCACGAGCTCTACAACTGCCGGAGTTTACTGGGACGCGTTATTGAGCGCGAATACGGCAGGCAGCGCTATCGGTAACATAACACATAACACGCCCGTTATTAACATAGGAAGTTCGACTATCACAGTTGATGCGGCTTTGATTATTCAACGCGTGTCTGCCGGTTCACAGGGGGCGCTGATTTCTGCTGACGCGGCGAATTACACGGATTTGCAGCTGCCCGGCAATCTGAGCGCTACCGAATTTGAAGTTTTGACCTCCGTGGCGATTGGCGACATGCAATCCGGAGGGAACGCCAGCATTACCGTCAGCTACGCGTCGCTTGGAATAAATGACCCGGAGTTTGAACAGAACATAAGGCTTGCTAAAATAATCAACGGCAGGTGGCAGATAATTCCCGGCAATCAACTCGTGGATATGGTTGCAAAGACGGTTACGGCCAATGTGAGCGGTTTCTCGGTCTTCCGTGTGGTTATGTCTGTAAGTTCGGCTTCGGATCTCAGCAATGCCGCGGTCTTTCCGAACCCTGTTGATCTTAATATCGCTGTAAACAACAGCGTGAAGTTTATAAATCTTACCGCGAATCCGACAATAAAAATATACACTGTCTCGGGCGAGCGTGTCAGGACCCTGCAGCCGGGCACTTCAAATAATATGGGAAATGACGGCCGGGCAGTCTGGGACGGCAAAAATGAAAACGGAGAGCGCGTCGCCAGGGGGCTCTACATCTGCCTGATAAGCGACGGAAACGGCAACAAGAAAGTGATAAAGATCGCGGTGCTATAACGGAACCGGCCATTGAGGGAACTCTCTGCAGGTTCCTTATGTTTGAAAGGAGGAATCAGCAATGAAGAAGCTATCACGCTTAGTCGCGTCTCTGGCAGCCCCCGTATTTATTTTAGGAATATTTTACTCCTGCAATGGTTTCGCGCAGGATATCTCCGACTCTTCAAAAGATAATTCTGCCGAAGTAACCAAAGAACGCAAGCCAAAGATAAGGCCCAGAGCCAAGCGAAAAGTCTATTCGTCCGATATACCGGGGGTAAAAATAACCCTGGTTGACATTAACCACGAAATGTTCCTCACGCTGGGCGTAATTTCCGTTGTGAATGACAAGCATCTCGCGGAAGGGGAAAAATTCAGGGTCCGCATAACCGGTTCCGGCGGGCTTGCTATTCCGCCGAACGTTCCTTCGGATTGGACCCCGTATGACACAATGATGTTCTCGGTGTTTGTGGAAGGCAACGACGATTGGAAAGGGAGCCTTGACCTGATAGACAATACCTCAATGCTCCAATCGCAAAAAAACAACAGAAACAAGACAGGAATCAAGGCGGCGGCTGTAGCCCAGGCGAGCGTCCCATTTTCCCTTAAAAAGGGGGAGAACAAGGATTTCAAGATAAAGCTTCCGCCGGGCCTGCTCACGACCGACAAGAGCCGTAAGTTTGAGTGGAATAAAGTGGTATCATTTAGCTTGAGCGGCGCAAACAAAAAAGCCCAAATCTATATCAATAATATCTATTTGATTAACGAAAAAGCAAGCGTCCCGCCCGCGGGTAAATAGTCCAAAAGGAGAATGCGTATGAAATCCTGTCTTTACAGTGTTTTACTTTTCAAGTATCCGCTTGACGAAATATTCAAGTTTGCCAATGAGATTGGCTGCACGGGCGTGGAAATAATGGGAAAGGGCTGGAAAGGGACTCATATAGGATCGGATTCAAATGTCTTCTACATGAAAACACTCAAGAAACTTGCGGACGACATGAAACTCGAAATAGTGGATGTCGCGACCTATGTTGACGGTTTCTGCGACAGGTCTGACGCTGATTGCAAAATTCAGTTCGCGGAAATGCAGAAGTACCTGGATATTGCCGATATACTGGGTTCAAAATATGTTCGTGTGGGGCCGGGCGCGACGCCGGTCAAAGAAGCGCAGGAATATCATTACACGAAAGCCGCCTACTGGCTGCAGAAATGCTGCGATGAAGCGAAGAAGCACAATAAAAAACTCCTTATGGAAATTCACTTCGGCGGCATAATAGAGAACGCTGATTCTACGCTTAAGTTGCTTAAGATGGTAAAC
This sequence comes from Candidatus Firestoneibacteriota bacterium, assembly GCA_903861835.1. Taxonomy (GTDB): domain Bacteria; phylum Oederibacteriota; class D2-FULL-39-29; order D2-FULL-39-29; family CAIOVX01; genus CAIOVX01. The sequence goes on along the minus strand of CAIOVX010000014.1, from coordinate 24,108 downwards.
CGGGATAACATCGGGCTTACTTTTGACCCGGCAAACTGGCTCTGTCAGGGCGTTCCTTATGATGTTGAGGTTATGAAGAGCCTCTACAGGTACATCTGGCATTTCCACGTGAAAGACGTAAAAATTCTTAAAGAAAAAAAGCCTGGCTGCGTGGAAGTGGAGGGAAGATTCTCGGAGTTTGTGGCGCTCGGCGACGGTGATATGGAATACAAACAGTATTTTAAGGAGTTGAAGAATAGCAAGTACGAGGGTTACATTACCATAGAATCGCACGCGAGCGGCTGGGACCTTAAGGACCTGGCAAAGAACGACAATGAAAAGGTAAAAAAGCTCTGGGCGGAGGCCTAAGATGGATTCGGACATAAAGATACTGGAAGTTACCCCTTACTTCCTGCCCGTTAAGACACGCGTGCCGCTCAAATTCGGAGCCGTGGTGCTCCGGGAGGTTACTTACGCGCAGGTAAAGGTCAAGGCCGAGAATAGAAAGGGCGAAGTCGGCATCGGCTGGGGCGCCATACCTCTGTCGGATTTTTGGGCCTTTCCGACCAAGGAAATAGCCCATGAAATAAAAGAAAAAGCGATGGTTGAATGTGTCAGGGCTTTTTGCCGCGCCGTAGCTTCTTATAAGGGTTACGCTCACCCTGTCCGCATCTTTGTAGAGGTAGAGAAGGACCTTCAAAAAATCTGCCGCGAGGTGACCGGAAAGGTTCCAGGCCTCACTCAGGAATACCCTTTTCTTGCGGGCCTGGTTTCAGCTTCCTGTGTGGACGCGGCTGTTCATGACGCCTTCGGCAACGCGAACAGGATCTGCACCTATGACGGGTTTGGAAAAGACCACATGGATGATCTGTCAAACTACCTTGGTCCGGCTTTCAAGGGCAAATATATCAGTGATGTTTTGGAGAAGAAGTACAAGCCGAGAGTCGCGGTATTTCACCTCGTCGGCGGGCTCGACAAACTGACCAAAGCCGAGATAGACGCGGCTGATGTCAAAGACGGGATACCCGTCACTCTTGACGAATGGATAAAGAGAGATAATGTGTTTAACCTTAAAATTAAACTCAAAGGCACTGACCTGAAATGGGACCTTGACAGAACACTGGCGGTAACCGGCATCTCGCACGAGAACAGCAAGCCGGGCACAAAACTCTATTTCTCGGCTGATACAAACGAGCAGTGTGAGAACCCGGATTATATAATTGAATATCTCAGGAAACTTAAGGAGCTTGACGCCCGCGCTTTTGAAGAAATCCTCTATATAGAACAGCCGACTGAGCGTGATCTTCGGGCGCACAGGTTTGATATGAGAAAGCTTTCGGCCATAAAGCCGGTGATAATAGACGAAAGTCTTATGACGCTTGAAGATTTTGATCTTGCAAACGAGCTCGGCTGGAGCGGTATCGCTCTTAAAACCTGCAAGTGCGTCTCAATGGAACTCCTGATGATCTGCAAAGCCGTTCAAAAGAATATAGTTTACACGCTTCAGGACCTTACCAACCCGGGGCTCTCTCTCGTGCACGCGGTCGGTTTTGCCGCCAGGATAAACACTCTGAATTCCTCGGTCGAGGTAAACGCAAGGCAGTTTTACCCGGCCTTCTCCGAGCCGGAAGCGGCGGTTCACGGCAGGCTCTGCGAAATTCGGGACGGCTACGCCTACACGGATTCATTGAAAGGGTTCGGGTTGGGCTACCAGATAGAGCAGATACCGAGGGAAATTAATAAATAAGATGCTCGGAAGCTCAGACGATAGGGCATGGAGTACGGCGACTGCGCTGCTGAGCTAAGGTGCATTGAACATAAGAGCTTTAAATAAATCCGCATAAATCTAGGGAGTGAATCGACCGTGTCGAGTCGCCATGGTGGTTCGATACACAATGAGTTTTAGGAAGTTGAGTTAGAGCATGAGTACATTGAAGGTCATAGGACTGAAAATAAGATGGTTGGATGGTCAGCAACATAAGATAATAAGGAGAAAGAGATGAGACCGAAGATTTGGGTGACTCTAAGCGATGATAATTACAAAAAATATATAACGCCTGCATCAGAGAAAAAACTGCAGTCGTTAGGCGAAGTACTTGAAAGCAGGAAAATTAATCCTGACGCTATCAAAGAAGCTGAACTTATAGCCGAAGCCACTATTATTATTTCCTGCCGAGGCGGCTACAAACTTTCTCAGGAACAAATAAAGAGCGCGAAGAATCTCAAGATGGTTGGTGTAATCGGAAGCGCAGTGAGGTTTGTCAGCCCTGAGACTTGCTATGAGAAAAATATTATCGTTACCAACAGCGCGGGCGGCATTGGTTACACGGTCGCGGAATACGTTGTCGGAGTAATGATTACCGCGCTTCACCGCGCTTTTGAGAGCATGGACCATGTCCGCGAAGGAAAGTGGTCAGAAGGCGTTCCAATGGGCAAGGACCTGCAGGATAAGGCAGTAGGGCTTATCGGAGTAGGCGCTGTTGGAGGGAATGTCGTAAAACTCCTGAAGCCTTTCACAAGGAATATCAAAGCTTATGACCCGTATCTGCCGAAAGAAGCAGCGGACGCCATGGGGATAGTTCTTACGACAAAAGAAGATATCATAAAAAACTCCGATGTCATCAGCCTGCACGCAGGGATGACGCCCGAAACAAAGAACATGATAGGACCTAATGAGTTTGCAATGATGAAGAGCGGAGTTCTCATAGTAAACACGGCGCGCGGCGGCCTGATTGATCATGATGCAATGCTTTTAGCGCTTAAGGCGGGTAAAATACAGGCGGCGCTTGATGTGTTTGAACCCGAGCCGCTTCCTCTCGAAAGTGAATATCGTAAAGTTAAAAACTGCTACCCGACCGCTCATACTCCCGGGATGACAGTTGATGCCGCAATGAGGGAGGGAGGGCAGGTGGTAGATGATATAGAATTAGTGCTTGCCGGGAAGAAACCGGTCAATAATATAACAAAGGAAAAGCTGGCGAGGATGACGTAAATATAAAAGCGTTTGTAACGTTCTTAACGTTCATAAGGTTTATAACGTAAAACAAAATGCGAAAGTCTAAAGCTTAAAACGTTCATAATATTTGTAACGTTCAAAACGTAAAGCAAAATTCATAAGGGCAAAGTCAATAAAACGTTCGTAACGTTTGTAACGTTCGTAACGTGAAGCGCAAGGTAAGAAGTTTGTAAAGTAAAAACAATAACGAAAGGTGCGGTAGATATTTCGGAGGGTGAGATGAAAGACAGAAAAATTCAGGTCAGCACCTGCGTGTTCAGCATCCATGACGATCTGTCTGAAAGACATCCGATGACCTATGAGTATAATCTGACTCAAACAAAAATATATCTTGAGCAAGCAGGAAAAGCCGGTTCTGACATAATGCTTTTGCCGGAAGCCTTCAATACCAAAGGCTTGAGTCAGTGGTTTCACCCGGAAGAACCCGAGCTGGTAAAAAGGGAGCTTGCCGAGAAGGTTCCCGGCGGCAAAACGCTTGAAGTGGTTTCAAAGTACGCGAAGAAGTACTCAATGTACATCGCCGCCTGCCTGGTGGAGAAAGATAAAGGAAAATTCTACAATACTGTCGCGCTGGTTGACAGAAGCGGAAAAATCGCCGGCAAGTACCGTAAAACCCATCTCCCCGAAGGCGAAAAGAATTACTTCACCCCCGGAAACAGCCTGCCTGTATTTAAGACTGATTTTGGCACCATAGGTTTCCTGACATGTTATGACTTGAACTTCCCGGAAGCGGCAATAACGCTCTCTCTTAAGGGCGCTGAGATGATACTTTGGCCAACTATGTGGCAGGCTCTGCTTCCGAGCAGTTTCTATTACGATACTTATATAAAGGCGACCGCGATGATGAACGGCGTCTACTTTGTTGCCTCCGGCTATGCAAAACAGGACCCGGATTTAGGAGTTCACGGTAGGGGCGCTGTAGTTTCACCTGCCGGCTTGATACTTGCGGATACCGGTTTCGGTCCGGGCTTTGCTACATCGGAAGTCCGGCTTGAGCGCTGCTGTCTTAAAAAGAAGAACCGTGATTTAGCTACACTTAAGCACGAGTTTAAGAGACAAGAGATGGAACTGCAGAGAAGGCCGGAACTGTACAAGGTCATAACTGATAAGAGAAGCAAAAAATAATAGCTATTAACTGGTATTGATTAAACCCTTCTGGCATAAACCTTTCTAAGTTTGACTTTCCCTAATTTGTATGTTATTATAGTTATTTGTAGGCCTATCAGCGCTTTTTTGAGGTGGTGTTTATGTGTTTCATTACATTTGAGGGGCCGGAAGGCAGCGGAAAATCAACACAGATAGCGCTTCTTGCCGCGCATTTAAGGAAAGAGGGTTATAAAGTAGTTCTCACAAGGGAGCCGGGCGGCTCTCTTATAGCGGATAAAATCAGGCAAATATTGCTTGATAAGAATAATAAAGAGCTTTGCGCGAACGCAGAATTATTGCTCTACTTGGCAAGCCGGGCTCAGCACTTGTATGAGACCGTGGAACCTGCCCTCAAGAAGGGTTATATAGTCCTTTGCGACAGGTTTTCTGATTCCACGCTGGCGTACCAGGGTTACGCGAGGGGTTTTGACCGGAAAACTATAAGAGATCTTAATAAATTCGCTGTATCGGGAAGGAAGCCGGACCTAACGATACTTTTCGATATAGACATCAAAAAGGGGCTTAAGCGCGCCCACAAGGCAAAGAACAGTAAAGACAGGCTTGAGCTCGAGCCGTCTGCTTTTCATTACAAAGTCAGAAAAGGATTTTTGGCGATTGCCGCAAAAGAACCGCGCAGGGTAAAGGTGGTCAGGGTTAACTCCGGAGTTAAAGAGGTTTTCGCTGAAGTAGCCTGCCTCGCCGGCGCGCTTTTGAAGAGGAAAAATGCTTAGTGAGGTCGTAGGGCACGCAAAGGCGAAAGAAAAACTCCTGAAGGCTTTCAGTTCCGAAAGACTGGCTCACGGATATATCTTCTACGGGCCGGAGGGCTGCGGTAAGGTTTTTCTGGCAAGGGAAATTATAAAGTATATCAACTGCACCTCCCGCGGCGTTGATTCCTGCGGAGTCTGTCCCACGTGCAAGGGGCTCTCGGAGAAAAATCACCCGGATCTTGCAGTCATAGAGCCTGTCAGGGCTGTCATCAAAATAGAGCAGGTCCGGGCGGCAAAAGCTCTTATGGGGTTAAAAGCCGCGCAGTGCGAGTATCGCGCGGTCTTGATAAACGGCGCGGACAGGATGAACGGCGAGGCCTCGGACGCTCTGCTGAAGCTCCTGGAAGAGCCGGTAGCAGGGACGCTGATTATACTCGTTGCTTCAAACATTCATGCTATACGCGAGACTATCCGGTCCAGGGCCCAGCGTATTGATTTTAACGGACTTTCACGGGAAGATACTGTTCGGGTGCTTAAGGCAAATGGAATTGAAGGTAACCGCCTTGAATTTCTCGCGCGCAGTGCGGAAGGCTGTCCGGGAAGGGCCGTGAATTTTACTCAAGAGGACCTCTTTCCTCTGAGGGAAGAGGCTTTTAGGTTCGCGGCCGCAATCGGAAAGACCGGGGTCTTTTTCACCACAAAAGAACTTGCCAAAAAGTACGGAAAGTTCAAAGAAGAAGAAATTGAAGAGGAAACCGGCGACGCCGAAGCGCCTGCGCCAGAAGAGAAGACAACCAATTCACAGAAGACGCTTTATGTGAGAAATCATCTGAATGATATGCTGGTCAGTATTTTTAGAGACGTATTGCTTGTAAATTCTGGCAGGGCGGCGGAGATAGTGAATGTTGACAAGAATGCCGTGATAAAGGAACTCTCAGGCGTTTATTCGGCGCAAGCAGCAGCAGGGATTTTGGGCGGTTTAAATAAAATCAAAGGACTGCTGAAAAATTCAATTAATTACGACCTTTCGGCAGGAAACATAATTTTACGCGGAGGAAAATAGATGGAAGATATTAACAAACAAGGCGGGGACAATAACGAGTCTTCGCATCATACTGCCTGGAATATGCCCGGGCAGAGACCTGAAACAGGACCTGTCCAGCCTCAAAAGCCGCAGGTTCCGGCTCCCGTAGAGCAGCCCGTATCTGCTGTAAAACAGGAACCGGCGGAGATTGAGCCTCAGGCACAGCCGGAAACGGAAAAACCCGCAATAGTTGAGGTAGCCGATAAAGAGGCGGCGCAGCTAATGGAGCAGGCTATGGGGCATTTAATACCGCCTTCAAGCCAACCGGGGCAGACCGAGCAGGGCATTGAGAGACTCTTAGCCGGAGTAAGATTTCGTGACAGGTGTAAGACTTACAACTGCGTATGTCTGGCGGTACTTCCCGAAGAGGGGCAGTTTGTTATCGTCGATACTTCTGAGGGCCCGGAGTATGGGCAGGTGGCGCGTGGACCGAAGACCGTTACGGATCACAAGCATGTCAATTTCTACAAAATTAACAGGATTGCAACCGCTGAAGACGCGCTGAAGTTTAAAGAGAATATTGAGAAAGAAAAAGAGGCCTATAAGATATGCCTCCAGAAGATTACAGAAAAAAAACTTGAGATGAAGCTCGTAGAAGCAGATTACACCTTTGACAGATCAAAGATTATCTTTTATTTTACCGCCGAGAAAAGGGTGGATTTTAGGGATCTTGTGAAAGACCTCGCCTATGCCCTAAAGACCAGGATAGATATGCGGCAGATTGGCGTCAGGGACGAGGCTAAAATGCTTGGAGGTTACGGGTGCTGCGGCAGGGAACTTTGCTGCGTGACGCATCTTAGAGATTTTATACCGGTCACTATAAGGATGGCGAAGGAACAGAACCTCCCGCTTAATCCTGCGAAGATTTCCGGCATGTGCGGCAGGCTTATGTGCTGCCTTTCCTACGAGCACGAGATGTACCGCCAGTTGAAAGAAGCGAACAAGAACGTGAAACCGGCGGAAGAGAAACCGAAGGAAGATACTCTTATTCCCGCAACAGCTGACGTTCCCGGCGAGTCAGATCCTTCCGGCAAGGTTACTATCCCCGTGTGGGTGGATAAACCGCCGGTAACTCCCGCGGTACAGGCGCGCAGGCCCGATAACAGGTCCGGGCAAAGCAGGAGCGGAAGTTCTGAGAACAGGAACAGTGAAAACCGCGGCAATCAGAGCCAGGGGCGCAGGGACGAGAACAGGAACCGCGGCAACAATAGCAACCGCGGCAGGAATAACCGCGACAACAGACGCCCTGACAACAGGAACAGGCCTCAGCAGGGAAACGCCGCTACTCCGCCGGCTGTAGGACCGGAGAAACCGCAGGCGCCGCAACTGCCGCAAAATAGCGAGAAGAAGGAGCCCGTTCAGTGAAAGGAACTTTCTACATAACCACGCCTATTTATTATCCGAACGATATTCCCCATATCGGGCATGCATACACGACAGTTGCTTGCGATGTGCTGGCTCGCTGGCACAAACTGAACGGCGAGGAAGTGTTTTTTCTTACTGGAACGGATGAGCATGGGAGAAAGATTGAACAGGCCGCCGAGAAGAATAAGAAGAAAACCATGGATTTTGTCAACGAGCTTATTCCGAAGTTTAAAGACGCCTGGCAGAAACTTAACATAGGGTATTCCCGTTTTATCAGGACAACCGAACCGCAGCATTATTCAGTGGTTACGGAAATGCTGAAAAAATCATTTGCTAACGGAGACATTTACCTTGGAAAGTATGAGGGCAATTACTGCACCGGCTGCGAGGCCTACTATACGGAAAAAGAACTTGATGACGGCTGCTGCAGGATACATAAGGTTAAGGCCGAGTTGATATCCGAGGAAACCTATTTCTTCAAGCTCTCAGCCTACAGGGAAAAACTCCTTGAACTTTACGAGCGCGTGCCGGACTTTATTCTGCCCCACACGAGGATGAACGAGATCCGGAACAGGCTTAAAGAAGAGCTGCATGATCTGTCAATCTCGCGCACAAGTTTTAGCTGGGGGATACCCCTGCCGTTTGACAATAAGCACGTTACTTATGTTTGGTTTGATGCTCTCGCAAATTATCTTACGGGGGTTGATTATCCCGGTGAAAATTATAAAAAATTCTGGCCCGCGGTACATCTGGTCGGAAAGGATATTCTCTGGTTCCATTCAGTCATCTGGCCTGCCATGCTCCTGTCGGCCGGCATAAAAACACCGCGCCGGGTTTTCGCGCATGGCTGGTGGACCTTTGACAAGGAAAAGATAAGTAAATCGAGGGGTAAAGTCATTAATGTGGATGAACTGATATCGATAGCAGGCGTAGACGCTGCGCGATATTTCCTGCTCAGAGAAACAACCTTCGGGCAGGACGGCGATTTTTCAACAGAAGCGCTGCTAAAGCGGAGGGATTCTGATCTGGCTAATGAACTGGGCAACCTGGTAAGCAGGACTCTTACGATGTGCGAGAAATACTGTGAAGGGAAAATCCCGGCTCCAGGGACGCTTGATGCAGAGGATAAGGCCGTAATCGCCAAAGCGGAAGAGATCTGCAAGAAAGTTCCGGAGGAAATGGAGGTCTTTAATCTGTCAGGCGCTCTTAACACCATCTGGGAGCTGGTCAAACTCCTTAATCAATATGTTGATAAGACGGCCCCCTGGGTACTGGCAAAAGAAGGAAAGACGGATAAGATAAATTCTGTTTTTTCTGTGCTGACAGAAGCGATCAGGATAACAGCTGTGCTTGTATCTCCTTTTATTCCTGAAACCGGTGAGAAAATACTCGGTCAGCTCGGGCTTGACGGAAAAGCAGTGCTCGGGCAAAGTTATGCAAAACTCGCAGTCTGGGGAGTTCTTGCGCCCGGCACCGTGATAAAGAAAGGCGCGGTATTATTTCCTAAGGATAAAACTAATGCCAAATAGAATAATGACTGACAGGCGCATGCCGACAGTCGCGGGTTATTAACCGTTATGTTCACTGACTCTCACGCTCATCTTGATGATCAGGCGTACAACACGGATCGTGACGAAGTTGTAAAGCGGGCTGAGGCAGCCGGCGTTCGCTACATCGTAAATGCGGGCTCCAACCCTAAAGATAATGCGGCTATAGCCGAGCTCGCGGATAGATATCCGGCAGTTTACTCTGCTGCCGGAATTCACCCGCACCACGCGGCGCAAGCCGTGGAGGCGGATTTTGAAGAAGTAAAGCGCCTCTCCGCGCGCTCTAAAGCGGTAGCCATAGGCGAGACCGGTCTTGATTATTATAATAATCAGGTACCGGCTGATACGCAAAAGAAAGTATTCAGGCGCTGCATCGAGTTCGCGAAAAAACTTGCGCTTCCGATAATACTTCACAGCAGGGACGCCGATGAAGACTGCATAGAAGTACTGCGCGCAGAGAATGCGCAGGAATGCGGCGGCGTGCTGCATTGTTTCAACGGAAGCGTGAAGATGCGGGACGAAGCGCTGAGGCTGGGCTTCTATATTGCCGTCGGCGGCGCGGTGACTTTTCCCAAAGCGGAAGCGCTGAGAGAAGGAGTAAAAGGCATCCCGCTGTCAAGATTGCTCCTTGAGACAGACTGCCCGTACCTTGCGCCAAAAACGGTACGAGGCAAGAGAAACGAACCGGCAAATATAGTTGAAATCGCGCAAAAAGTTACAGAGGTTCTCGGCAGGCCTCTTTCCGAGATAGAAACGGCTTCTACCTCAAATGCCGGTTATCTCTTCGGCGTAGGCATCAAAACGCAGGGTAAGATTGTCTATGAGATACGGGACCAGCTTTATTTAAACATTACCAACAGGTGCTCTAATCACTGCACTTTCTGTATAAGGAATGGCACTGATTTTGTAAAAGGGCACAACCTGCGCCTGAAGAAAGAACCTACGGCTTCAGAGGTCATTAGCGCGATAGGGGATCCTAAAAAATATCGTGAAGTGGTTTTTTGCGGTTACGGTGAGCCGCTAATCAGGCTTTCAGCGGTCAAAGAAATAAGCGCCTGGGTCAAGGAGAACGGCGGCAAAACCAGGATAGATACCAACGGGCAGGCAAACCTGCTGCACAGAAGGCCGGTTGCCGCAGAGCTTGCGGATTCGGTAGACGCGGTTTCCGTAAGTTTGAACGCGCAGGACAGCGGATGCTACCAGAAGATGTGCTGCTCGCAGTACGGCGAGAGCGCATACGAAGGGGTGAAGGAATTTGTGCTGGACGCGAAAAAACACATAAAGGATGTAACGGTTACGTTTGTAACTGTCCCCGGCGTTGACACGGAATCCTGCAAGCAGATAGCTGAAAAGGAACTTGGAGTAAAATACAGGGTCCGCGAGTACGGCAAGGTAGGCTGAGATGAAAAGACTTGTTCTGGGCATAGCCGCCGCAGCGGTGCTGATGCTGACAGGCAGCATCTATTTTACGCCCTACGACGGCAAGTGCGTAATTATTGCCGATAATAAAACAGTGCAGGTTAAGGTTAAAAATCAGAGTGTTTATGAGGTTCTTAAGACCTCCGGAATAACGCTGGAATATATGGACATCGTAAGCCCCTCGCTCAATACCAGAGTCTCAGACGGAATGAACATAAATATCATCAGAGTAAGAGAATCACTGGTCAAAGTCAGAAATGTGCAGAGTTTCGGGGTCAGGCATATTTACGAATCTAAGCTTAACAAAGACGAAACAGTAGTTCTTGAATGCGGAAAACCCGGCTATATAGAGAAACAGTTCAAAGTGCTTTATCATAACGAGAAAGAAGTCTGGAGAAAACTCTACAATATAACTTCCGAGCAAAAGCCCAAAGACGACCTTGTCGCTGTGGGGACGGGCAGTGTGAAAAGAATGTATAATATGCCTAAGAAGAAGATGTGGGTTACAAAGGCTCTCACGATGCACGCGACCGGCTATTATCCGGGTCCGGAAGACTGCGGGGTCTACGCCGAAGGCGTAACCTCAAGCGGGCTAAAGGCGGGGTATGGCGTAGTAGCTGTTGATAAGCGGGTAATCCCTTTCGGCACCAAACTTTACATACCGACCTATGGCTTTGCCATAGCGGCCGACGAAGGCAGCGGCATTAAAGATAAAGACATAGACCTTTGTTTTGAAACTTACAAGGAATCTTCGGTCTATAGCCCGCGCTACCTTAAGGTATACGTAATAGAATGAAGAGGTTAGCCGTTATAGCGGATGACCTGACCGGAGCTAACGAGAACGGACTACATTTTATCAATAATAAATTAAAAGCTCAGACGCTGATTTATCAGAAAGCTGAATTCCAAGGTGATCTTCGCAAAATAAGAAGTTCCGGCGGAATATTGATTGTTGATTCTGAATCCAGGCAATCAGCACCGGCTGAAGCGGCGGCTAAAACTGTTAAAATAGCAGGGTTGCTTTATTCTGCGGGCATAGAGAAAATATATTTGAAATTTGATTCTACGTTAAGGGGAAATATCGGGTCTTCACTCGGCGCCGTGTTAGCGCTGCGCAAAAATGAATACGCGGCGGTTTGCATGGCTTTTCCGGCTGCGGGAAGGACTACAAAAAACGGGGAGCAGTATGTCGGAAACCGGAAGGTTTCGGCTAGCGCTTTCGCGAAAGACCCTCTCAACCCGGTAAGCAGCTCAAATATCAGAAAGGTATTGCGCGAAGGCACAAAGTTAAGCTCGGCGCTGATAGCTTTAAGAACTCTTAGGGCAGGCGCAAGAATTGCGAAGAACGAGAAAGAGAGACTGCTTTCAAAAGGCGCGCGGATAATTGTTTTCGATTGCGTCACCGACGGCGACTTAAAGTTAGTCGCAGAAGTTATTGAGGACTGTAAGGTAATCTGCGGCGCTTCTGCGCTCTCTAAGGAACTGGCCGGAAAAGGCAAGGCTTTGCCGCAAGCAGCGGTTTCTACCGGAAGAAGGGTAGTTGGGATAGCCGGCAGTTTAAACCCTGTCACGGCAGAACAGATAAAGTATTTGACGGAAAGGGAGAGGTTTCGGCAGGTTTTCGTCGGGGCGGAAGATGCTGTTTTGCGCAGTATTACGGCAGACCTCGGAAAGAAGGACTTTATGATAGTTTTGCGCGATGACGAGACAACAAAAGCATACATCCGCCGGCTTATAGAGGAAAAAGGAAGGACTGAGGCAGTTGAACTAATCAGCCGAGGGCTTGCCGGTATTGCCGGGCAGTGCGGCGCAGATACTGAAAGGGACGCTTTTTTCTTCACAGGCGGCGCGACCGCGGCAGGCGCCTGCATAGAGTTTGGTCTGAGAGGTTTTAAGGTGGCAGGAGCGGCGGGTATAGGCATTCCGCTGCTTTGTTCGGAGCCGGGTAATACGCCGGTTGTCACTAAGTCCGGCGGTTTCGGAAAGAAGGACGCTTTCTTATCGATAATAAAATGTTTAAAAGGCGGTAAACCCTGCCGGAGGCAAAGAAAATGATAACAAGAAAGGATGTTGAACACGTAGCGAAGTTGGCCCAGCTTGAATTAAGCGAATCTGAAAAAGAAACGCTTACCAGGCAGCTTGGCGATATCTTAAAGTTCGTTGAGAAGCTCGGGGAACTGAACACGGATGGCGTTGAGCCGACCTATTCTGTGGTGCCGGTAAGCAATGTCATGCGTGTTGACGCTGAAAAGCCTTCCCTTACACAGGAAGAAGCTCTGTCCAATGCCCCTGAAAAAGATATGGGGTTCTTCAAAATACCTAAAATAATGGAGTAGCCATGGACATAATAAACCTGACAGCCGGAGAAATCGCGGCGGCTATAAGTACCAAAAAAATAAGTTCAAAAGAAGCGACTGCGGCTTTCTTGAAGAGGATTCAGGAAACCGACGGCACCGTTAAGAGCTTTCTGTCTGTAAACGCAGAAGCTCTTAAAGATGCGGAAAAGAGGGATTTAGAACTGGCTGCCGGGAAAAGTGGCCCGCTCTACGGCGTTCCTGTCGCCATAAAAGATAATATGTGCCTCAAGGGCTCAAAGACAACCTGCGCTTCAAAGATACTGGAGAATTTTACGGCGCCCTACGACGCAACCGTGATTAAGAAACTTAAGGCGCAGGGAATGGTATTCCTCGGGAAATGCAACATGGATGAGTTTGCTATGGGTTCTTCTACCGAGAATTCTGCTTTCCAGACCACGAGAAATCCGTGGGATACTTCAAGGATACCCGGCGGTTCGTCAGGCGGTTCAGCCGCCGCGGTTGCTTCAAAACAGGCGCCGCTCTCGCTCGGTTCCGATACCGGCGGGTCCATCAGGCAGCCTGCTGCCTGTTGCGGAATAGTCGGGTTAAAACCTACTTATGGACGCGTGTCACGCTATGGACTGGTGGCCTTCGCTTCTTCGCTTGACCAAATAGGTCCTTTTGCGGGAAACACGGAAGACTGCGCGCTGTTGATGAACGCAATCTCAGGTTATGATCCTTTGGACTCAACTTCAATAAACAAGGATTCAGCCGACCATACCAAAGGTTTGAAAGACGGAATTAAAGGTATGCGGATAGGCCTGCCTTCGGAGTATTTCGAGAAAGATCCTTCCGCGGAAGGCGTTAAAGCCGTTCTTGAGGCCGCGAAAGTGTTTGAACAACTCGGGGCGAAAGTAGAGAAAGTAAGTCTTCCCCATACAGACTATTGCTTAGCGGTCTATTACATCATAGCGACTGCAGAGGCAAGTTCAAATCTGGCCCGGTATGACGGCGTTCATTACGGATTCCGTGACAAAGCCGCTAAGAACCTGCGCGATATGTACAATAAAACGAGAGCGCAGGGATTTGGTTCCGAGGTAAAACGCAGGATTATGCTCGGGACCTATGTCTTAAGCGCAGGCTACTATGACGCGTATTACCTTAAGGCGCAGAAGGTAAGAACTCTTATAAGAAAAGATTTTGAAAATGTGTTCAAGAACTTTGATCTGATACTGACTCCTACCGCTCCGACTCCGGCTTTTAAGATAGGAGAGAAGGTGTCAGATCCCATTCAGATGTACCTTTCCGATATCTTCACAATTTCCGTAAATATTGCAGGGGTTCCGGGAGTTTCTGTGCCCTGCGGGTTCTCGTCCGGCGGGCTTCCTCTCGGGCTGCAGTTGATTGGCAGGCCTTTTGAGGAAGCGGCAATGCTTCAAGCGGCCTACTCTTATGAGCAGGCAACCTCGTGGCACAAAAAGGCGGCTCCGGTTAAATGAAGGATACGATAAAGCAGCTCCCCCAGGAAGTTGTTGAGAAGATATTTGCCGGTGAGGTGATCGAAAGACCTGCTTCCGTCGTGAAAGAACTTGTTGAGAATTCTATTGATGCCGGCGCTTCCTCGGTTGAAGTAACAATAGAAGGCGGCGGGAGGAAGTTGATCTCCGTGAAGGATAATGGGTCCGGTATGAGCAAAAATGACCTGACTATCTGCACCGAAAGGTATACCACCAGCAAAATCTCCGTTGTAGACGATGTTTACAATATCAAAAGCCTGGGTTTTCGCGGTGAGGCGCTCTCCTCTATAGCCGCTGTTTCAAAACTTTCCATTACTACCGGAAGAAAGGGTGAAGCTTTTCTTTTGGAGATAGACAAGTCCGGTAAAACGCTAAAGGACACTGCGGGGAATGATGGCACAAAGGTAGAGGCGCGTTCCCTTTTCTATAACGTGCCTGTGAGACTCAAGTTCCTGAAGAGCCCCGAGACCGAGAACGCGCATATTTATGACTTTATGCTGAAGGCCTCGCTCTCCAGCCCGAAAACTGCTTTTTTACTTGAAGAAGAAGGTCGCAAGGTGCTTGATCTCAAGAGGGCCGCGGACCTTAAGGAAAGACTCTACCAGGCTTTCGGCAGCGAATTCCTGAAGGCGCTTGTCGAAGTAAACTCAGAACAATCAGGAATCAAAATCAACGGTTACATCGGGAAGCCCGATTTCAATAAAAACCAGCGTAACTGGCAGTATGTCTATGTGAACGGACGCATTGTAAGCGACCGCACGGTTAGCCACGCGGTTGCTTCCGGGTTTGGGCCTTTGATGCCTTCCGGAAGATATCCGGTCTGTTTTCTCTTTATTGAATTGGATCCCGGTCTGGTTGATGTGAATGTGCATCCGGCAAAAAAAGAGATTAAATTTGTAAACGGCAGCACGATTCACGATGTTGTGGCGGCGGCTGTAAAAAAAACTCTTTCGCAATACAAGCCTGTGCCTGAAATGAACCTAATATTTTCGCCGGTTGCGGGACAGGTTTATGATCCGCTGCCTAAGGCTGCGCCGGGAATATTCGAGAACAGTATTTCAGAACCGGCTGCGGCGCTTGCAGAAGAAATGCTTCCGGGAACTCTCCCGGAGCTCAAGCTGCGCCCTCTCGGGCAGGTTAAGAACCGGTACATAATAGCGCTTGAAGACGAAGGCCTCTGTATCATAGATCAGCATGTTGCGCACGAGAAAGTTTTATACGAAAAGTTCAGGGCGAGGGCCGGAAAAGACGGAACGCAGGTCTTGCTTGTCCCAATTAGCCTGGAGTTGACTCCTGTTAAATTCAACTACCTTGAGAAGCATTTGGAAGGTTTGCTGGAACTTGGTTTTGACCTGGAAGTTTTCGGGAAAAACACTCTGGTTATCAGAGGCGTGCCTTTGCTTATAAGCAGGGTGAACCCTGAGATGCTCATAGAAGAACTCGCTGAAGATCTGTCGGAGTTTTCTTCGATTAAGCAAGCTATTGATATTCGGGATGCTATCATAAAGAGTGTTGCCTGCCATTCCGCCTTCAGATGGGGAGATGTTATAACCTCAGAGGAAATAACAAGACTTTTGAAGGATTTTGGGGCTGTGGACACACCCTACTGTCCTCACGGGCGCCCCGGTATTTTTCGTCTAAAATTCGATGAAATCGACAAGAGATTTGACCGTTCCTGACCTGCTTATAGTTTTTGGCGGCCCCACT
Source organism: Candidatus Firestoneibacteriota bacterium (assembly GCA_903861835.1). Lineage (GTDB taxonomy): Bacteria > Oederibacteriota > D2-FULL-39-29 > D2-FULL-39-29 > CAIOVX01 > CAIOVX01. The sequence continues at coordinate 8,321 of CAIOVX010000014.1, read as the reverse complement.
GCTTCCGGCAAGAGCGAGACGGCTGCAAGGCTTGCTGCTCTTGCCGGAGGGACGGTGATTTCCGCCGATTCCGTACAGGTCTATGAGGGAATGGATATAGGCTCCTCAAAACCGGGACCCGAACTGCTTGCTATGGCGCCTCATAGTTTACTTGGAGTGCTCAAGCCGGATCGGCGCATAAATGCTTTTGCCTATGCAAAGCTGGCGCGCGAGGAAATATTGCGGGTTTCTTCTTCGGGAAGTTTGCCGGTGTTGACCGGAGGTACAGGACTCTATATTAAGGCAGTTGTGGACGGGATATTTGAGAGTCCGCTGATACCGGCAGAAATCAGGAAGGAACTTGAAAGTGAGCTGGGGAGCAGGGGCAACGCAGCTCTGCACAGTGAACTGGCAGGAATAGACCCTGAGGCCGCGGCAAAGATACACAATAATGATGCCTCGCGTATAATACGGGCGCTTGAAGTCTTTAGGGGAACCGGAAAAACAATAACTGCTCTCAGGAACGGCACCGATCCAGCTGTTAAAGCAAGAAAGACTCTCTTTTACGCTATGTCTATACCGAGAGACGAGCTTTACGGCCGGGTGGAAGCCAGGGTGGACGCGATGATAAGTGCCGGATTGCTGCGCGAGACAGAGTCGCTGATAAATCAGTACGGCGCGGAGAACATTGATGCCCTAAAATCTCTGGGCTATAAGCAGATGAGGGATGTGCTTGAAGGTAAATCCGATATCGCTTCAGCTGCAGCAGAGATAAAAACTCTTACAAGAAACTACGCGAAAAGGCAGTTTACGTGGTTTAAAAATGACGGACGGTACTTGTGGGTTGATAACAGGGATCCTGAATTGGCGGCCCTCGCCATCATGAAGGATATCCGGGCTAAAGGGGGGAACTAAATGGAACGAGTCATATTAGCAGGCTTGGGTACGGAAAGGCAGGAAGCTTATGATGAGCTTCAGGAGCTGGCCACGACTGCCGGCGCCGTGACAGTCGGCACCTGCATCCAGAACAGGGAAAAACCCAATCCTGTTACCTTTATAGGCAGTGGAAAGGTTGAGGAAATAACTGCGCTCGCTAAAGCGCTTAAAGCCGGAACTATTATATTCAATCACAACTTGAAAGCAAACCAGCAGAGAAACCTTGAGGACCTTACTGGGCTCAAGATAGTTGACAGGTGCACTCTTATACTTGATATTTTTGCCAAGCATGCGAGAACCAACGAAGGTAAACTTCAAGTTGAACTTGCGCAGCTTTCGTATTTGTATCCAAGGCTTTCAGGTCACGGAGCTTCTTATTCCCAGACGGGAGGCGGTATTGGAACTGTTGGTCCCGGCGAGACAAAATTAGAGACAGACAGAAGATCCGTAAGGAACAGAATGGATCTCTTGAAGGGCAAGCTTGAGACTGTAAGGACCCAAAGGGCTCTGATTCGTGAAGGAAGAAAATCCAAAGGGTTCCTTTCCGGCGCGCTGGTAGGTTATACGAATTCCGGTAAATCGACGCTCTTGAATTCTTTGACGCGCGCAGGAGTCTTGGCGGAAAATAAGCTGTTTTCCACTCTCGACACCACAACTCGCAAGTTGAGGTTATTGAGCGGGAAAGAGATACTGCTTACTGATACTGTAGGTTTTATCAGGAACCTGCCTGCAAGCCTTATTGCCGCTTTCAGGGCTACTCTTGAAGAGACTAAGTATTCAGATGTATTGCTTGTTGTTCTGGACGGGTCAAAGAATGACCTTGAAGTTCAGAATCAAACGGTTTATGAGGAACTTAAAGAGTTAAACATCCTGGATAAGCCAAGAATTACCATACTCAACAAGATAGATCTTATCGACAAGGTTAAGCTTGAAAGGTTCTCAAAGAGCCTTGATAATCCGATACCAGTCTCAGCGCTAAACAAGAAAAACATGGATTTACTGATAGCGAAAATATCATTAGTGTATAACGACTTATTGACAAAAAGTTAGAAAGGTGTTATCATTTTAACGCTAACTCTTTAAGAATGTTCTATTAGTACTTTAGTTTCTTAAAATATATCAAAAATATCATTGCGGCGGAAGGTTTTGAGGAAGACAAAGTGTTTTTATCAATTAACTAATTACGGCAACAGGGATGTGACGGACTGAAGACAATAACTTTACCAAACATACTTACTTTCGCGAGGATCCTCGGCGTGCCGCTTTTTGCGGTAGCCTTCGTTACTGATCATATAGGAATTGCCGCCGTTATCTTCATAGTCGCCATAATTACGGATGTCCTTGACGGGGTAATCGCCAGAATGAATAAGTCGAGGACCATACTGGGGTCTATCCTTGATCCACTCGCCGATAAAATACTTATCAATGTTGCATTGCTCTTGCTCGCCTCAAGCAAGCTGGTCCCATACTGGGTTGTTACAGTTATCCTTAGCAAGGACGCTATTTTAGTCCTCGGTTGGCTCCTTGTTTACATAATGACCTCTAACACCAGGGTTGAGCCGAGCATTTTTGGGAAACTCGCAAACTTCTTTGAGAGTATTCTTGTTATTGTTCTTTTGTTTTCTCCATTTATCAATCCCGCCTCTGAATTCATGAAGCTTGTAATACACGGAACTACTATAGCCACGGTAGTCATAGCCGGTTTTGCTTTAATAGACTATACGTGGAAGGGGATAAAACGCCTTGGCTGATATATTCAAACTCGCTATTTTAATATTTGTTTCCTATTTTTTGGGAGCTATCCCGACAGGGTTTCTTGTAGGTAAGATATTCTTCGGTAAAGACATACGCCGTGAGGGGAGCAAGAATACCGGCGCGACCAATGTATTTCGGGTTTTTGGGCCGCTTCCCGGTATCGCGGTGCTTGTAATAGATGTGCTTAAAGGTTTCCTGCCGGTCTTCTTTATACCGGAGATGCTTTTTCCTATGGGCGCGCTTGGTAATACACCGGTGCTGGCTGGTCTGGCTTGCGTGGCCGGCCATAACTGGACAGTCTTCCTTGATTTCAAAGGAGGAAAAGGCGTGGCGACTAGTCTTGGGGTCTTTCTGGCTCTTGCGCCTCTCCAGACAGTGCTTGCTGCTTCGGTCTTTGCGCTTGTACTCGGCTTAACCGGCTATGTGTCGCTTGGTTCTCTGACTGCCGGGGTTGCTCTGTCCGTATTTCTCTGGATCTCTCCCGCGCTTCCGTTGGAGAAGTATTTCGGTTTAAATTTTATGCTGATTCAGGATGTTCAGCTCTCTATCAAAATAATAGGCAGCATCATTGCCCTGCTCGTTTTTTACACGCATAGGACAAATATTAACAGGCTGCTGGAGGGTAAAGAGAACAGGTTATGGCGAAAAAAATAGGGGTCATAGGAGCCGGCGGCTGGGGTACTGCGCTTGCAGTTCTGCTTTCAGAGAACGGGAATCAAGTCGCCCTTTACGAGCATTTCCCTGAATACGCGGATAAACTCCGCAAAGACAGAGAGAACAAAACCTTCCTGCCGGGAGTAAAAATACCGGCGGGCATAAAGATAACTTCTTCGCTCTCCGAAGCGCTTAAGGGTTCCGGCATAATTCTTTTCGCGGTGCCTTCAAAACACCTTCCCGGTGTGCTGAAGCTGATAGACGAGCGCCTGCTTTTGAAGGGCGCGGTGCTTGTAAGCGCTATTAAGGGGATTGACCGGACGACGCTTAAAAGAATGTCCCAGCTTATTTTTGCCAGATTTGGCAAAACGTTTGAGGTTGCAGTGCTTTCAGGGCCGAGCCATGCGGAAGAGGTCGGACGCAAGACGCCTACCGCGGTGGTAATAGCCGCTAAAAAGATAAAGACTGCTGAGGCCCTGCAAAAAGTTTTTTCAGGCCCCTATTTTCGCGTCTATGCTTCTGATGATGTCATTGGCGTTGAACTTGGTGGATCGGTAAAGAATGTGATAGCACTTGCGAAAGGCGTGCTTGACGGCATGGGGCTAGGGGATAATACTACCGCTGCGCTGATGACTCGAGGGTTGGCCGAAATGAAGAGACTGGGCAGAAAGCTCGGCGCTAGAGCGGAGACGCTGAACGGGCTCTCAGGCACCGGCGACCTGATAGTAACCTGTATGAGCCGACACAGCAGGAACAGGGCGGTCGGAGAGAGATTGGGGAAAGGGGAAAAACTTCCGCATATTCTTGCTTCTATGAAAATGGTCGCGGAGGGGGTTACTACCGCGGATTCCTGCTACAGGCTTGCAAAGAAACTGGGAGTTGAAATGCCGATAGCGCGGGAAACATATAGAATACTTTTCAAGGCCGCTTCTCCCGCCGGCGCCGTAAAAGCTTTAATGGGGCGTAAACTAAAGAGGGAGGAAGTGCAATGACTGTAACTAAATTTAAACTCGTAAAAAATGTGATTGATCTGGGCGTGAACGGCAAGGTGGCTAAAAGAACTGTTCAGACTTTCATTGACTGCATAGTGGATTCAATTAAGAGAGGGGAAAAGGTGCAGATTAGCGGGTTTGGCACTTTCATTATCAGGGAAAAGAAAGAGAGGATGGGGCGTAATCCAAAGACCGGCGCAAAAGTCCTGATTCCGGCAAAGAGGGTCCCGGCTTTCCGGCCGAGCGAGATGCTGAAGGAACGCATAAAAAAAGGGGTGAGCGCAAATGAGCGAAAATAATCAGGCGCAGAGTCCGTTGGTTGTGATCCCTGACAAACTCTTCTTTGCCATAAGCGAAGTGAGTTTGATAACGCAGGTTAAACCCTACATCCTGCGCTACTGGGAGAAGCAGTTCAAGTTTCTGAAGCCGGTGCGCAGTATCGGCGGGCAGAGATCCTACCGTAAGAAGGATGTTGAAATGGTGCTGCTGATAAAAAAACTGCTCTATGACGAGAAGTTTACCATTGCCGGCGCTAAGAACAGACTAAAAGAGATGAAAGAAGCCGGAAAGCGCCCCCCGCAGCTGGAAATAAACTTCAAAGAAGCGGAACTCGTTGAAACCGTTAATAAGCTAAAAAAGAAGCTTCAGAGCCTTAAGGATTCAATGAACACTTAGGCGGCAGGGCAGGCTATTCTCAGGTTGAAATACGGGCAATCTTTATGATAGAATCAACACTCTTAAACGGCGCTTAGGCGTTTTTGAGGAATCAGGCAATTACCCTTTTAACTGCTTTTCTTGTCGGGGCGTGGCGCAGGTGGCTAGCGCACTCGCTTGGGGTGCGAGTGGTCGTCCGTTCAAGTCGGATCGCCCCGACCATAATAATCCTCGTTTTTTCCGTTGCCTCCCTCCATTATGCTGTTGAAAACCTCTGGGAAATATGCTATTTTATAAAACCATGGCGCCAAGGATACTTATCACTAACGATGATGGGATAAACGCGCCCGGCATCAGAGCTTTGGCTTTGATGCTTGCTGCTGTCGGCGATGTCTATATAGTAGCTCCGAACGGTGAAAGAAGCGCTGCAGCTCATTCAATTACATTCAATCACCCGTTAAGGGTGAATTTTATTAATAAAAGGGAAGCCGCGGTTGAAGGAACCCCGACGGACTGCGTGATGTTCGGGTATTACGGATTCATGAAGGAGGTCCGTCCGGATCTTTTAGTCTCCGGAATAAATAACGGCCCGAACCTTGGTGATGACATTACTTATTCCGGTACGGTAAGCGCGGCGCTTGAAGGGACTTTGCTCGGGATACCGTCAATCGCGATTTCGATGGGTTCCAGGAAAGACCCTAAGTTCAAAAGCGGGGCCGTTTTTATCAGAGCTCTTTGCTCTAAAGTTCTGGCTTTTGGTCTGCCGAAGAATACTTTTTTGAATGTGAATATCCCTAACGTGGAAAGAAGCAGAATCAAGGGAATCAAAGTCTGCAGGCAGGGTAAACGCGTGTACCGCGATATGTTTTTGAAGAGGATTGATCCTCGCGGCAGGACCTACTACTGGCTCGGCGGCAAGGAACCTTCGGCTCTAATAGAGAGCGGCACGGATTTTGAAGCTCTAAAGAATAATATGATTTCTGTGACACCGCTGCACTTTGACCTTACAAATCATCCGGTAATGGCCGGCTTGAAGTTCATTGAGAAGCTTCACAAATGACCGTCAAACACATCGGGGCGTGGCTCAGGTGGCTAGAGCACCTGGTTCGGGACCAGGGGGTCGTCCGTTCAAATCGGATCGCCCCGATTCTTTTTTCCGTGTTTATGACGGCCGGCTCGCTTCACGCCGGTTCCGGAGCCTGCGCTTCCTACAACGGGCCGACAGGGCTTATGAACATCCCGTCCGGGAGCATACTTTCTGCGAATGAACAGACTTTTTCCCTGCATAGGTACCAGATAAAATACTCTTACGGTTTTTTCTCGTTCTTTGAATTGGGAGTAATGACCGATTTTGACAGCACCACCAGCCTTGATGTCATTGCGAAGAAACTGGCTTACAATCTTAAGGTACAGCTGCTCGATGAGAAAAGTTCCGGGTTCAATCTGGGGGCAGGCTTTGAAGGCAACAACCTTTATGCGGCAGTCGACAGGACTTTTCCGGAACTGGCCGGCCTTAAGGTTATAGCCGGCACAGGGAATAACAGGTTTAACTGGTTCTTTCTGGGACTCTGTTATCCGGTGCATCCGGTGCTTGACGCGATGCTTGAGTACGACGGCCGTGATTATAACTTAGGAGGAAGACTCAAACTTTCCACTAATGTTAACTTCGATCTTTATTTAAAAGGTCTCAAACGAATTGCTCAGAATGTGTATCTAAACGACATAATAGACAGTTCCGTAGTGTTTGGTATATCCTATACGGAAGTTTTCAATTTTAGCATAAAGGGTTTGCTGTGAGCATTACAGTTGAAATAACTGTAAAAGGAACGGTTCAGGGAGTCGGTTTCAGGTTTTTTACACAGGAAGCTGCTTTGGCTGTCGGTCTTGACGGTTATGTGGAAAACCTCAGCGACGGAATGAGCGTTAGAGTGCTTGCATCAGGCGGGAAAGAGGAAGTTGAGAAACTTATTGCAGAACTAAAAAAAGGCCCGTCAAGCAGCCGGGTGCTCTCGGTAGAGGTTGAATGGAAGGAAGGACCGTTATCTCTAAAGGGGTTTTCCATAAAACACTGAGATGAAAAAGAAAACAGTCCAAATACAGCTGAGCAAGAACCGTCCGTTTGCCGGCGACATACTGAAGATCTACCTGAGCGAGATAGGGAGATTTCCTCTGCTCACTCAGGAAGATGAGAAAAGGCTTTTCAGAAAAATGCCGAAGGAAAAGCAGGTAAAGAAGGCAATCATCAACTCAAACCTGAGGCTTGTGGTAAATATAGCCAAGAGATATACAAGGTTTGGTGTGTCAATAATGGATCTGATAGAAGAAGGCAACCTGGGGTTAATTAAGGCAGTTGAGAAATTTAAGATCGCGAAAGGGTTCAGATTCTCTACTTACGCGACCTGGTGGATAAAACAGTACATAATCAGGGCGCTCTCAAGCCAGGGCAGGTCAATACACCTTCCCGCGCACATAATAGAGCTCCTTAATAAATACATTAAATATACCACCACCTGCGCGCAGAATGGCGGCAGAGAGCCGACGATTGAGGAAGTAGCGAAGAAACTTAAGCTGACGGTAGAGAAGGCGAGAAAGATAGTAGAGATCTCTGAAATGCCGATTTCCCTCGATCTTTACAGCCCGGACGAGAATGACAAGCGCAGCATAGAAGATATAATAGAAGACCGTAATTCAATGACGCCGTCGGAAGCGCACATAAGCTCCATGCGGACGGAGAAGATAGAGAAACTTCTCGGTATGCTGGACAAGCGCGAGAGTAAGGTTTTAGAGCTCCGTTTTGGTTTAAATAACGGCATGCCGCACAGTCTGGCGGAGACCGGGAAAATATATAAAATCAGCAGGGAGAGAGTAAGGCAGATAGAACTCAGGGCCTTAAGGAAGTTGCGCCACCTTGCGAGCACCAAAGAGAAAGAGATAAGCGAGTTTTTGAACGACGAATAATATAGCAATTATTCGGGCCCGTAGCTCATCAGGATAGAGCAACTGCCTTCTAAGCAGTAGGTAGGAGGTTCGAGTCCTCTCGGGCCCATTTAAGAGCAATTGCTGATTACTGATTGCTGATTGCTGATTAAGGGCTTAATGTCCTTGATTTCTTCCGTTGGTTGTATTATAATTTTCTTCTTGTTTTGCTTGTTTTAATTGGCAATTAGTAATTAGCAATAAGTAATCAGTAATCGTATTTATTGGGCCATTAGCTCAGCTGGTAGAGCAGCCGACTCTTAATCGGGAGGTCGTGGGTTCGAATCCCTCATGGCCCACCAATATTTACGCCGCAGGCGGAAATATTGGTGGAATATAATGAATTAAACCCACGACCTCTTCCTGGGGGAGTGG
>CAIOVX010000013.1 GCA_903861835.1 Candidatus Firestoneibacteriota bacterium | reverse complement strand
CCTGGAAATAGTGCTCGACGATTCCGCGGCAAAGAGCGGCGAGGCGCTGCTTCTCGGCCTCTACAGCGGCGTTCCGGTAAGCGAGAGGGGAACCTTCTATGCCGGAGCCCTGCCTGATAAGATAACTCTTTTCAGGAAGAACATTGAAAGCATCTGCCGGAACGACGGGGAAGTGAAAAGGGAGATTAAGAAAACCATTATTCACGAGATAGCACACCACTTTGGCATGGACGAACGGACTATCAGGAAGGCGGGATTCTGATGGAACTTAAAGCGGAAAAATATGGGAAAGAATCTGAATACTCTTTTGCGTTTGGATTTTTCCCCGTCTTCGAACTTCTAAATCACAGGTCCGGCGATGTTATTAAAGTTGTTCTCTCCGCGAAAGCGGAAAAGAGTGAGGGAGCGAAAAAACTCCGCATGCTCTGCGCGGAGAAACGGATCGCGGTTTCAATAGAAGACAAAACGCTTGCGCGTATCTCTCCCAAGGAAAATGTTTTTGCCGCCGGCATTTTCAGGAAATATTCTTCGCCAATACAAAAAAGCGGAGCGCAGCTTGTGCTCAATTGCCCTGAAAATGCTGGGAATCTAGGGACTATTATCAGGACAATGATAGGCTTCAATGCGTGCGACATTGCTTTGATAAGGCCGGCAGTGGATATCTTCGACCCTGCCTGCGTGCGGGCATCAATGGGCGGGCTCTTCCAGGCAAATTTCTCCTATTTTGACAGTTTTGAAGGCTACCTCAGGGAGCATCCCAAAAGGAATATTTATCTGTTTATGACCTCCGGTGAAAAAAGCGTCCGTCAAGCGGAGTTTCAGCGGCCGGTCTCGCTTGTTTTCGGCAGCGAGTCTTCAGGCCTCCCGGAAGAGTTCAAAAAATACGGCAAAAGCGTCTATATACCCCAGAGCAGCGGGATAGATTCTTTGAATGTTTCGGTGGCAGCGGGAATAGGGCTTTACGAGGCCGGGGAAAGCGCTTGAATAGAAATGCGTTTTACCGGTGAAGGAATACGGTTGACAGTTGTTTGATTATATGTAGAATACAAATATAGTCTGACTCGAGGAGGAGTTATGAAAAAGATATTGTTTTCGCTGTTTGCGGTAATGCTTGCCTGCGGAGCTTCACTGGCCGCTGACACGGCAGATGCTAAGAAAGAAGACGGGAAGGACAGCAAGGCAAAGAAGATTGTGCTTGTGAACTTTGCCAAGGGAGACCAATTCAACAATGTTGGCGGCACATCCGAGCAGGCTCTCTCCGAAGAACATCTTACGGGGAAAGAAAAGATGAGGATGAAAGTAAAGGGTTCCGTCGGAATGTCAGGGCTTTCCAAGAATGTTGACTGGTCGAAATATAATTACATGATATTCAACGCTTTCGTGACCGGAGACAAACCCTGGAGCGGCATGATGCTGCTCGGGGACAAGCAGTCCTACACGAAATGGTCCAGGAACTATGTTGAAACCTCGTTCTCACTCAAACCGGGAGAGAACAAGGATGTTCACATAAGTATTGAAGGGCTCTATTCTTCCTACGCAAGCAGGCCGCTGGATATGACCAACATGCAGTGCTTCCAGCTTTACCCGGCATTGCCTGAAACCTACCTCGGCAACTTCTACCTGGTCTACGAGGAAGAATAACGTTACCACTTTCACTCCCCCTTATTGATAAGGGGGAGCCGGAGGGGGATAATGAACATATTATAGTCCGCCGTACTAAGGGCCTGCTTTTGCAGGCCCTTTTTTTATCGGGAAAGCGCTTGGAGCGGCAGTTTCAATAAAGCGAATTAAAGCCTTGAGTTGCCGTCGCTTAAGCGCTTCTGTTTAGATTTTGACTAATCCGCATAATTAAAGTAAAATGAGGTTGGTATTCGCCGTTTTGTTCATGGCAAGGACGTAAAATGAAAAAAGTTATTCTATACCTGCTTTTTACCGCAATTTCAGCGGGAATAATGGCTTCTGAGATAACACAATTTTCGGCTTCTGAACCGTCCGGAGCAGGACCTTCCAAAAGGCTGGTCAAGGGCGGAATTCCTCTGCCGGAAGCAAAGTATACGGTCACAGACAAGTTTGAAATAACAGGGCCTGACGGAAAAGTAATCCCCGCAGAATTCACGGTTTTAAACAAGTGGCTTGACGGAAGCGTCAAATGGGTTCTCGCAGAGTTTGCGGACACATTCGCGGCCGGGGAAAAGAAGATTTACAAACTGGCGGAGAACCAGGAAAAGCAGGTTCAAGATAACTCCGGCGCAGATTTCGCCAGGCTCTTTGAGCTCACAATAAAGGGAAAAGAGCAGGACTTTGCCAGGGAAGGAGAGCAAATAAGTCGCGTTGCGGATTCCGCCGTGAAAAAAAGCTGGATTGTAACTGGAAAATTCGCCGGCATCAAGGATAAAACTGAAAAGGCAGATTATTGTGTCAGGGTTGACAGTTACGCCGGGGTTCCCGCGCTGTATGTAAGGGCGACAATCACGTCTGACTGCGAAGCGGAATATATGGATATCGCAGGCATTGTTTTCTCGGTTAATGGAATGTCCGGCAACAGGAAACTGTATACCGAAAAAACAGAAATTATGGAAGACGCTCTCGGAGACACTCCTGTATTAAAAAGCGCAAAGTTATTCACGCAAACAGCGCTCAAGGGCTGGGCGGCGGTTTCCGGGGACAGCGGTACTATTATCCTTGCTTGCGAAGATTTCGCGGAGCTCGCGCCCGTCGCTTTTTCGGCTTCAAAGAACGGTTTCGCCTGCGAGCTTTACGCGGGCGACGAGCCCTACAAAATGAAGCGCGGTTCCGCAACCACCCATCACCTTCGGCTGATAGTGTCCGAAGCGAAGGATCCTGAAGCTCTTCGCAGGGAAGGCACTGCGGCCCTGAAGAATATAATGCCTATCTGCCCGCCTGAGTGGTATGTTTCCTCAAAAGCCTTCGGAATGACTGTGAAGGCGGATAAGGAAAAATATCCAAAATATGAAGCTATGATAGAGAGCAATTTTAAATATGTAAGCGGCTACCGCCAAAAGCTCAACGAGTACGGAATAAAGGATTACGGTGACTACAATCACAACAAGCACTGGGGAAACCTGCACTATGATCTTCCCTGGGTAATGTTTGAGCAGTTTGCCAGGTCCGGCGACCTTCGCTTTTTTGACTGGGGAGTTTCGGCGGCCCGCCACTTGATAGATGTAGACCATATCTGGCGTCATCCCAACCCGGATATGATAGGAGGGGTTTATGTCGAGGGCATCGACCATAATTCCGCGAAAGGAACTTATGTGGGTTTTGCAAAAAACCACGGCGCGTATTTTTACTATTATCTGACCGGTGATGAAAGGGCACTGGAAGCCGGCAACGCGACAGGGAATTACGCAATACGATGGACAAGGGACCCGGAAAGCCTTATAGGCAATGAAGAAAGGGTGATCGGTTACGGGCTGCTCTGCCTTGTGCAGTCATACAAGGCGACCGGGGAAATAAAGTATCTCAAGCGCGCGAGGTTTGTCATTGATGTATTGAAGAAATGGCAGGATCCGGCGACAGGCGCGTGGGCCTGCGACCCGCAGAAGGCGGGGGATCCCAGGCCGAAATCTCCGACGAACGGCTGCGTTTTCATGCTCGGCTCTGTTTTTGAGGCAATGATAGATTATTATGAACTCACCAAAGAAGCCGACGTGAAAGAAATGATAATAAAGGGAAACGAGTACCTGCTGAGCACGCTCTGGAAGGACGGGCCGGAACTTTTCAGCATAAACCTGCTGGTTGTTCACGCGCCGGCCTGGGTATATGCCGAGACCGGAGACAAGAAATTCATAGACGCGGCGCTAAAAGCCTATGACATAGCGCTTGAGCGGGCCGAGTGGGCCGGCGGGAAGATGCTTGCCCAGCACTGGCGGTGCGGGCCCAGGTTTTTATATATAATAGAAAAACATCCTGAACTTTTTACAGAGGGAAGGTTTTAAGCGGAGGAAGAAATGGGTAAAGTTAGGTTTGGCATAATAGGGGCCGGCGGCATCGCCCCGTTTCATATTTATTCAATAAGGAAAGCGGGCGGAGAGGTAGTGGCGATAGCCGACCCGGCGTTTGACCGGGCAAAAAAACTGGGGGCAGAAAAAAATCTCGAAGCGTTTGACGATTACAAAAAAATGGCGGCTAAAAAAGATATTGATGTGGTGACTCTTTGTATCCCGTCGGGCCTTCATATGCAGGCGGCGGTTGACTGTATGGAGCTTGGCAAGCATGTTATCTCGGAGAAGCCGCTCGAAGTAACCCTGGAGAAAATTGACAGGATGCTTCAGGTCTCAAAGGAGACCGGCAGGCACCTGTCCTGCATACTGCAGAGCAGGTTTTTTGACAACGCTGCAAGAATCAAGGAAGCTGTGGTTGCCGGCAAGTTTGGAAAGCTGACGCTCGGCGACTGCTATAATAAATGGTTCCGCTCGCCCGAATATTACAAAGGCGCAGGCTGGCGGGCAACCTGGGAGATGGATGGGGGCGGCGCGCTGATGAACCAGGCGGTTCACGCGGTTGACCTCCTGCTTTACCTGATGGGAGATGTTGAGTCGGTGAGCGCCTATTGCGAGACCCTTGTGCATCCGATACAGGTGGAAGATACAGCGGCCGCCGTGGTCAGATTCAGGAACGGGGCGCTTGGCGTGATAGAGGGAACTACCTCGGTTTACCCGGGGGAGCAGAGAAAGATGGAGATACACGGGTCCAAAGGCACGGCTATACTCGAAGGTTATGATACCCTGAGAAAATATGAATTTGCGGGAGAGCCTGACCGGTCCGCGGAATTTAACAAGGAAGAAGCGCGCGGCGGGGCTTCTGACCCTCTCGCGATGAGCAAGGACACGCATTCCCGCCAGTTTAAGGCGTGGATTGACGCTTTCACGGCGGGGAAGGTTCCGCCTGTTCCTGCCGCGGAGGCGAGAAGGTCAGTGGAGCTGATACTCGCAATCTACAAATCGGCGAGAGAGAGGAAAGAAATCAGGCTGCCGCTATAGAATAGTAACGCAGTATTCCAGGAGGCTATATGTTTAAATCTTCTCTTCCGTTCGTGCTGGCGTGCGCCCTGCTCTTTGCAGGCTGCGCTTCGCTCGGTAAAAGATCTGTTTCCGGGGAAACTCCGGTAAAGGAGCAAGCGTTGAAACAGCTCGAAAGTGAGAACGGCAGCGTGAGATCGGCTGCCGTTGAAGAGCTTATTTCAATGCTTAAGACCGCTGATTTCCGTGACCGGGAGTCCGCAGTCGAAGCGCTTGCTTCCGCCTGCAGAAACTCAGGCGAGACCGCCAGGGTGGTCATCTCGTGCTTTAAGGACAGAGATCCCGTGATACGGAATTATATTGAAGACGCGGTTGTACGCTCCGGCTCAGCCGCGGTCCCTGAATTGATAGAAGGGCTTAAGAGCCAGGAAAAGTATGTGCGCTTGCATTCCGCCTACGCGCTGGCGCTCGCCCCGGCCGGCAAAGAAGCCGTAGCTCCTCTCGTTGCGGCATTAAGCGACAACGACGGCAATGTTGGCGCGGCAGCCCGGGATGCTCTTGTAAAACTCGGCCGCTTAGATCAGGATTTGCTGCTTGAAGCCTTAAAGAATGACAGCCCGAATATCAGGTATAACGTTGCTTTTGTGATCGGCAGGATAGGCGTGGGCAATGAAAAGACCATTACGGCGCTTGTCGGCCTGCTCTCCGACAAGGCAGACCTGATTAAGGCCTCTGCCGGTGATTCGCTTGTAAAACTAGCTGCCTTGGATGAAAAGTCCGCAGACTTGCTCCTGGGAAAAATGGGAGAGCTCACGGATGTACGGTCGCGCGCGCTCATTACAGAAGCCCTGGGAAGGTCCGGGAGCAAGTATACAAAAATTGTTTCGGCGGTTATGAATAATTCCGGAGACAGTTCTCCTTTGGTGCGCTCTGCCGCCGCTGCGGCCTTGCCGGCGCTGGCTCCTGATTCCACGGCTGCCGTAGCTGTCCTAATCGGATTGCTCGGGGACGCTGACAGCGAGGTCAGGGTTTCAGCTGCAAAAGCTCTGGGCGGAGTCACCTCTTCGCTCCGGGAGTCGGTTACTGCGTTAATCGGAGCCTTCTCGGATAAGTATATTTTCGTAAGGACCGGCGCCCAGACCTCAATCTGCCGTCTTGCGCAGGCTGAGCCGGTTTATACGTTTTCTGCGCTTAAGGAAGCCGAGAAGAGTCCGGATAAGTACATCAGGTCCGGAGCGGCGCTTGCGCTGGGCAGCGTGGCCTCCCCCTCGGCAGAAACAGTAAAAAATATTGCTTCTATGCTCAATGATCCGGAAAGCGAAGTCAGGAAAGCCGCGGTTTCGGCAATCGGCAATGCGGGACCGCAGGTTAAAGAAGCGGTTCCCGGCCTTATTCCCTGCCTAAAAGACAAGGATGTCGAAGTACGGAAGGAAGCCGCCGTAGTTCTGGAAAAATCCGGCTACCAGTCCAGAGAAGCAGTGCTGCTTATAGCCGCCGCGCTTTCGGACCCTGACCCGGAGTTTAGGATAAGCCTGGAAAAGATTCTCTTTAAGATTGGCCCGGCTGCCATATCCGCTATGGTTTCTAAACTGGATGACCGGAACGCCATGGTAAGAGAAAGCTTGACCCGGGTACTCGGCCGCATAGGCAGGACAGTGCCGACAATTGCGGACGGCGTCAAGAAAATCAATGTTTTGCTCCGGGATCAAGAGAAGAATGTTCGCCTGGCCGCTGCGATTGCCATTGGTGATATAGCAATGAACAACAAGGAATCTATCGGGCTCTTGATTGAAAATATGCGCGACAAGGACAGGGATATTAAATATTACTCGATCATTGCCCTGGGAAAAATAGGCCCGGACTCCAAGGAAGCCGCGCCGTTCCTTGTCGGAACGCTGAAAGAGGACGATAATAAATTCAGATCCGCGGCTCGCGACGCGCTGGTTTTAATAGGCGATCCGGCGGTGGATTCTCTTATTGAGGCGCTGAAAGAAAGCGACCTGATGGTACGCTCTGCTGCGGTGGACGCGCTGGACAAAATAGGAACGCAGAGGGCCAGAGAGGCCTTGAGGCTTTATAAAGCAAAATAGGGGATGCGGGTGAGAAAGATTAAAAAGCTGGGCTTGTTCGAAAAACCGACAAGGATAGAATTCTTGGAGAACCTTTCCCCGCATTTGGGCGGCCCCAATATTTATATGAAGAGGGATGATCTAATCGGTGAAGCTCTAGGCGGGAACAAAGTCAGGAAGCTTGAATACCTGCTCGCGGATGCCCTGTCTAAAAATGCGGATGTTATTATCACGACCGGCGGTCCGCAGTCAAATCACTGCAGGATTACCGCGGGCATCTGCGCGAAAATAGGGCTAAAGTGCGTTCTGGTTATAGGCGGCGCGGGAAAATATGAATACGAGGGCAATCTCATGCTGGACCGGATTTTTGGCGCGGAGGTAATATTTTCCGGCACCAGAGATTTTGACGCCATTCCGGCGATAATGGAAAAAACGGCTGAGGAGTTTAGAAAGAAAGGGCAGAGGCCCTATATTATTCCCCTGGGCGGCGCGAACGGAATAGGCGCGCTCGGCTATCTTGAGGCCTACCTCGAGATACAGAAACAAATGAAAGCCGCAAAAATTCAATTCTCCTCCATTACAATCGCGAACGGTTCCGGAGGCACTCAGGCGGGCCTAGAAACAGGAAAACTTATTTCCGGCGGGGACGCAGACATAATTGGAATTTCGGTCCTCTTTAAAAAAGCAAAAATAGCCGGCATAGTCTTCAAAGATATTTACGAGACGCTTGGAGTGCTTGGCATCTCCGGAAAAAAACCGGGCGGCATAAATGTCTTTGATGAATATATCGGAAAGGGTTACGCAATCCCGACGCCGCTGACGCTTGAAGCCATAAAGCTCATGGGGAGAAAAGAGGGTATTGTGCTTGACCCTGTTTACACAGGCAAGGCCTTCGGCGGCCTTATGGACCTTATCGGGAAGAAGAAGTTCTCCAAAAAAGATAATGTCCTCTTCATCCATACCGGAGGGTATCCCGGGATGGTGAATATGAGGGCGGAGCATGTCAGTGCAATAGTGAAGTAGAAGGTTGGAGGGTTGGATGCTTAAGGGCGAGAGGACGGAGGGCAGTAGACGGAGGGCAGAAGACGGAGGACAGAGGACAGAAGACAGAGGACAGAGGACAGAAGACAGTAGGCCGATGACCGATGCACAATGGCTTTTAGAACGTTGAGTCAGGGCATGGAGTGAATTGACATTGTCAATTCACCACGGTGCATCAGTAATTGATTCTCACGCGGCGCTGGTTGACAAGAAAGAGCCTATTTGCAATAATCGCATAATAGCAAAAGCGTTACGGAGAAAAAGTGTTTAAAATAGCAAGAAAGAAAGTCTTAAGTTCAACAGTGCAACTAATGGAGATATCCGCTCCGCTGGTTGCCTCTTCGGCGAAGAGCGGGCAGTTTGTGGTACTTCGCCTGAATGAGCGCGGCGAGAGATTTCCCCTGACAATTGCTTCGACTGATAAAGAAAAGGGCCTTATAACCATAGTCTTTCAGATAGCCGGCAAATCCACCCTGCAGTTATCAACTCTCCCGGAAGGAGGCGTAATCCTTGATGTTTTGGGCCCGCTCGGAAAATACACGGACCTTACCGGCGTTAAAAATGCCGTGGTAGTAGGCGGCGGCGTTGGAATAGCCGAGATCTATCCTGAAGTAAAAGAACTCGTTCATGAGGGCGCCAGGGTCAGGACCATTATAGGCGCCAGAAACAAAGACCTGCTCTTCTTCGCCGAAGAATTAGAATCCGCCGGAAGCGAGCTGTTTATTGCCACCGACGACGGCTCCGCCGGCAGGAAAGGATTTGTCACGGAAATACTAAAAGAACTCCTGGATTCCGACAAGTCCATTGATCTGGTTCTCGCTGTCGGTCCTGTAGTAATGATGAAAGTCGTCTCAAACCTCACGAAACCCTACGGAGTAAAGACCCTCGTCAGCGTGAACCCCATAATGCTTGATGCCACCGGCATGTGCGGCGCCTGCAGGGTGACGGTCGGGGGAAAAGTTAAATTCGGCTGCGTCGACGGACCTTCTTTTGACGGGCATCAGGTGGATTTTGACGAACTTATGAAGCGCCTCGGGCAGTTTAAGGAGCTTGAAGGTCTCTCAAAACAAAAATACAT
The DNA here is from genome assembly GCA_903861835.1 of Candidatus Firestoneibacteriota bacterium. Classification (GTDB taxonomy): domain Bacteria; phylum Oederibacteriota; class D2-FULL-39-29; order D2-FULL-39-29; family CAIOVX01; genus CAIOVX01. The sequence goes on along the minus strand of CAIOVX010000013.1, from coordinate 6,828 downwards.
TGATTCGCTTAAATGCGAAAAGTGCAGGGAATAATATGCCGCTGATACGCAAAAAAACAGAGATGAAAAAGCAGGAGCCGCTTGCAAGAGCGAAGAACTTCAATGAAGTGGCGCTCGGTTATTCCGAGGAAGAAGCGTTGCTGGAGGCTTCAAGGTGTCTCCAATGCAAAAAGCCTTTCTGTGTGGAAGGCTGCCCGGTTAATATTAACATACCCGCATTCATTAAACTCATCTCGGAGAAAAAATACGACGCGGCTGTTAAAAAAATAAAAGAAACGAACGGGCTTCCCGCGGTCTGCGGCAGGGTTTGCCCGCAGGAAGAACAGTGCGAGCTCAAGTGCATTGTCGGCAAGAAAAATGAACCCGTAGGCATAGGGCGGTTGGAACGCTTTGCCGCGGACAGGGAGCGTGAAAGCGGCAGCATAGAGAAGAACGCGCAAGAACTTTCCAAAGAGAAGATTGCAAGGGTCGCCGTAGTCGGTTCCGGTCCGGCCGGGCTTGCCTGCGCGGGCGACCTGGCTCTGCTGGGCTATGAGGTGACTATATATGAATCTCTGCACGCAACGGGCGGAGTGCTGAGATACGGCATACCGGAGTTCCGTCTTCCAAAAGAAATACTTGATATTGAAGTGAATTACCTGAAGCAGCTCGGTGTCAGCCTTGAGCTCAATGTCCTTATAGGAAAGACCATCACTGTCCCGGGGCTTTTCAAGCTGGGGTACAAAGCCGTCTTTATCGGCACCGGAGCAGGACTTCCTTCGTTTCTCGGAGTTCCCGGGGAAAACCTCACCGGGGTTTACTCGGCGAACGAATACCTGTCCAGGATTAACCTTATGCAGGCGTACAAATTCCCGGAAACGGACACGCCGGTGAACATAGGGAAAATTGTCGCGGTCGTGGGCGCCGGAAATGTGGCAATGGACGCGGCAAGGGTATCTTTGCGGCTTGGCGCGGAGAAGGTCTATATCGTGTACCGCCGCGGAGAGGAAGAGATGCCCGCAAGGAAAGAAGAGATAGAGAACGCCGGGGAAGAAGGCGTGATCTTCCACCTGTTGACCGCGCCGCTGGAAATAATAGGAGACCCCGCTACGGGGAAGGTGAGGGCGCTCAAACTTATCAAGAACAAGCTCGGCGAGCCGGACGCTTCGGGCAGGAAAAGGCCGGAACCGGTGCCCGGCAGCGAATACACTCTAGAAGTTGACACCGTGGTATCCGCCATTGGACAGTCTCCAAACCCTCTTGTTCCCCAGAGCATGCCGGAACTTAAAACCGCGAAACACGGAAACATCGTTACCGATGAGAACACAGGCGAGACAAGCGTTCCCGGAGTGTTTGCCGGCGGTGATATCTCCACAGGCGCCGCGACGGTGATAGCGGCGATGGGAGCGGGGAAGAAGGCGGCGGTTTCGATAGATAAATACATAAAGAAAAGTTTATAACGTTCATAACGTTCGTAACGTTTATAACGTAAGGCTGGAAAAGTTTGTAAGGTTAATAAGGTCGGACTACGTCCGGCATAGCAGAATAGCGTTATTAACTTCTTTTTTTAAAGGATATTTATGATTTGGAAAAAGGATTGGGAAAAGGTCAAAGAGAACCACCAGAAATTTTGGGATCGTGAAGGAACCGTTATCATAACAACATACTCCCCGATAGACATGCTGAAAGTTCCCAGGGAAAATGTAGAAAACCCTGCTGAACCCGAGGATGTAATGAAGTTCTGGACCGATGAAGATTACAACTGCGCGAAAGTGCGCTGGCAGATGGCCAACGAAGCTTTCCCCGGGGATACCGTTCCCCTTGCAGAATGGGGCGTCGGCCCCGGAGTCCTTGGCCTCTTTCTTGGTTCAACAGCAGGCCTTTCAAAAGAGACTGTCTGGTACCACCCGTTCATCACTGATCCCGAGAACTATCCGAAGATTAAGTTCGACCCTGAAAATAAGTGGTGGAAGATTCACGAGTCCATGCTTAAACGGCTGGTAAAAGAGTCAAAAGGCAATTACTATGTGGGCTACCCGGATATTATAGAAAATATAGATACGCTGGCGTCGCTTAGGGACTCACAGACCCTGCTTATGGATATGATAGAGCGCCCGGATTGGGTGAAAGAAAAGGTCTGGGAAATAAATGACGCTTTCTTTGAAACTATGAACAGGATGTATGACATAATCAAGTTTCCTGACGGGAGTTCGGTGTTTGATTATTTTAAACTCTGGAGCAAAGGAAAAGTTGCCAAGGTGCAGTGCGACGCTTCCGCGATGTTCTCTCCTGATATGTTCGACGAGTTCGTGGTTCCGGCGCTGACCGCGCAATGCGAGTGGCTGGACAATTCGGTCTATCATCTTGACGGAACGCAATGCATCTGTCACCTTGATCATATTCTGTCCATAAAACCGTTAGATGCCATTGAGTGGACTCCGCAGGCCGGAAAGCCAAACGGTTCAAATCCGCTCTGGTTTGAGATGTTTAAGAAGATCCGTAAAGCAGGTAAAGGGCTCCAGGTAATTGACGGGAAATATAAAGAGGTAGAGCCGCTGCTGGATGCGATTGGCTCAAAGGGTCTTTATCTTTGGGTAAGGGACTTGAAGGATGAAGGGGAGCTGGAGCAGGTGTATAGGCTTGTTGAGAAATATAAATAAAAAATAAAGTTTATAACGTTTGTAACGTCCTTAACGTTTATAACGTAAGGCAAGAAAAGTTATCAAGGTTGGTGAAGGCCAGGGGGTTCGGATGAAAAAGATACTGATTGCGGTTGCAGCTGCAATTGTTTTTTCCACGGTTGTTTTTGCCGCAAGCGGGGTGCCTACAACTCCCGAGCAGAAAGTCAGGCGGGAGGAAGTCCGCAAATACCTGAAGGAACTAAATTCTCTAATAGATGAAGCAAAAGCAAAGAATATTGAAACTCTCAGGTTTGAAGCTATAGCTATGGTTTCAAAAGTCGGATTAGAGCAAAGATGGCTCCAGCCCTTTCACGAAGACTACAGGATGCAATACTGCGATTTTGTGGAGAAGAACTGCAAGGAAGGCATAGAGCAACTGAAAGGAATTATGTCCGGGAAAATCAAGCAGATCCCCACGCCGCCCTGGCCGGATTCCGCGGATTACACGATAAAAGACGGCTATATTCACAGCGGCGGCAGGGTTGTTATTCCGTATCATTACGGTTTTGCCACGGGGCCGACTAAAAATTATGATTTCAACCAGAAATTCATGGGTGAGGTCTTCGCGGTCGGGGCAACGAGATACGATGTGGTCAGGGCGCCCATCTATGAGGCCTTTAAGAAATATACCGACGTGCAGAGGATATGGCCTAAGGGGTTCTTTGCCGGGCACATTATAGAGGACGGCGGCTCGGACGGCGCGGCTATCTGCGTCATCTGTCTTGAATCCCCGCATACCAGGGAGGCCGCCCTGAAATACATTAAGGAAAAGATCACTCCGCTGGCCGATGACCCCAGGGTAAAAGTAATCATGATGGGAATGGAACACCAGTATGTATGTTTCTGCGACTACACGAAAACAATGTTTCAGGCGTGGTTAAAAGAGAAATATTCCAAAATCGACTCTCTCAACTCAATCTGGAAAACAGGGTTCAAAGATTTCTCGGAGATTGAGCTTCCACCCGTAGAGGTCAGCCAGGAACCCAACGACGCCAAGTGGTATGACTTTGCGGTCTTTAACTGCTTTCGCTTGACTGAGTATTTCAAATGGGCTAAAGCCGAGATGAAAAAGATAGCGCCGGATAAATTATATATGATGGGCTCGCCGTTCTATGCTTTTTCCGGGACTGTGGGGCTGGCTGGTTTGGACACGGAGCTTATGTCCAACGAGGTCGCGGATGTAATTATGAAGGAAAGTTCCCAGTCCACAAATCAGGTCGACCTGCTCTGGTCAATAAGCGGGGGCAAAAAACTTGTTTATGACTCTGAATATCACGGGGATATAGCGCACGCCTGGGCGCAGCTGTTGCACGGCTGCGGTTTTACATATCACTGGTGGTGGCCGAGTGGCGGCGCTCAGTTCATTGACAGCTCTATTCCGGATTCCTACAAGATACCGCTTTCTGACGCGCTGACAGCGCTGAACCTTATGATGGATGTTAGGCTGGTCGGCAATGAGGTCGCTGAGTTCCCGAAAGCCGCCCTGTCCGCGAAAGTCGTGCTTCTTTATTCCAACACTTCAATGCTGCAGGTCCCGCCTCTTCAGAGGAACAGCAGAAACATCCCGTATATCCGTGAATTCAATAATGTGTATGATTCGACCGTGAATCTTGACGCTTTCACCAGGATTATCACGGAAAAGCAGGTAAAAGAAGGGCTGCTTTCGGGACGGGATATCCTTCTCATTCCGTCTGTTCTCAACCTGCCTGAAGATGTAGTAAAGAAGCTCGGCGAGTACGTGGAAAACGGCGGCACGGCCGTCATAATCCCGAACTCGCTTATGTTTGACGAGTACAACCGGAAGAAAGATTACCTGAAAAACCTTGCCGGCGTTGAAGTAAAAAACATGATCCTTCCCAAGGTGAAAGTTGTCTCAAAAGTGTCGGCGGTTCATGACGATGAAGGCGGGTTTATCTGGGGGCCGAATAATGAAGCGATGCTCTCAGAGGTCAAGAAAGTAAAGGTAAAGTCCCTTAAAAAAGACCTCTTTGACAAAGAGATGATTTTTAACGGGCAGGGCGTGGTTCAGACACTCTCGCTTTCGAAGGGGGCTGAAGTTATCGCAGAACTGGAAGATGGAAATCCGGGGATAGTGTTGTTCAAAAAGGGCAAGGGAAAGGTGTACACTCTGGCCGTACCTCTTGAAAAGCAGAGCAACTGGGAGTTTATGGACAAGCTCTTTGAGAAATACGCCATACCAAGGGACCTTCGGCTGACCGACGACAAAGGAGCAAAAATGTTTGACGCGGAGGCCAGGGTTGTCAAACAGGAAGGCTATTATCTTGCCTATGTCACAAATTACGCCAAGGCGGACAGCAATATAAAACTAAAGACTGCCTTCCCATTTAAAAATATGACGAATCTCATTACCGGCGAAAAGTTTGAGAAGCCGGAGATGAAGATAAAATCGCATGAAACGGTGATACTGAAAATAAATCATGGTTTGTAACGTTCGTAACGTTCGTAACGTTCTTAACGTTTATAACGTAAGGCAAGAAAAGTTTATCTTTCAGATGCCGGAGAAAACCTCACCCTTTAGGGTGAGGATGAATCCGGCATGAATAATATTAACACACCTATAAAGAGAAACTCCGGCCTTCAGGCCGCAGAGTTTCATAGCGTAAAGCGGGGGAAGGAGAGATAATGTATAAGAATATGAAGATTGTGGCGGCGGCGGTGAAAGATACCGTCAGAAAGTTTTCAAAGAAAGACCCTGCAAAGTTTAACCTTCTGCCGTTTTCGAGGCTGATAGAGATAACTCAGGAAATGACGCTGGACGGTACGGACCTTCAGGTTATGATGAAGTTCTGTTTTGAGGCCGGGCTTCCGGTTACCTTCGCCGAGCTGGGTGTTTTGAATACGGAGGAAACGCTTCGCTATGCCGCGAAGAGGACCGTTGCCCGCGGATACCGGAGATCCGGTTTCAAGAGCGACGAATTTGAAATGTACCTGCAGTTTAGGAAGATCAATTCCTGGGGCGAGAAAATCACGGGCATAAGAGGTCCGAAGCAGATAGCCGAAGAGTTTATCGCGCAGCATCCTGAGATAAAAGCGACGCTGAAGAAGACAAGGAAAACGAAGATTGTTTTTCTGGGCGATTCCCTTATGACAACCCTTCACTGGGGCGCTAACGCCGGCTACCCGGATATACTGAAAGAGCTTTACAAAAAATACAACAAGCGCGTGGAAATAATTAATTCCGGGATAGGGGGGCACACAAGCTGGCAGGGGCTCGCGCGCCTGCAAAGGGATGTTCTCGCGTACAAGCCCGAGTACTGCGTGATACTTTTCGGCGGAAACGACCTGTTTTCGACGAAAGGCGGAAAAGAAATGAAGTGGATGAGAAAGTTTCGCGTCACGATGGAAGCGATGATAAAAATCCTGAAAAAGAACGGGGTAAAGCCAGTGCTGCTCTCGGGAACGGTTATCAATGCCTTTCAGCCGGAACTATATGAAAAAGAGGTTGTCGCCGTTCAGAAAAAACTTGCTTCGCGCTTCAAGCTCGGACTGATTGACACTTACCTCTCGATGAATTCCGGAGACCCCAATTCACGCCTTGCGCCGGACAAAATACATCTAAATAACACGGGCCAGAAGGCTATGGCGCGCATTATGCTCGGGTGGATCGCAAAAGACCTTGTAAAATAAGCATTTTGCTGTTGCGCCGCTCTGCTTTTGCGGAAACGGGGGAAAGGTGAAAATGTTAATTAATTTACTTTCTTTTGATTGAAAGCGCGCGGCATTTTTGATAAAATAAGCGTGGTTTATATCCTAAACAAGTAGTACCCAGGAGGAGTAAATGAAGAAGATGATTGCGGTTGTAGTGATGTTTTTGGCAGCGGCGTTCCTGTTTGCCGGCTGTGAATCCGGCGCACCTGCGGCGGATCAGAAAGCGGCACCGGCACCTGCGGCAGTTGTGACCCCTGAAAAGGCGAAAGCAGCTCCTGCGAAAGTAGAACCCGCAAAGGCAGCACCTGCGAAAGCGGCGCCTGCAAAGGCAGCACCTGCAAAAGCGGCACCTGCAAAAGCGGCACCTGCGAAAACAACGAAGTAGTTTAGCGCGGAAATCAAAGAAGGCCCGAAAGGGCCTTCTTTCTTTTGTTGTGAAGAGTAAAAAGTATTCAAAGGAGGCCTTATGAAGAAATCAGTAATTATGCTTGCAGTATTG
>CAIOVX010000012.1 GCA_903861835.1 Candidatus Firestoneibacteriota bacterium | reverse complement strand
TGGTTTTGCCGGGTGTCGGAGCGTTCAATGATGCTATGAAAAACCTCGACAAGCTTAAGCTGGTAAAGCCTCTCCGTGAAGCAGCGGCAGCCGGTAAACCTTTTCTCGGAATCTGCATAGGGCTTCAACTGCTTTTTACCGAAAGCGAAGAGAACGGAGTATGGCCGGGTCTTAACATAATACCCGGACGCGTAGTCCGCTTCCCCAAGAAGAAAGGTCTGAAGATTCCACAGATAGGCTGGAATAATGTGCATAAGAAAATAACCTGCGCCCTTTTTAAAGGCGTCAAGGACGATTCTTTTTTCTACTTTGTACATTCTTATTACGGCGTTCCGGATAAGAAGGGGGATATTGCGGCCACCACTAATTACGGCATAAACTTTGCCTCTGCAGTCAACAGGGACAATGTGTTTGCTGTGCAATTTCACCCTGAAAAAAGCCAGAAAGCCGGATTGACAATACTCTCAAATTTTGTAAAGATGGTAAAATAATGTTAATCATCCCCGCTATAGACATAAGAAAAGGAAGATGCATTAGACTTGCGCAAGGCAACCTTAGAGATGAGACCGTCTTTTCAGAGGAACCGGAAGGCGTAGCGAAACTCTGGCAGCTTAAGGGCGCTAAAATGCTGCATCTCGTAGACATTGACGGGGCAGTAACAGGCGTCCCCAAGAATCTAGAAATAGTCTTTAAGATTGTAAAAACACTTCGCATCCCCGTGGAATTCGGCGGCGGCATCAGGAATATAGAGACGCTGGATAAGATAATGAACGGCGGGGTTGAAAGGGCGATACTTGGAACTTCAGTGATAAATAATTCTGATTTTCTAAAGGAAGCCGTTGACAAGTATAAACACAGAATTATGGTCGGAATTGACGCCAAGAAAGGTATGGTCGCGGTTAAGGGCTGGAAAGAAGTAACCAACAAGAGAGCGGTAACTATTGCAAAGGAAGTAGAGGCAATAGGAATTAAAACGATATTGTTCACCGACATTGAAAAGGACGGCATGCTTTCAGGCCCCAACTTTAAAAGCACTAAAGAGCTCGCGCAAGCCGTAGACATGGAAGTAATTGCCTCCGGAGGCGTGACCAGCATAGACGATGTTTTGAACCTTTGCGCGCTGGAAAAATACGGAGTTGCGGGTATGGTCATCGGCAAATCTCTCTACACCGGAAATCTTGACCTTAAAAAAGCCATCAGACTGGCCAAAGAATACCAGCCTTCCGACCGTCGGACAAGAAAAAAGAAAAAGACGATAAAAGCCCGAAAGAGCGGAAGGAGGATTTAGTGCTCGCTAAAAGGATTATCCCCTGCCTGGATGTAAAAGACGGCCAGGTAGTAAAAGGCGTTAAATTCCTCGAGTTGCAGAAAGCCGGAGATCCGGTCGAAAGCGCCGTAGAGTATGACCGGCAGGGCGGAGACGAGCTGGTCTTTCTGGACATCACTGCTTCCCACGAAAAAAGAAAGATAATAATAGATGTTGTCCGCAGGACCGCCTCTACTATTTTTATTCCCTTGACGGTCGGCGGTGGGATAAAAACTGTCGGAGATATTCGGGCGCTTCTTAACGCCGGAGCCGATAAAATATCCATTAACACTGCCGCAATAGAAACCCCTGATATCATCCGCGAATCCTCCGAGCTATTCGGCAGCCAGTGCATAGTAACAGCCATTGACGCAAAAAAAGTTGCGCCCAATCGATGGGAAATCTTTACTCACGGGGGCAGGAATAGGACAGGTATAGACGCCGTTGCCTGGGCGAAAAAGGCGGTAAAATTAGGTTCAGGGGAAATACTGCTTACCAGTATGGACGCCGATGGAACCAAAGCCGGCTACGACCTGGCTCTTACCAAAGCAATTAGCGAGACCGTAGGTGTTCCTGTAATTGCCTCCGGCGGCGCAGGGAACGTCGAGCATATGTATGAAGTCCTCACAAAAGGAAGAGCTGACGCGGTCCTTGCGGCTTCAATCTTTCACTATAAAGAATATACCGTAAAGAAAGTAAAACAGGAATTAAAGAAGTACGGAGTAAATGTCAGGATTTAAAAACGCTTTATAGGAGCCAAATGAAAGCCATCTTGAAGCAGTGCAAGTATTCAAAAGACGGGCTCATACCCGCCATTGTCCAGGATTATAAAACCGGCGAGGTATTGATGCTCGCCTATATGAATGCCCTGTCTCTGCGGAAAACCTTAAGCACTAAAAAGGTGCACTTCTGGTCGCGCAGCAGGAAAAAGCTCTGGTTGAAAGGCGAATCGTCCGGCAATGTGCAGGTTTTGAAAAGTATAGCCTTTGACTGCGATTCAGACGCCCTTCTGGTTAAAGTTAACCAGCTCGGCGGCGCGGCCTGCCATACGGGGCACAGAAGCTGTTTTTTTAAACAGGTCAAAGGCTCTAAACTCATTGAGAAAGGCAAGAAGGTATTTGATCCCATGAAAGTATACGGGAAATGAGGCAAAATGAAGATTCATCCGGAAATAAAGGAATTTAAAGAGCTTGCCAAAAAAGGCAATTTGATTCCTGTTTACGCCGAACTTTTTGCCGATATGGAAACTCCCGTATCGGCTTTCAAAAAGATTGAAGGCAAGTATTCTTTCCTTCTTGAATCAGTAGTTGGCGGAGAGAGACTTGCCCGTTACTCCTTCCTTGGGTCAGACCCTTCGGTCATTTTCGTCTCAAAAGACAATAGAGTTGAATTAACCTCCGGCGGGAAGAAAACAGTGTTTTCCTCCGGAACTGACTGTCTCGTAGCGCTCAAAGAACTTATGGCGCGCTACAGGCCGGTAAAGGTAAGCGGGCTTCCGCCTTTTACGGGAGGAGCGGTTGGCTACCTCAGCTATGATATGGTCAGATACTTCGAAGAGCTCCCGCTGAAGAACAGCGACGACAGAGACCTTCCCGACGCCGCATTTATGATCACCGATACTATGCTTATCTTTGATCACCTGAAACATACCATAAAAGTAGTAGCAAATGTTTTTGTCGAAAGAAATCCTGATAAAGCCTACAAACAGGGCACAGCCGCTATAAGCAGGCTTGTGGAAAAACTTAAAAAGCCGGCAAAGGACGGCATACTCCTGAAGCAGGCTGCTTCAGGAAAAGAAACCGTACTTGTTTCAAATACCGCCAAGAAGACTTACGAACAGATGGTGTTTAAGGCTAAAGAATATATCAAGGCCGGCGATATCTTTCAGGTAGTGCTTTCCCAGAGACTCTCTGCCAAAACCGGCATTGACTCATTCGACATTTACAGAGCCCTTCGGGTTGTAAATCCGTCGCCCTATATGTTCTACCTGAAGTACGGCGACTTTAAAGTCACTGGAGCCTCCCCCGAAATAATGGTCAAAGTGGAAGACGGCGTGGTTACTGAAAGACCTATTGCCGGCACCAGGCCGCGCGGCAAGGACGACGCAGAAGACGAAAAACTTACAGCCGAACTCCTTAAAGACCCCAAGGAGCTCGCCGAACACATAATGCTGGTCGATCTCGCCAGAAATGACCTCGGCCGGGTCTGCGATTATAAATCGGTCAAAGTAGACGAGATGATGGTGATTGAAAAATATGCTTTTGTGATGCACATCGTATCAAATGTTAACGGACGGCTGAAGAAGAACCGGGACGCTTATGATGTCATTCGTGCTTGTTTCCCTGCCGGTACCGTTAGCGGCGCCCCAAAGATTCGCGCTATGGAAATCATAGAAGAACTTGAAGGAATTCAAAGAGGACCTTACGCAGGCATGATAGGATATTTTGGCTTTAACGGAAACTTAGATTCCTGCATTACTTTAAGGACTATGGTAATAAATAAAGACACGGTTTATGTCCAGGCAGGCGCCGGCATAGTCGCCGATTCAAATCCCGCGAAAGAATACCAGGAAACACTCAATAAGGCAAAGGCGCTGATGTCGGCTGTAGAACTTGCGGGAAAAGGACTGTAGCCGGAAGGTCAGAGGGTCAAATACTAAGCAAAGTTGAAATATCATTCACAATCTGTTGAGAGGAAAAATGATACTTATAATAGATAATTATGATTCATTCACATATAATCTGGTTCAATATTTTGGCGAATTGGGGGCAAAACCGGAAGTAGTCAGAAATGACAAAATCAGTATAGCTAAGATTAGAAAGTTAAAGCCAAAAGCGCTGGTGATTTCTCCCGGTCCAAAATCGCCTATTGAAGCGGGCATGTCCAATGAAATAATACTCGGATTTAAGGATAAGCTGCCTATACTTGGAGTATGTCTCGGCCATCAGTGCATAGGGCACGTTTTTGGCGGAAAAGTTATTAGGGCCGCACGACTGATGCACGGTAAAACCAGTATGATCCGACACAACGGCAAGGGAATCTTTAAAGGAATAGAAAATCCGTTCGAAGCGACAAGATATCATTCTCTGATTGTCAGCGAAAAAGGACTCCCCAAAGAACTTGAAGTAACCGCCTGGACAAAAGAGGGAGAGATTATGGGCTTGAAACATAGAGAGTATGCGGTCTTTGGAGTACAATTTCATCCCGAATCCATACTTACAAGTTCCGGTATGCAGATCCTGCGCAATTTCACAGATATTGCTTCCGCAAAACAAAGGGGTTGAGGTCAAATGATTCGAGAAGCGCTCCTAAAAGTCATAGATAACAAAGAAGACCTTACCAAGGACGAAATGTCACTGGCAATGGATGAGATTATGAGCGGTATCTGTCCGCCGGCCCTTATCGGCGCGTTCCTGGTGAGCCTCAGAATGAAGGGTGAGACCATAGAAGAGATTTCCGGCGCGGCTGAATCCATGAGAAAAAACGCCATACACATCAAGACAAAACACAGGAATGTTATAGATACCTGCGGCACCGGGGGAGACAAGAGCGATACTTTCAATGTTTCCACCACAGCTGCCTTTATAGTTGCCGGGGCCGGAGTGCCTGTTGCCAAACACGGCAACCGAGCGGTTTCCTCCAAATGCGGCAGCGCAGATCTCGTTGAAGCGCTCGGCGTAAAACTGGAACTGCCTCCGGAAAAGATAGGGCGCTGTCTTGATGAAGCCGGAATTGCTTACCTGTTCGCGCCCTTGCTTCATACTTCAATGAAGTTCGTGGCTCCCGTCAGGAAAGAACTGGGTATACGGACAATATTTAACATCATCGGTCCGCTCGCCAATCCGGCAAGTGTCAAACATCAGGTGATAGGCGTATTCTCGGAAAAGCTTATGAACGATTATATACATGTTCTAAAGAATATCGGGCACACGCGGGCGCTGGTAGTCCACGGACACGACGGATTAGATGAAATCTCGCTTGCAGGACCGACAAAAATAATGGAACTAAATAACGGCGAAATAACCTCCTATACAATTAAACCGGAGGAACTCGGGATTAAAAGTTCCGTGCTCTCTGCCATCAAGGGCGGTGACGTTTCCGTAAACAAAAACATTACGCTTGCCATACTCCGCGGAACCGGAGGAATTTTCGCCGATATGGCCGTGATCAACGCGGCAGCAGGAATAGTGGCTGGAGGCAAGGCAAAAGATCTTAAAGAAGCTGTTGACCTCGCCCGGCAGGCAATCTCAAGCGGGGCAGCGCTCAAGGCTCTTGAACGGCTTAAAGAGTTATCCAATTCCTGATGCAAAATATACTCTCAAAAATAACAAACGCCAAAAGGTCCGGTTTGAAACTTCTCAAGAAAAGAGTGCCGCTTAAGTTGCTTCTTGCCTTGCTGGACTCCGCACCGGCTCCGTTAAGTCTCGCGGATACCCTAAAAAGAAAAGGTGTCTCTATAATTGCGGAGGTTAAGCAAGCCTCGCCCTCAAAAGGGCTTATTACAAAAGATTTCAAACCGGTTGAAACTGCGCTTGCCTACGAAAAATACGGCGCCTCTGCCGTTTCAGTCCTTACGGAAGAAGCTTTTTTTCTCGGAAACCTCGGTTATCTTGCAGCCATAAAAGGAAAGATTAGACTGCCTGTCCTCCGCAAGGATTTTCTCGTGGATGAATATCAACTCTATGAAGCGAGAGCTGCCGGCGCTGACGCAGTGCTCCTGATTACCGCCTGCCTGAGTCCTTCCATGCTGCGGGCTTTTTTAAAGACAGCAAGCCGGCTCGGAATGGATGCACTGGTGGAAGTTCACACACCTTCGGAAGCAAGAACCGCTCTTAGTTGCGATGCGCGTTTGATAGGCATCAATAACAGAAATCTCAGGGACTTCAGTGTGGATTTAAGGACCACCTCAAAGATAAAAGAACTGCTCCCGCGCGAAGTCCTGACTGTTTCCGAGAGCGGAATAAGAACACAAAATGACATTAAATACCTGAATGAACTGGGCGTCAACGGCGCTCTGATAGGAGAGGCCTTAATGCGCTCATTTGACATTGGCAAAACACTCGGGAGGCTATTGTGAAGATAGGCATCTGCAGCGAAGTGTTTAACGGTTGGGACTGGGAGAAGACTTGCGCTTTTGTAAAGAAAACCGGTTATGACGGGATTGAGATAGCGCCATTCACACTTGCAAAATCAGTAGAGTTAATCGATGCTGCCAGAAGAGCCGAACTGAAGTCTATCGCCAAAAAACACGACTTGGAAATAATAGGCCTGCATTGGCTGCTTGTAAGCCCGGAAGGACTTGCGATAACAACAACGGACAAAACCCTCAGGGAGAAGACCAAACTGTATTTTTTCGAACTTATCAGATTCTGTTCCGAGCTCGGCGGAAAAGTAATGATCATCGGTTCGCCCAAACAAAGGAATATTCCGGAAGGCATGCCCCAGGCAACGGCTCTTTCCGAAGCAAAGGATTTCTTCTTGGCTTGCGCGGAAGAGGCGAAAAAGAGAGGCGTGATGCTCTGCCTGGAACCTCTTTCAACCGCCGAAACAAACATCTTCTCTACCGCGCAGGAGGCCCTGTCCTTTGTAAAAGAGCTTGCCCATCCGAATTTCAAGATGATGCTTGATGTAAAAGCAATGTCCAGCGAGAAGAAAGCAATCCCCGACATCATAAAAGACTGCAAGGGCTATTTTGAACATATTCATGTAAATGACGAAAACAAGTGCGGGCCGGGTTTCGGCAAAACAGATTTTATTCCCATCGCCGCGGCGCTCAAAGCAAACGGCTACGAGAGATATATTTCCGTAGAGGTCTTTGATTTTACGCCGGGGCCTGAAGCCATTGCGGAAAAAAGCTTTAAGTATCTTGAGAGCATTTTCAAGAAGTAAGCGGGTTGACTTTCAATTAAAGAAAAGGTATAAATAAAGCGATGAACGCGGTCCAGCGACGAAAGGACATAGACAGCGCCTCTAAAGCCTCCGTCAAAACACCGGGGGCTTTTTTCATATGTGACTACACGGAACCGAAATGATGACAGCCTATCCAAAATATCTCTTATTTGTAACCGGGGCAATTCTGCTCTTAATGGCTCTTTATAGTATCCTTATTAATGAGCCGCAGATGAAAGAGCCCGCGCCGCGACCGGTCCAAACAAAAAAGTACGGACCTTATACGATAAGCTGTGTTATTGACGGTGACACGGTTGTTCTTAACACGGGAGACAAGGTTAGAATGAAAGGAATTGACGCTCCGGAATTGCACCACCCTGTTATACCGGCGCAAAGATTCGGAGAAGAAGCGCGGGATTTTCTAAGGAACCTCGCGGAAGGGAAGCAGTGTTATCTTGAGTACGACAATTATGATTCAAAAGATATGTACGGCCGCGCACTCGCGTACATATCTGTAAACGGGACGGATCTTAACGCCGAAATGCTGCTACGCGGGTTTGCCTATCTCTACACCTTTAAACCGTTCGGCAAAAAAGAGAAGTACGCCGCTTACGAGCGCGAAGCAAGAGAGAAACACAGAGGACTTTGGAATTTTGATCTTAAAGACGGGCGCATATTAAACCTTATAAACAGATACGAAGCGCTAAACGATGCCGGCAAGTCAAAACTTGATGAGAATTTCAAAGAGTTGTTGGACATATATCCGGCAAAAGGAGACTAAAATGGACAAAAATAAGTTGTTGAATTTCGCGCTAAAGGCAGGAGTAACGGCGGCCGCGGCCATAGCCGTAATTGTCTGCTTTAAGCTGTTGATTCTTGATAAAAAGACGGGCAAGCTCCCGCCGCAGGCTTTAGGCGAGTTCGTGCCTCCTGTAAACGTTCCTCTCGCGGATGCAGCCAATAATGTCGGCAAGAACATTATCATTGAAGGAACAATAACGAAGAGTCACAATTCCGGAAAGGTTATTTTCTTGAACTTTAAGGATGGCCTCAATCTGTATCTTACCTGCGTCATCTTTGCCTCAGATTTCGGCAATTTTCCAGAAAAACCTGAGGAGTTCTACCTCGGCAAGAAAGTTAGGGTGTCCGGGAAGGTCAAAGAATACAAAGGCGCGCCTGAGATAGTATTGAGTTCCCAGAAACAAATTACATTATTGAATTAGAACCTTATCTACGCGGGATTTTATCGTTTCAGGAAACAGGTCATATTTGCTATAATACTTCATGACTTTAATAAAAGTGTGCGGAATAACAAACCTTGAGGACGCTCTTGCGGCCGTTGAATACGGAGCGAATATACTGGGATTTGTTTTCGCGAAAAGCCCGCGCCAGGTCACAGCGGCTCAAGCCGGCAAAATAATAGAAAAACTGCCTCCTTTCACGGCAAAGACCGGTGTTTTTGTAAACGAAACTCCGGCGGCCGTGCTTAAACTTGCTGCCTCAATAGGCCTTTCCGCAGTTCAGTTGCACGGAGAAGAAAGCCCTGAGTTACTGCCGCTCTTTCATCCTCTGCCGGTCATTAAAGCCTTTCGTATCAAAGACAGGTCTGACCTTGCCCTGCTTCCTGCTTATATTACCGCCTCGGCTTTTTTACTGGACACTTTTGTCGCCGGAAAAAGGGGAGGGACCGGAAAGACCTTTGACTGGAAGCTTGCCGTTTCCGCGAAAGAAATAGGCAACCCTGTTATTCTATCGGGGGGACTGAATCCGGGGAATGTTTCAGAGGCCATAAAAAAAACTTCACCCTATTGCGTGGATGTGAACAGCGGCGTAGAATCAAAACCGGGCAAAAAAGATCTGAAGAAATTGAAGAAATTCATACAAAATTGTAAACAAGCTTCATGCTGAGGAGCACTATGCATTTGCCTGACAAGAGAGGATATTTCGGAGAGTTCGGAGGCAAGTTCCTACCGGAAACTCTCGTCCCGGCTCTCCGGGAACTTGAAATTGAATATGGAAAAGCAAAGAGGGATCCAAAATTCCTCAAGGAACTTGGTTTTTATCGCAAGAACTACATCGGACGTGAAACGCCTTTGTTTTTCGCAAAAAGGCTCACAGACTTCGTAGGAGGGCCTAAGATCTATCTCAAACGGGAAGACTTGGCTCATACCGGCTCCCACAAAATTAACAACGCTGTAGGGCAGGCTTTGCTCGCGCTTCGTATGGGTAAGAAACGCGTAATTGCGGAAACCGGCGCAGGACAGCACGGCGTGGCTACGGCAACGGTCGCGGCAAAATTCGGCTTGGAGTGCGATGTTTTTATGGGCGAAGAAGATTGTGAGAGGCAGGCGCTGAACGTCCACCGCATGAAACTGCTGGGGACAAGGGTCATTCCCGTCAGCTCAGGCTCAAAAACCCTCAAAGACGCGCTTAATGAAGCTTTCAGGGACTGGGTTGCTACCGTAGGACATACGTATTATATTTTCGGAACAGTGGCCGGGCCGCACCCGTATCCTATGATGGTTCGTGATTTTCAGAGCATAATCGGCAATGAAACCAGAAAACAGATACTTGAACTGGAAGGCAGGCTTCCGGATTATCTTATTGCCTGCGTCGGAGGAGGCAGCAACTCCATAGGACTCTTCCACCGTTTTTACAATGATAAAAAAGTTAAAATGATCGGTGTTGAGGCCGGAGGAAAAGGTGTTGGCACGAAATTCCACTCTGCGACATTAAGCTGCGGCAGGCCCGGGGTGCTCCACGGGGCCTACTCATATATGCTCCAGGACAAAAATGGCCAGGTGCTGCCCACTCATTCCATTGCGGCAGGCTTAGATTACCCGGGAGTCGGACCGGAACACAGTTTTTATAAAGCCACGGGCAGAGCCGAATACCACGCCGTAACAGACTCGGAGGCTTTAAACGCTTATCATTTACTTACCAGGATTGAAGGCATAATTCCCGCGCTGGAATCTTCTCACGCGATAGGCTATGTGCTAAAGAACAGGAAGCGGTTTAGGAGTGGGGAGATAGTAGTCCTGAACCTTTCCGGCAGAGGAGACAAAGATGTCGGCAGGAATATCTAAGCAGGCCAACAGAATAGACGAAAAGTTCTCTATTTTAAACGGAGAACGCAAAAAAAACCTGATAGTTTATATAACTGCAGGTTACCCGGATTTAGCCGCCACGGAAAAAATTATCTATGCCCTCGATTTGGCAGGAGCTGATATCATTGAACTTGGTATTCCATTTTCAGATCCGGTCGCCGATGGTCCGACAATCCAGGAATCCGGGCAGTACGCGCTAAAAAAACATATCAACCTTGCAGAAATATTAAAGTTTGCCTCCAAAGTTAAGCCTAATATTTCTGCCGCTTTGACCCTTATGGGCTATTACAATTCAATTCTGCAGTTTGGGCTCGAGCGGTTCGCTTCCTCTTGCGCGGAAAACGGCATTGACGGCATTATAATCCCGGACCTTATCCCCGAAGAAAGCGCTAAACTCCTCAAAGCGGCAAAAGCCGTCGGAGTAAAAGTAATTTTCTTTCTTGCGCCTACCAGCGACGCGGCAAGAATAAAACTGGTAGCCGAAAAAAGCAGCGGTTTTATTTACTGCGTAACGGTCGCCGGCATCACGGGCGCAAGGACAGCTCTGCCTGATTTTAGAAAGTATGTCGCGCGCGTGCGCAAGTTCACGGATAAACCGATTGCGCTGGGCTTCGGAATTTCTGACGCAAAGCTGCTCCGGAAAGTTTTGAAGCACGCGGACGGAGCAATTGTAGGCAGCGCCGTCATTAAGGTCATCACCAGAAATCTTCACAAAAAAGATCTTGCGGAAAAAACCGGCAGTTTCGTCTCACAACTGCGAAAGGGAATGAACCGCCCGCGTTAAGTAAAAGCTTGCTCAACAACCACCGGAGAGAGTCTAAATGCTAAAATATATGGAAAACGCTTTTTTCCGGAAAGCCGGCAAAGTATTTGCCTCCCTATTTCTGACAGCGCTTTTTCTATTGGGACTCGGGCACTGGCTATCTTCCTTCAGGATGGGAGATATTCAAATGAGCATCGCGGACTGGCCCAAAGAAAAACAGTACTGCCTTGTCCTAAAGCAGGCGCTTGAAGAAAAGCGGATACCTTACTTTATCTCTGAGCCTGTCCATAAGACCGATATGTTTCTGGGCCTTCCCGAAACCATGGTCTCGCCTCAGATACTTCTGCTTAAGGCCCTGACACCGGGACAATTTGAGTGCTTCAATGCCGCGCTCTTTTACGCGCTCGGCTTCCTTGGGTGCCTGCTGCTCCGGAAAAAGTTCAGCTTGAACCTTCTCTCCTTTACTGCGCTTTTCCTGTTAATCAATTTCAACGGCAACACGGTCTCGAGGCTGGGAGTAGGGCACACACAATGGTTCTCCGTCTTTCTGCTCCCGTATTTTGCTCTGCTCGTGTTTGATCTCGGCGAAGGCAAGAAGGATTTGCTAACAGCGCTAAAATTGGCGCTCCTTTTCTTTTTCATCCTCCTGCAGGGAGGTTTTCATATTTACGTATGGTGCATCTTCTTTTTGCTCGCCTATATGTTCTCTGATCTGAAGAAGTGGAAGGGTATAGCGGTTGCTCTTGCGGTTTCCGGAATCCTTTCGGCCTTTCGACTGTTGCCGGCTCTTGCGGCTTATGCCGGCAAGGATAACGCCGGCTCTAAAGGCTACCCCACCATAATCACCCTCTTATCTGCCATGATAATTCCGCAAGACGCTAACTTTCAACTTTTCCGGGGATCCTTCGGTTGGTTTGAATACAACCTGTTTACAGATATTACGGGTTTTGCCCTGATCGCGTGGTTCGCCATCTGGCTGGGAATACTCGTGCAAGACGGAAAGAGGAGGGAACTCTCACCGGGACTGAAGAAGATAGACTTCAAAGGCATTTATCTCGCGATGCTGATTACGCTTTTATTCACTTTTGACAGGTTTTACGGCATCTTCGCTTTCGTTCCGTTCCTGAACTCTCAGTCAGCGGCTCTGCGCATGGTAATTGTGCCCTTCACGCTTGCCGCAGTTATTGCCTGCGCCCGTTTTGACGCCTTCGCGAGGGCCTTAAAATCCGGCGCTGCAAAAGTTCTGGTTGCAGCCGGTGTGCTGCTTATGGCCGGCTCGCTGGTAGAGCACGCGGAACTTTGGAAGATAAAGAGACTTGAGTCTTTGCTGCCGCCGAGCGAACTGCTTAACCTTTCGCTCCTGATAGTCGACAAAGAAGCCGCTTTTTATAAGGCCTCCGTGCTTTGGGGCTATAGTATTTCCTTACTTGCTTTACTTATCGTCATAATTCTGCTAATAATTCATGGGAATAAGAAAGCGAACAATTCTGCAGGGGGATGATGCCGCACAGCCAGTTCGTACACTTACATAATCACACACAGTACAGCCTGCTTGACGGGGCCTCTATACTTAAACCTATGCTAAAGCATGTTGCAGCGCTTAGGCAGCCGGCCATGGCCATAACCGATCACGGGAATATGTTCGGGGCTGTTGAGTTTTACGGCGCGGCGATGAAGGCCGGAATCAAACCAATCATTGGCTGCGAGGTCTATGTCGCTCCCGGAGCCAGGGGTGAAAGGTCGGCTAATCCGAGCGGAGAAACCGCTTACCACCTTGTACTGCTCTGCAAGGATGAAATAGGCTATAAGAACCTAATCAAACTTGTGAGCGCCGGCTATCTTGACGGTTTCTATTACAAACCCCGGATAGACAAAGAACTGCTCTTTAAGCATTCGGAAGGACTTATTTGCCTTTCGGCCTGCCTGAAAGGCGAAATACCAATGGCTATCCAGAAAGGAAAACTAGATGAAGCCCGCCGTCTGATTGGAGAGTACAGCGAACACTTTGGAACAGGTAATTTCTATCTTGAGCTTCAGGACCATGATATAGAAGAGCAATACCGCGTAAACGAAGAGCTTGTCAAAGCCTCCAAGGAACTCAATATTCCCGTGGTGGCCACCAATGACTGTCACTATATTAAACGGGAACACGCCCAGCTGCAGGACATTCTGCTTTGCATACAGACCGGCAAGACCGTGCAGGATGAGAACCGGATGAAGTTCGCAAATGACCAGTTCTACATAAAATCAGAAGAAGAAATGCTCCAGAAATTCTCCTACATCCCTGATGCTCTTAAAAACACGCTTGAGGTCGCGGAGAAATGCAATTTCACTTTTCCAAAAGTAAAAGAACTTATCTTGCCGGATTTCCCGATACCAAAAGAATATAAGAACCGCGAGGAATATTTCACCCATCTGGTTCTGGAAGGTCTAAAGAAAAGATTCGGTCCCGCCGCGCCTGCCGGCTTTAAAGAGAGGGTGGAATTCGAGATCTCGGTCATTAACAAAGAACGTTTCGCGGGTTATTTCCTGATAGTCTGGGATTATATTAAGTGGGCCAAAGAAAACGGCATACGGGTTGGCCCCGGAAGAGGTTCTGTCTGCGGATCTCTGGCCGCCTTTTGTCTGGGCATAACTGAAATTGACCCTATGAAATTTAACCTGTTCTTTGAACGTTTCCTCAATAACGAGCGCATAAGCCCGCCCGATATAGACGTGGACTTCGCGGATCGGGACAGAATGGTCTCGTATGTGAGAGAGAAATACGGCAGCGAGAACGTAGGCCAGATTGTCACCTTCGGAACCCTGGTCTGTAAAAGCTCCATACAAAACGTGGGCATGGCCCTCGGTATGCCTTTCTCGGAACGGAACAATATCGCAAAACTGGTACCCGCCAAACTGCCAAATATTGAAGGCAGCGAGGAGCAGGTCCCTCTAATAGAGGTAGCAAAAGGTATTCGAGAACTCAACGAACTTATGAAACAGAACGAGCTGGTCAAGCGAGTCCTGAGCATCGCCTCCGAGATGGTAAATATGACGAAGAATGTTTCCACGCACGCAGCCGGCGTCGTTATTGCCAAGGAACCGCTGACCAACTATGTTCCGCTTTACAAGGACCAGAAGAAAGGCACTATCTCAATACAGTACGAAATGAGATCCATCGACAAAGTCGGGCTTGTGAAGATGGATTTTCTTGGGCTGGAGACTCTGAATGTAATAGATGATGCGGTAAGAAACATAAAAATTAATCATGGCGTCGTGATCGATGTTGACGCTATACCTTTAGAAGACGGAAAGACTTTTGACCTGCTCGGCGAAGGCAAAACAGCCGGCGTTTTTCAGTTTGAAAGCAAGGGTATGCGCGATCTGATGCGTAAAGTTAAACCGCGCGACATAAGAGATATGATCGCGTTGAATGCCCTTTACCGGCCGGGCGCTATGGACTATATCGACGACTTCATCAAACGCAAGCACGGTATGAAGACCATAAAGTATGATCATCCTGCTTTTGAGCCGATTCTCAAGGAAACCTACGGAATTATTGTTTACCAGGAACAGGTCATGCAGATCGCCCAGGTCTTGGCCGGCTTTTCCCTGGGGCAGGCGGATTACCTCAGGAAAGCTATGGGCAAAAAGAAATTGGATGTTATGGAAGAACAAAGGGCAATCTTCCTGGAAGGCGCTAAAAAGAAGGATGTAAAAAAAGAACTCGCGAACAAAGTCTTCGACCAGATAGCAAAGTTTGCCGGCTACGGCTTCAACAAAGCCCACGCCGCGGCCTATTCGGTCCTTGCCTTCCACACGGCGTACTTAAAGGCGCATTATCCGCTGGAGTTTTACTCGGCTCTGCTTTCTTCCGAGATCGGCCATACCGACAAAAATGACAATAAGATCCCGGGTTATATAGATGAGTGCCGCAAGACCGGCATTGCGCTGGTCGCGCCGGATATCAATCGCTCGCAAGTTAGATTCACTACCAGCGGCGGCAACGAAATACTCTTCGCCTTTTCCGCGATAAAAAATGTGGGCGCGCTTGCAGCCCAAAAGATAGTCAGCGAGAGGGAGCAGAACGGTAATTATAAATCACTCGCGGATTTTTGCGCGAGAGTTGACTTAAGACTGATAAATAAGAGGGTCATTGAAAGCCTCATTAGATGCGGCGGCTTTGATTCTTTCGGTGAAAAACGACTCCAGTTAATGATGCTGCTTGAAGCGACGCTCAGCCAGTCCGCGAAACTGCAGGAAGACAAATCTAACGGACAGGATATGCTCTTTGGTTCCGAGGTAATGACCGAAGCAGCAAAAACGTTATCCAAAGAAGAGTACCCGGAAGACAAACTGCTTTCTTTTGAAAAGGACCTGCTCGGGATGTATCTTTCGGGACATCCTCTGGTTAAGTTCGAGGATGCGCTTAAACATTTTTCCAACGCCGCGACCAATACCTTAAAAAACTTTGAAGACGCTACAATAGTAACCATCGGCGGAATCATACAAAAAGTCGACAAGAAGATAACTAAAACAAAGAACCAGGAGATGGCCATAGTTACGCTAGAAGATCTTTTCGGCACCGTAGAAGTCGTTGTCTGGCCAAGACTTTACGAAACTATCCGGGATAAACTGGTGGAAGAGAATATGGTGCTGATTAAGGGTAAAATTGATTTTGAAGAACATATGGGAGCAAAGCAGGAAGAAACAGAGCAGCAAGCGGCAGATGACAAGAGCTCTGTAGTCGCCAAGATACTCGCGGATAGCATTATGCTGCTTGAAGAAGCCGAGCAGCGCTTGAGCAAGAAGATGCATATAAAACTTATGAAGATAGGACTGGAGGAACAGGTTCTCGAACAGTTAAAGTTTCTCCTTTCCAAGCACGACGGCAGCGGCGGCTCGTGCCTGGTTTTTCTGCATTTCGTAGACCAATACGAGAAAGAACTTTCTATAGTTGAGACCCCGCTAAGGGTCAGGCCTACAAGACAATTGATAGCGGAGATAGAAAAGCTGATAGGGGAAGAGACGGTATGGTTATCGGCTTAAAGGCGATTACTAATTGCTGATTGCTGATTACTAATTCAAGGAGAAAGAAATGATAACAAAAGCAAAACTGGAAGATGCGAAGGAGATTCAGAAACTTATCAACGCTTACGCCAAAAAGGACCTGATGCTGCCAAAATCAATCGTGGATATTTATGAAAGACTGCGCGACTTCTACGTTTACAGGCACAAGGACAAACTCGTCGGGGTTTGCGCTTTAAGCATCTCCTGGGGAGACTTGGCTGAAATTCGCTCACTGGCGGTAGAAAAGAGGCATTCAGGGAGGGGCATCGGCAAAGAACTCGTTGAGGCGTGCCTTGCCGAAGCAAAAGAGCTTGGCGTAAAAAGAGTCTTCACGCTTACCTACATTCCCAAATTCTTCCGCAAGTTCGGATTTAAAATTGTCAAGCGCGACTCGCTTCCGCATAAAGTCTGGACTGAATGCATCAATTGCCCAAAGTTCCCTGACTGCGGCGAAGTTCCTTTGGCTAAGAATATAAAGTAATTTTTTCGACGGATTGCCTTTTGCATCTTGTTTAGATTTTCGTGTCCGCTGTTTGCAGGCAAACAGGCGGGATCTCGCCTGAAGAACTTCAGGCGGACTTAGAATTTAGAATTTATTTTCTCGGAGGCACCATGAATGTTCTTGTGGTAGGCAGCGGCGGCCGCGAACATGCCATCTGCTGGAAACTGACACAGAGCAAGAAACTCGGCAAGCTCTACTGCGCTCCCGGAAACCCCGGCATTGGTTCTGTCGCCCAATGCGTTGATATCCGCGTTGAAAACATTCCCGCGCTCATCAATTTCGCCCTGGAGAATGATATCGGCCTTACGGTTATCGGGCCTGAGATTCCTTTATCTATGGGCATTGTGGATGAGTTCGAAAAGGCGGGATTAAAAGTATTCGGACCCTCAAGGGAAGCCGCCCTGCTTGAGTCCAGCAAATCCTTCGCGAAGGAATTTATGCGAAGGTTCGCTATCCCGACAGCCGCTTATGAGATATTTTACGGCAGAGAAGAAGCTCTGGAATACCTTAAAAACAAGAAATTTCCGGTAGTCATAAAGGCCGACGGCCTGGCAGCAGGAAAGGGAGTAATAATCCCGAAAGATCTCAGTGAAGCGAGAATAGCCTTGGAAGAGATTATGGTTAACCGCGTTTTCGGGAGCGCCGGCAGCAAGGTTGTAATTGAGGATTTTTTAGAAGGGGAAGAGGCCTCCTATCTGGTTTTCGTTGATGGAAGCGACATAATTCCGATGGTTTCCGCGCAGGACCACAAACGCGTTTTTGATAATGATCAGGGACCAAATACTGGCGGTATGGGCGCCTATTCTCCGGCCCCTGTGTTGAATAAATCACTTGAAAATGATACAATTAACAAGATAATTCTGCCGGTAATCGCAGGTATGGCGCAGCTCGGCAAGAAGTTCAAAGGCGTGCTTTATGCCGGTCTAATGCTCACAAAGGACGGGCCAAAAGTTGTTGAATTCAATTGCAGGTTCGGAGATCCTGAAACGCAGGTCATTCTTCCGAGATTAAAATCAGACCTGCTTGAGATACTTATCGCCTGCGCTGACGGGAAAGCGAGTTCCGTAACAGCCCAGTGGGATGAAAGACCGGCCGTTTGTGTTGTTATGGCCTCCGGAGGTTATCCCGGAAAATATGAGAATGGAAAGCAGATTAACGGACTGGAAGAAGCGGGCAGTACAAAGGACACCGTGGTCTTTCATGCCGGAACAGCCTCAAATAACGGAGAAGTTGTAAGCAGCGGCGGCAGAGTGCTTGGCGTCACCGCTTTAGGAGCAAATATGCGCGCGGCAGTTGATAATGCCTACAGCGCTGTCTCAAAGATCTCCTTTGAGGGCGCGCAGTACAGAAAAGATATAGCTAAAAGGGCGTTTAACAGATAAATATCCGTTTATAACGTGCGAACGTTCATAACGTTTGTAACGTAAGGAATCAGCTCCTAAAATATTTTCGTTATAAACCTTATAAACGTTAAGAACATTAAGAACGAAAAAAGTAATTTCTTAGGAGGTTTAATAATGATTGCAGTACCAGAAATGAAACTTACAAGGGAAGCTCTTGCAGATTCGCTCGTCAGGTTAGGCAAAATCAACAAAAACATAGTCGTATTGGACGCAGATCTCGCTAAATCGACGCTTACAAACAAGTTCGCAAAAGAATATCCCGACCGTTTCTTTGATATGGGAATAGCCGAACAGGATGTAATCGCGACGGCAGCAGGTCTTGCCCTGACCGGAAAAATTCCTTTTTGCGCCACTTATGGCGTCTTCCTTCCGGGACGCTGCTGGGACCAGATAAGAGTCTCTATCTGCTACGCGAACCTGAACGTTAAACTTATTGCCGCGCACGGCGGCGTATCTGTCGGCGCTGACGGCGCAACACACCAGGCGCTTGAAGACATAGCCATGCTTCGCGCAATCCCAAACATAGTACTCTTAATGCCGGCCGATGCGATAGAGATGGCGAAGGCCGCGGACGCAGTTCTTAAACACGTGGGGCCTGTCTGCATAAGAATGGGAAGAGAGAAGGTTCCTGTAATAACAAAGCCCGAAGACAAATTTGAAATAGGCATTGCTAATGTTCTGCTTGAAGGAAGCGATGTAACGCTTATCGGACAGGGAAGCCTCATACTTTATGAGTGCTTGCTTGCCGCGGAAGAACTCAAAAAGAAAGGAATAAGCGCGCGCGTCGTTAATATGCATACTTCAAAACCTATAGACGGCAAATGTATAGACAAAGCCGCGCTTGAAACCGGAGCTATTGTTACCGCCGAAGAACACCAGGTTATAGGCGGGATGGGCTCGGCGGTTGCCGAGCACTGCGCAAAAAGCATTCCAACTCCGATAGAATTTATAGGAGTTCAGGACAGGTTCGGGGAATCTGGAACCCCCAAGGAACTATTTGAAGAGTTTGGCTTATCGGCAAAGTTTATAATTAGGGCGGCGGAGAAAGCGATTAGTAGGAAAAGGAAGAAATAGACATTTAGAAATGTTTGTAAGGTTTATAAGCCGCACTTGTGCGTCTTGTTCTGTAAGGAAGGATATAATTCATGCCAGACTACGTCTGGCATAGCAGAATAACGTCCATAACGTAAAGAAAGGCGGAGAGAAAATGAATATAAAACTAATCGCAGGGTTTGTTGCATTGTCGTTTGCGATGTTGCTTCATGCTGCTCCGCCGGCGCCGGGAATACCTTCCGCAGGAATGCCTAAAGACAGCGTTCATATAAATCCCGAAACCGCAAAACTTATCGCGCAGGGCGCTCCGTTCTATGCGCAGACAAGAACTATAGTTGCTACAGGCACAAGAAATATTGCCGTGATATTCGTAGGGTTCTCCGGGTCGGCCTTGACGGCGCCTCAAGTTGCTGCCTACACAACCTCCTCAACATCGTCTACTTCAGGTTACCTTAAAAGGATGGCTGATTATTTTACCGAGTGTTCCTATGGCTCGCTGTCACTCAATACTACGGCATACACAAATACAGGTTCCGGCTACGCTCTCGCAAACACAATGGGCTACTATTCTGCATCTGATTACACGAATGTAACTAACGGAACTCTCTTCCACGACGCCTGCTTGGCTGCGGGAGTTACAAAAGGCGCCTACGACGCGCTGTTGGTTGTTCACGCCGGGAACGGGGCAGAATCCGTCAGTTCTCCTACTAACGAAATCTGGTCAATGTTCACGGGACCGTTTTCCGCAGGCGCCGACGGGTTCACGGAAGGTGAAACCGTTCCGGTAACTGAAGCGGGAGTACTCTCTCCATTCGGAGTTCTCTGCCATGAGTTCGGCCACCAGCTGGGGCTCGTTGATCTTTATAATACTTCCGGAGTTGCTCATCCGTCAAACATAGGAATGTGGGATATCATGGATTACGGCTGCTGGGCCGACAACGGGAAGAATCCTACCCATCAATCAGCCTGGTCCAAACAACTTCTCAAATGGATTTCGCCGGTTCAAGTATCCTCCAGCACTCCATTGACGCTGGTAAACTATGAAAGCACCTCAAACACGGTTTACAGAATACCGATACTAGGAAGTTCAACCGAGTACTTCCTGTTGGAATTCAGGAAGCAAATAACCGCAGACAACTTTCTACCCGGTTTCGGAACTGTTATTTACCACGTTGACGATTCAATTGGCACCGTATCCCTGAATAATGTCAACAGCCTCTCACCTCACCTAAGAGTTTCCTTGGTCGAAGCCGACAATAACTCCGATATTCCGACCAATCACGGAGATCCCGGAGATCCTTGGGCTGACGGCTCGCTCTTTACTTCGCCAAGAAGCGACGGTTACAGCGGGCAGAGCTATATGACAGTATCAAACTTCACCGGTACTGCAACAAACACGGTAACGGCCAATCTCGCCGCAATAGCGGCAACGACGGCACTAAACATTACCAATTTTTTTAATTTCCCGAACCCCGTTAAAGGCGCTGCTTCAACAACCATAAGATTGGCCCTTTCGAGGCCCTTCACAACAGCCGAGCTTCGCATCTTAACTATTGCAGGAGACCAACTGCTGGATAAAACAATTGATTTCTCTAACTTCAAGACCACGCTTTCGGACTCAACCCAAACCTGGATATTTGATTATGTGTGGGACCTTAAGAACTCTAGCGGAAACCTTGTTTCCAGCGGCCTATACCTTTGTGTGATTACCACCAATATATCAGGAACGACGCAGTCAAAGACAAGCAAACTGGTTATTGTAAGATGAAATACAACCTTGTTCGGGGGACAAAAGATGTCCTTCCCGGAGAGTCTGTTAAATGGCAGTATCTTACACGGAAGGCCTCTGCGGTTTATTCCGCCTTCGGCTATTCTGAGATCAAAACTCCCGTCTTTGAAGTAACCGAACTTTTTACCCGCGGAATAGGCGAAACTTCTGACATTGTCACAAAAGAGATGTACACCTTCCCGGACAAGAAAGGGAGGAGCATTACCCTTCGCCCTGAAGGAACAGCCGGAACTGTCCGCGCCTATATTGAAAACAACCTTAACGCTCTTCCTGCACCGGTAAAACTCTTTTACATAGGACCTATGTTTCGCTATGAGCGTCCTCAAGCAGGGCGTTACAGGGAGCACTGGCAGATGGGAGTAGAGGCCTTTGGGTCTGACTCGCCGGCGCTTGACGCGGAAGTTATAAGCACTGCTCTAACTTTGCTAAAAGAACTCGGAGCAACCGGCCTTAAAACCAATTTAAACTCTATCGGCTGCATGAGCCCTGATTGCAGGCCGCGCTATATTGCCGCCCTGAAGGATTTTCTCAAATCCAGGTCAGAAAAACTCTGCGACACCTGCAAAGTCCGGCTTGAGAAAAATCCTCTGCGGATTCTGGACTGCAAGGTTGAGTCCTGCAAGAGCGTATTCTCCGAACCCGGCATCCCCAAGATTCTGGATCATATTTGTCCGTCTTGCGCCGCGCACTTCGAGAAGGTGATCGATTACCTTAAACTCGCTAAAGCAGATTATTCCGTAAACGATAAACTTGTCAGAGGTTTTGATTATTACACGAAGACTGTCTTTGAGATAACCTGCGATAAACTCGGCGCGCAAAACGGCGTACTTGGCGGCGGAAGATACAACGGGCTTGTGGAAGAACTCGGCGGGCAGCCCACTCCGGCTGTCGGCTTCTCGGTAGGCGTTGAACGCCTGCTTCTGGCCTTGGAAACGATGGGCATCAAACTTCCGGCGGATGACTCCCCGGATATTTACTTGGTCACGCTCGGCGAAGCAGCCCTGGAAAAAGCTTTTGTCCTTGCCGGGGAACTCCGCAGCGCAGGGATTAAAACAGTTATGGCCTGCGAAGACAAGAGCATGAAGACCCAAATGAGACTTGCAGACGCGCTCAAAGCCAAGACGGCTGTCATCATAGGCGATAACGAATTGAAAGATGGAGTTGCGGTTGTGAAGGATATGGCTACGGGAAACCAGCAGAAAGTTGCATTGAATGAACTCAAAAGGCACTTTTCTAAAACCTAAGTTCGAAATTCGAAGCACGAAATTCGAAACAGATCGCCTTGCTATTCGAATTTCCAATTTCTTGCTTCGAATTTGGATTACTCATTGGAGGCCACATGATTCGTACTCATTATTGCGGGGAGCCTGATGTAACGCTCCTGGACAAAGAAATAACACTTACAGGCTGGGTGGATTCCCGCAGGGATCACGGTGGTCTGATTTTTATTGACCTTCGCGACAGGACCGGCAAGGTTCAGGTAGTCGTTGACCCTAAAGCTGCGCCGGACGCGCACAAACTATCACAGGATATCCGTTCTGAATTTGTCCTCAAGGTAAAAGGAAAGATCAGAAGACGCCCTGAAGGAACCATAAATAAGAACATCCCGACCGGAGAGATTGAGGTTTCTACTTCTGAACTTTCCGTCCTTAACCCTTCAAAAGCGCTTCCCTTTCAGATTGACGATACAAATGTCGCCGAAGAGGTAAGGTTAAAATACCGTTATTTAGACATTCGGCGCCCAAAGATGCTTTCCAATATAATAAACAGGCATAAGGTTACGTTTATCAGCAGGGATTACTTAGACAAGCAGGGTTTCCTTGAGATAGAGACTCCTTTACTTATCAAGAGCACTCCGGAAGGCGCGAGAGATTTCCTGGTACCCAGCCGGCTTTCCGCAGGCGAGTTTTACGCGCTGCCGCAATCCCCGCAGATGCTCAAGCAAATAATGATGGTAGCGGGAATAGATAAGTACTTCCAGATTGCAAAATGCTTCAGGGATGAGGACCTGCGGGCCGACAGACAGCCCGAATTCACGCAGATAGACATCGAAATGTCTTATATAACCGAAGAAGACATCTATGTCCTCGTCGAGGGCATGCTAAAACGGGTCTTTAAGGAAACCCTCGGATTGGATATTCCGGCGCCCTTCCCAAAGATGACTTATG
>CAIOVX010000011.1 GCA_903861835.1 Candidatus Firestoneibacteriota bacterium | reverse complement strand
GCAGTTCAAGGGTCGGCGCTCCATGACACAACAAACCGAATCGACTCGGTCGATTCACTCCATATCCTAAATACTTAAATGAAACTCTGCGGCCTGAAGGCCGGAGTTTCTCTTTATAGGTGTGTTAATATTATTCATGCCGGATTCATCCTCACCCTAAAGGGTGAGGTTTTCTCCGGCATCTGAAAGATAAAGAACATCACAAAGTATTCTTTAACCCTTTTAGAATTTAGGGATTAGAGTTTGTATTTTGCCCTTAATCCTTCTTCCACCATTTAACCGGAAATTTCTCTCTGATAATCTGCTCACCTTCACCTATCGGAGCAAGGCCGGCGCGCTTGAGGTCTGCATCGACCATAATTTTCACCAGATCATTGAAGGCAATCTTTGGTTTCCATTTCAAAAGCTTCTTCGCTTTGCTGTTATCCCCAAGAAGAACATCAACCTCGGTCGCCCTGTAATACCTGGGGTCGATCTTCACATATTTTTTCCAGTCCATTCCGGCGTACGCGAACGCTTCCTGAATGAATTCTTTAACAGTGTGCGTTTCTTTTGTGGAGACCACATAGTCCGCCGGCTTTTTCTGCTGCAGCATGAGGTACATCGCTTCAACATACTCCGGAGTAAAGCCCCAATCCCTTTTGGCGTTAAGGTTGCCCATATAAAGCGCTTTTTTCCTGCCGGACAGTATAGAGGCAACGCCCATCGTAACTTTCCTGGTTACAAAGTTTTCGCCTCGGCGCGGGCTTTCGTGATTAAACAGAATACCATTGCAGATAAAGAGTTTATAGCCTTCCCTGTAATTCCTTGACATCCAGTACGCGTAAAGCTTGGCGCAGGCATACGGGCTTCTCGGCTGGAAAACGGTATTTTCGTCCTGCGGCGGTTTCGCGGAGCCGAACATTTCACTGGAAGAAGCCTGGTAGAACTTGATTGGTTTATTGCTGCGCCTGATGGCTTCAAGTATCCTGGTTGTTCCAAGCCCTGTAATATCGCCTGAATATTCGGCCAGGTCAAAACTGACGCGGACGTGGCTCTGCGCTCCAAGGTGATAGACTTCATCCGGTTTGATATTATAAACGATATCAGAAATCTGCTCGCCATCGGAAAGATCTCCGTAATGGAGCAGGAGCCGCGCTTTTTTATCGTGTTCATCGTGGTGTATGTGATCTATTCTTTCGCGGTTAAAAGTTGAGCCCCTTCTGACTATGCCGTGGACCTGATAACCTTTGCTGAGCAGAAGTTCGGCCAAGTAACTCCCGTCCTGGCCGGTAATACCGGTAATTAGAGCCTTCTTCATAAAAAAACCTCCTAAAATGAACATTTAACTTCTCAAGATTCGAATCCCATAAATTAAGCCACGTATCACTTAAGACTAAATTACAAATCACAAGCACCAAATCCCAAATAAAGACAAAAAGACAGAAAAACGAAAAATAGAAATACTAGGTTCTTTGTTTTCTTATGTTTTTGAATTTTGGTGTTTATTTGGTGCTTGGTGCTTGAGATTTGGTGCTTGAACCTTTGGTGCTTGATGCTTGAGATTTGGTGCTTGAACTTCTGTGCCTGGTGCTTGTGATTTAGTGCTTAATACTGTTTTGTTTCGAATTTCATGCTTCGAATTTCGTATTTATATTTTATTGCTTGCTTTGAAAGTACCTTATTGTCCTAGCCAAACCTGTCTTCAACTCGACCTCGGGATTCCACTTCAACAATTTCTTGGCCAGTGTTATATCCGGCTTCCTCTGCCTTGGATCATCGGCAGGCAGAGGCTTGTACACTATTTTACTCTTTGCTCCGGTTGTTTTTATTATTTCTTTCGCAAATTCTATAATTGTCCTCTCGTCAGGATTACCGAGATTTACGGGAAGGTTGTAGTCTGACAGCAGCAGCGCGTAAATGCCCCGCACCAGATCCGAGACATAACAGAAACTCCGGGTCTGCTTGCCGTCCCCGTAAACCGTGATGTCCTGTCCGTTAAGCGCTTGATATATAAAATTGGGGACTACCCGGCCGTCATTTATGCGCATTCTTTCGCCGTAAGTGTTGAATATGCGGACGATTTTTGTGTCTACTTTGTGCGCCCGATGATATGCCATTGTTATCGCTTCGGAGAACCGTTTAGCCTCGTCGTAGCAGCTCCGAGGACCTATGGGGTTAACATTTCCCCAGTACGACTCTGTTTGCGGGTGGACAGCGGGATCCCCGTAAACTTCCGAAGTGGAGGCCACCAGGACTCTTGCTTTCTTTGCAAGCGCAAGTCCCAGGCAGTTATGAGTGCCGAGAGAACCTACCTTTGCTGTCTGAATCGGGAACATATTGTAATCGATGGGACTCGCCGGACACGCAAAATCCAGCACATAATCCACCGGGCCTTTCACTTCCATGTGCTTTGTAATATCCTGCTTGATAAAATCAAAGTTCTTATTCGTAATATGCTTTAAATTCTCCATGCTTCCCGTAATAAGATTATCCACACAAATAACGCGGATATCCCTGCCCAGGAAAAAGTCGCAAAGGTGGGAACCTATAAAACCGGCGCCGCCGGTAATAACAGCTGTCTTCAAGAATCCTCCCGAAAAAGGCAGTTACTCCCTCTATCTTCCTATTGAGTAATACTTAAAACCCTCTTTTTTCATCTTCAAAGGTTCATACAGATTTCTCGCGTCAACAATAACCGGCTTCTTAAGCAGTTTCTTTATCCGTGCCAGATCAAGATTTCGAAACTCTTCCCAATCAGTCAAGATCAAAAGAGCATCTGCGCTCTTTACCGTGTCGTATTCATCTGAACCGGTCTTTAATCCCTTAACGCTTTTCCTGGCATTCTCCATTCCTTCCGGATCGTAGGCTTTTATTTCAGCGCCTTGTTTCAGGAGCATTTCTACTATTTCAACCGCCGGAGAAAACCGCGTATCATCTGTATTTGGTTTAAAAGCGAGCCCCAAAACACCAATCCTCTTTCCTCTGACAGAACCGAGCGCCACTTTTACTTTCTCAACAACGAACTGCTTCTGTTCTTCGTTGACCTTCTCCACGCTTTTAAGGAGGTGAAAATCATAACCCAGCTGGTCAGCGATGTGGATGAACGCGGAGACATCCTTGGGAAAACAGAAACCGCCGAAACCGGGGCCTGCATTGAGAAAAGCCCGGGCTATACGCTTGTCATAGCCCATTCCTTCGGCTATTTTCGTTACATCCGCTCCCGCTTTTTCGCAAATCCTGGATATGGCATTGATGAAGGATATCTTCATTGAAAGAAAAGAATTTGAGGCGTGTTTGATAAGTTCTGCCGTGTTTATATTTGTTACCAGTTTGGGGGCATCAATGTCTTTGTACAGCTCCAGCAGAACTTTTTTGGCCTTTTCTGAATCGACGCCGAAAACGATGC
Organism: Candidatus Firestoneibacteriota bacterium; assembly: GCA_903861835.1. Classification (GTDB taxonomy): domain Bacteria; phylum Oederibacteriota; class D2-FULL-39-29; order D2-FULL-39-29; family CAIOVX01; genus CAIOVX01. Next base: position 131,073 of record CAIOVX010000011.1, on the reverse strand, counting down.
GGTCAGGGTTTAGGAAATCATGAATTGCTGTTCCCTCGCGAAGGAATTCAGGATTTGAAGCAACATCAAAAGACACATTCTTTTTAATATTTTTCCGGATGGTGCGCTTTACCCATTCACCTGTTTTGACCGGAACCGTGCTCTTTTCAATTATTAGTTTATAGGAAGTCATTACTTCCGCAGCCCACTTAGCCACTTTCTCAACCGCGGAAAGATCGGCGCTGCCGTCCGCGCGGGGCGGCGTTCCGACACAGATGAAAACAACGTCTGATTTCCTTATTGCTTCTTTTGCGTTTGCGGTAAATGTTAACCTGCCGTGTTTTCTGCCGTCAGCAACTATTTCTTCAAGACCGGGTTCAAATATCGGAATACCGCCGGCATTAAGTTTTTTTATCTTTTTTTTATCATTATCCGCGCCTATCACCGTATGCCCGAGTTTCGCAAAACAGGCAGACGTCACAAGGCCGACATAACCGACACCAATAACGGCTATTTTCACTTAACCCCCTGATAGACAAGAATTTACATAATTATACATAAAAAGAAAGGGTTTTTCAATCAAACGTTATGGAAGGAAACGCTATAAACAATCAGTACAATAACATCAGCTTGACTGCTGTTTGTTTCGAATTTCGTGCTTAGAATTTCGAATTTTACACTACATGCTTTCTATGAACTGTTTGAACAAATATTCTGCGTCATGAGGGCCGGGTGAGGCTTCCGGGTGGTACTGAACGCAAAAGAGCGGGTATTTCTTATGTTTGAAGCCTTCGACCGTGTTGTCGTTAAGGTTTATGTGCGTCACTTCAACCTCGCCTTTCGGCAGGGAGTCAGTGTCGACGCAGAACCCGTGGTTTTGTGAGGTAATCTCCACTTTCCTGTTTGGCAGGTGCATCACCGGCTGGTTTCCGCCCCTGTGCCCGAACTTCAATTTGAAGGTTTTCCCGCCAAGAGCCAGTCCGAGCATTTGGTGCCCGAGACAGATGCCAAAAATTGGCTTCTTCCCGATAAGCCGCCTCACCGTATCAACAACATAGGTTACAGCCTCAGGGTCACCGGGACCGTTTGAGAGCATGATACCCTCAGGATTTAGCGCCAGGATGTCTTCTGCCTTGGTAAAGGCCGGCACAACCGTAACCTTGCAGCCCATAGAAACCAGGTAACGCATAATATTGTGCTTCGCGCCGCAATCTAACACAACTACATTGTGATTCTTTCTCTTACGCTGATCTTCAAAAAGCTGCAGCTGCTCTTCGGCTTTGCCTTCCTTTTCGTAATCATAGAGAGGTTCGTTCCAGGTATAAGCCTTTTTGCAGGTCACTTTCTCTACCATATCAACGCCTACGATTGACGGCGAGTCTTTTGCTTTTTTTACCAGTCTATTCTTGTCGAAATCAACCGTGGAAATTACGGCTTTCTTCGCGCCAAAGGTGCGCAAATGTTTTACAAGCATGCGGGTGTCAATGCCTTCAATGCCTATAATATTATTCTTTTCCAAGTATTTACCCAGGCTGATATTCGCGCGCCAGTTGCTGACAATTTTGCTGTATTCTTTAACAACGAAACCGCTTACCCTGGGCTTTATGGACTCCATATCCTCTTCGTTAATGCCGTAGTTACCGATCATAGGGTAAGTCATGGTTACTATCTGTCCGCAATATGAGGGGTCAGTTAATATTTCCTGGTATCCGGTTATACTGGTATTGAAAACAGATTCGCCGAAGAATTCACCCTCAGCGCCGAATGCCGTGCCTTCAAAGACCAACCCGTCTTCAAGAGCGAGAAATGCTTTTTTCAACTTTGCTTTCACAGTATCTTACCATCCTTGAATTTTAGAGTTCCGCCGACTATGACGGCGGATATTTCCCCTTTGAGTTTTCTGCCGTTAAAGGGCGAATTCTTGCTCTTGGAGAAGAATTTCGAAGTATCAACCGCATATTCATTTTCCATATCAAAAACCGTAATATCGGCGTCCTCTCCGATCTTCAGGCTGCCTTTTTTTATCCCAAGTATTGCCGCAGGCCTTACGGAAAGTTTTTCTATGGCCTGTTCAAGGGTGAGGCGCTTCGTTATTACTAATTCAGTAATTGCCAAAGGCAGCAAGGTTTCGAGCCCGATTATACCGAAAGAAGCTGTGTTGAACTCAACCTCTTTATCTATTCTTCCGTGCGGGGCATGGTCTGTCGCTATACAATCTATGGTTCCGTCAACCAAACCCTCTATTACTGCTTCCACATCTTCCTTTGTACGGAGCGGAGGATTCATTTTAGTGTTTGTATCATAACTCTTAACCGCTTCATCAGTCAGAGTAAAGTAATGCGGCGCGGTCTCACAGGTAACGTTAAGCCCGGTTTTTTTTGCCCACCTTATTACATCCACGGTTGCTTTGCAGCTTACATGCGCGATATGAACCTTAGCACCCGTATAATTTGCTATCTCAATATTTCTGTAGGCCATTATGCTTTCCGCGATATCAGGCATGCCGCGAAGGCCCAACACAGTTGAAGTAAAACTCTCGTTCATCACTCCGTCTAAGGTCATATTCTTGTCTTCGCAGTGGGTTATAACCGGAAGGTCAAACTGGCTCGCGTATTCCATCGCGCGGCGCATAAGTTCAGCGTTCATAACCGGAGCCGCGTCATCGGAGAAAGCTATGGCTCCGCTCTTGGCCAGACTGCCGAGCTCAGAGACTTCCTCTCCTTTCGCGCCTTTGGTTATGCTCGCGATTGGCAGAACATTTATGACTCCTTCGCTTTTTGCTTTTGAGATTACGAGTTCAACCACGGCGGCGTTGTCTATCACCGGCTCCGTGTTGGGCATGCAGGCGACAGTCGTTACGCCTCCGGCAAGCGCGGCCCTGGTGCCGGTTTCTATGGTTTCTTTATACTCGAAACCGGGTTCACGCAGGTGAACATGCATATCGATGAGGCCGGGACTAATAATTTTTCCGGAGACATCCAATATTTTGGCGCCGTCTGCCCTGATATCTTTTCCCACTTTAGTTATCTTTCCATCCTCAATCAGGAGGTCAAACCTTCCTCTGACTTTATTTGCCGGGTCAACTACTTCACCCCCCGTAAGCAGCAATTTCATTGGCCTCACCTCCCGCGAGAAGAAAGAGCACCGCCATTCTTGCGGCAATGCCGTTGGTCACCTGATCATTTATTACAGACTGTTTGCAGTCAGCAACTTCCGGGGAGATTTCCACCCCGCGATTCATCGGGCCCGGGTGCATAACCATTGCGTCAGGTTTTGCAAGCTTGAGGACAGATTCATCAAGCCCGAAGAACATTGAGTATTCGCGAATAGAAGGGAAAAGGCTTCTTTTCTGCCTTTCCAACTGTATGCGGAGCATATAGATCACATCAGCGTCTTTTACCGCATGCCGCAAATCGTTTTCAACCTTTACATCAAGCCGGTCGATATCTTTCGGCAGAAGCGTCGGCGGGCCAACCAGGGTCACTTTGGCGCCCATCTTTGTAAGCCCGTAAATATTTGAACGTGCAACCCTGCTGTGCGCTATATCGCCGGAAATAACCACCTTCAAACCTTCTATTTTTTTCTTTTTGTCCCGGATGGTCAGCATATCAAGCAGTCCCTGGGTGGGATGCTCGTGCATTCCGTCGCCGGCATTTATAATCGAGGACCTGAGGACATTTGAAAGCAGTAGGGGGACCCCGGAACAGGAATGCCTTACCACTACCATATCGGACTCAAGAGCCTCAATGGTGCGTGCCGTGTCTATAAGAGTTTCACCTTTTGAAACACTGCTTGTTGAAACAGAGAAGTTGATAACATCCGCGCTTAAGCGCTTTGCCGCAAGTTCAAAGGAGGTCCGCGTTCTGGTGGAGTTCTCGAAGAAAAGATTTACGACCGTACGCCCTCTGAGGGACGGCACTTTTTTTACCTGGCGGTTGGAGATACTCTTGAAGGCTTCAGCCGTGTCAAGCAGTGACTTAATTTCTTCCGGCGTCAGATCTTCAAGGCCTATGAGGTGCTTTCTTTTGAATGGCATCCTCTTGCTCCCGGCGGCGGGACTCTTCTAATTTTCGCTTATGGTAACGCTGTCCTCGCCGTCAACCTCAGTCACTTTTATATCTACAGTTTCCTTCAATGATGTGGGAATGTTCTTGCCTACATAATCGGCGTGGATGGGCAGCTGCTTATGCCCTCTGTCAACAAGGACCAGCAGCTGTATCCTTTTCGGCCGCCCGAAATCAAGGAGCGCGTCCATCGCCGCTCTTGTGCTCCTGCCGGTGAAAAGGACATCATCAACCAGTATAATATTTTTGCCGTTTATCGGGAATTTAACATCAGTTGGCTGGGCTGACTTAGGTATCTTGAGTCCGATATCATCGCGGTAAAAAGTTATATCAATCGCGCCCACCAATATTTTTCTTCCGGAAATAGCCTCAATTTTTTTTGCAATCCTGGCGGCAATGTGATCCCCGCGGCTTCTGATGCCGATTAAAGCAACCTCTTCGAGCTCGTTCTTCTCTATGACTTCATGGGCAAGCCTGGCAATTGTTTTTTCTATCGCCGGCCCGTCAAGCAGTATCTTCGATTTCCCGTTCATAGCCCTACTCCTCAACTCGCTCTAATCTGTGAAATCTCATTTCGTAATCTGCGTAATCACTTGTTAAAAAAAAAGCCTTAAAACAGGTTTCCTGTCTTAAGGCTAAAACTATGTCTGCTGTGCAGTTTCATTTTTTACCTTCCTCGGTCTCACAGGACCGGATTTAAAGGTCTTATGTATTATACATATCCAGTCTGTAAAAGTCAAGCGGTTTCAAGGAGCCATTGAGCTGCCTCATGCATAATGCTTAGGCGGTTTCTATGTCGGAATTTTTAATTTGCATTTATTAGTATAATACATGGAGGTAATATCTAATTCTACCCCCCTGATTAGCACCAGCTTGCTTGAATACCAAAAAATGCTGCCCTATTGAAGAGATTAAGGCTGTCATATCAATTGCACCTGACCCAATACTTGAATTAATGCTATGTAAACTTGTGCCATCACCAAATTTTGATAATGCTGTTTTGCTAAGCAACGAACCAGTTACTTCATTTGAAACATTTATACCGTCCAGGAAAACACGCATATCGTTCAAGTAACTCTTGCTTTGAGCTCCAATTGAATATCCTGAACTCACACCTACGGTGCTAGTAGTGTAAGCGTGTTTATGATCTTCACTAACATTTGCGGATATTGGTGTCTCTGCAGATATCACACCTCTAAGTGATTTTGAAGCACTGGGAGCGAAATCTGCTCCACGAACTGCTGTGCAACCTTCCCCTGTAGGATTATAAAATATCAATGAATGGTCGTGAGAGACTAAATGCGTGTGTCCATTCGACTCTCCTTCTGTATTGCCACTGTGACTATGCGCTGCCAATTCAGTATAGTATTGAGTATTAAACCTCTCCCCGTACAAGTACAGTGTGATGCTTCTTGGAACCTTTGAAAGCACAAAGTAGCATTTCTCTGATACATTCTCGTCTATATCACCGCAGCCGGAGATTACCATCGGCGTGTCAGCCCTGTTGCAGTATTCGGAACGGAGGGCATAAACAACGCTTGATATTCTCTGACGCGGGATTAGAGTCTCGCCCTCGACTTTCATTTCAAGCCAGTAGTCCTGCGAGAAATCCACGGTTGAACCAAACGGATAAAGACCGGAGCCCAGCAAAACATTGAAAACGCCTTTGGAGACATCTACTTGATATGACCCGGACCACTTTTGAGAGCCGCCCGTCTCCGAATCATAGAAAGAGAACGAAATATTTTTTGAAGCAGTGACTGGGCTTCCGTCTTTATTGGTGAGTTTTCCCGGATAATTAATGAGCATCGGCACCGACGCTCCGCACGCGAGATACCAGAGAACGAAAAATGCGCTGAACACAGTTTTACGCATACCCCTCCTTTTGAAAAACAAATTTCATCAGGGGAGTAGTTAAGCAAATACGCGTTTAGACATCAAAGTTTTTCTGCAGGTTTGAGGATTTTTTCGGCAAGCGATTCAGATATGAAGGCGTTTTTCACGCCAAAAATCAGCCAATTTTCTTCGCGGAATACTTCTGCAGCATTTCAACCGCCTTTAAGGCAACCTCGGCAGGCTTTATATTTGAGCAATATAAAGTGTCAGTCCGCAGCACCGAATTCTTTGAACCCCAGGGGTCAAACTGCCAGGCGAGAGTCTTTTCACAAAGCAGAAGCACGGGGGTGTCAGAAAGGCTCGCGAGGTGGCTGGTACCGGTGTTGCAGCAGATGAAAAGATCCGGACGCGCAAGGAGCGCCGCGAGCCGCCTGAAATCAACATCATCTATCAGGATGCCTCCCTTTGCGAGTTCCTTAATCTTATCCATAGCCTGCAGTTCCGTGTGCCCCCAAAATACCGCCAGTTTAATCCCGGGTATCTTTTCCTTGATAAGCTTCCACGCCTCGCCAAACTTCTCGGCAGGATAACCCTTCTCGATAAAAGGCCCGTAGAAAGGGTGAATTGCGAGCAGAATAGCTCCTTCTTCCACGCCCTTATCCTTCCAGAAATTGGCGGCATACTCTATTTCTTCCTTTGCAAGCGGCATTACCGGAGGCCTTTCCACGGCGAACCTGCCGGCCACGAAAGCTCCCAGTTTTTTGTTCTTCTCCACAAAATGGAGGTCTTTCTCATCAAAGGTATCGGTAAGGAAGATATCAGTATAGTTACGCCTGCCCCCGCTGTGCGTAAACCCCGCGCTCCTCTTGGCTCCGCAAAGGCGGCAGAAAAGCGCGCAGCGGAGGTTGTCATTGCTCGGCGTCACCGCAAGATCATATTTTTCCTTCCGCAGGTTCAGAGCCAGTTTAAGCAGTCTCAGGCTGAAGACTACCTTGTGCCAGTTATCGGTTTCACAGTAGAGTATCCCGTTCACGGAAGTATTGCCCTGAAGCACCATCCTGTTCGAGTTCCGCAAGACCAGCACGTCAATAAGCGCGTCAGGAAAGGAAGCTTTGAGCGTCTCAATGAGCGCCGTCTTTGAAATCATATCCCCGAGAGAGTTTTCCGGTATTGCCACCAGTATTTTTCCGTAAGGGCCGAACGGAGCGCTCCGTCCTCTGCGCCTAAACAAAAGCGAAATCACGCCCAGCAGAAGCCTTTTCAGGCCGCGCTCTGCCGCCTTAGCGAATGCCTTCAGAAGTTCTTTCATAAATATTCTCCCTGTAATTTAGTAATTGCTTCAAACCGCAAATCTCAAGCTCCAAATCACCTAAGACTAAATCACAAATCACAAGCACCAAATCACTTAAGACTAAATTACAAATCACAAGCACCAAATCCCAAATAAAGACAAAAAGACAGAAAAACGAAAAATAGAAATACTAGGTTCTTTGTTTTCTTATGTTTTTGCGTTTTGGTGTTTATTTGGTGCTTGGTGCTTGAGATTTGGTGCTTGAACCTTTGGTGCTTGATGCTTGAGATTTGGTGCTTGAACTTCTGGTGCCTGGTGCTTGTGATTTGGTGCTTAATCCTGTTTTGTTTCGAATTTCGTACTTCGAATTTCGAATTTTGTTCTACAGCCGTCTATTCCAAACTAATTCTTTTGCAATTTCAAAACTCCGGCATGCGCCGTTGCCACATATTCAACACCCTTGAATGCTTCCACTTTCTTTAACGATTCTGCTATGACAGCCGGAGCTTCCGAAGGAGGCTTGGGCATCGCAACAAGTTTGCCGTTTTTTATTATCGCAAGGTCTCCGACTATCAGATATTTCCCGTTAACAAGAAATGAGGTTGAACCTATCGTATGTCCGGGCGTGAGGATCGCCTCGCATACGCCTTTCCCTATTTTCACTCTTTCCCCGTCCTTGATAAGCGTGTACTTTAAAACCGGCAGGGTATTTATTCTTTCCATAAACATAAAATGCCTTTTCTTTGTCCCCGTCACCAGCGGTTCCTCCGCCGCAGGAAGGTAAACTGCCGCGTTTACAAATGCGGGAAGCCCGTTTACGTGATCGCCGTCGGAATGAGTCAGAAAAACCGCCTTTACTTTAGAGGGCTCCAGCCCGAGTTCCTTGAATCCTTCCAGGACTTGCGCGACGCTGTTACCCGCGTCAAAACAAAACAACTCATCGCCTGACTTGAAGACGAAGAAATCTACGAACTTGTTGTTTACCGCGAAGAACTCCGGAGTCACGGCGCCTGTCGGCGCGGGCCGGAAGCTCATCATAGTCCTTGCCATTGGCAGAATAAAAACTGCCGCCGCGAGTACAAGCACTCCGGCTGTTATCCCGCCCCATTTTAGAATTCCAAAAGCAACGGATGTTTTCTTTGTCACTTTTTCTTCTTCTGCCATGTATTGACCCCTCCCTGCTGCAATTTTACCGGCCCGGCACTTAAAAATGGGCTTTAACTCTCTTGACATTATGAACCTTATTAACCTTACAAACCTTACAAACTTTTTGTTAACTACTCGTATCTCATCGCCGCAATCGGATCTATTTTTGAGGCCTTGACCGCGGGATAGGTCCCGAAAAATATTCCTATCAAAGAGGAGAATACAAATGAAACAATAATTGAAACTCCCGAAGCTTTAACCGGGAAAGGTATCATAGGAGTGAGTATAGCCAGAATAGTTATGGAAATTAATATTCCGATTAGCCCTCCGGTTACTGACACTATTACAGCTTCCACGATAAACTGCGCGAGAATATTCCCGGCCGACGCCCCTACCGCCTTTCTTATGCCTATCTCTCTGGTCCGTTCTGTCACGGTGACAAGCATGATATTCATTATACCAATGCCCCCGACCAGCAGTGAAATCATCGCGATAACATAGGTAATAAGTTCCATTACGGACATAATGTCTTTAAGCATGTCCAGGGATTCACCCTGGGTCATGACGGAAAAGTCGTTTTTGTCAAGCATTGTTAAAAGCAGTCTTTTGGTGTCAGCCTTGGCGAAGTCAATCTGTTTCGGGTCAGGGATGCGTACCGTTATCTGGTGGACATCATCCGAGCCTCCAAGATTTTGCGCTGTCGTGATAGGCATATAGATAGCGTCGTCCATGTCCATGCCGAAGAAACTCCCCTTCTCTTCCATTACGCCTATTACCCTAAACTTTATTCCCCTGACTGAAATATATTTACCTGTGGGGTTAACTCCTTTGAAGATATTCTTAACAACAGTCACTCCTATTATAGCGACTTTTCTTGCCGCCTTAACGTCTTCCTCTCTAAAGAAAGCCCCTTTATCAATCTTCCAGGTGAATACCTTCTCAAAATTGCTCCCCATCCCGGAAACAAAACTTACATTCCGGCTCTCGTTCTTGTACTTTACGTTCACTCCCATAATGTCGTATTCGGGGCAGGCATCGGCGCCGAAAGCGCTCTTGTTGTTTATTAGGTCCACATGACGCATCTTTAGGCGGTTCGTTGTATAGGTTCCTGGCGGCCCCATCTGCGCCTCGCTGTTTCCGGGTATTACCGTTAGCATGTTCGTACCCATGGCCTGCATTTCATCTTCAATCTTCGATCTTGAACCGGTGATTACCGAGACAAGGAGTATTATTGCCATAACGCCGATAACAATACCAAGCAGGGTGAGGAAGGTCCTCATCTTGTTCATTTTTAGGCTGGATATGGCAAGTTTAAGGCTTTCAATTAAGTTCACGAGAACTCCAAAACACTAATTCGTTTCTAACGTTCATAACGTTTGTAAGGTTTATAACGTAATTCGCATATTTCAAAATACGCCTATTTGCTCCGCAATACTCGTATTTATTGCTTTACGTTATGAACGTTAAGAACGTTAAGAACATTACAAACGTTACAAACTTTTTATTTTATTCATACCTTAGAGCCACTATCGGATCCGTCTTCGCCGCCTTAACGGCCGGATAGGTGCCGAAGAAGACTCCGACTGCCGTCGAGAAAAGGAACGCGACTATGATAGATGTTGTATTGGCTTTTAACGGCATCGGCATCTTGTCCCCGAGCACTGCCATCACCCCGGAGATTAGCCCAATCGAAATTAGGATGCCGATAACCCCGCCGCTGACCGAAAGAATCACGGCCTCGCTGATGAACTGAATCAGGATATCGCTGTATCTGGCTCCAACCGCCTTGCGAATACCGATTTCCCGCGTGCGCTCCTTCACGGTTACCAGCATGATATTCATTATGCCAATGCCGCCCACAAAAAGCGCAATACCCGCGACACAGCCCATTACCACGCTCAGAATATTTGTAAATATCATGAAAGTATTAAGCAGTTCGCTGGAACTTCTCAACGTGAAATCCTGCTTATCCAGTTGGGTGAGCATAACTTTTTTTATTTCGCCGAAGGCCTTCGTAACATTGCCGGGATCCGGGACTTTAACAAGTATCTGATTGATTTGCTGCGTGCCGAGAAGTTCATGCAGCGTGGTTATAGGCATGGCGGCAAGATTGTCGCTGTCCTGTCCCATAGTACGTCCTTTTTTTTCTGTTACCCCGATGACCGTAAACCTGTTGCCCGCCAGCATTATTTCTTTGCCTATAGGGTCATTCCCTCCGTAAAGGTCCTTAACCACCGTCTCGCCGATTACGCAGACCTTGCGGGCCGACCTTACATCTTCATCCCTGAAATAGTTGCCCGTTGCCACGTTCCAGTTACGCACATAAGGAAAGTTTGAGTAGGTCCCGGCAAGCATAACGTCATTCTTGCTTTTGCTCTTGTATTTTACGATACTCCCGACATTTATCGCTACCGGAGTGGCTTTAACCCCGAAGCTGCTCTTTGTCTCGATGAGGTCAACGAACTTAAGTTTGAATTTATTGACAGTCATGGTGCCGGGCGGCCCGTGCATCTCTTCGGAATTCCCGGGAATGCACATAAGCACATTTGAGCCCATTGACCTGATCTCGCCTTCTATTTTATCCTGGGTACCCGCGATGACGGAAATGAGCAGGACTATGGACATAACACCGATAATTATTCCGAGCATTGTGAGTATTGATCTTACTTTGTTGGAAGAGATGTTTTTGTAGGATATGAAGAGGCTTTCCTTTAGGTTCATTTTTTTGCGGCCCTTACTTTCGCTCCGGCTTTGACCTTTGAAAGATTATTCTCTATCACTGTCTCCCCTTCTTTAATCCCGGAGACTATCTCCGTGCTGTCGTAACTTTCCAGGCCCGTTTGAACTGTTTTCCTGACAGCCTTGTCCTTTTCAACAGCCAGCACATACCTGCCGTCCTTATCGTCGCCTATAGCTGTATACGGAAGTATTATTACCGCCGGCTTGGTGGCCGCATTAATATAAACATCGCCTGTCATTCCGAGCCTTAACGTTTTTTCCGAAGGATCGAGCTTTATCTTGACCAGGTAGGTTATACCCTTCTCCTTCACCTCAAGACTGCTCCTTGCAATAAAGGTTACTTTGCCGTGAAGTTTTGTGTCTTTGTACGCGTCCAGTACTACCTCGGCGTCCTGACCGGCGCTGACCTGGCCTATGTCAGATTCATCAATGTTGCTCTCGACAGTCATTTCATTTAAATCGGCAAGCAAGAAGGCCTGGTTGCCGCCGTAAATGGTTTCACCGACTTCGACAAATTTCTTAACAATCGTGCCGCTAAATGGAGCCGCTATATAGGTGTTCTTCCACAGTTCTTTAGCCTGCTCGGCCGACTGGGAAGGCATAAAGCCTTTCGAGGCAAGCGCTGCCGCTCTTTTATAATCCTTTTCGGCCTGGGCCGTTGAATCAAGTTTCAACAGGACTTTATCTTTCGCAACCGGCTCATTCTCAGCAACAAAGATATCGCTTACCCTCCCCGAAGAAACGGTTGTCAATTTTGCTTCATTATTTGATCTCACTGTTCCGGTCGACTGGACTTTGACGGTCAGGTTACCTCTTACCGCTTTCACGGTGTTTACTTCCTGCCCGCCGTTTCCGACACAGCCCAGCGTGAAAAAAATAACGCCTAAAGCGACAACCGCAAGTCCCGCAATAACAGGTTTCTTCATTACTTTACCCCTCCGATAGAGTATTCAAGTTCATTCAACTGCATCCTGTAATTAAAGAGCGACTGCCGGCTGTCCGTAACGCCTGCCGCCTTTTTTGATTCGGCGTCTATGAGGTCAGTTATGCTCGCTAGCCCGGCGTCATACTTCGCTTTCATACCCTCATAATTGCGCACAAGATACTCTTCTTTTTTGCCTGCCGTGTAGGCATCTTCGCCTTTATCCAGAACACCGTAGTAATTTGTCTTCACCTGAAGCAAGAGCGACTCCCGCAGCGCCGCAGCGGAGGATTCGGCGTTCTTCTTATCAGCCTCGGCTGCAGCCAGCTTTGCGCTGCTGGAAAAACCGGAGAAAAGCGGTAGATTTAGATTTATCCCGTAAGAATATCCGCCCTGATCAAGAGGAAGCTGTTGGCCTGAAAGGTCATACCTTGCGGTGCCTGAGAGCGAAGGCAACCAGTCGGAACAAGCGCCTGAGACAGATGCGTCTGCAGAAGCGATTAAAAGCGCCGATACCTGAAAGTCTAACCGGTTATTTCGAGCATACTCAAAACATTTATCCAGGTTCTTTATGCCAAGCGGCGAGCTTTCGACGGCCGGGAGAGCTTCCTCAGCAAGGCGAACGTTCTCACCCGCTTTCTTACCAAGCAGGACTGCGAGCGAATCCGCTGCCAGCTCCGCTCCGCGCTTTGCCTTGGAGGTTTCGGCTGAATATTTCACGTACTCGGATTCGGCGTTTAAGGCATCAACCGGCGTTGCCATACCCTGTCCCTGCCTCTCCCTGACTGAATCGTATAAACTTTTCATCTCTTTTTTTGTCACTTCAGAAAGTTTCAGAAGTTCCACGGACTGCAGAACCCCGTAGTAGGCCTTTTTTACGGCGTAAGCAATTTCCTGTTTTTTCTGCTCATAGCGAAGCAGCGCTGATTGCTCTCCGGCATATGCCTGCTTCTCGGCCGCCCCGGTCCTGCCAAAATCATAAATAATCATTTGAGCAGAAACGCCGGCAGAATAGGTAATTACATCCGAAGTGCTGCCGATACCGGGAATACTTGAAAGCAGTGAACCAAAACTCGTTGCCAGCGGGGTTACGGTTCGATTGAAACCAACGGAACCGTTCAATTGCGGAAAGTAAGCGGCACGGACCTGGTTGGTCCTGGCCGCGCTGGCTTCAAAAGCGCTTTTTAGCGCCTTAATATCATTATTGTTTTCTACAGCAGACTGCACGCATTCTTCAAGACTCAACCCTGCGGCTAAAGATACCGAGCAGAGCGCAAGCGCCGCAAGCAGTTTAGCGAGTTTCATCATTCCCCCTCTGTCTTTATTATTTCCCCATCCTTAAAATAAACGCGTTTTTTGGCAAAAGCCGCGATATCCGGTTCGTGAGTAATCAACACTATTGTCTTACCTTTTTCATTTAACGCTTTAAATATCTTCATTATCTCTTCACCTGATTTCGAATCAAGATTCCCTGTCGGCTCATCCGCAAGAATTACAGGCGGATCATTCACAAGCGCGCGGGCTATTGCAACTCTCTGTTGCTGCCCGCCGGAAAGTTCGTTCGGTTTGTTGGCAAATTTCTCTGCGAGCCCGACGCTGATGAGCGCGCTCTCGGCCTTCTGTCTTCTGTTCTTTGCTCCCGAATAGACCAGCGGCAGTTCCACATTCTGGACCGCCGACGTTCTTGCCAGCAAATTAAAGGACTGGAAAACAAAACCAATCTTTTTATTTCTCACTTCTGCGAGCTGTGAATCGGATAGCTTGCTTACGTTCTCGCCGCCGAATAAATATTCGCCGGAAGTAGGCCGGTCAAGGCAGCCTATTATATTCATGCAGGTCGATTTTCCTGACCCTGAGTGGCCCATAATGGCCGTGAAATCCCCTTCCTGCACCGTTAAATTCACGGATTTGAGCGCCGCAAATTCAACGTTGCCTGTCAGATAAATCTTGGTTATATTCCTCAGTTCTATCACGGGTTTCATTTAGGCTCCCTGAATACTTTCCGGCATTATTTATTCCTGGACCACAACCGAAGTAACTTCAACAATATCGTTATCAACAAGTTCGGCATAAATATTTTGATAGGGTCTTGAATTGATCAGCAGCCCCGAGAATCTTTTCGGCCTGCCGTCGCTGCCAAATACAGCAGACTTAAGTCCCGGGTGCAGCTTCTCTAATTCGTCGAATAAATGCTTCAGGTTGGCTTTTGCGGTAGGCACAGCGCAGAGTATCTCTGCTTTTTCGGCCGTTAAGTGACGGAAATACGCCGGAATTAATACTTTTATCCTCATAGGTCTATGCTATCATAAAAACCGCTTTTTCGGCAAGAAGGTTCTGGCAAAAGGGTATCCGGCTGTGACCCGTAAAACCTACAAACCTCTCAATCACCTTCTTTTCCTCTTTACAGAAGATCTCAAAATCTTTTATCGTAAAGTAGTGCAGGTTGGGCGATTCATCCCACCTGTAAGGCAGCGCGGCGGTCCTGGGAGTTTTGCCCAGTATTCCAAGTGAAAACCTGACCTTGTAATAGGCGAAATTAGGAAATGAGACTATGACTTTCTTCCCGACACGCAACGCTTCGCGAATCACCAGGTTCGGATGCCTCGTTTCCTGGAGCGTGAAGTTAATTATGACGTAATCAAAGAAGCCTTTAGAGAAATCCTTCAAGGCTTCATCAATATCTGCATGCTCGACCGTAACGCCGTTCCTTACGCTCTCATAAATAACTTTTTCGTCAGACTCAATGCCGACTCCTTTTACTTCATTGTAATCCATAAGGTGGCGGAGTAGTCTGCCATCTCCCGACCCGAGATCAAGGACTTTAGAACCATTCTTGACCATATCAGCTATTATTATGTAATCAAATCTTTCCATCTATTCACCCTTCCTTACGTTCTCGAGAAAGTTGCTCACAAGAACGCCCTGTTCAGCATGTTCAATCAGAAAGGCATCGTGGCCGTAATCCTGCAATATTTCGCAATAGGTCACATCTGCCCAGCTGTATTTCAGAACCTTGACTATTTCTTTTGACTGCTTCGCGGGATAAATCCAGTCATGCGAATAAGAAATAACCAGAAACTTTGTCCTCGAGCCTGTAAAATGTTCGGTAAGTTCCTGGTTGCTCCCGAGGTTGAAGTTATCCAGAGCTTTCGTAATGTAGATATAGGTATTGGCGTCAAAACGCTTCACAAAAGTAACGCCCTGATGGCGCAGAAAGCTTTCAACTTCAAATACAGAGTCAATCGGTTTACCGGAGCTGTCTAATTTCCTGACTTCCCGGCCGAACTTTCTCTCCATAGCCTCGTCGCTCATATAGGTAATGTGCCCTATCATTCTCGCCAAACCAAGACCGGAGGCAGGCTGCAGAGCCCCAATCGGGCGCAAAAGCGCAGCTTCACTTTCGCTGTATTCGCCTTTTTTCCACGCAGGGTCGTCCTGTATCGCTATTCTTCCAAGAACATTAAATGCTATTTGCTGGGCGGAGTGCCTGAAAGTGGTAGCTATGGGAATTGCTGTCTTCACGCGCTCAGGGTAAGAATAGGCCCATTCCAGCACCTGCATACCGCCCATTGACCCGCCGGCTACCGAGAATAACCTATCAATCCCCAGATAATCCATTAACTTTGCCTGAGCATTGACCATATCTCTTATCGATACTGCCGGAAAATCCATGCCATATTTCTTGCCTGTCTTTGGATTTATTGAAGCCGGCCCAGTGGAACCGTTACAGCTGCCGATAACATTTGAACAGACGACAAAGTATTTATTCGTGTCAAAAGCTCTTCCCGGACCGATAATAAACTCCCACCAACCGGGTTTTTTATCTCCGGTATGATATCCTGCCGCATGCGCGTCGCCGCTTAAAGCGTGGCACAGCAGTATGGCATTATCTTTTGCCTCATTCAGACTGCCGTAAGTTTCATAGGCAAGTTTGACCGGAGAAAGCATTTCGCCGCTCTCAAGCGTCAATGAGTCGAAGTCATAGTACCTGGTTTCCACTATTCCGTTCGGGCTCTCTTTTATGGGCTCTCTTTTGTCATCATTCATCTTTATCCAGCCTCCGCTTTAGCTCGACCCTCAGCCCGCATCAAACCCTGAAAGCCTTTGAGCATCCAACCTTCCAATCATCCAAACATCCAGCAGTCCTCTGCCTCCCGTCTACTGTCCTCTGTCCTCTGTCTTCTGTCTTCTGTCTTCTGCCTTCCGTCCTCCGCCTTCGGTCCTCTGTCCACCGTCTACCGATTTTACGCATCCGATCTTCTTACCTCCGACTTACTGCGCATCTACACCTCTGAGCCTCTAACCTTCCAACCATCAGATGTTATAGTCTTCCTCAACACCTTTCACGGCCTTTTGCGCTATATCTGCTATCGTCGTAGTATCGACAATAGCGTTTACGCTATCCCTGACCTTTTCCCAGGTCGCTCGAAAAGGGCACTTATTCTCATCCGTGCAGCGGGCGAAACAGCTCCGGCTTACACACGTAATCGGAGAAGTAAACCCTTCCATTACCCTTATTACTTCGCCAAGCGTAATTCGCCCGGCAGGCCTCGCAAGAAAGTAACCCCCGTCTTGGCCTCTCTTGCTGTTTACAAAGCCTGCTCCTTTTAATTGCAAAAGCAGCTGTTCAAGATACTTAAGCGGAATATCCTGCCGCTTTGCAATTTCAAATATCTTGACCGGTCCTGCATCTATCCTTAGCGCAAGATCAAGCAAAGTCTTAAGCGCATAATCGCCCTTGAAGGATATTCTCATATTTCGTTCACTACCAAGTCTATCATCATAGTAGTGATTATACTACTTTTCACGATTCTGTCAATATGATTTTGAATTCTCATTGTTTTACCTTGTATTATAAAGACTTATTTTGTATTCTATTTAAATGGAAACGCGCTCGAAATACTCAAGCTATTTCACGCTTGCTGCGTTCTTGCTGCCTTTTATCATCTACCTTCTCACCTACTGCTGCACAATCTATGTAGGCGACTCAGGCGAAATGATAACTGCCTCATATTACCTCGGCATCCCGCATCCGCCGGGGTACCCACTCTTTACAATACTTGGTAAACTGTTCACATATATTCCTGTCTCAAATATCGCGTCAAGAGTTAACTTACTATCCGGAACACTCGCCGCATTAGCCTCGCTCTTCCTCTTTGTTCTTTTGAAGAAGAGCGTCAAAGTCAGGTCCTTTTCAGACAACCTAATGGCGCTTGCCGGGGTTTTCTCGGCGGTATTCTCCTTCACTTTCTGGAACCAGGCTCTTATGGCCAAGGGCGGCCTGTACGAACTTAACGCGCTGCTGCTCATCCTAATAATTTATAAAATTGGTTTCTCTAAAAACGACAAGGATATTCTGCAGGCGGGCGTGTTCTTCGGTTTAGGTCTTGCGAACCATAACACCATGGTTCCGCTCACAGCGGTCTTTGTACTCTTTGTTTTCCTCAACTCTTATAAACACGGCTTAAGCCGGGCCATAAAATACTCTTTGAGCTTTATGTTTTTCTCAATCTTAACGGCCGCGCTTATTTATCTTTACCTGCCCTTACGGGCCTCTGCCGGACCGGCTATCAACTGGGGCAACCCTTCGACTTTCGATAACTTCTGGAGACACGTTACCAGACAGCAGTACAAACTTCCCGATCCCAACGACCGGACTCTTGCGCACATGCTAGACCAAACCTTCGGTTACTTTAAGGCGCTCTATAAACAGAACAGTTTGACAGCCCTGCTAGCGCCCTTAGGCGCGCTTTACTTTTTCAAAAAGAACAAGAAACTTTTTTTTCTGTCGACCGCCATATTCCTGATGACCAGCGCCGGAATTATATACTTCTCCAATTATCTCCTTAACAGCCACGACTTATACATTGTAGATCCTTTCCTTATCCCCTCATTTCTTATGATTTGCATCTTTGGAGTTGCAGGATTCTTCTTTCTGAAGGAAATGTACCCGCGAGCCGGCGTATACCTCCTGTTAGTCTCAGCCGTCTGCGCGCTTTTCCCGCTGGCTTCAAACTACTACCGGGCCGACAAAAGCAGAAATGATTGCGCTCTCGTGTACGGTAAGAATGTCTTAAGGACTCCGGAGAAAAATTCCCTCCTGTTTGTAGCCGGCGACAACTCCACATTTATTACCTGCTATTTGAAAAAGGTAGAAAAACTCAGACCTGATCTCACGGTATATGATGAGACCGGCAATGTATTTGAAAATATTTACGGCGAGGAAATTCGCGGCCAGACCGACTTTGGCACCTATACGAAGCGGATAAATGAAGTGGAATGGAATACGATAAACTCTTTCAAGGGTCATATTTATTGCGTATCCGGCACCTCTGTACACTCTCTGCCCAACCTTACAGTCAGGTCCTACGGTATGATCTTCGAGATTATGAAAGACGGCAGGCGCAAGCCCGGCATTTTCGACCGGAACCGCTATCACATTGAGTCTTACTCAGACCCTTCATTTTACAAAGATTTTCTTTCCCGGGAAGTTATAGCGCTCTTTTATTTTAACCTCGCCGAGGCCGCCTTTGAGACAGGCGGCAATGAAGAAGCGGAAGGGCTTTACAAACAAGCGCTTGAAGCAGGCTTTGATATGGATATGATACAGAACGATATCGCCATCTCTTATATAAACAAGGGCATGCTTGAGGACGCCGAAAAATACGCGCAAAAAGCGGTTCAGATAAATCCCAGATTCGCCGACGGCTACAACAACCTTGGCATTATAAACTACAAGAAGGGCCTTTTTCAGAAAGCGATAGAGTATTACACAAAAGCCATATCAATTTCAGGGAAGGACGCCTATCTTTACAACCTGGGCGCCGTATACCGGCAAGCAAATGTCCCTGAAGGAGCGCTCCACGCCTACCGGCAGGCTCTATCAGTAAATCCCTACAGTTCTAAAATGTATTTTATGATAGGCAATGTATATCTTGATAAGAGTGATCCTGAAAACGCCGTCATAAATTACGAGCTCGGACTAAAACTTGAACCCGGCTCCGCCGAGATGCTCACAAACCTCGGCGTGGCCTTAGCGCAGCTGAAGAAGCCCTCAGAAGCTCTAAGCGCCTTCAACAGGTCTCTTACCGTGAACCCTAACATTGCAGAGAGCTACTATGGAATGGGATTTGTTTATTATGGACAGAAGGATTATCAAAACGCTATTAATGCATACCTTAAGGCACTCAACATAAATCCTGCAATGGTTCAGGCCTGGACAAGCCTCGCGATATCCTATACAGAGTCAGGGCACGCCGACAAAGCTCCGGAATGCTATCTTAATATAGCCAAGCTGCGCCCCAATAGCGCAGATGACTGGAACAATCTGGGCATCTCTTATGGTATACTTGGCGATAATGTAAAGGCTATTGCCGCCTGGGAAAAAGCCCTAAAGGTGTCACCAAGTTACACTAACGCCCGGCTTAATATAGAAAAGGTACGAAAAGGAAATTAATGAGAAGGTTCTTGCTTGCGGCGCTTGTATCTATACTATACCTCTCTGTTTTCGCGGATGTAACCATTTCCGAAGACAAGACCTCTATCACAACCTACAAATTTGAAAACTTCTTATATCCTTCAGGGCCCTGGGAGCAATGCTATCCTTATCCGAGGATTGACCTGCCTGATGAAACTTTCCCGGTAGGTATCTCAGCGAAAAAGGATTTTAAAACTGTAGCAATAGAAAACGAGCGCATAAAGGCGACATTTCTTCCCTCCCACGGCGGCAGGCTTTACAAGCTCTTCGACAAACTCTCCGGGAAGGAGGTTCTGTATGATACCGCTTCCACAAAACCTGCCACACTCTATTCACGGGGAGCAGGCTACATTACCGTTCTCGGCGGCTTCAAACACGGCTTCCCTTCCTACGCGCACTCGCCTTCTGACACAATTCCGTGGGATTACTATACCCGCAAAAACCAGGACGGCAGCGTTTCTTTTATCACCTGGATGACGGACCTCGAGACTGATTTAAAACTCACAGTCGAGAACATTATCCGCGAGGAAGCTTCCTATGTTGAATTCAAGATAACAATTGAGAATCCCACTCCCTATTCCAGAAGATTTTATTACTGGCTCTGCTGCAGCATGGAACAAACCGATGAGGTTGAATTTACTTTCCCTGCAGACAGGATGGTTATGCACGGGGATATGTACGGCTGGCCAATGCGCCAGGTTATTGGCTGGCCTATTTATGACGGAGTCGACTACAGCTTTTTCTCAAATTGGGATGATCAACAGGGTTTATTCCAATTAAAACAGCAGGAAGATTTTCTCGGAAGTTACGACCGGGGAAAGCACGAAGGTATTGTACGCGTTTTCCCGCATGAAACGGCAAAAGGTTCTAAACTCTGGTGTTTTCAGAGAAACAATCCACCTGTCAAAATGTATTCCTCTAACCCGAAGATCTATTATGAACTCTTCGCGGGCTTGACCGAATCCCAGGACGATTATACCGTAATGCAGCCCGGAAAATCAGTTTCCTGGAGCGAGTACTGGTATCCTTTAAACTCAACCGGGGGATTCATCAAAGCCACAAAAGAATGCGCTCTTAATGTGCGCAAAGACGCCGCTTTAAATATTAATATTAATGCCTTCCTTACCGACAGAAGAACGAGCATTAGAACAGAACTTGAACTGCTCATAAACGGGCTCAAATACCCGCTTCCGCCTCAGGCCGAGACAGGAGGGCAGTTTCTGAAAGCAAAGCTCTCCGGCAGCGACCTTAAGCCTGAGGATATTATTGAGATAACGGTTAGGGACGGCAAGAACAAACTCATAAATTTCAAATCAAACTGGGGTGCGGTCAGAAATGAATAAGTTTGTTGCCTTCATACTGGCGCTGATTTCTTTTCCTGCGTTGGCGCATTATAATTCCATGTATCTGACCGGTAAAAACGAAATATGCCTGCTGACACGTGATCAAATAGAAATACGGGCTGACGGAAAAGTTAATACCGTAGCCGAGGACTTATTCCGGCCGTTCGGGCTAGACATCCTTCCGGGCGGAAATCTTCTCGTCGCCGACAGCGGCAATTCGACAATCAAGATATTGGACGATAAAGGCCAGCTTGTAAGCTCTTTCGGCGGTAAAGGCAACTCGGACTCCTCCCTGCTCAGACCTCTCGGGGTCTTTTGCGATGAAGCCGGCCGCATAGTGGTATCCGATACAGGGAACAATTGCATAAAAGTTTTTGATAAGGAAGGTTCCTTCCTCTTCAAGTTCGGAAAACGAGGATACGGAGACTCGGATTTTCTCAATCCGTTTCATATCTTCAAGGGCAGCAACAACTCAATTTTTGTTACCGACCCGGGCAATATTTGTGTAAAACGATACAGCAAAGACGGCGCCTTCCTCGTCAAGTTCTCTGAAAAACTTCTCTCCGTTTCCGACGCGGCTCTGCATCCCGACGGAAGCATTTATATCTGCGACTTTCTTGATAGGTCGGTAAAGATTTATGCTGCTGACGGCAAATTCAAGAATTACTATAAAAACAGGTTCTACTATAACCGTCCTACTCTTATTGCCATCAACAAGCAGGGCGATATAGCGGTAAATGACGATGAAAAAGGAACCGTTGAGCTAAATTCCGCAGGCAAAGAAATAACGTTTAAAACAGAAGGACACAGAGACCTTTGGGCATATAAGATTTTCGCTGCGGCCGCGGGAAAAGACGGTGAGGTGTATTGCACCGACTTCAGCGGAGACTTTTACATGAAAGTTTCGAAAGATGGCATCTCAGCGGCTTTCGGCGGGCACGGCACAGGGCCCGGCCTTTTTTGCGGGGCTAAAGGAATCGGCCTTGACGCAAAAGGGAATATCTATGTCTCAGACTCCTTTAACGGAAGAATAGAGAGCTTCGATGCCGGCGGTAAATTCCTTTCAGATTTTAAGGGATTTGACTGGCCGCTGCAGTTGGCAGTCGGTCCTGACGACGCTGTCTATGTATCGGAGACCGGCAGAAACCTGATAAGGAAACTTGATACGGCAGGAAAAACCTTGCAGGAGATAAAACCCGGAGAATATTTCAATCCCGGACCGCTCGCAGTAGATGCAGTCTTAAATATAGGCGTGATAAATACGCTCAACAAAAGTTTTATTATGCTGGATCCTTCCGGAAAAGCCCTGATGTCTTTCAGTTTCGAGAGCAAATGGCCGGTTTCAGTGGCAGCAGGCACGGAGGGCAATTTCTATGTTTACGACGCCCTTGAATCAGCTGTTTTCGCGCTGAACAAAGGCGGGCTAGTAGCCAAAGCAAAACTTGACCTGCAGTCGCAGAGACGCCAGAAATACGGCGCTTTAATCTTCAAGGAAGGCAGACTATTCTTCTTCAACTCAAACCAATTGTCGGAAGTAATTTTTCCGACACCACCCGTTAAGCAACCATAAAAACTCACCAACCCAAAGTTTTTGACCTTTATTAGCTATTAGTTATTAGTTATCAGTTATTAGTTATTGCCTTTATACCGGAACACTTGCTCGCACCGACTCGCGGTTTCGCTGCTCGTCGCTCGCAAGTACCATAGTCGAACCCGGTCCGAAAGTACATCCGTGCCTGACACTACCGTAACAATCCTTCAAATCCCGGGAGTTTTTGATTTTAATTAGCAATTAGCAATCAGCAATTAGTAATCGTATTTAATGGTGGAGGTGGCGGGAACACTTGCTCGCACCCGACTCGCGGCTTCGCTGCTCATCGCTCGCAAGTACTATAGTCGAACCCGGTCCGAAAGTACATCCGTGCCTGACACTACCGTAACAATCCTTCAAATCCCGGGAGTTTTTGATTTTAATTAGCAATTAGCAATCAGCAATTAGTAATCGTATTTAATGGTGGAGGTGGCGGGAATTGAACCCGCGTCCGAAAGTACATCCGTGCCTGACACTACATGCTTGTTCTTTGTTTTAGTCTCGACGCCGCGTCCCCCAAAGACAGGGTCCGCAACGGCAAACTCAGGTTTTGTTTCGGGCCTTCTTCCCTGAGTACAAAGCCGGCCCTAGCCTGCTAATATGGCGTTCTGCAAACCACGCAGGCAAGGCCCGCAGAACGTGGCTACTTAAGCAGCCAGCGCTAAGTTGTTGTTAGCGATTGTTTTTTGCCGCCTGTTTAAAGAGGTTGACAGCACCTCTGCATGCGTCACGCAGTTCAATACCCCCGTCGAATCCGTACACCCCCAGTTGAAACAATTGCTGATTACTAATTGCTAATTACTAATTAAATTCAAAAACAGACAATAAAAACAAATTGCTCCAGGAATCTCAAGGAACGGAGAAACTACAGGTGCATTATAGCAAATTTTTTGGCTAATGCAACCGCCAACCTCTATTTTTTCTTTCAAACACGCAGTTTATATGATATTTTAACTTATGACCAAACTAAAGCAGTCCATACCGTCTCTTGTCTTTATGACTGCGTTCATAGCCTACCTTCTAACCGTATGCCCTACTGTCTATGTCGGAGATTCAGGAGAAATGATAGCCGCGGCCTACACTCTGGGCATAGCTCATCCGCCGGGATACCCGCTCTATTGCATGTCAGGCAAAATAATGTCATTTATTCCTGCAGGCACAATTGCTTTAAGGGTTAATCTTACGGCTGCGGTCTTCTCGGCACTGGCTGTGTCAACACTGTATCTTTTCCTCTCGTCCTTCGCCGGCAGCCTTACTCTTTCTTTGGCGGCGGCATTCGCATCCCTTGCTTTTGCTTTTTCAAGAACGTTCTGGTCCCAGGCCCTAATGACCAAAGGCGGGCTATACGGGCTTAATGCCTTCATCACCGCCTTACTGTTACTGATGCTTCTAAAAATAAAGAAAGATACCGGAATATACCGGCTAAAAAACCTGACATTACTGGCGGTGATTTCCGGCTTTGGACTTGCAAATCACAATACAATTGTGCCCCTTATTCCCTTCGTAATCCTTTACGCTCTATACCTCGTCACCTCAGGAATAAAGGACCGTGTACAAAGAGCGTTTAGCATCACAACACAGGGTCTCTACTGCGGCACTCTCGCGCTTGCTTTTGCTCTCTTAATCTACATGTATTTGCCTCTCAGGTCAGCCGCAAACCCTCCTATTGATTGGGGGCACCCCGCTAGTTTTTACAACTTTCTCAATCATGTTCTCAGGAAACAATATGCCTTGGGGTTTGAAGCAAGAAGCTTCTCTGTATTCCTTGGGCAGCTCTGGACTTATCTTAAATTCATGACCACTCAGTTTTCCGCATTCACAATCTGGCTTATTATCCCGGGCGCGTGGTATTGTTACAAAAAAGCGGGCAGAGGAATCTTCCTCATCCTTTTAATAACTTTCCTTCTCACCAGCCTCGGCCTAATCCTCATGAGCAACTTTAAATGGAGCGCGATGGATCTGTATGTTAACGAAGTATTCTTCATACCCTCCTATCTGGTGTGCGCGGCCTGGCTTTTCTTCGGAATCCTCTTCTTTCTTGACCTTGCGCGCGGCGGAAATATTGGCATTTTAATAACCGCAGCTGCGGCCATCTGCATGCTGCTTCCGCTGGCCCAAAATTACCGTCTCATTGACAGGAGCCGCAACACCATTGCCTATGATTTCGGAATTAATATCCTTAAGACTCCGGAAAAAGGCGCAGTACTCTTTCTCTCGGGAGATAACCCCACATTTATCCCTGCGTATCTTCATATGGTAGAGAAGGCCAGAGAGGATCTTGAGATTTTTGATGATTACGGAAGAGTCTTCAAGAATATTTACGGCGAGGATTTCCTCAGAATGGCTACCGGTATTTACCAAAAAAGGCTCAACGAGGTACAGCGGCAGATAGTAAATACCTCCGGGCGCGTCATCTATTGCTACCCAGGAAGCAATATCGACAATATGGATGACCTGAGGCTGCACTATGAGGGCATTCTCAAAAGGGTCGGGGGAGGAACTTCCGGGAAACACTTCAATTACTCCCTCAAGGGCCTGGGAGACAAAAGCATCTATATGGACTATTTCTGCCGCGAGCTCATCGGGCAGTATTATATGACGAACGGAGACCAGTTCGCCGCGCAGGGGCGTTCAAAAGACGCAATGCAGGAATACCTGAAAGCAATGGACACTTCCTACGACAGTCCCATGATCCAGAACTCTATCGGGCAGGCCGTCGCGCGAATATCGCCCGACAAAGCAATCCCCTTCTACGAGAATGTCATTAAGGGCGGGGCTGTCTCGGCCGACCTGTACAATAATCTTGGGACCGCGTACTACGGAGCAGGCAAACTTGACGAATCCATCGCGGAATACCAAAAAGCGATAGAGCTTGACGGCAAATACTTCAAGTCCTACTTCAATCTCGGAGTGACTCACCTGGCAAAAAAGAATATTAAGGAAGCCGAGAACTGTTTCACCAAATGCGTTGAATTAAATCCCACATACACCGATGCTTACTACGCGCTGGGAAATACTTTTTTCGGGACAGGTGATTTCAAGCGGGCTCTCGACTTTTACGCGAAAACTGTGGCCTTAAACCCGAATTTTGCTTACGGCTGGAACGCGGTCGGGGCTTCGCTTTACAGTCTCGGACGGTTTCAAGACGCATCCTCTGCCTATAAAACCGCGGTCAGGCTTGACCCAAACTACAAGGATGCTGTCTCTAATCTACTTATGGTTATCAGGCAGCTCAACGATACAAAGTCCGGCGTTGAATTCCTTGAAGGGCTTCTAAAAGAGAATCCTGGGAATGAATATATACGATCCGCCCTCCGTTCTTTAAAGTAGCTGGTTGTTCTCATCAATTATGTTTTGCGAACATCCGAGCATCTGCCATTTGCAACGATGCACCCTATAGCGCAACGTCATTGACGTTGCACTCCATACTCTTACGCAGGTTTATTAGAAGCCATTGTGCATCGTCTAGCTGTCCACTGCCATCCGTCCACCGTCTACTTTACCAATTTAACCGCATTAAGCGCTCCTGCGTGCGCCGGAGCTATCTGCAATGTCTTTTGCCAATACTGCTTAGCCGAGGCAAGGTCTCCTTTCTTGTAGTACGCAACTCCAAGATTGAAATAGCCTTCAGGGTAATCAGGCCTGACTGCCGCCGCGTTTGAATAGAAGCGGATGGCGTCATCAAGCTTGTTCTGGCTGTAAAATATATTTCCCGCGTTAATCCAGGCAAAAACATATCCTTTGTCTATTGCAAGTATATGAATGTATTCCTGAAAGGCCTGCTCATTCATTCCTTTTTTCTCAAGATCGCCGGCAAGGTTATTCAGAGCGTCAAGGCTTTCCTTCTGACCAAGCCGCGCGGCTTCTTCGTAAACAGCTCGCGCCTCTTCTCTCTTTCCGGCCGCGAGATAGGCATTGCCGAGATTATGACGAGGCGCTGCGAGGTTCTTATCCAGAGCGCAGGCGGCTTCAAATTCCTTTGTGGCTTCGGCTATCCGCCCGGCGGCAAGGTAGGCATTAGCGAGGTTATTCCTTCTTTCGGCAGAATTCCTAAAAAGAGCCGCGGCTGACTCATAGGCTGAGAGGCTCTCTGCCTTAAATCCTCTGTTTCCGTAAATGATAGCCATCTCTGAACGGACCCAGTCCATATCCCGAGAGAGACTTTCCGCTTTTTTCATTTCCTCAATAAAACTTTTTTTATTTCCGCGCTCAAAGAGGCTTTCCGCCTTCATGAAATGATACCGGGCGTACATGTCTTTGTTAAAGACATCGCTTTTTGGCGAAGGTTCCGGGATCTCGCAGTTCTCCCAAAAATCCGTTACGGGTCCGGAACGCATATTAGGGCCTTTCATCAAATACAGCAGCCCTGAAGGAGTTCGCTCCGACTTGCTTGTGTTAAGGAAGGAGCTTTCCGAGGTGCAAAGTACAGGTATTCCGTTCTTAAGCGCGCTCTGCATATATTCCGAGGCCCGCCTTAATACTTCACCCTTAAAAACAACACCTCTGTCGCTTTCTCTAAGGACCGTCCTGAAAGCCGTTGCTGTCTCATCGACTATCTTAACATCCGGTCTAGCTCCGTTCACCGTCTTCGCGTAAAGCAACTGATACATAGGACTGTCTTCCGACATAAAGATAACCGAATCACGGGGACATGACCTGAGCGTGTCAACCGCATATCTCTCGGCCATGAGATTGGAGCTCTTATCATTATAGGAGCCGTTTACGCAGACATTGTAAAACACGGCAGAAATTGCAAGCAGCAAGAGAAGAAGCTTCAGATAGACCGGTTTCTTGTCTCCAAGCAGTTTTTCGGCTCCCGGATATGCCCAGAGCCACAGGAAGAAATAAGCCGGGAGCATAAAAACCGCAGTAGTCTCCAGCATCGCCGCCGTAATATCATAGACAGTGCCGAGCATTAGTCCGAAAACGAGGGCTGTTATAATAATCGCGGAAAGTAAGCGCAGGGGCAGCTGCTTTCTCCATGAAACTAGAATACCTAAGAACGGCAGAAATAGGACCCAAACAGGGAACTGCGCCGTAAAGATTATAAAACAGGCTCTCAATTCTTGAGCAAAGAGTTCGAAGGATCTGGGGTATTTCGTAAGCCCGCCGTATTGCGAGCGCAGAACATGCTGCAGCATTCCCTGAATAGTTGAAGGATTGCCGCAGTTTACGGCAGGGTAGCCGGCCGCGCTTAGCATAAGGTAAAAGAATACGGAAAGGCCGGCCGAGAACGCAGCCGCTCCCAAAATAAAAACCGTATAGTGAGTTTTCTTTTCAATGGAGATAAAAACCGTGTAAATTGCAAAGGCCGGAAGAAAGACCAGCGCCGTCTGATGGCTTACAACAGAAAGACCTGCCAGAAAAGCGGCAACAATAAAGTGCTTATTCCTGCCGTTTTTTCTCCACGCTTCCAAAGCAAAGACCGAGGATAGGAGCAAAAATGCAGTCATAGTATAGAGGGCGCCTTTTGCCATGCCGGACTGGTTCCAGAATACTCTTGAAGAGGCTGCAACAAAGCTAAGGAGCAACAGAAGGAGTACCTTAAAGTTTCCCTCAACTTTAAAAACTCTTTTTGAAAGCAGGAAGAACATCAAGACAGCGAGCGCTGCCATTAAAGCGGCAAGCAGGTTCACTCTGAAAGCAATACTCCCGGCAGGCAGGCAGGTCAGGGCTTTGCCGGAAAGACAGAATAGAGGATAGCCCGGAGGATGCGGTATACCCAGAGTATAGGCCGCCGAAACCAGTTCGCCGGTATCACCCACATAGACTACCGGACAGACGGTAAGCAGATAGAATGAAAGAGCCGCTATGAGCAACCCCGCTCCGGTGTATGCCGCGGTTTTGGTTCTCATTTCTTCCTCTTATCTTTGAAGAAGCCTCTAAGCAGCTCGCTGCTTTCAGACTCAAGCACAGCCTTGAAGGTTTTTATTCTGTGATTGTGATGCGGATCTGAGACTACATTAAAAACGCTTCCGGCAGCTCCTGTATTCGGTTCGCTTGCGCCGAAATACAGCCGTTCTATCCTCGAGAGCACCATGGCCCCTGCGCACATGGCGCAAGGTTCAAGTGTTACATACATATCAGCGCCGTTAAGCCTTTCGTATTTATTTTTAACGGCTGCCTTCCTGATCGCGAGTATCTCGGCGTGAGCCGTGGGGTCTTTCTTACTGCGGACAAGGCTGTGCGCCCTGGCAATTATTTTTCCTTGAAGCACAATGACAGCGCCTACCGGGACTTCACCTTTCGCGTTGCCTTTCCGGGCTTCTTTTAGAGCTTCAAGCATGAAATCTTCGTGGGTCATTTTCCTGCCGTCTCCGCTCCCTGCCCTTCCCAGATACCGTAGGTTATTAAGCCCTTATGCAGAACTTCAAATGTAGCCTTGAGCGCGCAGAAGACAGGAACTGCTATAAGCATACCAACAACTCCGAGTAACGCTTCTCCGACCGCAATACACAATATAACTACCAGCGGATGGAGTTCAACGGAACTTCCGACAACCATCGGATTTACCAGCGCATCGTCTATTAATTTTACTATAGAAAGGATAAGCAATACTCTCAAACCCATCGGCAGGGAATTCCCGTCAATTAGGGCCATCATAAAACCGGCTATCATTCCGGTAAGCGGGCCAAGATACGGAATCATGTTCATGAGGCCGACGATAGCCCCGACCAGGATGGCGTACTTAAAGCCGATCAGCGCCAGCCCTATTGTAGAAAGCGCACCGATGATTAAGCAATCCGTAATCTGGCCGCGGATGTAATTTCCCACAGCGGTATTAACCTCGTCAAGGATTGTAAGCGTTATTTCAAAATAGCGATTTGGTACCGCGCGTATAAGGCTCTTGCGCAGCAGCTTGCCGTCTTTAAGTAAAAAGAAGACGGTAAAAAGAACTATTATGGAAGACATAATAAAGCCAACGGCGGAAATTATAAGGCCGGGAGCAGCCGAGATGACACTGCCGGGGTTCTGTTTAAATTTATCCTCTATGATTACGGAAAAGAAACCCTTCGGCAAAAAGTCCAACCGTTTCTCAAGCATGCCCGCAGTTTGCAGGAGCGAACCTTTAATGCTTAGCAGGTATTTGGGCAGGTTGACTTTAAGATAATCAAACTCGCCCATTAGAGAACCCCACGAGAGGCAGACACCTACTGTTATTATAGCGATAAGCGAAAGAAAGAGCACGGTAACTACGGCGCTTCTTCTAAGCCCTCTGCCCTCAAAATAATCGGCAACCGGGTTTAATATGTACACGATTAGAGCAGCGACAAAAAAAGGCATAAGCACTTCACGCATAATATAGGCAAGATATAATAAGAAAAGAATGGAAAGGAATATTCCGATCAGGCGCAACCAGTTGTAAAATCGCAGTTTGTCCATTTTTTCCCGAATTATTGCAGTTTTATAGCTTTGAAGGAATCCAGCAAGCCCGCTACCACAAAGCTCACGGCATTCTGAATATCGAACGCTTCATCATCATTCCTGGCGGTCCATACGACTTCACCGGTATTAACGTCTATCAATCTGGCTGAGACGCCTACAACAGCGCGTGAAATAGTTGCCTCGGAACGCAATACCCCGCTGGAATCGGTATAATAAATCATTCGGCTTGCATCTTCCGCATACTTGGTTACCGAGCCGGTAAGTATCGCATCAACGCCCAACAACTTGCCGAGCCTTCCATAATCCGTAGAATCAAGATTCCTTTCTCTGATCAAAAGATTCACCTTGCTGCGCTCTATAACATTGTACCCTTTCTCTATCATCTGCAGCACAAACTCATCGGCTACTATATCACCTGAATTTGCAAGAACGGAGGTGCCCGAAAACTCGCACACTGCTATGCGTTTGACTTTTGTAAAATCGTACCCTTTCTTCACGGAATATCTCACGGCGCAGCCTAAGAGCATAAAGAGCGACAGGCAAACAAGAATGATTTTTTTCATCTATTGAGCCCTTTCATTCATACGCTCTTTTAGGTGTCTTATATGCTTCTCCGCGGTATTCTGAAGGTCATCAGCAGGCTTTAGCCTTAGAACAGTTTCCCACTCCGAGACAGCTTTTTCTCTCTCCCTTTTCTTTTCCATAAGCAGGGCCATCACATAATGTGCCATTACGTTTGAGGGATTGGCATTAATTGAAGCCCTAATCTCCAAAATCGCATTGTCATAATCTTTTTTATTGGCATACAGGACACCGAGATTCAGGTGATAATCGGCAA
Source organism: Candidatus Firestoneibacteriota bacterium (assembly GCA_903861835.1). Classification (GTDB taxonomy): domain Bacteria; phylum Oederibacteriota; class D2-FULL-39-29; order D2-FULL-39-29; family CAIOVX01; genus CAIOVX01. Next base: position 100,461 of record CAIOVX010000011.1, on the reverse strand, counting down.
GGCCGGGGGAAAGTTCCAGCGCCTTCTTAAGGTTTTCTATGGCATTATCCGGTTGGCCGTGGTGCGCCGCCTCAATACCGCGCTTGAAGAAATCATCCGCTGTTTGGGCAATGACTGAGACCGACAGGAGCATCAGAAAAACCGTAATTATCTTTTTCATGCGCTCTCCTCGTACCGGTTAAAGACCTGTTTTATAATTTAACGTCCGTTGTTTGCTCTTAGCTTTATATGCGCCCTGCAGGAGTTGAACCTGCAACCTTCTGATCCGTAGTCAGACGCTCTATCCAATTGAGCTAAGGGCGCGCTGTTGAATTATAGCAATTTCCTGCTCTTTTAGCAATTTCATATTATAACTCATTACCTGCGCTTAGCCAATCAGCAGTAAATAATATCAATTTTGACCTCTTTGACACCTTTTAACGATTCAACAACAGCCCTCTCACACGATTTCCCGTTAATTTTCACTGACTTCATTTTTTCAGTCAGGCCGCTCGCGCTCGATATCTTCAGTTCTAACGGTATCATTTCAAACCCGGTTCCTGCCGCCTTGTGAATTATTCTTCTAAAGACCAACCTGCCTTTAAGTTCAGCCGGAAGCCTCGGCTTAACCTCTATCGCCGGACTGCCGGAATCATTCAGGGAGAGCCTGACCCCGGCTATTTCCTGCAGGAACTCTATAATCCAGTCCGTGGAACCTGAGAGCCCGAAATACATTCCCTTACCATAATGTGGATCATCCGGATCAGACGCGTAGGAAGTTGACGGCATATCAAAAGGTCCGCCAAGAGACTCATCTCTGGTTGCCGAAATAATGGCCTTAAATTGCGACCAGACGGTGTCTGCCTCTCCGGGCACACTCAGCCTGAAGAAATCCATCATCAGCTGGGCGTGGTGGTACTCTCCGTTTTCTGCGGTTCCTGCGGGTATCATTCCCATCCGGCCCACAAGTTTCAAAGAATTTACGTCATTTGAGATAGGGGGACTGAAGAGTTTGAAACCTAATTCTTTGTCGTAGAGGACTGCGTCAACCGTACGCAGCAACTGTTTAAGCATGCCCGAGCCATTCTTTACTTCCTCCAGGTATCCCCTCTTTTTCATCAGTAAGGGAATGCAGTGCGCCTGTGTAAGCAGCTCGCGGCGTTCAATCCCGTCAAATTCCCTGTCTTTCAGCGAGCCTATCGTGTACCCTGTCTCTCCGGCAGCATAGTCCGGTATTGTCCCGTCTTTCCTGAACTCGTGAATCGCGTCAAGAAAAGCCCCCAGCTTTCCGCCTTCCCAGCCGAAGCTGATAATGTTTTTCCGGATCCCGTTTGCGGTCTGCTTGAGTTTCTCTACTCGCGTCCTGAAGTCAGCGGACGCCTTGCCGGTAATACTTTTGGAGCCGAAAATGTCTATAAACTCAACCATACTGTTAAAAACATGCGCGCTCAATCTGACGCTGACTCCCCGTCCTTTTCCTCTAGTTGAAGAGTCTCCCGGAATTGAAGTGCCCATCATATCCACAGGATCGCACCAGTCGCCGTACATCATCTGGACCATCCCGTAAGGAGAATCTTTGGCGTGGCGCCCATAGCCTTCAAGTATCTCAAGAACTGTTTCGGCAATGCTAAGGGTTTCATCAAGTCCGGCTATTCCGGATTGTTCAGGCTGCTCCGGATTTGTAAGCCGCACGCACTTTACTTTTTCTTCAAGGATTCCAAGGTCTCCGGTTTCATTGACATATTTCCTTAGAGAATTCAAAAGCCATACCGCGCTGTCATTATATGGGCGGTTATCATTCATCACGGCCTTTGACCTATCAAACCACCGGCTCGGGAACTGACGCGGGAACATGCCGTGCAGTTTCTCTAACCTGGTCAGAGGCACTGACCATTTATGTCCGTGCTTTACCGTGACATACCTGAAACTTAGAGCATGGATCAGGTCAATTCTGACGCGTGCGGCGTCTTCCTTCATCTTTGGCCACATATCCTGACCGCGGTCTCTGGTACCAAGCTCAATTCCATCTGCAAGCATAGAACCATGCGCTCTGCAGTTCTCGTAAAGCTCCTGTACACCGGTCCAAACAGACCTTGCATATTCAGTAACCACCCCGGACTCCGGGAATTCTATTTCAAAGGCCGGCCTTGAGCCCTCAGCGGACGGCTTTTTTCCATTTATGAGGCGTCGGGCATCAAGAGTGGTCTTGAGAAGTTTTTTGGCGGCTGAAGAAAACGCCTTCTCAACATTTTTATATCCCGGATAACGACAGGAAGAGCCTGACTTAAAGCTCGCGACAATACCGGGATCGGTCATGTATTGCAAACTCTCTTCAAAAACACCGCTTTTCCCGGGCGCCAGGTTAAAGACAGCCCTGACTGCAGATACTGTCGGGACAGAAAACCTGTTTAAGTTCCTGCCGGAAGCGTTTAATATTCTTCCCTTTAGCACGGCCTGCGGAAGAAGCGCGAAAGCAGAGGAGTCACCTATAAAACCCGTGTAATCGCAGGTGGCTTCTTTTATGATTATGCCGCCGCTTGCTTTCCCGGAAACACGTTTCAGTTGAAGTATCTCGGTGTAAGGAACGCGGCAGGAAACCACAGTCTCTCCCGGAGTGACGGCCATCCCCGTGTCATACCAGAGCGCCTTATTGTAGACAAATTTCTGAGTTCCTTGCATGTTGAAATACGCCCAAAGGTCTCCCCTAAGCTGTTTTTTCCCGAGGTTTTTTATATATCCCTGTCGAATAAAGGCCGGGCCGTGTTTTGAGGCTATAAAAGAATATTTTACTGCCGTGCTAAAACGATCACCGGTCTCTGTCCTAAATTCATAGGCATACCACATAGCCCTGCCGGGGTCGCCTATTTTGACTGTCTTCATAGACACGGGGGCGCAGTTAAGGTTGCAGCCAGGGTTTATTAATGAGGTTATCCGCTGTTTTTTTCCCGCCTCGAGAGAGAGCCAGATATTTGCCGAAGGGGCGCCCGTCTCGTGTTTTTCGTTCGAGTCGAAACTGCCGGCTAGCACGGTGACTTCCATTCCTTCTTTTGTTTTGACCTCAAAGGATACCGAACCGTTTGTCATAAAGACGGCTTTGCCGTTGTCGCGGCTGGTCATAAGCGTAGAAGGACACCCGAAGGGGTGTTTCTCGTAGATCACTTCGCCGGAAGGTCCGTAGCCGCCGAGAGTATTCACGCGGCTCTTCGTTTCAAGAGAGAGTATCCGTTCAGCTTCTTTATGAAAGTTTAAAGTCATTTATCATTTCTTCCTTTTTAGCGGCGGGCTGATTTTGGGTTAGAAAAGCAGTTTTACAAATCCAAGAACCCCTTGTTTCCAGGGAGCGCGGTGCGAAACCCCTTCCTTCCCTTCAAAGCTCTTAAGGTTGGAAAGATACCATTCATAGTTCCTGAGCAGGGCGTCTTTATTAGAGAATTTAGGAGCAAAACCGAGTTTCTTCTCGGCCTTTTCAATTGAAACAAAAGAATCCTTTGAAGCCGTTTCGTATACCCATTTATAAAGCGGAGAGAGTTTAAAGAATTCCAGCACTCTGAGCGCGGCTATTAACGGCCAGGCAGGAAAACCCTTTATCTTCTTCCCGAATCCGGCCTTGTCCAGTACAGCCTGGTAATCTTCTTTCATCGTCGTGAATATTTTAGCCCCGATGTTGTAAGTATCGTTAGCTATGCTTTCCTCTTTGGTTGCAGCCAGATAGATGGCAGCGCAAAGGTCAAAGACATCCAGGAGCTGATAGCGGTTATTGCCGCTCCCAATCATAGGAAAGCCCCGCCCATCCTTGGCCCAGTCATAAAAGAGCGCGAAAACCCCAAGACGTTCAGGCCCCACAAAAGACTTAGGCCTGATTATCGGGACGCACATCCCCTTCTTTCTGTATTCAAGACAGAGTTCTTCGGCAAGTATCTTGGCCTTTCCGTAAGGCCCCACGCCTTCAAGCTTATCGTTTTCGAGCAGAGGATGATGGTCAGGAATACCGTACACTGCGGTAGAAGAAATGTGCACAAACCGTTTGATGCCGTTACTAAAAGCTCCGCTGAGCATATTCCTCGTGCCGTCAACATCGGTGGTCATGATATCGCGGCTGCTGTAGAGCGGAAGCGCGGCAGCAGTGTGAACCGCTATGTCGCAGCCCTGCATTGACCTCGCCGTAAGTCCCGTGTCCCTTATGTCACCGACTATATGAGTAATCCTGTCCTTTGCATCAGGGTAATCGAAAGGCAGAACATCGTAGGAAACAACCTCTTCCCCTTTATCCAAAAGGTATCTGATAAGGTTTACACCCAGGAATCCCGAGCCCCCGGAAATGAAATATTTAGCCAATTAACCTCCCGTTAACACTGCTTTCGCGCCTATTAGATATATCTGCCGGTTGCAAGATAGGACGCATAATCTTTTACAGATTCTTCAAGCTCCATACATTTATGAGCGCAGCCGCTCTCTTGCAGTTTTGAAATGTCAGCTTGCGTGAAATACTGATATTTATCCCTGAGAGTTTCAGGCATCTCTATGTATTCTATCTGAGGCGCCTTTCCGGCTGCAGAAAACATAGCTTTCGCGAGATCATTCCAGCTTCTCGCCTTTCCTGTCCCTACATTGAAGATTCCTTTCTTCTCTCGATGCTCAATGAAATACCAAACCATTTCAACGGCGTCTTTAATATAAACAAAATCCCTTTTTTGCTCGCCGTCCTTGTAATCTTCCAGGTAAGACTTGAAAAGTTTCATCTTCTCTCCGGCAAGTATGGAGGGGTACGCCTTTGCTATAACACTGCGCATATCGCCTTTGTGATATTCATTTGGCCCGAAAACATTGAAGAATTTAAAGCCGGTAATCTTCTTATCAAGACCCGAATTTATGGCGAAAAGATCAAAAAGTTGTTTTGAGTACCCGTAGGCATTCAGCGGCTTCAGCCTGGCTGAAACTTCATTCGAATCGCTATACCCGCATTTCCCGTCCCCATAAGTAGCTCCCGAAGAAGCGTACAGGAAGTGAACTTTTTTTTCCGCCGAGTATTCCGCGAGCATTCTGGTATAGCGGTAGTTATTCTCCATTAAATATGAGACATCCGTCTCAGTTGTTGCCGAACAGGCTCCCATATGCAATATTAGCCCGGGTTTATTCGTTTTCAAGTATTCCGGAAGGGCGTCTATGTCGAGATAGTCGCTTATCCGCTTGCCCGTAAGATTCTTCCAGCTTGCTGACGAACCTATCCGGTCTACTGCGATTATGTCATCAACGCCTTCCGCGTTGAGTTTTGCTATCAGGCAGCTGCCGATGAATCCGGCGCCTCCGGTTACAATTGCTTTCACAGTGCCTCCGATGAACAGTTAATTATTTAAGCAATTCGCTCAGGTCTTCGTTCCCGACATCCTTGAGCTTGTCAAAATCTTCCGGCTTATCCTCAAACCTGTCTCTGATTTCCCGCACAGCCGGCAGATTCCCAAGAAAGCAATCCAGCATTTCCGGATCAAAGTGAACGCCCCTGCCTTCTTTCATAATCTTAAGCGCCTGCTCTTCAGGCATCTGCGCTTTATAAACCCGCTTGCTCGTGAGCGCGTCAAATACATCCGCCAGCGCGACAATCCGGCCTTCAACCGGTATAGCGTTGCCTTTCATTTTCAGGGGATATCCGGTGCCGTCATATTTTTCATGGTGTGTCAGTGCCACGACCTTCGACTTCAAAATGACCGGTACCTTTGAGTCCTTGAGCACTTTAGCGCCGATTACCGGATGCTTTTCCATTATTTTTCGCTCTTCAGGAGTCAGAGGCCCGGGTTTTTGCAGGATAGAATCCGGAATACCGAGTTTACCAATATCATGCATAGGAGCAGCCCAGAACAGGAGAGTGCAGTCCTCGGTACAAATTCTGAGTTTTTCCGCTATAAGCCTCGCGTAATAGCTTACACGCTTGATATGGTTGGAGGTCTCTTTGTCTCTGTATTCCGCAGCCACCGACAGGCGGAAAATGGTGTCAAAATTGGCTTCACGAAGTTGTTCCGTGAGACTGGTGTTCTGAATAGCGACACCTGCCTGCGAAGAGAAGGATTCCGCGATCTCCCGGTCTGCGTCAGAAAACTGCGTTACCTTTTCCTCAACAATCGCGTTTATAAGTTCCAACACGCCTATGACTTTGCTCTGCTTATTCTTTATGGGGATAACCAGCAAAGAGACCGTCCTGTAGCCGTATTTTTCATCAAGAGTAGGATCGTATCTGTAATGTTCTCCTGCCGGAATACTCGAAACATCAGGAATATTCAAGCCGGAAGAGGTTAAAGCAACATACCCTGCTATACTGTTTTTTGTGAGAGGCATTTCAAAGGCCTTGAAAACGGCCCTGGTCTTTTCTTCGCCCCACATCCGGAAATAGGTGCCTGAGCGCATTGCCTTAAAGATAAGCTTTTCTTCTTTTACAAGAAATATTGAAGCTCCGTCGCAGCCCATTAATTCCTGAGCTTCCCTCAATATAAGATCAAGCAGGCTCTCAAGGTTCTCTATGCTTGAAAGGGCTATGCCAACCTGCAGGAGACGCTCTACGGCTTCATTTTTTTCTCTCATTTTCCGGTCACCTTCCTCAGCCCAAAGGCCGCGCAGAATAGTATAAAACTTACCATAACTATAGAAGCTCCTGCCGGAAGATCAGCCGCATAGGAAATAAATATCCCGCTTATGACGGAAACAAAACCGAAAGCAGCAGCGGCCAGTATGGTCGACCTGAAACTAAGCCCCAGCTGCAGGGCAGAAGCCGCCGGGATTATCAGGAAACTCGAAACCAGCATAATTCCGACTATGCGCATCGAAAGAACCACTGTAAGCGAGGTCAGGAGCACCAGCACCTTGTTCACTCGCCCGGTGTTTATACCCATTACTTTTGCTGATTCTTCGTCAAAAGTCGCGGCTACCAGATCATGATAGTAAAAGATAACCAGAGCGATGACGAGAGCCGAAAGGGCTACCGAGAGAGCTACCTCTGCCCACTGTATTGTAAGGATGCTGCCGAACAGGTAACTCATCAGGTCAACATTGAACCCGCCGGAGAGACTGGCAATTATTATTCCTCCCGCTATGCCCAATGAAGAGACAATTCCTATAGCGGTGTCGCCGAAGACTTTCCCCTTCTCCGTTAGTTTGAGAATGCCGAGTGAAGAGACAGCAACTACCGGCACTGAGACATAGAGCGGTGAGGTCTTAAAGAAGAGACCGAGAGCAATCGAAAAAAAGGTAACGTGCGAGAGCCCGTCGCCTATAAGCGAGAATTTCTTTAATACCAGAAATACCCCGAGGACGGCGCAGAGCACCGAGATAAAGGCCCCGGCAAGCAGCGCCTTCTGTATAAAAGCGTAGTGTAAAGCTTCAAGCACCGCGCGTGACTCCTTCCGCCTTTTCGTGATCATGCCTGTGGCAGATGATGTGCTGGGCATACTTTCCGAAATAAAGCGCCGCATCCGGGGAGATGCAAAAATCCCCAAAGGTGCCATAAAAAACCATCTTATTATCGATATAGAGCATCTTATCGGCGTATTTGCCTATGTTTGCGATATCGTGGGTTACCAAAAGAACCGTGACCTTCCTTTTTTCGTTGAGGTCTCTGATTAATTTCATAAAAGCTTCTCCCGCCGAGACATCGAGCGCAGCTGTCGGTTCATCCAGCACGAGAAGTTCCGGGTCATTCACAAGAGCCCTGGCCAACATCACACGCTGCTGCTGCCCTCCCGATAACCTTCCAACGAGTTTCTCCGCTATTTCAGTTATATCAAGGGCTTTTAGCGTAGCTAAAACTTTGGCCCTGCCCGCAGAGTTTAACGTTTTTGGGTTTTTCATTCCTGAAAGCAATCCCAAACCAACAGCTTCGGAGACAGTAAGAGGAAATCTGTTATCTCCGGTAATGACTTTTTGCGGTATATAGCCTACTTTTCTCCAGTCTTTGAAACGAACGGGGTCAACCCCGAATAGTTTCACCTCTCCGGAAGCCTGCTTAAACAAGCCCAGAAGAGTCTTAATGAGAGTCGTCTTCCCGCTGCCGTTCTGGCCGACAATACCGACAAAATTGCCTTCAGAGACCGTAAAACTAATATTATCTAAGACCGCTTTACCGGAAGCGATATATGTTACCTTCTTGAAATCAACAACGCTCACTTTAGCCCCCGTTCAAGATTACTAAGATTACTGCGCAGGATAGACAGCAAGGTTAAACCTTTAGCCAGTTCCTTCTTGGAAACGTTATGAGCAGCCGAGAGTTCAAGCACAGTCAGACCGCCTTCGGCTGCAAGAGCGTCTGCCAGCCTAGAGGAAAGCAGCTCTTCCCTGTAAATAACGGTTGCTCCGTCCTTTTTTATCTCATCTGACATCTTCGCGAGAGCTTTAGGCGTAGGTTCCGCGTCAGGAGAAAAGCCCTTAAAAGGAGATGTGTAGCTCAGTCCATAGCGGCTTACGAAATAGCCGTAGGCAAAATGCCCCGCAAAATAGAAGTTCTTCTTTTTAAAGCCCGAGATAGCTCTTTTAGCCGCAGCATCAAACTCAAAGAGCGCTTTTTCATAGGCCTTCGCGTTGCGGCGGTACTGCGCGGCGTTTGCAGGATCCTTTCTCTCAAAAGCCAAGGCAATATTTTCCGTCATCTTCGCGGCATTCCCGATGTCCAGCCAGGCGTGAGGGTCTTTTCCCTCATAAGCCTGATGATCAGGCTCTTCCCCTTTGGTTGCGCTCAGCAGAACAATATTCTCGCAGGAATTTACTATATCCCCCGGCTTCATCCCTGCCCCCCGCGCTGCCTTCGCTATCCACGGTTCCATATACGGATTGGTGTAAATCAGAAGGTCGCATTTGCCAAGCCCGGCTATCTGCTTAGGTGTTGGTTCGTAAGAATGCGCTTCTGTGCCCGGAGGTATCAACATTGATACTTCACAAAGTTCTCCGCCGACCTGCCTTGAAAGGTCATAAACAGGAAAAATTGTCGTAAATACCTTAAGTTTGCCGGCTGCCAGAGGCGCCGTTATTAGAAGCAACAGCAAGAGAACTTTCTTCATAATTCCTTGACTACGCGGCGCGCGCATTACCTATCGGTGATTTTAGCCGCTTAGCACAGACATAACATGAAGATTGATTGCATTATGACTTTTAGACTGCTTTATATTTTATCACAAAAGCATTTTTCTTTGGAATATTTCTTCACCGGCTTTTACTTGATTACGCCTATCTTTCCGGTCTTATTCCCCGAAGAGGTTATTATTGAATAGAGATAGATTCCCCGCGCAACCGTATCTCCATTTCCGTTCTTTGCGTCCCAAATAGTGAAAAACCCGTTCGAATCAGACGAGAAAGTTGTCAGTCTTCTGACTAGCGCTCCGCTGCTGTTGTAGATCTCAACGGCTGTTGGCCGAACCGGAATTGCTGCAATCCTTACGCTCCCGCTTCCTAAAAGCTTGAAAGGGTTTGGAAAAACTACAGGATTTATTGGTATGGTTCCATCCGGCGGCGGCGGCGCAACTCCCTGCGAGTTCGTCCAAACCCCGCTGCCATATGAGCATACATAAATGCAGTTATTTGCCGGATCGACACGGACATTATCAATTGGAAGAAACGGGAAAGAAATAGCTGACCAGGTAATGCCTCCGTCAGGACTCTTCCAAAGGCTGTTGTCATTTGAGGAAAGGTAGAGCACAGAAGTGTTAGACGGGTCAATGCTGATGGTTTCCGGCGTGGCCATTCCGTAGGTTTGATTATATGTGCCTGTAAAAGTGAACTTGGTCCAGGAAACTCCGCCGTTGGCTGTTTTATACACTCCGTAATCAGAACCGTTCCGCGAGGCGGCGGCGCATAGATAAACAATATTGCTATTCTCCGGATCTGCTTCGAAAAGCCTTGTATTGAAGAGCGGACCTCCGGAATACACATTCTGAGCGATATTACTCCATGTGGTGCCGCCGTTCTTGGACACATAAACCGCGCCGGCATCAGGAGTCTGCCAGCTGCCGGACCCCCACGTTCCCCCGCTGTAAGTTATCCTCCCGACCACACCTGCAAATATCGTGCCGTCCTTATGGATTTTTATTTTATAATAATGATTATTATTGTTTATCGCAGGAACGTTTAATTTGGTCCAGGCGCCCCAAAGACCTCCGGCCTTTACGGATTTATAAACTCCATCGCCGTATTGAGTTATATAAAGGGCTGTTCCGGCGGCATCCACCGCTATACCGGTGCAGGGATACGGATAGGTGCCCTGGGTCCAGATCTTCGTCGTCAAACCTGAGAAGCTCATTGCCGCCCAGCTCTTGCCATAATCGGTGCTTATGACGGGACCGCCCGGATAATCCGGAGTGTCCTGTGACTGCCCCCAGCCGGTGGGAATGTCGTGATCTGCCGAGCCGGCTCCATAGATTATGGCAGGTGAATTCGGGTCAAAAGCCAGGTCGTAGAAAGTATTAGGAAAAGGAGTTCCGGTCCAAGAAGAAAACCAGGTCAGGCCGCTGTCATTGCTCTGAGCCAGCCCTATGTCCGTATAGCAGATATAATGTTTAGTCGAATCAAAAGGATGTATGTAATAATTCCAGACAGTTGTAACATTCAATCCGTTGCTCTGCCATTTCTTATGCTTTCCGCGCGTGCCGGTGTCGGCGTATTTGACATAGACTCCGTTCCAGCTAACGCCTCCGTCGGTTGTCAGGTAAACCTCTCCGCCTCCTGCCCCTATCACATAATTAGGGTCAGTTCTGCAGACATAAAAACCGTAAGTAAAAGTGCTGTTCCAGCCGGGTTCATCATAGGCCTGCCAACCGAGCGTCACATTGTCTCCCGGCGGATCCGCCGGCGGGCTTGACTGCCACGCAAAAGGATTAGCAATGAAAACATTGGTCCAGGTGCTCCCGCCGTCTGAAGTCTTGTAAATATTCAGGTCCCAGGAAACTGCGGGGTTATTTACCATAGCGTAAGCAATATCAGGATTGGTTTCAGCACAGACAACCGAATACAGATAACCTCTGTCAGTCAAAGGTATTCCTGAAGTTGAGGCGGCAGCCCAGTTATCACCGTTGTTGATAGAAACATAAACTTTTCCGTCAGTTCCCGTACAGTACAGCCGTGTTGTAGCGCCGTTGCTTCCGCCGCAGAAACTGTTTAGGCCTGAAGGGCCGGCCGGGCTTTTAACAGCCCAGTTTCCGCCGTCGTTGCCTGAGCGCCAGATGTTTTTTGATGTTGCAGCGAATTCGTACTTCGAGCCTGAGTTGGATATATAAAAACCAATGGCTGAGGCTGAATCCGTGATGTCAGTGCATTTCGTGGCATTTTTATATATTGCAGCGTTAGTCCCGGCGTAGACAACTCCGGAGTTAAACGGGTCGACGTATATCCTGTAAATCGCGCTATCCGGGGAATACGAACGCACGGTAGACCAGGTGCTTCCTGTGTCACTGCTGTATTTAAGAATTGCATTTGAGGCAGTATATATTTTTGATTGGTCCGTCGGATCAAAAGCAGGATAACATTTATTGCAGCTGTTTAGCTGATGAAAATCAATAAGACTCCAGCTTCCGCCGGCATCCTGACTTTTATAGAAACCTGACATATCGCAACTCGCGAACATTAAGTTCTTATTTACAGAAGAAATAGCCGGATAATAGGTGGCGCCGCCGCCGGAAAGCCCTATTTGATGAAAGGTTTGCCCGAAAGCCGTATTTATTGTAAAAAGCAGGAGGACGGTCACAAGGCTTATTGCGAAACTTCTCATCTTTGCTCCGGCGTTCCTTGAGTGCTAAAAAACAGAGAATTATAAAACCTTATTTACCCTTTCACCCATGTTTTTGACATATTCCGAATAGATTTCAACTATAACCCTTCTCTTCATTTTTAGTGTGGCCGTCAGTTCTCTCCCTACCAGGAAAGACTCAGGCAACAGCCTAAACTCACGAACCAGTTCGTATTCCTTAAATCCTTCTTTAGGGTTTATGTAATTTCTTATTTCCTGCCTGAATAATTCCCTTACCTGCGGTTCTGTGAGCGTCAAAGTGAGATTCTCTTCATTGTATTTAACACCTGCCGCAAGGCACCAAACCTTAAGCTTTTCAAAGTGCGGAACTATCAGCGCGCCTATATGCTTCCAATCATGTCCTGTTATAAGTATACTCTCAATGAACTCGCTTTTAGCAAGTCGCTCTTCAATCTTAACGGGATTTACATTCTCACCGTTAGACAGGACTACAATATCTTTTTCCCTTCCTGTTATAACCAGGTTGCCGGCCGGGTCAAAATATCCGCGGTCTCCTGTATCCAACCAGCCTTCACCGTCAAGAACTTTACGCGTATTTTCATAATCGCGATAATACCCCTTCATTACATTCGGACCTTTTACGTATAGTATTCCTTCGCAGCCTGCCGGCATTTCCTTGCCGGTCTCGTGATCTATTATCCTGCCGCTGACATTGTCCAGAAGCGGTCCTACGGTATAAAGAGCTGCTGAGCCGGGACGGCGCGCCGCGAGCACGGGGGAAGTTTCCGTAAGGCCATAACCTTCTATCAACTCAATTCCGGCCGCCGCAAAAAAATCATCTATATGTGCAGGCAGCTTGCTGCCGCCTGAAACGCCGTAACGGAATCTGCCTCCAAGCTGTGCTCGTATTTCTGAAAATACTTTTTTATCGAAATACGGTTTCACCAGCGGCCCTATTAACCGGGAGGTGTGAAACGCTTTTTTATTCTTTTCGGAATCAATAATCGACTTGACGCCAAACTCGAAAACAGCTTTCCTCAGCTTGCCCCTTTCACCCGCCTTTCTCATTACGGCGCTGTAGACGGCTTCCCAAACTCTCGGAACGGAGGCCACAATAGTAGGTTCCTGCTCCTTCAAATCTCTTAGAAGGGTCTTAGGCGATGAATAGAAGGTTTCACAACCTCTTGAAAGCGCGAAGAGCTTTACCATCCTTTCGAAAGCGTGCCACGCCGGCAGAATCGATAGGAATTTATCGGCAGAATTAATCTTGATTGCTCTGGTACAGGCCTCGGCGTTTTCAGTAAAATTGTAATGCGAAAGTTCAACTCCCTTTGGAGCGCCTGTGCTTCCGGAGGTATAGATTATGCTGCAGGAAGAACTGCCGGAGACAAGCGGGATTTTAACATTGCTAATAGCGCCTATTCCGCTAATTTCCGAGACATGCTTTAGGCCAATCGCTTTTTTTACGGTGTAAAGACCCAGAACCTGTGAGTGCGCATATTTTGCCGCTTTTTTTGCTATAGTCTCATCAGCAGCTATCACTAATCTGGAACGGCTGTGTTCAATAATATACCTGATCTCTTCTTCATCTGAGTTCTCGCCGCGCGGCACATCTACCAACCCGGCATTATTTATTCCAAGCACAATCAGGATCCATTCAGGGATATTATCTGAAAATACGGCTACCCTGTCGCCGGGTAACAGGCCAAGTTCAAGGAACCCCTTTGAGTAGGAATTGACAATTTCCGCAGCCTGACCGAAGTCAATTGAAGCTCCGGTTCCGCCTTCGTTCCAGGAAATAAAAGGTTTACCGGCAAAACCCCTCATCCTATAAACATAATCTTGGATAGTTATCATACTATCTCCGTTCATTTCTTCTTTTGTCTTACTTCCTTCCTAAACCTGTTAACAGCTGCGAGCGCGTCTTCTGTTCCAACAGCCCTTAGCGCCGCAATTATTTTATCCTGAGTATAAAGCAGCTTGCTTGACATAAGAGCTTCAGAAAGAACCGGCACAGCCCCGAATGCTTTCCTGTCGAATCGTCCCACCGCTTCGGCGGCAGCCGCCCTAACAAACTCATCCTCGTGTTTAAGCGAAGCCTCGAGGACGGGAAGTGAACCTTTTGGATCAACTCCGATCTCGCCGATAACCCGCAAGACATTGAGCCGGAGGACGATATCATCAATTGCCGCCAACTCATAAAGATAAGGTACGGCTTCATAGGCCGCTTCCTTGCAATTGCCCAGCACTTTGAGCGGCAATATTCTGCCTTCCTGTTTTTCGCTCTTTAGTACTTTTAGAACTTCCGGAATAGCTAAGGAGGCTTTTGTCCCGAAATTGTCAAGACAACTAAGCGCGACAGCTCTTATACTGTCAGGACTTTTAAGCCTGACAATTATGCTTTGCAGTTCTGTTTCGGAGGGTGAGGTCTCCAAGCTTAAAGCCCGCAGGCAGAATAAAGTCGTTTTATCTGTCTTGGATTCCTTAAGTTTTTTTGAAATGAAAGCGGCAGCCTCGCGCATTTCCGGATCAACCCTCAGAAGCAAGGAGGCCGCAGCGAGAGAGTGTAACTCGTCCGAACCCAAATATTTCTTGAGTTCCGGTACAGCTGCTTTCCCGGAGTTGAGACAAACTGCTACCCACGGATCTCTTTCCGCAAGATTAATATCATTTATTGTTCTTATAGCCGGGCCTATAGCCTGGGCTCCCATAGCTTTAAGGTCTTCGAGCGCATAGTCATACTGCTCATTACCCTTGTTAAAGGATCTTTCGATAAGCCTAGCGATTATTTCCTCTTTTGAGGACGCGTCGGAGGAATCAAACCGATAAAGCGCTTTTTTCCTGACCTCAGAATCAGGACAGATAAGGTCATCTATGAGTGCTGATTTGACTCTTTGCGGATAAAAAATAGCAATAAGGCATATAAGTACACATGCAAAAAGCGGCAAGTTTCTGTTTTTCTTTTGCTGATTACCCTTAATGGCGTTTTTCACTTCATCCCCCCGTTTTACGTTTCTAATCCTCTAAGCTTCTGACCATCTGACCATCTATATAATATTAACATCCAGCATTCTCGCTCGAAACTTCTTATCGAGAAAGAAGACCTGTTTTGCCGCTTTTATAAGTCTCCCGACGCCTTTCGAAGAGCGCAGAAGGTACTGTGATCTGTAGCCTCCGAACGACTTTCCAAGTTCAAGCGGGCCAAGAACCTCTACACCGTCTAAGTTGTTTTTTTCAAGCGCGGAACCGAAAGACAGGAGCGCGGCCTTAAGCTCTTCTTCAGTCTTCCCGCTCAAAGTCACAAACGCAAGCCTTGCAAAAGGAGGGTAAAGCAGATCCTTTCTCTGGGCAAGCTCCACGCTCATAAAGTCCTCAACAGAACCGCCCTGTACTGCCCTTGCCACCGGGTTCTTACCGTCCCTTACCTGTAGAACTAACTTTACCGAGTCCGGCGCCGTGTCCGCTGCTTTAGCCACAAAGGAGAGCGCCTGTTCAACCGCGCGAAAATCATTTCTGTTCATTATGTGTTCAATGCCGGTAAGCACGGCTGCCCCGCCTTCCATTCCGGACAGACAGCCAATAGCAAGGTGTGTGCCAACTGCGAGTTTCCCGCTGCCGAGTTTGAAGGCCGATTTTGCGACTAACCTGTCGGACTTTTTTTTAAGGGCATCAGTATCAATCCTAACTGTAGAAACGCCGGGAATCAGTTCCTTTGCCTCGGCTTCCGCCCGTTCTACCCCGTCGCCGATACCGGAAAGGAGCGCTCCTTTGCACTTTGGACAGGCATCCGGCGAGGCCTCACTGTGCCCGCAATAACCGCAGCGCAAAGTATTATCCTCTCTATGCTCAACTAACGGTATACCGCATTTGGCGCAACGGATAACCGTACCGCATTCATCGCAGAACATTGCCGTAGAATAGCCTTTTCGCGTGGTAATTAGGGCGGTATTCTTACCCAATTTCAAGGCGTCTTCGAGAGGTTTTAAGGCAAGCGGGGAGAGCATCCTAAACTTATTTTTAAATGCGACTACAGTAATCCTGCCCGGTTTAAACAGTTCACTTTTTTCAGGCGGGAAACGGTGCCTGGTGTCGGCGGAAAGCAGGTAGGAACCTAAAATAACTTCAAAGCCGGAACGCTTTGCTCGCTCCACCAAAACATCCCTGGCAAGAAACCTCGGCGTCTCGTCGCTTCTGTAACTGGAGGCGTTCTCTTCCTCAAGTATGGCCAGCATCAAACCTTTCACAGGCAAGAAGAGCCCTTGTCTTGAAGCTACAACGCAAAGAGGTCCTTCCTGCTGCATCTCGGTCAGAGCCGAATACATTTTCCCCTGCGCCAGTTTCGAGTGCGCTTCCACAACCTGAATCCCGGCAGCTTTAACTTTCTCTGCGAATTCCGGAATAAGTTCAGTTTCCGGAAGTATTACGAGCGCTTTGCCGCCGGAGGCCGCGGCTTCGCTTATTCTCTTGAGATACCCGGCTAACCTTTTAGCCCTCGGCAATTCAAGTGAGGTAACAGAAGTTTTCATTCCACAGCCGTCCTTGAATGCAGCAGGCAACGGCGGAAATTTGCCTCTCGACGGGGGAAATGTTTTTAATTTATCAGGCAGCATTGTGTGAAGGCACATCCCGAGTGAAGCCGCGTATTCAGCTGCCATCCAGGAGGCCAAGCCGGCGAGGCTTTCACCAAAGACCGGGACCGGATCAAAAACAGAGTCTATTTCCTTAAGGTTAGAAACCGCAGAGGAGGCCGGGAAACCTGTGACAAAAGCGAGCGCTTTCCTGTTTCCAAGCGGAACGGTAACGCGCTGGAAAAGAGAGAGTTTGCCCTTGAGCGCTTCAGGAATCAGATAGGTAAAAGAAATATCACCCGGGGCGTTAATCGCCGCTTCGACATATTCTGTCATATTCCTTCCTGAGCAGCTTTACATCGCTCCAGACATCAACTTTCAGATTAGGATTTCTAAGGCAGGCTGAAGGATGGTAGGTTGGAATAACCGGTATCCCGCAGTAGTCCTGAAGCGTGCCGCGCAATTTGGTGATACCAATCTCAGTATTTAACAGGATATGCGTGGCTGGATTTCCGAGCGTGCAAATAATTTTCGGCGCGATAATTGAAAGCTGGGCTTTCAGGTAAGGGAGACATAGGATTTCTTCTTCCGGCTCGGGAGGCCTATTCTCCGGCGGACGGCATTTGAGCACATTCAGGATAAAAACCTCTTCCCTTTTAAACCCGATTGACTCTATGATCTTGTTAAGCAGAAGTCCGGCCTTTCCGACGAAAGGACGTCCCTGTTCGTCTTCAGTCGCGCCCGGAGCTTCTCCGATGAATACGAGTTTTGCTTCAGGATCTCCTTCCCCAAAGACAAAGTTCTTGCGCGAGGAACCGAGAACGCATTTCTTGCATTCCTTAATACTTCCGTACAGAGCTTTGAGCGCTTCGGCTTTACCCGCAAAAAGCGGAGTGCCGGCCAAAGGCTTTTTGCCGGACTTTTCCCTGAAATAAACATAACCGTCAACTTCTACGGCTTCTTTTATCCTTTTTTTCAACTGTTCCCTCGCGCTTTCGGCCACGTTAGTCCTTTTAAAGGGAACTTACTTCGCCTTCTTCTTGCCTTCCTCTTTCAGTCTTACTTTCCCGTCAAGAGTCTCTTCAAGGGCAATGCTTGTCGCTTTGTGAAAAGTAGATTTGGTGTCAAAATCGAAGCTCCTGTCGTTTAATACTCTCGCCCTTTTCGCCGCGAGAACCGACAGCATGTACTTGTTGTCCACCTTATCGAGCAGCTTTTCCAGTTTGAATGTTGACATTATATTTCCTCCTTTACCGGTTTCAGTTTTGAATTTTCCGCTTTAATTATTGCCTTTATGCTTCCGACAGCTTCTCTAAGAGTGTCGTTTATCACAAGGTAGCCGTAAGCCGGCAGTTCTTTAATTTCTTTTTCTGCCGTTTTAAGTCTTAACTCCACCGCTTCGAGGCTCTCTGTCCCCCGCCGCTTTATCCTCCCCAGCATTTCTTTGAACGAAGGGGGCAGAAGAAATATCAAACAGGCATCCTTAAAGTTTTCCTTAACCTGCCTGCCGCCTTTTACATCTATGGTCAAAATTACATTTAATCCCTTACGGAGCAGCGTCTCTGCGTATTTGCGGGGTGTGCCGTAATAACTGTCATGGACTCTGGCCCATTCAAGGAAAAATCCTTCCTTTATCCTTTCCTTGAATATTTTTGCGCTAACAAAATGATAATCAACGCCGTTCTTCTCTCCTTTCCTTGGCAGGCGAGTTGTGCACGAAACAGAACGTACGCAGGAACTGTCGGATCTGATAAGCTCAGCGCATACGGTGGTCTTGCCTCCGGCCGTCGGAGAGGAAATAACCACGAGGCGTCCGTGCTTCCTGCCCCACTTTTTAAGCGCGGCTTTGAACTTTTTGTTATTCAACATTCTGAACCTGTTCCCTCACCTTCTCCAGCTCTTCCTTGAAAGCGACAACTATATGGGAGATTTCATTAGTGTTGCACTTGCTGCCTATGGTGTTAATCTCCCGCATAAACTCCTGCAGGAGAAAATCAAGTTTTCTGCCGGCAGGTTTATTCTCTCCGGCTATCCGTCTAAACTCTTCAATATGCCCTGAGAGTCTCGCTATCTCTTCGGAAATGTCCGCCTTTTCAACCATCAGTGAGGCTTCCGCGCAGATTCTGTTCTGGTCTATCCTCTCTACATCCCGGAATATCTCCTGCAGTTTTTCGGTTACCGCTTTTTTCTTTTCCGGCATTATTCTGGCATTTATCTTAATTATAGTATCGAGCATCCTGGAGAGCGAAACCGTCCTCGAACTAATATCTTTCGAGACCTTCGCGCCTTCATTTTTCCTGGAAGCTGTCAAACCTGCAAGAGCCGACTCGAAAGCCTCTTTCAAGGCAGGAAAACTCGTTTCTTTATGTTCGGTGATTCTTATTATATCGTTGAACTTAAGTATCTGGTCAATTGAAATATCGTCCTTCAGTTTGAGCGCCTTGCCGAGACCGGAAAGGGCGCTCAGATACTTCCTCGCAAGTTTACTATTCACAATTATTTCTTTTTCTTCCTTGTTTTCCCACGCAAAGATATTGACTTCAACGTGTCCGCGGTCAATTCTCGCGTGCAGCAGCTCCCGGAGTTTATTCTGGTATTCGTTCATTGAACCGGGCATACGGAAACCTATATCAAAATACTTGTGATTAACTGAACTAATCTCAACTGAATAGCGGACGCCCTTAGATTCCTTAACTCCGCGCCCAAAACCCGTCATGCTATTCATATTAGTCTCCTGGTTGTTTACGTTATAAACTATTTTTTAGTATTATTTCACTATCGCGAGAATTAACGCCAACACCCCTACCGCCGTCCCCGCCACTCCCCAATAAGGCCAACCGGCCGGATCTTCAGGCGTAAGCCTGCTGCTTTTGTTTAATTGTTCCTGCAGCCGGAGACAAGTTTTCCTGCAGTCCACAAGGCTCTCGGAATTAGCGTCGACGCTTTTCTTCAAGGCAGAAAGGTTCTCTCGGATACTCTTCAAATCATCCGACCTGACCTTCGAGTCATTCTCAAGATAACTGAGTTTCGACTTTAGAGAATCCAGGTCATCCGAGAAAGAAGCCGCTTCTTTAACTGCCTTCTCAAGATCCGCCTGCGCTTTTAAAAGATCGAGTCCTAACTGTTCGGCAGACTTTCTCTCCGCGGTAACATCTTTCGCGACCAGGTTAATTTTTTCCGACAACCACCTGACCGAACCTTTAATCGTAAGCAGCTCGCCAGATATTTCGGCCTGCTTTACCGAAAGCTCTCCGACTTTAAGTTCAAAAGCCGAGGGACCCCGCTCCGGAGTTACCTGAGGCTGCGGCGGCTCAGAGGGAAATACCGGGAGCGCCAAAGCGGCAAAAAGGAACGCTGCAAGTGCCTTTACCATAGATTTAAGACTGATCCGGCAGCCGCGGAAATAAACGGATCTGGATAAATACAGACAAACAGGACCAGAAGCACCGTGAGACCAATGATGACGGCAAGTCCGGTAGAAAGTTCAACCTTCGCTTCATCCTTAGCCGTTCCGAAATATACAGAGTAAGCAATTCTGAAATAATAATAGAGAGCGATTACGCTGTTCATTATTCCGATAATCGCAAGCCAAAGGAACTTAGGGCCTGCCTGTATTATAGCCGAGAAAACGTAAAACTTCCCTATGAATCCCGCTGTCGGAGGTATTCCGGCAAGCGAAACCAAAAGGACTACAAGCAGCAGCGCAAGATACGGGTTGTTCTTGGAAAAACCGGCATAGGACTGAATCTCATCGCTTCCGGTCTTGTTATAGAACGCGATAATCACGGCAAAAACGCCTATGTTCATCAGCATATAGACAAAGGCATAAAGGAGTACCGAGGTAATGCCCAGAGAAGGCGAACCTCCCGAGCAGGCGGCGACGATACCCATTAGGATA
The DNA here is from genome assembly GCA_903861835.1 of Candidatus Firestoneibacteriota bacterium. Classification (GTDB taxonomy): domain Bacteria; phylum Oederibacteriota; class D2-FULL-39-29; order D2-FULL-39-29; family CAIOVX01; genus CAIOVX01. The sequence continues at coordinate 80,303 of CAIOVX010000011.1, read as the reverse complement.
TAACCTGAATGGGCAATACCTGAGTAGGCAAGCAGCCTCTTAACATTGTTCTGCTGCAGGGCCATAAGGTTACCGGCAGTCATCGTGAGAGCGGCTAGCACTGCGAGCGCCATAACCAGGTCGGCTCTGCCAAATGCAGCGGCCAAAGCGACCCTCAGAAGCACGGCAAAGCCCGCGGCTTTTGAAGCTGCAGAAAGCAGCGCGGTTACCGGTGTCGGAGCGCCTTCATAAGCTTCCGGCGCCCAGGTATGAAAGGGTACCATAGCTATTTTATAGCCAAAACCTACAAGCATGAGTAGGAATCCGGCTATAAATAACGGGCTATAGCCGCCTGAAGCCCGCAGTATTTCAGACATGGCCTTTAGGTTAGTCGTGCCTGTCGCCGTAATTACCAGCGACATACCGTAAACGAAGATGCCAGCCGAAAATGCGCCTACAAGGAAGTACTTGAGCGCGCCCTCAGCTGACTTAGGATCGTTCTTTATAAATCCGGTAAGCACAAAGAAGGCAATACTTACAAATTCCACGCTGAGGAAGATCATCAAAAGGTCGCTCGAAGAGGCCATGAACATCATGCCGAGAACCGCGAAAACAACGAGCGCAGAGAACTCCCCGATTGCCTCTGTCTTGAGCGGAGCGTAATACCTGGCCATAGTCAAAGCGAATATGGCGGAGAGAATAATGATAAATTTAAAGAATATTGCGTAGGCATCAATTGAAACCATTCCGCTAAGCACCAGGCCTTTGGCGGGAGCGTAAACAAGCAGCAAGAGCGATAGGAGCAGTCCCCAAACCGAAAGGTTTATTATGTACCTGCGTCTGAACTTTTCAGGTATGAAAAGATCGAAAACAAGTATCAGGATACCGAGACAAAGGATATAAGTCTCGGGCACCAGATATATGAAATCGCGCAGCGACGCAATGTTCATGGCTTAAGGGTCCCCAGTGTATTTAGCATTGAAGCAACGCTCGCGGAAGACAACTCCATCACTATTCTCGGCAGGAAACCGAGGACTATCATTATGACGATAAGCGGCAAAACCGCAATGAGTTCTCTGGTGTTAATTTCCGGCAGGCCCTTCCACTTCTCGTTAACAGGTCCCAGAAACACTTTCTGAATCATTACAAGGAAGTACGCAGCCGTTACAATGATGCCGATGGCCGAGAAACCGGTAATTAATTTCATCCAGGTATTCTGCACCTGGAAGGCCCCGAGGAAGCACATGAACTCAGACCAGAAACCCGCAAGTCCGGGAAGTCCGAGGGAAGCGAAAACCGCAACCATCATGATTCCGGTGTAGACCGGCATTATGGAGCCAAGCCCGCCGAAACCTTCAATATCTCTCGTATGCGCCCTGTCGTAGACTACGCCGACGAGCAGGAAGAGAGCTCCGGTGATGATACCGTGATTGAACATCTGGAAGATTGCTCCGTTCATTCCGGCCGTGGTCATTGCCGCCATACCAAGGAGAACATAACCCATATGATTAATTGAGGAGTACGCAATCATCTTCTTTAAGTCTTTCTGGGCCATCGCGCAATAGGCGCCGTAAACTATATTTATCATTGCCAGCACGGCAAGCGGGATCGCGAAATAGGCGACTGCCTGCGGAAGTATGCTAAAGCTTACACGCAGCATTCCGTAGGTTCCCATCTTAAGCAGAACTCCGGCAAGTATTACGCTGACCGCGGTTGGCGCTTCAACGTGGGCGTCAGGCAGCCAGGTGTGAAACGGGAAGACCGGCACCTTAATCGCAAACCCGATGAAGAGCGCGACGTATATAACATTCTGAAAGATTTTCGTAAAGAGCGGGGCCTGTTTTGCCAGCTCAAGCATATTGAAAGTATGCGGCGCGCTCGTAAAATAGAGCGCGATAATCCCAAGCAGCATTATTACGCTTCCAAAAAGCGTGTAAAGGAAGAACTTGATGGCCGCATACTCTTTCCTCGGACCGCCCCAGATGCCTATCAGGAAGTACATCGGGACAAGCGTAATTTCCCAGAAAACGTAAAACAGGAAGAAATCCAGCGCAACGAAGACTCCGAGCATTCCGGTCTCAAGCAACAGGAAAAAGAAAAAGTATTCCTTTACCCTGGAGGTGATATTGTACGAATAAATAACAGAGATAAGCGAGAGCAGTGTGGTAAGCACCAGCATCGCGATACTTAAGCCGTCGACACCCAGAAAATAGGTGACATTAAGGGAAGGTATCCAGTTGCACTGTTCAATAAACTGCATCCCGGCTATGCTTTTATCGTAGCCGAGAAGAACAATAACGGACAGGACAAGCGAGACCGCGGCAGCAGCGGTTGCTACGCCTCTCACGAGATTGTCTTTGCCCTTCGGAATAAATAGAAGAGCCAGTCCTCCGATGAACGGAATAAATGTCACCAGTGTTAACAGCATCCTTCCTCCTTTCAACTGAAACTATTCAAGAAACAAGTTCTTCAGGATTACTCGGATTCCCGAAACAGATTACGCAGCTTAACGTAAAACCTTCACCCTGCCAGTTTCCATTTCTAATCCGCGTAAACGCCTTTTCTAAATCCGTGTAACCAGAAAAATCTTTTTCATTTAATGAAGAAGAAAACGACAACTGCCAGCGCCGCGCCCGCAACCAGAAGAAACATATAGTTCTGCACCAGTCCGGTCTGAACCTTGCGGAGCAACCCGCTTCCGCTTTGCGCAACGTCCGCGACTCCGTTAACTGCGCCGTCAACCGCGGCCTTATCAAATATATTGTGCAGTTTGCTGATAATCACATTTACAAGTCCTGTCAGGTTCACCGCGCCGTCAACATATTTTGCGTCGAAAGAAAACAACCTGCGCGCCAGATTGAGCGACGGTTTGATTACGGTCTTGTCATAGAACTCGTCAACATACCATTTGTTGATGAGCACCTTATGTATGCGGGGAAATTTATTTCTAAAGAAGCCGTCCGGAACAACTTTAAATACATAGATCGCAGAAGCCAGTCCGATGCCTATTACCGAGGCCGCGATTGAAATCCAAACAACAAGAGCATTTCCCTCTTCCGCCGCGCCTTCTTTGAAATGCACCAGCGACTCAAACGCGTGCCCCTGAACAAAGAGCCAGCCGGCTACAACTGAGAGAACCGCCAGAACCATAAGCGGGATGGTCATGGAATAAGGTGATTCGTGGGGATGAAGCTTGGTTCTCATCTCCCCGGTGAAAGTCCTAAAGAATAGCCTGAACATGTAGAATGCGGTCATGAAAGCGGTAAAAGTCGCTACGATATAGATTGGCTTGCTGTAGTTGAACGCTGCCAGAAGAACTTCATCTTTGCTGTAAAACCCCGAGAACGGGGGAATTCCGGCAATCGCAAGACATGCTATGAAGAAAGTCACCATAGTAATCTTCATGTGCTTGCCGAGCCCGCCCATATCCCTGATATCCTGCGTAGCCGCGCCGTGTATCACGGAACCCGCGCCGAGGAAGAGCAGCGCTTTGAAGAAAGCGTGAGTTGTCAGGTGAAACATACCCGCAGTGAAACCGCCGACGCCGAGCGCCATTATCATATAGCCCAGCTGGCTTACAGTAGAGAACGCGAGCACTCTCTTGATATCGGTTGCCGCAAGCGCCATCGTAGCCGCAAAGAAGGCGGTAAAAATACCGGTATACGCAACTACTGCCGATGCAGCAGGTGAAGCCGCATAAAGAAAATAGGTCCTTGCCACAAGATAGACGCCGGCCGCAACCATTGTAGCGGCATGGATAAGAGCGGAAACAGGCGTTGGGCCTTCCATAGCGTCAGGAAGCCAAACATGCAGAGGGAATTGGGCCGACTTTCCGATTGCACCGCAGAATACGAGTATTCCCGCAAGCGTCAAAGCGCTGCCTGAGAGAGTCCCCTTGGATATGGCCTCCGCGACCTCGCCGAAATTCAGCGTGCCGCACAAAGCGAATATCATCATTATGCCGATGGAGAAACCAAAATCTCCGAACTTGTTTGTTATAAACGCTTTCCTGCCAGCGTCTGAAGCTGATTTCTTCTCGTACCAGAAACCGATGAGCAGGTAGGAACTTACCCCGACCAATTCCCAGGAGACGAACATCATTGCGAAGTTATTGGCAATGACGAGGAGCAGCATTGAGAAAGTGAAGAGCCCCAGGTACGCGTAATACCTAGGGTATCTCGGGTCGCCGTGCATATAGCCTATGGAATATATCTGAACGAGCAGACTGACGAGAGTGACCACAATAAGCATTACCGAGGTCATACCGTCCACCAGAAAGCCCATTCCAAATTTTACTGCGCCGAGATTCAGCCATTCAGGATTTACTTCATATTTTTGCGCGCCGCCGAGGAAGGCAAAGAAGATTGCGAGCGACATCAGGAAAGAAGCAGAAATTGCCGCAATACCGATATAAGCGGAAACGCCCTTTAGCCTTTTCCCGAAGAAAATATTTACCGCAAAGGCCGCAAGCGGCAGGAACGGTATTATGTAAGCGTAATTTATCAAGTCACCCTACCATTTCATTATATTGATCTTCTCGACATAGACCGTCTTTATTTGACGGTAAAGGGAAAGAATGATCGCGAGGCCTACCGCGGCTTCCGCGGCGGCAATGGTGATAATAAATATCGGGAAGATTATTCCGATGCTGTTTTCAAGGTTAAGGAATTTATTGGCGGCCACTAGATTTATGTTCGCGGCGTTAAACATAAGTTCCAGCGACATAAGAATGCCTATGGCGTTCCTTCTGGTGAGCGCGCCGTAAATGCCTATCGCGAAGATTATCGCCGAGAGGCCTATGAAGGGCAAAAGCATCATGCCTTACTCTCCCTTCTTGCCGGCAAGAACAATTGCGCCGATAAGAGCTACCAGAAGCACAACAGAAGCTATCTCAAAAGGAAGCGCGTAAACCGTAAGCAGAAGCTCGCCCGTGGAACGCGTGGTTCCTTCCGGATCAGCAGTATAAAAAGAGGTTACCAGGGGCGTCCTGAATGCTGCGGCCGTTATCGCCGAGGCCAAAAGCAGGCAGGCAGTTATGGCAAGGCCTTTCTGCTCGTTAGTCTGCTCCAAAAGAGCGCTTGAAACCCTTGAAGTGAGCATCACTGCGAAGAGTATAAGCACGATTATTCCGCCGACATAGACAAGTATCTGCACTATGCCGAGGAAATCAGCGTCAAGACAGAAGAATATCCCTGCTACACTTAGCAGAAAGAGCGCGAGAAAGAGCGCGCAATGCATTATGTTCTTCATTGAAACTACCAGAATCGCGGCTATTATAGCGATTGCGGCAAAGAGCAATAGAAGCAGCATTTTCCCTCACGTCAACAAGGTTTTCCGGAATCTTCCGGGTGAAAAAGGCTAATAAAGATTAGGGATTTTATCATTTTAGGCGTTTAAAATCAAGCAAAAACCCATCGAATTCTTACAGGATTACTGCCATTAATCCTTTTAATTCCTTTATTTTTCGCCTAAATAATGTTATTCTATGCCTATGGAAAATGAAAAGGATAGTTTTTACGGGCTCGGCATAGCGCCGGGCATTTTTGATGCTCTCGAAAAGTTAAACTTCAAGGTTCCGACCCCAATCCAGAGCAAAGCAATCCCCCAGGCCATAGCAGGGAAAGACATTATCGGCATAGCGCAAACAGGCACCGGTAAAACCCTTGCTTTTGCAATCCCAATGATACAGCGTCTTGCGAACGGCAAAGGACGCGGACTGGTGCTTGTGCCGACAAGGGAATTGGCCATCCAGGTTGAAGAGTCCTTTCAGAAACTTGCCCCGCTCTTCAAAATGAAGACTGCCGTGCTTATCGGCGGCGTTTCCATGTTTGGGCAGAACGAGGCTCTCGCTCACAACCCTCAAATTATCATCGCGACTCCCGGCAGGTTAAATGATCACCTTGAAAGAAAATCAGTCAATCTGAAAAATGTTGAGGTCCTTGTTCTCGACGAAGCAGACAGAATGCTCGATATGGGTTTCCTGCCTCAGATTGAGAGGATCATCAGATTAATCCCCAAAGAAAGACAGACTATGCTCTTCTCGGCAACAATGCCGTTTGGAATAGTGGATATCGCGAGAAGGTACATGCAGCTGCCGGTCCGCACGGAGATAGCTCCTTCGGGCACCGCAGCGGAGACTGTCACTCAGGAACTTTTCGTAGTCAGCAAGGAGTTTAAGAACAAATTGCTGAACGAACTCTTAAATGAATATAAAGGTTCGGTTCTGCTTTTCACCAGGACCAAGAGAGCCGCCGCAAAAATAACTTCAACCCTCCGCCAGCTCGGCCACAAGGCCTCAGAGATTCATTCCGACAGGACCCAGTCCCAGAGGAAAGAGGCGCTCGACGGGTTTAAATCAGGGAAATACAGAATACTCGCGGCAACAGATATAGCCGCTCGCGGCATTGATGTTACCGATATTGAACTGGTGATAAATTACGAAATACCGGATGATCCCGAAAATTATGTACACCGCATAGGCAGGACCGGAAGAGCCGGCAGGAAAGGACACGCCATTACGCTTGCCACTCCGGATCAGGGCGCCGACGTAAAAAGCATTGAGAAAATAATAAACGCGTCCATACCTCTCGCTTCGCATCCTATTTACCCTTCGGAAAAACTATCCTCAACTATTTCCGCGGGAAGCTCGTGGGGCGGCAGGAAGCGCGGTCTTAAAGGCGCGCGTCCCGGACAGCCTAAAGCCGAAGTAAAGGATTCGGATATTTATACCGGGCCGGGGATTAAGATTTTATACCAGAGTAAACATTAATTAAATCTCGTTTGTAACGTTCTTAACGTTTACAACTCAAAACGAAAAGGCCTGATTTCTCAGGCCTTTTTTTTAAGTCTTTCCGGTTTACGTTATAAATCTTACAAACGTTATGAACGGATATATTTAAATTTTAAACCCTAATTTCCCATACCCCTGATTCAGCGCGACTGTCATCGGCATTTGGTTGGAGACAGGCCCCCAGAGCTGGCGCGGACCTGGAGAAGTAAAGAGGTCTTTTTCACCCCACCTTGCCCTGTTAGCCGCAAAGTACCTGAAGGCAGGAGAATCAGTCTTAACAAGCGCTTTTTCTATCACCATCTCTTCCTTGCCGTGCCTCATCTCGATGTTTAAAAGGCCGACAAGAGGGATCGCAAGGATCTCTCCTCCTTTGTCTAACTGCGTGAAAGATACAATGTAACCGGTCATACCGTTAACAATGGCCGCTCCTGCCGTAAGGCCCAGGTTATAGCAATAGGCCGCGTCAAAGAGCGAGGGCGCGCCGCATCTGCCTTCATAGCCGAAGAAATGGTTTAGCGTGGAGAATTTCGTCTCAGGTGCACTTTTCTTCACGTACTTCTTCACCATATCAATAAGCAGCTTTTCTGTCGGAATCTGAGAGACCTGCAGGTTACCGTGGGAATCGCGGTCAAAGAGCAGCATCTCCTGGATGTAATGCGGCAGGCTCGCGAAGAGACTGCTGTGCTCTTCGGAAAGTTTTGCCCTCACAAACTCTATCTTCTTTGCAAGTTCCAGTTCCGCAGTCTCTTTCTCGTGTCTCGCTACAATATGATTAAGCTCGTGAATCAGCAGGTTCATTTCCGGAATAAATTCAATCAACCCTTCCGGAACGACCACCACGCCATAATTCATTTTGTTTCCGGCGCGGCTGATAACGGTGTCGCCTATCTGCTTTACTATATCCGCAAGAGCCATCTTTTTTTCCGCGACCTCTTCCGAGATAAGAGCTATCGCGGGTTTTGTCTGGAGCGCCACCTCAAGAGCAACGTGGCTGGCAGCGCGTCCCATCAGTTTTATAAAATGCCAGTACTTTCTGGAGGACGGTGTATCCTGAAGAATATTGCCCACCATCTCGGCGAAGATCTTGGTCGCAGTGTCAAATCCAAAAGATATGGGCAGGTATTTCCCTATCTGCAGATCCCCGTCAATGGTCTTGGGAACGCCTATCACCTGAACGCCGGAGCCGTCCGGTTTGACTCCCTTAAAGAGATACTCCGCGAGAACAGCAGCATTGGTATTGGAATCGTCTCCGCCCACCACAACAATAGCGTCAAGTTTGTTGTCCACGCAGGTCTTCTTTACCGCGGAGAACTGCTCTTCTGTCTTTATCTTTGTCCTGTCCGAACCGAGATAATCAAAGCCTCCGGTATTCTTTATTCTCTTTATGTCTTCCGCTTTTACCGCAAATAGTTCCCCGTTAATAAGCCCTTTTGGCCCGGCCTTAACACCGAGCAGCGTGCATTTGGAAGCCGTGAGCATATCAAAGAGCCCGGCGACCACATTATGCCCGCCGGCCGCAGGTCCGCCTGAGAAGAGCACGGCAATCCTCTTGCCTTTTAGTTTAGGGACTTTACCGCCGCGCACGCCCTGCATTACTTTTGAAGCGGTCTCCCTGAGGTTCGGGAAACTCGCAAAGACTTTAGTGGAGTCCTTTGAGGAAACTGAATTCTTTGAAGCCTTAAAATCAACCGCCGAGATTTTTCCGCCTTTCAAGAATTTCTTGCAGATAGGAATTTTTATCTTCCGTATCTCCGCCTCAAACAACGAATTGCTTTTGTCGCTCTTATTCAGTACCTTTTCCAAAGCCGCCATGCCTTCCTCCATGATTTATCAGGGCGAAACCAATTAACCTGTTTCCTGCCGCTGAAGTTTAGTTCCCGTAGGGTTTCTTGCCGGTTTCCTTTTCGTAAGCCTTGCAGTAAGGACACCAGAGGGTATGGTAGATAAATCTTACAAAGCCGTGCCAGAAACTTCCCGGTTTCTCGCGAGCCTTCCTGCAACACCAGCACTCTGAGCAAAATTCCGATTTATTCATATCAGGCAAAGACCTCGAACCGATCTTTTCCGGCCTTGCATATCGGACAGATATCGGGTGGGTCTTCCCGGGCGCATAGATAGCCGCATACCTTGCAGCGCCATATCGGCAAGGTGGGAAGCCGTCTTACTCTTTCGGTCCTTGCTTTCGTCTTCATCTCGTCACGATCTTCTTTCGGCGGCCTTCTGTCCGGGATAGCTTCCGCCGCTTCTTTACCGGCGCCTATTCTGGCGGAGACATAAAGAGCGCAATAGCAAGCTTCGTGAGCCGCCAGGTCCGCGTCGCGGTAATCACAGGGGCAGATTATATCAAGGTCTTCATTCTTGATGCCTGAAGCAAGCCGGCACGGACAGGCCCAGTAGCCATATCTCTTTTCATTTACCAGCAGACCGAGGATGAGATCCTTGGCAAACTGCACATCAGGATTTAAGTGATAGCCTCCGGCCTCGGCATCTTTTTTAATTTTCGGATAGACTCTCTCTACTTCAGCCGCAAGGGCCTTTTTTACATCTATCATAGCCCGAGTTTCTCCTTAATCTCATCAGGCTGATAGCCAAGCACGGCATCCTTATTGTCAATAACAAGTGTGGGAAAAGAGACCGAGGGATTCCACTTCTTGATGGCCTGCTGGGCGGCCTCTTTCTCAGCGCCTTCTTCAAGATCAACATCGCAATAGTCAAAAGAGACTTTCTTGTCTTTCAGAAGCTGTTTCGTCTTGCGGCACCAAATGCAGGTGGAAAGAGCGTAAATCATCACCTTTCCTTTATTCTCACCGGCAACGTGGACAATATTCATAAACAGCCTCCGTTTTGCTATATAACAAAAGTATTACTTCCAGGCGGTAAAGTCAACGAAAAATATTAGCTTGCCCGCTCGGCAGATTTCCCGTTGACTTAGGAAAATCCGTATGTTATAAGATTAACCTATGAGCCAATCAACCCTTGTAATAGTAAAACCTGACGGACTAAAGAAATCCCTGACAGGGAACATCCTAACGAGGCTTTCAGAAACAAAACTCGAGATTATCGCCGCAAAAGTGGTTAAGGTCGACAGAGCTCTCGCGGTGGAACACTACCGGCATCTCAAAGAAAAACCTTTCTTTGAAGATGTTATCAAATACCTCCTTGGCGAGTATCACGACAGACACAAAGTGCTCGCTATGGTTTATTGGGGCAAGGATGCCATCAAGAAAGTCAGAGAAATTGCCGGAGCTACCAATCCGGAAGAAGCAGACCCGGTATCCATCAGGGGAGCTTACGGCAGGATTACCACAACCGGCGTTTTCGAAAATGTCATTCACGCTTCTTCCGACGAAACAGACGCGGAACGCGAAATAAAGCTCTGGTTTAAACCCGAAGACGTCATAGTAGATGTTTATCCCTCCAAAGTGGCTGCTTTTAAGGAAGTCACGATGAAGGTCTGGGCGTAGGCTTAACTTTTCTGTTCTTCAAACAGCGAACAAAAGCCTCCGAAAGGGGGCTTTTTTTTGGCCAAACTAAGGTATCTAAATTCTTTTTCAGGAGGCAAGTATGCCGTTAGTAAACAGTAAGGAATGGTTGCTCAAAGCGCAAGCGGAGAAATTCGCTATCGGCGCGTTTAACGCGAACAATATGGAGTTCGTGGAAGCTATCATAGAGACCGCGGAAGAAGAAAAAGCGCCTGTAATCATCCAGGTCAGCCAGGGCGCGATAAAGTACGCAGGCCTTGAAATGTCGACCGCAATAGTAAAAGCGGCCGCGGAACTTGCGTCGGTCCCGGTGATCCTTCACCTTGACCACGGCACGGACTATCTCCAGAACGTAAGGTGTTTAAGGGCCGGCTTCACATCGCTTATGTTCGACGGCTCAGCGCTCTCTTTCGAAGAGAACGTAAGGATGACAGCGAAAATCACGGAAATGGCCCACGCCTGCGGCATCCCTGTAGAAGCGGAACTCGGCAAAGTACTCCAGTCAGCCGATAAGGTTTCACCTGAACAGGTCGAGAAAGCCATGACCCAGCCGGATGAAGCGGTAAAATTCATAGAACTCACCAAGATAGACTCCCTCGCAGTCGCGATCGGCTCAGTCCATGCAATGAAGGACAGGACCGCGAAGCTTGACATACCGAGACTTAAGAGAATTCGCCAGGTCGTAAATATTCCCCTGGTGCTTCACGGCTCTTCAGGCGTTGACCCTGCTTCCATAATAGAAGGAATCGCGAACGGGCTCTGCAAGATCAATGTGGCGACCCAGCTTTCCGTCTCCTTCGTTGAAGCAGTCGGCGCGACCTACAACAAGAACCCTGCGGAAAAAGATATGAGAAAGATCCTCCTCCCAGGCAAGAACGCGGTGAAGGACAGAGTAAGGGAATACATCGGCTACTTCGGCTGCAAAGGAAAGGGGATTATAGCAGGAGCGAAGAGCGGGATAACGGCTTCGGAGATTAAACATCACGAGTAAGCGTTCATAACGTTTGTAACGTTCTTAACGTTCTTAACGTAAACAAAAGGCCCCGGGAGACCGGGGCCTTTTCATTATATCCCTAATCACCGGCAGGCTTTTCACCACCGATAACTCCGGTAAGAATAACCCCTCCAAGTATTGCAACCATTCCGATAAAAGTAAAGACCGTGAAAGTTTCTTTGAGAAATAAGACACCTATGATGGCTGTTAAAAGAGGCACCAGGAACTGGTACATCCCGAGCGTGCCTGCTTCAACATGCTCCAGCGCGTAATACCAAATGGTAAAACCAATAGCAGTTGGTACCAGGCCGATGTAAAGCATAGTTAAAAATGGCACCGGTTGAAATATACCTGTTGCGGGGATTCCAAGTATGAAGGTGAGCGCCAGGATCATCAGCGAGCCAAAGAAAAAATTCAGAGCGGAAATATGGATTGGATTTATATTTTTCACCTTCGCCCTGCCCACGACCGTATAAAAAGCCCAGCAAACAGACGCCCCCATAGCGAGCAAATCTCCAAACATGGTTGTGCTGGAAAACAATTTGAAGGCAAACCCATTATTAAGTATCAGGTAGCAGCCGAAAGCCCCGAGAAGCGCGCCGATTCCTTTGGCTGGCGTAATCTTCTCCCCTATGAAGAGAGAGAATACTATTATGAACATGGCGTTCGAATTCATCAGCAGAGCGGAATTGACAGAACTTGTATACTTTATTGAGAAAACCACGAACGAACCCATGCCAAAAATGCCAAAAAAACCTAGAAGCAGGGCAAGCCGCCAGTGGTTTTTTACCGTTAAAAGGAAGTCTCTTTCTCTCTTTATCAGAAAGATACAAAATATCGCTATGGCCGCGAAAAAGAACCTGGCGAATGCTATGAAAAACGGGTTTATGGAAGAGTAATTAGTGGTTATTAGCTTCGAAAGCGGCCAGATTGTGACCCACGTCAGAGCCGCAAAAATGCCAAATAACTTTCCTTTCCTGATGTTTCTTTCCGTTAACGGCACTTTAGCGGCCCCGAGATTTTAGAACTTAGGTATTTTAAACTGCGGTTGAAAGCAGATTGAAGAAACCAGGCAGATCGCGGAAGTCGTTTACCCAGTACTTCACGCCGTTGCTCTCCATCAGACTCTTATTGCCCACGCCGATGAAAGGCATACCGATATTTGCGGCCGTCTTAAGGTCCCAGATACCGTCGCCGACAGAGACAACTTTTTCGAAGTTTGCCACGCCGTAAACGGACTTTGCCTTGGTCACGGCTATATCTATCAACTCTTCCCTGGTAAAACATTCCGCGCCGGAAGCGATACAGTATTTCTTGTAGGGAATTTTCGCGAATTCAAGTTTGAAAGCCGCGCCGTCCGCAAAACTGCCGGTGGCTATAGCCGTGGCGTAATCGCCTTTCTTCATAAGTTCTGTCATCATCTGCGCCGCACCGGGAACTTCTGCAAACTCGGCAGGTCTTTTCTTTGATCTCTCTTTCAGGTTTAACAGAAAAGCATCGCGCATATCAGAGACTTCTCTCTTTCTGGGAGGCTTTCCGGATTTTGTGCGCAGTATCTGATCAAGAATGGCTATTGCCGTTACATTCTTGTAGTGGGACCAGTCGGTGTCAATTTCTTTGACATTGAAGACATAAGAGACTGCCTGCAGGAAACAATCCTGATCGGTACGGCCTGTATTTGTGAGGGTATTATCGACATCAAATATCACCAATTTCATCAGCGGTTATTTTTCCTTTTTCAATATTTCGAGGGCCGCAAGAGCCGCCGCAAGGTTCATCGTTATATCGTTTTTGTCGAAATTAACGCCGAACGCCTTATGGATAGCCGCTATCTGTTTTTTTCTCCAGATAGTTTTGCCGAACTTTTTCAAGAGCTGTTCATTAGCCTCGATGTTTGTGGTAGTTCCGTAACGCTCGACCGCCTTCAGAGTGGCAAGCTTTACGTATGGATGGTCAAATTGAATTTTCATCGGTTAAGTATAGCACACTCCGGTATTTTACTTGGTATTTATCTTGGAGAAATCGCCCAACTGCAGAAACATGGAACTTATGAGCGCGAGCAGGGCAAGGCGGTTCGCCTTGACTTCGGGGTCCTTATCCATAACCATTACGCCGGTAAAGAAAGCGTCAATCGCCGGAGTAAGTTTTGTAAGCAGCGCAAAAGCTTCGGCGTATTTTCCGCCAACCGTCAAGACCTCGAACTCCTTCCCGGATGCTAAAGCGGATTCAAATAACTTTTTCTCAGAGTCATCCTTTAGAAGATCAGCTTTGACGGTGGACAGCTTTCCTTCTTTCGGTATGATATTTATAACCCTTGAGAAAGTCACAATTGTGTTGCTGAAGCCCTCTGATTTAGCGAGCGAGTCAAGAATTTCAGCCCGCTTAAAGGCCTCCGTGATATTACTGCAATCGGTGGCAAGCACTGCGTTCACGAGGTCATAGCGCAGGCCTTTCTCGCGCAGTATAACATCCATCCTGCCCTTGAAGAACTCAAGAATATCACCGCTTATCTTTCCGGCGTATCCCTTCACCTTGCTCCCGTAGGTTTCAAGAGAAGCACTGACAAGCTCTTTCACGGAAAGGCCCATATTGAACTTTAAAATTTCGTTTATTACTCCCAGCGTGCTTCTGCGCAAGCCGTAAGGATCCTGGGAACCGGTCGGAACTAGTCCGATGGCAAAACAACCGCTGATAGTGTCAATGCGGTCAAGAATACTTATAACTCTGCCGGTGACCGTTTGAGGAAGCGCGTCACCCGAGAACTTGGGCAGATAATGCTCCGCTATAGCGGCGGCTACTTCAGAATCCTCGCCGTCAACCTTCGCGTATTCACGCCCCATAATACCCTGAAGCTCCGGAAACTCCCTTATCATATCCGTAACCAGATCAGCCTTGCAAAGTTCAAGCGCTCTGTTCACTTTCACTGCAGCGGAACCGGGAAAAGACGCGGCGGACTTAGCGTAAAGCGCCTTAATCCTCTCTATCTTCTCGTAAAGGCTGCCAAGTTCAACCTGAAAGACAACATTCTTGAGCTTAACCACCCTGTCTCCAAGGCGGGTCTTCTTGTCCTCGTTAAAGAAGAATGCAGCGTCTTCAAATCTCGCGCGCAAAACCCTTTCATTTCCCTCTTTTACTATTTCATTATGCGTTTTAGAACCGTTCCTAATGCAGATAAAATAAGGCAGCAAGCGTCCGGAAGAGTCCAGGACCGGGAAGTATTTCTGATTCTTCTTCATCACTTCTATCAGCAGCTCTCCGGGCAGATCCAGATATTTTTTATCAAAGGCGCCGAGTATCCCCGAGGGGAACTCAACAAGATTAGTAATCTCTTCCACGAGCTCTTCGTCGAGCAGGGCTCTTCCCGGAATTCCTGCCAGAGCCTTATTTACTTCTTCCAGCACCTGCCCTTTTCTTTCTTCATAGGATGCCGTGACCGAGAGTTTCCGCAGTAGGTCCTTGTATTTCCCGGTTTCTGAAACAGACACCGGATTTGGACTCAGAATTCTGTGCCCGAACACCTTGTTTGACGAAAGGACATCCGCATATTCCACGCTCAATACTTTCTTGCCCAAAAGGCAGAGCAGCGAGCGAACAGGACGCACAAATCTTGCGTCACCGTGCCATTTCATAGTTTTAGCCCAATTAATAGCTGAAATCTGTTTTGCTATTATTCCAGGAAGCAATACCTCGGTCTTCTGTCCTTTCTCAACCTTCAGAATGCATAGATACTCGCCCTTCGGAAGAACCTTAAATGTTACTTCTGAAATATTTACTCCATTGGTTTTTGCGAAACCGAGAGCGGCCTGCGTCGGCTTTCCTGCCGCGTCATAGGCGATTCGCTTGGGCGGCCCCATAACTTCCGCCTCGAATTCCTGCTGCCCTTCCGAAACAGCTTTAATAAGCAGGCCTATCCTTCTCGGCGTGGCAAATATTTCAACAGCTCCGGTATCAATCCTGGCATCAGCAAGTGATTTAACAATACCCGCGGCAAATTGCTCGGAAGCGCCTTTCAGCTGCCCCGCAGGGATCTCCTCAACGCCTATTTCAACCAGCAGGTCTTTCATTATCGCTCCGTTTTTTGTTTCGCTTTACGTTATGAACGTTATAAACCTTATTAACTTTTCTCTTCCTTTACTTCTATACTCTTCGCATAGGCTACCGCGCACTTTCTCGCAATATTCCTGACCCGCCCTATATAATTCACCCTCTCCGTAACGCTGATAGCGCCTCTTGCGTCAAGCAGGTTAAAAGTGTGCGAACATTTAAGCACATAATCATACGCCGCAAGCGGAATATTCACCTTTATTAATTCATTCGCTTCTTTCTCATACATATTGAAGAGATTCAACAGCATCTCAACATTAGCGTGTTTGAAATTGTGATTTGAAAACTCCACCTCGTCCCTAAAATGGATATCGCCGTATTTAACGCCCTGCACCCAGTCAATATCATAGATACTGCTCTTTTTCTGGATAAACATCGCTATTCTTTCAAGTCCGTAGGTAATCTCGCAGGTCATCGGTGAAAGGTCAACGCCGCCCATCTGCTGGAAATAGGTAAACTGAGTTATTTCAAGCCCGTCAAGCCTGACTTCCCAGCCCAATCCCCAGGCGCCAAGAGTCGGAGATTCCCAGTCATCTTCAAGAAAACGAATATCGTGTTCTTTCTGTTTTATCCCGAGTTCCGCGAGGCTCTTTATATAAATATCCTGAATATCAGCCGGCGAGGGTTTAACGATGACCTGGAATTGGTAGAATTTCTGCAGGCGGTTAGGATTTTCGCCGTACCTGCCGTCGGTTGGTCTTCTGGAGGGCTCAACATAAGCAAATTTGGCCGGCTTTTCCCCGAGAACCCTGAAAAAAGTGGCAGGATTTGAGGTGCCTGCTCCTTTTTCAATATCATAGGGCTGAACTATAACGCAGCCGTAATCCGACCAGAACTTATTTAGTTTAAAGATTATCTCCTGAAAGTTCATCTTCTCGTAAACTCCCCTGGATATGATTTAGATGATTATATTACAACTTAGAACTTCTTTCCATTACCATTTCCGCGTTTATTTCAGGTCTTCGGTGGTAAAAACGGCGCTGAAAGGAGCGATTAAAGGGTCTCCCCACTTATCCAGCGCGGTATTGTCCACGCTCAGAACATACCTTGTATTAGGCTTGAAGAGTTCAGTGTGTTTGAGCACACAGTAAGGAACACCGTTTGTTTCTTCCCTCCAAACCAGCTCAAACTCCGCTTCCGGACTCAGCTTAATTGATTTTCCGGCAGACACTCTGTCAGCCGATGCGTTGAAGAATATGTAGGGATAGGATTTGACCGGAACGTTACGCTCCCCATCCTTGGGCCAGCTTGCCGCTACTTTAAAAAGCGAGGTTTTGAAGTTTAACCGGAAATCCGCTCCGAGCTCATCCCCGCTTCGGCTCTTCACAGATTTCGCAATGATGAGGGAGAAGTCTGACGCGGAAGAGATAGGATCAAGAAAAGTTACTACAACCTGAGTGCTCTTGTCTTCACCTACTACAACTTTTATTTTTCCTTCCGGCTTGACGCTTATAGCGCCCTTAAAAGTTTCGGCATCAAGAGGCGAGCTGAAGTTTAGCACTACGTTTTTCTCCAAAGGGGAATGGTCCTTGTAATTTTGGGTCGGTTTCGTGCTTACAACCCGAAGTGAATGTTTTCCGTCTTCGGCCGCAGGTTTTACTGCCGCCTCTGCCGCTTTTTGCGCTGCCGGGACAACAGGCGGCAGCAGAGTAGAGTCAATCACCGCTCCCGCAGGCTTTCTGGTTCCGGTAAGTTCCTGTTGCTCCTCCGCGCTATCCGCCCTCTTGTTGCTGAAAAGTATTCCAAGCATAGCGAGAGATATCGCAAAAAGTGAAATGCTTATGATTTTCCCGAAATTTTTCACAGGTCAAAATTATACCAGAAAAACTGGTGGTTTGCCATTAAAGAAAAACAGGGGAAAGCAGGAATGCTTTGCTGGATTACGCGGATTAGAGAGAACAGGCCTTAATCTGCGTAATCTGCTTTAGTAATCCGAGTAATCCAAATTATCTTGTTTTGAGGAAGCTTAGCGTGTTTACGAGGATTCATTAAGCGAGGGCGAGATCGAGCTGGCGCTTATCGAGGTCCGCTTTGATTACCTTAACTTTGACCGGGTCGCCAAGCCGGTATTTTTTCTTCTTGTTTCTGCCCACCAGGCACCAGTTCTTCTCGTCGTAAGTGTAGTAATCATCCCCGATGGAACTTATATGAACGAGGCCTTCGAGCATGAAGTCGCTTATCTCTACAAACATGCCGTAACCCTGCACACCGCTTATTACGCCGGCATAGGCTTTTGCCGGGAAATTCCTGATAAGCTGTATCTTTTTAATCTTTACTACATCTTCTTCCGCCCGTTCCGCCTTTCTTTCGGTTTCCGAGCAGTGCTTCGCTATATTAACCAGGCGGTTTACATCCACCTTTTCCTTATTTATGGCATTTTTTACCAGCCGGTGAAGCGCAAGATCAGGATAGCGCCTTATCGGAGAGGTGAAGTGCGAATAGAACTGCTTGGCCAGCGCGAAATGCCCCTTGGCCTCAGTGGAGTAAATTGCCAGTTTGAGCGAGCGAAGAGCCAGCTTGTTTACAATCGCTTCCTCGGGAGTGCCTTTAACCTTAGCAAGCAGCGCCTGAATCACCTTAGGCGGCAAATCCTCGGGCGGCTTGAAAGCATAGCCGAGTTTGTTTACAAACCTGGCCAGCTCGGTTATATCTTCAAATTCCGGGACTTCGTGTATCCTATAAATATTCTTCATCCCTTTCCTGAAAATATGCAGGGATACTATTTCGTTAGTGAGGAGCATAAACTCTTCTATAAGCCTGTGGGCCCAATTGCGCTCCACCCTGATAACACGCAGCGGCACGCCCTTCGCGTCCACTATAACTTTTGATTCCGGAAAATTGAAATCTATGCTTCCGTCGGCGTACCGCTTGTCATTTAAGAGTTTGGCCAGCGTTAGCATCATATCAAGGTCGCCGGTAATGTCTTTGTATTCGGCCCTCAAAGCTGCGTCCCGGGCTTCAACAATCTCCGATACCTTCGTATAGGTCATCCTGCGTTTTGACTTGATTACGCTTCTGAAGATCCTGTGGGACTTTACGGCACCATCAATACCGATGCGCATTGAGACAGAGACGGCAAGACGGTCAACATCAGGTTTTAGACTGCACATTTCGTTGCTGAGCGCTTCCGGGAGCATAGGAATAACCGTTCCCGGCAGGTAGACGCTGTTCCCGCGGATAAAAGCCTCTTTGTCTAAAGCCGTGCCTTCTTTCACATAATGAGAGACATCCGCGATATGCACGCCGAGTTCGTACTCGCCGTTGCTTTGCCGGTTAATGGAGACCGCGTCATCAAAGTCTTTTGCGTCTTCTCCGTCTATGGTAAAAATGACTTCGTTTCTTAGGTCTTCCCGGCCGGAGTATTCTTCCTCAGGGATTGAAACTGCGGATTCTTCGGCCTGCTCAAGAGCTTCAGGCGAGAATATTTCAGGAAGCCCGTACTGCCGTATTACCGCCTTAACATCAACCTCAGGATCATTCTTATAGCCGAGTATCTCCGTGATCTTTCCTTCAGGATTTCGCCCGCTTCCGGGCCATTCCGTTATTTCCACAACCGCTTTCTGGCCGCCTTTGATTCCCATCGAAAGCTCTTTGGCGATGTAAACATGGTGCCAGATTTTCTTCTCATCGGGCACCACGAAACCGAAGAACTTATTCTCTTCAAAAGTGCCGACAATCGTCGCATTAACGTGTTCAAGGACATTAACAACTTCTCCTTCGTTGCCGCGAGGCCCCTTGGACATGCGGACGATTACCTTATCGCCGTGCATCGCCCCGTTCATATTATTGCCGTGCACATAAATATCTTCGTCTTCTTTGTCTTCCTGGCGCACAAAACCAAACCCCGCCGAATTACCGAGCATTTTGCCGGTTACAAGGTTCATCTTCGCGGGGAGCCCAAAAAGGTCGTCTTTTAAACGGACAATGGAGCCTTCTTTGAGGAGGGTGTCTAAAAATTTCTTAAATCTGCTGCGGTCGCTTTTTTTAATGTCGAAATGCCGCCGCAGCGCGTGAATATCTACGGGCGTTTTTTTGGTGGAAAGAAATTTTAGGAATGACTCTTCGTTGGTTATCATATTTTTTTGGTGCGGAAGGGGGGATTTGAACCCCCACTCCCGTGAAGGAACTAGAACCTGAATCTAGCGCGTCTGCCAGCTCCGCCACTTCCGCACGTTTGTTCATTATATCAAATATAGCCGGTTCATTCCACGATAAACATTAAGAGGACAAAGGCTTTATGGCGGGTCAGATCCTGATTACATTTGTTCCGGTCAGCCTGTCGTGCAAAGCTAACCTCTCTTTTCCGAGAGCCATAAAAAATCCCGCAAGGCAAAGAGCATAACTCAGATAGTAAAGACAAGCCCGGGCCAGAGCTTTGCCTCCTCCCGGAATTGAGCCGTCGAGCAGGGCCACCTTTATTTTAAGCAACAGCTTCCCGACTGTCTGCCCGCTTGAAGCCGTGAAGTACCAAAAATATATTACAGAGAGCAGGAGGAATGTAGAAGGATTATTCTCAGGTTTTCCGGAGACTGCGAAGTTAAAGAGCAGGTCTGCGATAAGCAGCAAGAACGTATCAATTAAAAAAGCCAGCGCCCTCGCGCCAAACGGCGCCCTGACAATAATAACCTTCGGCTGAATTAGCTGCTCTTCGTGAATTTCGGCGCCGCAGGAAACGCAAAAATACGAACCGGAAGGATTGTAGACACCGCAATTTTGACAGTTCATTGGTTATAGGACCTCATATCGCTTATCCTGTTGCAATTGTTGTAGGCCAGGATTGTTGCTGTTTATTGGGGTGGCTGACGGGATTTGAACCCGCGACATTCAGATCCACAATCTGACACTCTAACCAACTGAGCTACAGCCACCATAAATGCGATTACTAATTGCTAATTACTAATTGCGAATTAAAGCAAGAGATTATACCAGAAAGAGAAGCCAAAAACAAGGCGGAGCGAGAATCAACCTGTTTTGCTGAGTTTTATTGCTGCAAAGAGAGCTGCAACAAGAATCAAGGCGTATAATCCCAACGCTGCGGCAGGGAATAGGAACGTTACCGCATAACCGGCCGCGCCAAGCAAACCGGCTGCCATAAAAACAACGGCAAGCACCTGTTTTACCGAAAGACCGGCCCTCTTCAACCTGAGCGGAAAATGGTCCGGGCTTCCGAAATAAACCGGCTTGCCCTGCCTCCACCTCATCCACATCACAAATAGCGTATCAAAGAGCGGAACGCCGAGAATCAAAAACGGCGAAAAGACCGCGAGCTTATTATGGAAGGTGTAACTTTCCGTCATAGAAAGAGCAGCAAGCATAAAACCTATAAAGAGGCTTCCCGCATCCCCCATAAATATCCTGGCAGGAGGCCTGTTGTAGACAAGAAAGCCCAGGCAGGCCCCGGCAAGCGCAAGCGAGGCCGTAGGCGAGAAGACCCGGCCATAAGTAAGACCAAGCGCGAAGAAGACAAGACAGGCTATAAACGCAACCCCCGAGGAGAGCCCGTCCATAATATCAAGCAAATTAAAAGCGTTGGTTATTCCTACCGTCCAGAGCACGGAAACTATAATATTTAGAACCGGGTTTCCAAGAAAATCCACCCGAATGCCGGATAAGACCAGGACAATTGCCGCACAGGACTGCACAAAGAATTTGATGGGCACGCTGAGTTTTTTCAAATCGTCGATCAGACCCAGAGCAAATATTATGCCGCTTCCAAGAAGCAGGCCGTGAAACCCTGTAAGCTTTCCGCGGCTTACGATAAGCAGAACTGCAAGAAAGGAAAGGAATATTGCTACCCCGCCAAAATACGCCACCGGCGCCGAATGCGCCTTCAGATTTGCGTCAGGGCGGTCAACTATTCCGAGCTTTAGCGCTGCTGCTCTGACGGCAGGAGTAAGCAATAGCGAAATCGCAAGCGCTCCCGCGAATACCTGCAGGTATTTTACAAGACCCATTTCAATATCTCCCGTCCGGAGATTCTTTTACGTTTCATTATCACTCTGCGTTTAGCGAGCGCGGCTCCGGCGCCTTTAAAGGCTTCAATAATACCATAAGCGGCAGAAATATCAAAAATGAATAAATAGCACAGGAATACGACTTCATAACAAAGGAGAACCGGCAAATAGACCAGGAGCAGTTGCAGCGGAAAATCCTTTAACAATACAAGATATCGGTTTCTGACCAGCGCTCTGCGAAGTATAAGAGGCTTCCCGGGAAAAGCATACCGGCGGGACAGGGTTCTCTCTTCTTTGTTCACGCTCCCGCCTCTTGCGTGTTTCGCGATAGCGCCGGGCACATAGTAGGCCTTCCATCCAAGCAGGTTGGCCCTCATCCCGAGGTCAAGGTCTTCATAATACATAAAGAGACTCTCGTCAAATACTTTTCCTTCTTCTTTCAAGTCCTCCAGCATACGGCCGGAATACATTCCAACCGCGCCGCAAGCGGTAAATACCGGACCCGCGAGATAACGGTTCTCATCCCTCAGACAATATCCTCTCTCTTTCGGCTTAAGCGCTTTGCTGAGGAATTGGCCTGTGGAATCTATCAGAGTTTCATCGCTGAGCTTCAGCAGTTTCCCTGAGAAGATACCCGCGTATTGCTCCTCAATATTAGCGTCTTTCATCACCTGTTCAACGTAGAAACGGTCAAGAATTACATCCGCATTCAAGAGCAGGATGTATTCTCCTGCGCAGCGGGCAAGGCCGGCGTTCGCGGCCGCCGTAAAGCCTTTATTTTCAGGAAGCAAGACAAGGCTCAGTCCCGAGAAATGCGCCTTAAGCAGTAAGGCGGAAGCATCCGTTGAAGCAGAATCCACTATTACTATTTCAAGCGGCTTTACAGTTTGCTCTACGGCGGATTTTATACAGGCTTCCAGCAGCCTGGCGCAATTGTAATTAACTATGACAACGGAATAGGTTTTCACTTGAACCCCAGCAGAGCTCTTTCGTAATCAGTATTCACATAGGGCAGCAGCGCCTTTTGGGTCTGCAGGGCTCTATCTTCAAGCGCTCTTGCGCCTTTTTCTTTACCCATAAGGGAATAGAGCAAACTTAGTTTACGGCATCCGGCCGCGTAATTTGGCTCTACAAGAATGGACCTTTCCAGCAAAGCCGCGCAGCCCGCCCGGTCATTCATTGCGATTTTTACGTCCGCAAGATCGCTCATAAGAAAGGGGTCAAACGGAGAACGTGCGGAAGCCTCAAAGAAAGCGGAAAGGGCTTCTTCTTTCTGTAAGTTCGAAGCGTACAAGCGCCCGAGATGTCGCGGATAGTAGGGATCTAACCCGTCTAGAACGCAGGCTGACTTGAACTCCTTCTCCGCGAGAGAGCGTACCTTCGGATCTTTTCCCGCGCGTTGCTCCAGCAGGAAGAGCGCGTAATTATCCGCATATTCGGCACAGAGCGGATCCAGAGCGCGCGCGGCCTTTAGGAAACCTTCCTTAGCGTAAGACTCTGCCTTCCTTGCCTCTCTCGCCGACAACTCCGCAAGCGCGGACAAAACAGGTATCATTGCGGCAAGAATAAGAAATACAGCCATAAGACTCGGCGCCTTGCCTACAAGGACCAGCGCTTTTTTTTCATAGGACCCGCAGGAAAAACCGGCGAGAGCTCCAGTCAGTATAAGTATCGGCATAAAATGCAGGTTAAAGTCGACCAGAGCGTGAACAAATATTGCCGTTAGCGCCATCGCGCTTCCTGAAAGAAAAAGCGCGCTGTTGCCGCCGGACGAGTTAAATGCTTTCCAGGCGTAGAAAAGAATCAGGAAGACAAGACAAAGGACTAACAAGCCTCCCGGAATACCCGTTTCGGCGAAGAACTGCAGATATTCATTGTGAGCAAAATCAGTATTTCTCTCATATCTCGAGATAGCCACATTAACCGGAAGTTTATATTTCCAGTACGCTCCCCCGAAACAACCGAGACCAACGCCGGTTACGGGCTTTTCCTTAACCATAGACAAGGCGCTCTTGAAAATCGCTCCTCTTTCAAAAGCAAGCGGGTCTGAATTTCCTTTCGCGGCAAACCTTTCAGCCAAACCTCCGGGCAAGAGCAGCGCCGCGGCAGCAAAGACCAGGATCGAGAGTGTTGTGATGAAACGGATTCTCTCACTGAGCAGATCCTTAGCAACAAGCACAGCGGAATGTATCATAAACAGCCCGAAAACGACCGCAAGAGACATAAGCGCGCCTCTTGAACCTGTAAGGACGGCGCCAATTGAGCAAAGGAGCACCGCACCGTTTTTAAAATTAAAAATGCTGCTGCCTGAATAAACATAAGGCAGACTGAGCGCCGCGCACGCCACCAAAAAACCGCCGAGCAGATTCCTGTTTGGAAAGAACAGCTCGGCGCCTTCCGCGCCTCCTGCAAGCTGCAGAAAAATAAATATCAGCGAAATAACAATCCCGAGTTTGGCGGCAAAGCCGGAGGCTCTTTCCCCGAAGTTTGCGCTATCGCGCATTGACCAACCGAGAATAAAAGCGCAAGCCAGACAACCAAACCTTACCAGTTCAGTGAGCGATTTACCTGAATTCCTTGAAGCAAAAAAGGAGAAAATAAATATCACAGAAAGCCACAGCGTCCCGTAAATAACCTTTCCCGCAGGAAACTCTCTTTTCTCCAGCAGAAATATTGCCGTGCCTACGGTCAAAATGAGAGCGGACAAAGCGAGACTAATTGCGTGTTCTTTACCGAGAACAATTGAGGCTAACAGGGCGAAGCCGAGGATCACTGCAGAATAACCGCGGACGGCAGGGAAAGCAAATCTCAAACGCCCTGTCTTATAAAGTCCCGCCGCCGAAAGGGCTCCCGCGCAAAGAAAGAAAATTGAAGTATTCTGCAGATAGTTTGAATCTATGTCCATAAAACCGTGCAGCAGAAAAGCAGCGCAAGCGCCGAACAGCCCCGCAAGGAAGGTTCTGTTCTCGCCGTCTTTTACTGCCGCGCCTGCCGCAGGCGCTTTCAACAGCGGGAACAAAAAGAGCAGCAACAGCGAGAACCCGAAGACGCCGTATTCAAGCAAAAACTGCAGATACATATTATGAGGATAAAGCACGCCTGAACCGGAGAAGCGTTTAAACACCCCTGCTCCGCCTCCCTGCATTCCCGTAATTTCAAATATTCTCCGGGCGTCTTTCCAATAACGCAGCCTGCCAAATAATGGATTGTTAGGATTTGAAAGATCCACAAGCTCGGGTTTTAAGAAATAGCAGAAGAGGACCAGCCCCGCCGCAATAACTGCGGCGAGAATAATGGTTTTCTTTTTCAGACCGGAGCGGACTGTAAAAAAAACAGCTATTCCGGAGGCGGCCGAAAGCGCGCCTCCGAAAGAACGGGTCAGAACCAACATTACCACGGCCGCGGCAATCGAGATAAAGCCCAGGAGTTTTGATTTCTTCCCTCCCGCCGCAAAACAAAGAGCGAGCGAAGGCGGCAGTATCATTGCGACATACCCCGCATAGACATTAGAATTAATGAAGAACGAAAAAACTCTTCTTTCCGCTATATTCTTAAGAAGTTCTCCGCGCACAACGCTGTCGGCTCCGGCCGCCCCGGCTATTGACTCAGTATTGGACCAGGAGCCAAACCCAAAGAGATACTGGTATAGGCCGGCTAAAGCCGCAACAAGCGCCGATAGTGACAGGATAACAACCAGCAGTTTCAACTCTTCGGTTTTCTTGAAGGTGAAGTAGGAGAGCACAAACAGGAGCAGGTATATTACCCAGGACGCTTCCTGGGCGCCTAACACACCTTTCCCGGAGATAGCCGCGAAAATCGCAGGAAGAGAGCAGAGCAAAACTGGCGGGATAATATTAGTCCGGTCGCTGACGGTAACCCCGTCCGAAATTCTTCCAAACACCCTGTTGTAGGACAAAACCAATATTACAGCCGCGCAGGCAGACCAAAATACAAGCGGATTGATAACCGTACTGCAGAACGGCAGGCAGAATATCACGCAAAGAAAGATTATCTTGGAGGCTTTCACAGTTTTCCGCCCGGTTTACTTCTTCCCATTCTCGAGCGTGTGCAGCGCCGCCTGAAGTCCGAGGATGTAGCTCTCTTTTCCGAAACCGTACACGCCTCCCGCAGCCACAGGAGCTATAAAAGATTTATGCCTGAATTCTTCTCTGCCGAACACATTCGACAGATGCACTTCGACCGCCGGTATTTTGACAGCGGCAAGACAGTCCCTGATTGCAACGCTCGTATGCGTATAGGCGGCAGGATTGATGACAATTGCGTCCGCCCATTTTTCTGATTGTTCCTGGATAATATTCACTATCTCGCCTTCAAGATTTGCCTGAAAAATCCTCAACTTTGCACCGAGTTTCTTTGCGGCCTTCTCAAGTTCCTTATTTATGTCTTCAAGCGTGCACTTGCCATAAATCTTCGGCTCGCGTTTTCCCAGCAGGTTAAGGTTCGGACCGTGTATGACCAGAATGTTTCTAGACATCATTCCTCCGTTATTATTTCACCAACCCCAGTATTTTTGCAGAGTTTTCATAGAAGTAAACGTGTAAGTCCCTTTGACTGAAACCATAAGACATTAACTTGTTGGTCCACCAGATTTCATCTATTCCATAATTTTCCGATGCATTATCTGTGCCATAAAGAAGCTTATCCCGGGGCATGCTTTTTAGTCCCGGCATGTCATTCTCAAATACCCAGCGTCCCCAGCCGGGGCAAGTATCAGCGTACGCATTCGGAAGCCTGGAGGTCAGGACAATTGTTTCCAGGTAGGTCGCTCCGCCGCCGAAATGGGCAAAGATGAACTTTACCTTGGGGTGGCGCCTTGCAGGAACTTCAAAGTGAAACGGGCTCGCGCCTTCAAGGGAAGCCAGCCGCATTGAAGGGTTCTTTTCGTTTGGTGCCAGCCAGCCGCAGTGTGAAAGGACAAGCATCTTTCTCTTTTCAACTTCCTCCCAGATTGGTTCGTACTTGTCATCATTCGGGTCAAAACCGCAATTAGGGAACAATTTAATACCCATACACCCTTTATCAGAGTATTTCTTAATGGAATCCAGCGCTTTTTCTACGCCTAACGCAAAATTAACACACACTGTCCCAAAGAATCTGCCCGGGTGATTTTTTACGGCCCTGACAACCTCGTCGTTCGAGGTAGTATCTTTAAAACCGTAATTCCAGCCGGCGTCGTCAAGCCCGTGAACCAGGCCCGCTTCGACATTATGCTTGTCCATTACTTTCAGGTATTTCTCCAAACCGGGATCATCGCTTTTTGGATGCAGATGAACATCTATCTTTCTAATCACTTCGGACTCCCTTACTTAATATTTTTCAGCGGGATAAGAACCCAAGATCTTGAAATACTGGCATTCATCAGAGAGCTCGGCAAGCGCTTTCTTAACGCTCTTGTCTTCCCTATGCCCCTGCATGTCGATAAAGAAGTAATACTCCCAGGCTTTTTTCCTTGAAGGCCTGGATTCTATGCTCGTAAGGTTTATCCTGTTCTTTTTGAACGGCATAAGCATAGTGTAAAGCGCTCCCACTTTGTCTTTGATTGAGCAAAGAACGCTCGTCTTATCGCTGCCTGTGCGCTCCGCAGTACGCTTGCCGATTACCATAAATCTGGTTATGTTATTTGAAATATCTCCGATGTTCCTCGCGAGTATTCCCAGGCCGTAAATCTCTGCGGCCAGCGTATTTGCTATCGCTGCCCCGCCTTTTGTCTTCGCCGCAAGACGGGCCGCCTCAGCCGTTGTTGAAACTTCTATTATCTCGGAGGAGGGGAGGTATTCTTCCACCCATTTTCTTGACTGCGCGAGAGGCTGAAGCCCCGTAAAGAGTTTCTTTATCTTTTTTATGGAGCTCTCGTTGCTGAGGAGGTTGTGCGCGATTTTAAGATAAATCTCGGCGCAGATGCTGAGCGGCGAATCAACAAACATATCAAGAGTGTAATTGACCGCTCCTTCCGTTGAGTTTTCAATAGGGACAACTCCGAAATCAGACCTGCCGGAATCTATCTCTTCAAAGATATCCGAGATTGTCCTGCTGTTCACGAACTTTACGGAAGAACCGAAATGCTCCTGGGCGGCAAGATGCGTAAAACTGCCTTCCGGTCCCCAATAGGCAATTCTAAGAGGCGCCTGAAGAGCCCTTGAAGCCGAGAAGATCTCCCTGTAAACCGACTTTAAGGAACCGGCCGGAAACGGGCCTCTGTTTTTCCTTCCGAGAGAATTAAGTATCTCTGCTTCCCTATGAGGCACATAGATTTCATGGGACGCGCCCGGCTTAAACTTTTTGACCTCCAGCGAGAGTTTCGCCCGGTCATTTAAAAGTGTGAGTATCCGGTGGTCTATCAAATCAATATTTTTTCTTATTTTTTTCAGACTCATGCTTCTCCTTTTAGCGGCTGAATGCCTGGCAAAGAACGAATCCGCCATACCGTTATTATTCTCCCTCACACGCTTGCAAAGTTCCTGAGCAAAAACACGGAGCAATTTCACGGCCAGCGCATTTCTTTCTTCAAGCAGTCTCTCGAAAACCCGCTTTTTGATAACAAAGGCTTAACCGGCGCTTAAAGCTCTGGCGGTTGCCGAGCGTTTTCCGGAATCAAGCAGCGCCATTTCACCGAAGAAATCACCCGGGCCGGGCCTCGCAAGCAGAATTCTTTTTTTTCGGAAGCTTTTTTCAGAAGCTCCACCCGTCCGGATTCCACCATAAAGAATTCTCCGGAAGGTCCGCCTTCCTTGAAGAAAAACTCGCCTTTCTTAAAAGCAACTTCTTCGCTGGCTCGTCTCAGAGACCAGACTTCTTCGTCTTTAAATTTAGTGAACGGTTTCATGCCGCGGACAAAGAGAATAGTTTCAACATACCTGTCTATCTTTGACGCGATTATATCGTCGATGCCGTTAAAATATACTCCGGAAAAATATTTACCGTTTGCCTGCTGAGTGCGGGCAACAATTCCTTCAGCGCCGGCCACCCTCACGTGCTCCTGCAGCTCAAAAGAAATCAGGACATTACTGCTGTGGGAGAACAACATCCAGCAGAAGACCTACCCCGCCGGCCCCGACGCTTGTTATTGACGCCAAAAAAAACCGTCCATCACTCTTAAGTTGAACGCCGGCCGGAAGAGACAACTTAACTCTGCGGTACTTGCGCCTCTCAGTTGTTCTCATTTTTTACAATGCTCGGATCAATGCCCTTTATACCGTCAGGGTAGAGTATGTCAACTAATTCTGTGTTCATGCTCTTGATGCGCCTGGAGAGCGCCTTTATAAATTCAACGAGCAGCTTAGTCGCGAGCTTGTGATTTTGGTCATAAAGCTTATTAAAATCCTCAATGGTAAGCCGAAAGAGCACGCAATCCATATGTGCTTTCGCCGTTGCCGTGCTCTTGCCTTTGAAAAGCGCCATTTCGCCGAAGAACTCGTGCTCTCTTATCAGCTCAAGTACTTCTTCCTTATTGCCTTCAATGTTGGATTTTTTAGTTATACTGACTTTCCCTTTGGCTACGGCATAGAAGGAATCGCTCTCCGAGCCTTCGGTGAAGATTGATTCGTGCTCCTTGAACTTGAGTTCTTTGCAAATACTTCTTAAGGCCAGCGCTTCTTCGTGCGTCAGACCTGCAAAAAGTTTTAATTCTCTCATAGCATATACATCATTAACAACTGCTTCCAGGCTGGCCGACTCCTCAGGAGAAATGTCGATAAACTCCAGCCCTGCCGCAAAACCGTCAGACAGGTCCTTAACCGTTAGTACTTTAGCCGTCAAGTCTTTGAAATCCGAACCTTCCCTGATTTTGAACGAGACAGCAACCTTTTTGCCCAGCGGGAGATAAACATCGAGCGTGATACTCACACCCCCGGTGCTGACACTTGTCATACGGCCCATCATCTTGCGCCCCGTGGAAACTTCCGTAACCTCCACGTCCCTGGCAAGCCTTATTCGCGCAAACCTTCTGCGCTCACGACCGCTTTCTTCTGCCATACCAGCCCCCTGCCTGATTACAGGCATACTAATTTTGGACTTAGAATAGCCCATTGCACTGCTTCTCCAAGCTACTATTTCTTTCCTTCGTTTACATCCCTAATCGGAGTTTCAGAGAACAAGAGGTCGACCATCTCCTGATTCATAGTTTTAAGCCTTCTCGCCAGAGTCTTAATGAATTCAACAAGTATCCTTACGGCGAGTTTGTGGTTCTCGTTATCCAGCCGGTTAAAATCATCCACGGTCAGCACAAAGAGCACGCATTCAGAGTGAGCAATGGCATTAGCGCTCCTTTTGCCTTCGTTAAAAAGCGCCATCTCGCCGAAAAACTCGCCTTCCCTGATCAGCGCCAGAACTTCATCGCTCTTTGAATCAATGTTGGATTTTTTTGTGATTCTCACCTTGCCGTTCATTACGGCGTAGAAAGAATCACCTTCGGACCCTTCAATAAAGACCACTTCGTCCGCCTTATACCTCACTTCCTTCCCCATGGCCTTAAGCGATATCGCCTCATCATGGGAAATATTAGTGAAAAGCTTGATGCCTTTTAAGAAATAGATATCATTGATTACTGCTTCTATGCTGTCTCTCGCCTCTTGTGTTATATCGAGGAATTGAAGGGCGATCTGGAAAGAATCCTGCAGGTCCTGCACGCGAATTACGGTTGCGGTCAGGTTCTTTAAATCCGCACCTTGCCTAAGATTAAAAGACAAAGAAACTTTTTTCCCGAGCGGGATAAAAGTGTCAAAAGTAATACTGGCTCCGCCGGCGCTGACATTGGAGATGACGCCGTTCATGATCTTCCCGGAGTCGGAGATAACTACCTCGGCTGTTCGAATGAGCCTTGCACGCCGGTATTTTCTCCGTTCACTCCATTCTTCGTCTGCCATGTCCCGTTCCCCAGTACTTCATTTATCTCTTCCAGTTTTGGTAATTCAGTCAGGTCCTTAAGACCGAAGTATTGCAGGAATTCTTTCGTTGTGCCGTAGAGCAGCGGGCGCCCGATTACTTCCTTGCGCCCCAATATACGAATCAGCTCTCTTTCATAAAGTGTATCAAGCACCCCGTCAGCAGAAACACCGCGAAGCGATTCTATTTCAAGTTTGGTAATGGGCTGCTTGCAGGCCACTATTGCCAGCGTTTCCAGGGCGGCCTTTGAAAGCCTGTGAGTTATCCTGGTCTTAAATAGTTTTTTAATGAAAGACGCATACTGCTCGCGCGTGACTATTGAGAACCCTTCGGCCACCTCGGTTATGCAAAGAGGCCGGCCGGCAGTCTCATAATCGAGTTGTAGCTCGGTGACTGCCTTGCGTATTTCCGCCTCGCTCATATCGTCAAGAACCAGTTTGAGCCTTGAAATCTCAAGAGGTTCATCGCTGACAAAGAGCAGACACTCTATTACCGCTTTAGCGAACGTAATCTCCATTGTCCTTCCTGCTTATAAATATATCATTACTTGCCGCATTGTGTCTACAAGCAATAAGCCCGAGCTTTATCATTTCAAGTATGGCCAGAAATGCCGTAATAATATGCTCTCTCGTCTTCTGCTCTTTAAGGAATGCCGTAAATTCAAACTGCTCAACCGAGTTGATATGATCTAAGATTTCATTGATCTTCTGCCTTACAGTGATACCTTCCCGGGATAGCGAGAGCACCTCATCCTTGGGAATATAGGTCAGCACGCTCTTGAAGGCCACCAGGAGGTCGTAAAGCGTCGCCTCTTTGAAGGTTTCCTCTGCATACACGGCAGTCATATCCTGCTCGCGATAGAAGACATCTTTTTGCTTAAGTTCTTTCTTCTCAAGATCAAATGCCAGTTCCTTCATTTTATTGTAGATCTCAAGCAATTTTTTAGCGTCAACCTCTACCTGTGTTTCCGCCTTTTCCTCTTCTTTGGGGAGCAGCGCCTGCGATTTAAGGTAGAGCAGGTTGGCGGCGTCCACAATAAATTCACTGCCTTCGTCAATATTTATAAGTTTAGGCGCTTCAATTATTTCCGACACGGATATTTTCTCCGAATCAATCTCGTCTTCTTTAATTAGGTCCAGCAATATTTCGAACGGCCCCTCGAATGTTTTGGAAACTATACTAAACATGTCCCTTCCCGAATACCGCATTTCTCACTTCTTCCATGGTTTTGCCGGCGGCGGCTTTTGCGCGCTTGTTGCCGTCGTTTATGACATCGTTGACATAATCCGGCTTGCTTAATATCTCTCGCCTTTTATTTTCCATACCGGTAAAGAGCGGAGCAAGCACTTCAAGGAGAGCTTTTTTGCAATCAGAGCAGCCGAGAGCGCCTGACCTGCAGCCTGCCTCTATCTCGGTAGTTTGCTCCTTGCGGTAAATATTATGCAGAAGAAATATTGGACAGCCGGAAGGGTCGCCCTGGTCTCCCATTCTTATCTTTTTCGGATCCGTGTAGCACTTTTTAATCTTCTTCTCAACCGCTTCGTTTGTGTCTGACATATTTATGCAGTTGTCATAGGATTTGCTCATCTTGCGCCCGTCAATGCCAAGAAGCGCCGGAACGCTCGTGAACACATGCTGCGGCTCCGGAAAAACCTCACCGTAGAAATTATTGAACCTGCGGCAGATCTCGCGCGATATTTCCAGATGCGGAAGCTGATCCTGTCCTATAGGCACAACGCTCGCCTTGTAGAGCAAAATATCGGCCGCCTGAAGCACCGGGTAGCCGAGGAATCCATAGTTTGAAAGATCCTTCTCCTTGAGTTCATTTATCTGGCTCTTATAGGTTGGATTTCTTTCAAGCCAGGGAATAGGAGTTATCATCGAAAGGAGCAAGTGCAGTTCCGCGTGTTCAAGCACGGCTGACTGGATAAAAACAGTGCTTTTCTTGGGGTCTATTCCGGCTACCAGCCAGTCAACCACCATCTCGCGGGCCGCTGTTGCCATCTCTTTTGTCTTACGGCTTTCAGTTGTGAGCGCGTGCCAGTCAGCGACCTCAAAGAAACAATTATAATCGTCCTGAAGTTTGACCCAGTTCTGAAGGGCTCCCAGCAGGTTGCCTAAATGCAGTTTCCCTGTCGGCCTCATTCCGCTTAATATTGTTTTTTTGCCGCTCAAATTGCCTCCGCTTAGCGCAGGTTAACCCCGGAAAACGAATAAAAGACAATGTTTATTACCGAAAATAGCCCGTCGTGCACTCCGGGCAAATACATAACCAGGTAGATTACGCCGATGAAGGCAAACTGCCACGTGGGGTTCATATATTCAATTTTGTGCGCCATAGAGGGCGGCAGAAAAAACGCCAGTATTTTTGACCCGTCGAGCGGCGGTATGGGTATGAGATTAAAGCAGGCAAACACGATATTTATCATGATAAAAAATACAAAAAGCACCTGCATCGGGTCGTTCATATTATTCCAGCCGATCACTCTTGAGGTTAAGCCGAAAACAAAGGCCGTTAACAGGTTAGCCGAAATCCCGGCCGCGGAAACAATCAAGCTGTCAACTTTCGGGTTTCTGAAATTTCGCGGGACTATCGGCACCGGTTTAGCCCAGCCGAACGGCAGAAATAACATTACAAGCGTTCCCACCAAACTTAGGTGGGAAAGCGGATTCATTGTTAGACGCCCCATATTCTTAGCCGTATCATCTCCGCAAAGGTGAGCCGCTAAACCGTGGGAAAACTCATGAATTGTAAGGGCAAAACAGAAAGCGACGATATATATTATCGCTTCAAAAGGACTGGTTCTGAGATATGAAAGAAGGCCGCCCATATTTTATTAATTTTAACACATAAAACGGTCAAAGTCAAAAGCATATTCCCGCAGAAAGCTTTACGAAATATGCTTTTTTCCTAAAAGCGAAGCGAGATCGCGGCTAATGCGCTTAACGCGCGCGCGCTTTAATCTGCAAAAATTATATCAAATATTTTATGTAGGCCAGTTCAGCGCTCTTGTCTTCCGCTTTGCCGTCAAGTTTAGCGTCCAGCAGTTTAGAGAAAAGCTGTTTATAAACCGGCCCGGGTTTTATGCCCAGCGACTTAAGATCCTCGCCCTTCAAGACTACTTTAACCTTACTGAGGGTTGAAATATAAAGGTGTATCCTCTGCCTCACACGCAAACTCTTTGACTTTGCGATATAAAACAGCAGACCTTCTATGGAAGTGCCGTAAAGCTCTTTATAAACCGCGCTGTTTTTCATTTTAACCGGATTCAAGGCCGAAAGGATGTGCTCCTCCCTCGCCTTGACGTGCACGACTTTTTTCATTATATCGCGGTCCAGTTTAAACCTGTCGCAGATGCGCTGGCACTCTTTAAGCTCCAGTTCATCAAGTAAGACGAGGAAGTTCGTGAACCAACGCTCAACCTTCTCTTCTACAAAAAGGACTTCCACCGAAAAACTATGGTAAATTTCTTTGAAAAGCGCCTTCAGTTTTGCAGTAACCTTGAGTGACGGATGAATATATCTCAGCACATCAAGTTCCTGCATCCTTATAAGCGCCTTGATCGGATGGTCTTCGTTAAGTATCTGGACTATCTCATCTTTTATTTTGTAGGTAGCGAGGCGTTCGAACATTTCAAGTTCAAGCGCGTTAGCGAGGAAGTTCCTGGTGCTTTCCTCCATCTTCATTCCGTACCGCTGCTCAAAACGAATAGCGCGGAAAATCCTGGTGGGGTCCTCAACAAAACTCATGTTGTGCAAGACTCTTATCTCGCCGTTTTTCAGATCACGCCGTCCGCCGAAGAAATCCACGAGCGTCCCGAACTCTTTCGCGTTAAGCTCAATAGCCATTGTATTTATGGTGAAATCCCGGCGATAGAGATCGTACTTGATATGCGAGAACTCAACCTGCGGAGCGCTTGCGGGATAATCATAAAACTCAACGCGGGCCGTCGCGATATCAATCTTCAATTTGCCTTCAAGAATAAGCACGGCTGTGCCGAATTTTTTGTGAACCTTGATCTTCATTTTATATTTCTTCGCGAGCGCGGCCGCGTATTTCAGGCCGTCGCCTTCTATCACCACATCAATGTCAAAGTTATCTATGCCCAGCAGCAGATCCCGCACAAACCCGCCTACAAGAAAAGCCCTCATTCCGAGTTTGTCAGCGAGTTCCCCGGCAGTTTTGAAGATGCCTAAGATGCGGGGCGGCAGACGCTCCTCGAGAATATCAGCCGTATGCGCTATTTCAGCCGAGGTGTTTTCGAGCGCCTTCTCAATCTGCTGAATCTTATCGCTCATCCTTTCCTTATTAACATTCTTCAGCACATCAGACCTCGTCACTATTCCGGCAACCGAGCCGTCTGCCTGCACGACCGGAACCTTGCCTACATTTTCGTCTATCATCAGGCGCTGTATATCCGTCACGGGAGTATCCGGGGTCACGGTAAGGACATTAGTCTTCATGTAGCCGCAGACTTCCGCGTCATTAAAGTTATGCTGCATACATTTATCCAGGTCGGTAATGCCTACTATGCCTATTAATTTGTTATTCGAGACGATAGGAAGGCTGCTGTGATTAAACCTGAGCATTATCTTTCTTGATTCCTCGCACGAGATATCCGGCTTAATGCTGAGCACGGGACTGCTCATAATGTCTTTGGCCCGCAGGAAGGGCTTAATCTTTCTCTCCAGCACAGCAAGCAGGCGTTCTTTCACTTCCACGAGCCCGCCTTCACGGAGAGTTGCTGAAGCAGCCGAGCCGTGACCGCCGCCGCCAAATTCGCGGACTACCTCGCCGACATTAACCTCTTCAATGCTGCTCCGGGCTATGATATTTATCCTGTCGGAGAATTTTACGACCGCGAAAACAACAACCAGGTTGCCCATTTCCCGGAGCTTATGGACAAGCAGGGCAATATCCTTGACATACTGCTCCGTTTCGGCAAACGCTATCTTAACGGGAATACCTTTTATCTCGTGCGACTCCATTGAAGCCAGCAACCGCCCGAAAAGGATGTCCTGCTCGGGAGAGAAGCCCTCTTTCAAAAAGTCCTTTATAATGTTTAAGTTGGCGCCGCAGCCGAGGAGGTGTGACATCATATCAAACTCAAGTTGTGTTGTTGACAGATAGGAGAAGAAACCGGTCTCTTCGTAGAGCGCTATCGCGAAAAGCGTGGCCTCACGGGGACTGATGGGGATATTTTTTTCTTTAAGCTCTTTGACGAGGATGGAAATAGTCGCGCCTGTAGGACTGCCATTGACTCCCTTAACCATTACCTCGGCCTTAATTTCGCCGCCGACAACGGGGTGGTGGTCGTAAACTGTGACCTTGATATTTTTCCAGCCGATGAAACGCGCTAAATCCCCTATCCGCCCCGGCATAGCTGTATCAACTACAATAAGTTCTTTGACCTCATCGGATTTGATTTCTTTAAGGCGGTGTACTGCAAATTCAGGATACAGCTGTATGAACTCCTTTACCTTGAGTTCGCAACTGCCGGGAAAGACAGGCAAGGCGCCGGGATGAAGCTTTTTAACAGCAACCATTGATGCAAAGGCGTCAAAATCAGCGTTTATGTGAGTGGTAATCAGTTTCATTACTTTAGATTATAACATTAAAAGAAAGGAAGGTTTATAACGTTTATAAGGTTTGTAACGTTCATAACGTAATTCGCGTAATTCGCGCAGTTCGCCTTGTTTTACGTTAAGAACGTTAAGAACGTTATAAACCTATATATTTACATAAACACCTTGTTGAACCTTTCATAATATTCCCCAAGAAACACCTCAAGATCTTTGCTCTTGTCTGACAATGCGGCTTTAGGGTCTGTAAGGGCTTTCCCAATGTTTTCCGCTCCAAGCTTGCGAGCCGCCTGCCCCACGGTAATCCACGCGCTCTCTCTTCTGCTGTTTGTCCTCGGCTTGGAGAACTGGATTGATATTTCGCCTTTTACATACTGAAACCTTATCTGCACCTTGTTCGACATAAGGACTATTACCGAGTTGCCCTCAGGCAGATTGTCATAGGTGTGCTCGCCCTCAAGGGCGAAATACTTATTGTACAGAAACTGAAAATTCTTCCTTACCTCACCAAGAAATTTATCCGGCATACTTCTCCTTTGCTGCAAAAGCTTTTTTTGATGACACCGATGCTAAAACGATGGCACCGGTAGACCTTGATGATTTGCAGATGCTTCAAAAGGTTTCATCTGTGTCATCACTTCCAAATCGGTGTCATCATACTTTTACTGCGCCTTGCTTACACAATCTACTCTTCGTTGTAAACAATGTCTCCGTAAACTGCAAATATCTTTCTGCCCGGCTTTACTACGAGGAATCTCTTCTCATCGGTCCAGTTTCCGTCTACCAGGTCTTTTAACATGGACATATCGCCCGCGTATTCAACATACTTAAGTTTATTGTCCGCGGCCTTTTTCCTAACCTCTTCCTTATACTTAAGATGTTTGGTCGGCTCGGTATCAATATAGACCATCTTGTCTGAATGCTTTTTGGGAGAGAGCGTCTCCACAAGAAACTTGGCGTTTTCTTCACCGTATTCCTTAACGTACTCTTCATAGGTTTTTCCGCCGAGCAGGCTATTCTGTTCTCTTTCCCCGTCGCCCTCCCTGAACATTGAAGCGCCGCGTTCAAGGTAGCCCGCGGAAGTCCAGGATTGGCTCGGGTTATCGCCGAAAAGTTCGTTGAACCTCGCGTGCGAGCCTAAAAGTATTGCCAAGCAGTCGTGAGCGCGCGGAATTATCAGCGGAATAGAACCGGCCTTCAGCCCGTTGGCAGAGTTGCCGCAAAGTCCATAGCCAAGTATTAACGCGTCATAAGGAGCGCCGATCGAGTCTATCTTTTTCTGCAGCGCTTCCCGCAAAATGTCAGACTTATCGTGAAGACCTTTTTCAAGATATTCGGCATCCACCACATTTTCAGTAAGCGCGGCAGCGTAAGAGAGTTCTCTCGCGAAAACCTCACAGGATATAAGCTTTAATTTTTTCTTAGAGGTATTTTTTTGCAAATTCCACCGCATTCCTGAAGATAAACACGCCGTCGCCCTCTTCAGGCAGGTCTTCTCTCGTCCATCTGGGATGGTTATACCTGGTCATATACCTTTCCGGATGCGGCATCAAACCCAAAATATTGCCGTCGGGGTTGCAGATGCCGGCAATGGCTTCCTGTGAACCATTCGGGTTCTCCGGGAAGCTTATTACCTTGCCCTTCCTGTCGCAATAACGGAAGACTATCTGCTTATTTGCCTTGATTTTATCGAGCACTTTCTTGTTTAGCGTCACAAAGTTGCCTTCCCCGTGGGCAATGGGAAGATAAATAACCGGTTTGTTTTTCCTGGTGAAGATGCACTTGCTATCCTCGGTGCGCAGGTGCAGCCATCTTGCTTCAAATTTCCCTGAAACATTGTGGGCGAGCGTCGTGAACTCCAGCTCGTCAACTCCTTCAAAGCCGGGAAGCAATCCTGTGCGAACCAATACCTGGAAGCCGTTGCAAATGCCTATTATCAGCCTTTTTGCCGCAATGTACTTGCCAAGAGCGTCATAGAGTTTATACTTTATCTCGTTCGCCAGTATTTTTCCCGCAGAAACATCATCTCCGTAAGAAAAGCCGCCCGGTATCGCGACTATCTGGTAATTCATTATGTTCACTTCTTTTGAGAGCAGGCTGTTTATGTGAACCAGGTCGACTTGTTCCGCACCGCAAACCTTGAATGCGTTAACGGTTTCATAGTCACAGTTAGTTCCTGCAGTCCTTATCACCAGCGTCTTTGAATGCATCCCTTCCCTCCATAATCCATCTCAACCGAATTACGTTTCTACCGCCAAGTTATATTCGACCGGTTTCGTTTTTTATTTTTGTTTACGTCATAAACGTTACGAACGTTAAGAACGTTACAAACCCTTTTGGTTTCTTTTTGCCTTTACTTTACAAACCTTATAAACCTTAATAACTTTTATTATCAGGGATTCCTGAGGGGTGCCTGCCACGCTTCTTTCAGGGCCCCAATACTCTCATTAACAACCCTTCCCCCTTTCACCCCATCAACAACCAGTTTCTCTTCTTTGGTTACCTTTCCTATGCGCGCAACCTTCAAGCCCTTAAATATTTCTTCGAACTTCCCGGCGGAGGCATGTTCCACTTCAACCAGAAACCTTGTGTGTGATTCAGAGAAGAGCACCAGATCGTCCCGGGAAATATTCTCAGCTCCCGGCACGTTCGCAAGTCCGATTGCCGCGCCAAGCCCGCCGGCAAAGGCCATCTCTGCCGCAGCCGCGCCGATGCCGCCTTCCGAGCAGTCGTGGCAGGAAACTATTGCGCCTGACTTTATACCCGCGTTGACCGCCTTAAATATTTTCTTGCCGGTCTTTGCGTCAACTTTAGGAACGGAATTACCGATAGAGCCGAGAGTCTTGTAATAGATTGAGCCGCCGACCTCGTTAAAGGTCTCGCCGATAACATAGATTAAGTTTCCGTCTTTTTTCAGGTCCATAGAACAAGTCTTTCTGAAGTCCTCCAGCACCGAGATGCTTGAGATAAGCAGCGTGCCCGGTATCGCGATTCTCCTGCCGGTAGCCGAGTCCATGTATTCATTATTCAGGCTGTCTTTCCCTGAAATGAACGGCGTGCCGTATTCCTTCGCTATATCGTAACAGGCAATGCAGGCTCTCGTAAGTCCGCCCATCTCGTCCGGCTTCTGCGGATTTCCCCAGCAGAAGTTATCCAATATGGCAATCTTGTCTATATCCGCGCCTACTGCGACAATATTCCTCAAGGCCTCGTCAATGTTTCCCGCAGCCATCCAGTATGGGTCTATCATCCCGTAACGCGGGTTTATGCCGTTTCCGACCGCGACGCCTTTCTTTGAAGTAAGGTCAGGCCTTGTCACACAAGCATCACCCGGACCGTCATTAACACAACCCTGCAGAGGCTTAATGATTGAACCGCCCTGCACTTCGTGGTCGTACTGCCTTATAATCCATTCTTTTGAAGCCACTGACGGGTCTGCAAGAATATTTTTCAAGGAAGCACCGAGATTTCCCGAAGGAAGATTCGCCGGTTCTTCGTTGTGTTTCAGGTTCCAGGTTGCTTCCAACTCAAACTTGGGCCCGCCGCCGTGAACGAAGGACATATCAATGTCGCAAACCTTTACTTTTCCGTAGAAGAGTTCAAGTTTCTTGGTGTTGGTGAACTCGCCGATAATAGTCGCTTCCACATTTTCTGAAACGCAGAGTTTCAGGAACTGGTTAAGCTTATCGATAGGCACAGCGAAGACCATCCTTTCCTGCGCCTCGCTAACCCAGATTTCCCAGGGAGAAAGGCCGTCATATTTCAAAGGAATCCTTTCAAGGAAAACCTTCGCGCCCGTCTCTTCGCCCATCTCACCGACAGCCGAAGAATAGCCTCCCGCGCCGCAATCCGTAACCGCGCGGTAAAGTTTCAAGTCTCTTGCTTTAAGCTGAACATCGAGCGCTTTCTTTTCAACTATCGGGTTTCCTATCTGCACCGCGCTTACTTCGGTATCCTTATCAAGCGCTATGGACGAGAAGGTCGCGCCGTGAATACCGTCGCGCCCCGTCTTTCCGCCTATTGAGAGAATAATGTCGCCCGGCTTTACGCTCTTAAAACA
Source organism: Candidatus Firestoneibacteriota bacterium (assembly GCA_903861835.1). Classification (GTDB taxonomy): domain Bacteria; phylum Oederibacteriota; class D2-FULL-39-29; order D2-FULL-39-29; family CAIOVX01; genus CAIOVX01. The sequence goes on along the minus strand of CAIOVX010000011.1, from coordinate 40,456 downwards.
TTTGTCAACCGGAAGTATACCCACCGTTCCGCAGTAGACCAGCGGGTTGCAGCTGTAGCCTTCTTCAAATATAACCGCGCCATTAGCTGTCGGAATACCCATACGGTTGCCGTAATCACGGACTCCTGAAACAACGCCCTTAAAAACGCGCTTCGGATGAAGCGTGCCTTCAACAAGCTTTTCGTACGGAGTGTCAAGCGGTCCAAAACAGAATACATCCGTGTTCAACACAGGTTTCGCGCCGAGCCCGACTCCCATTATGTCCCTGATAACCCCGCCGATGCCCGTGCCGGCTCCGCCGTACGGTTCAATCGCCGAGGGGTGGTTGTGTGTCTCCACCTTAAAAGCAATGCAATTTTTGTTGTCAAATTTTATAATGCCGGCGTTATCCTTAAAAACCGATACGCACCAGTCCCGATCGAGCTCTTGCGTGACCTTAAAAATAGTCTCTTTAATTAGGTTATTCATTACTTTGCCGTTGTAAGTCACCTTCGCGCCGAAGCTCTTGTGTTTGCAGTGCTCCGACCAGGTCTGGGCTATTGTCTCCAGCTCCACATCTGTCGGGTTTCTCTTCTTCTTCTTAAAGTAGGCCTGAACGACTTTCATTTCCGCGAGATTCAGCGAGAGCAGCCCTGACCTGCTGATTTCGGTGAGCTTTTTGTCGTCCGCCTTTAGTATCTGAATAGTTTTGAAATATTTCATCTATTTCACCTGTTTTATCTTATAAGTTTGTACTACATTATTTGAGAGCAAACCTGAACATATCTTTTCGGCATCTTTCTTTGTAATTTTGCCGCTAATTATATAGACCTGTCCTGCCTTTACGCTTTCAACGCCTTTCACATTAAGGTCTTGTATTCCTTTCTTTACGGAATCCCCTGCCGCATCTGTTACTCCCGGCTTCGACCAAACTTCAATTTCGTACTTCATAACAGCCTCCTAAATGCGAATTAACCTTTCATAACGTTTATAACGTAAACCCTGTTTGCTCTATGCGCATTACGTTATAAACGTTAAGAACGTTAAAAACGTTACAAACCATTAAAGTAATATATCCATCGATATATTCAAACTCTTCGCCGAGTGCGTCAACGCCCCTATCGAAATATAATCCGCGCCTATCTTTGCAAACTTGCGGATGTTATTAATGTTAACCCCTCCTGAAATTTCAATTCTATACATCCCCCCGATCATCTTAACCGCCTTCTTCATATCTGGAATGCTCATATTGTCGAGCATTATAATATCAAAATCCTCGCCCATTGCCTCTGAGACTTCAGCCAGGTTCTGCGTCTCAACCTCAAGCTTCAGGCGCGGGTATTTTTTCCTGACATCCTTGACCGCCTTTTTTATCCCGCCGGCGATGTGCACATGGTTGTCCTTTATCAGAACCCCGTCAAAGAGTCCGAACCTGTGATTTGTGCCGCCGCCCATCTTCACCGCGTACTTTTCGAGCGCGCGCAAACACGGCGTGGTCTTTCTGGTATCCAGTATTTTTACTCCTGTCCCCTTCACTTTGGAAACAAACTTACCGGTAAGCGTCGCAATACCTGAAAGACGCTGTATGAGGTTTAACGCTGTGCGCTCACCCGTAAGGATGGCCCTCGCATGACCGTGTATCTCGGCAAGGCGCGTCCCGTTTTTAATGCGGCTGCCGTCCTGTTTCAACACCTTAAACTTCAGCGAAGGATCTATCTGTCTAAAGGCTTCGCCTGCTAGACTTACGCCCGCAAGGCGTCCTTCTTCTCTCGCCACTATGACCGCTTTAACTTTAAGGTTTGCCGGGACAGTTGCCTTCGAGGTAACATCTCCGGACCCGACATCCTCGGCAAGAGCGTATTTTACAAGCGTCTTCGCGTCCATCAAGCCATCCTTTTCATATTATCAAGCAGTTTTGCCTTCTTATCAGTCAGCAGTTTCTGTTTTTCTTTCTCTGATTCAACTACCGAGGCAGGAGCCCGTTTCACAAAGTTCTCGTTCGCGAGCTTCCCTGCGATACTAAGCAATTCCTTTTCAACGCCTTCAAGTTCTTTGCGCATTCTCTCTTTCTCCTTGGTCTTGTCTATGTGCCCTTCAAGCGCGACAAATATCTCAACCTTGGGAAGAACGCTGGTGGAGCAGAGCTCAGGTTTTGCAAGTTCCGGGCCTATCAGCAATTCCTCTATCTTTGCGAGGTCAGTCAAATAGGCTTTGTTGCGGGTTAAAGACGCAATAATCGGCGCGTCCGCCGTCTTTATCAAAACCTTAATCTTAGCGGCAGGCAGAATGTTCGCCTCGCTTCTGGAATTCCTGATGGAAACTATTACTGCTTTTATAAGTTCCATCTCTTCGTCAATCGCGGAATTCATAGAAGCCGCCTCGGACTTGGGCCAATCGGCTTTCATTATGCTCTCGCCTTCGTGAGGTATGGTCTGCCAGATCTCTTCCGTGATAAAGGGCATAAACGGGTGAAGAGCCCTGAGAGTCTTCTCAAGCGCCTCGTACATCACAAACTGCACGGTTTCGCGCCCGGAATGCAGACCGTTCTTGCCGGCGTCCTTCGCGTTAAGTCTCGGTTTAGAGAGTTCCAGGTACCAGTCGCAGAACTCGTGCCAGGTAAAGGTATACATCGCCTGCGCGGCCTTGTCAAAATTGGAAGTATCAAAGGCCTTGGCAGAATCAGCAAGCATTGAGTTCAAACGCGAGATAATCCATTTGTCGGCAAGCGTCAAATCAAGTTTTGTGCGGTCAATATTTTTGGGATCAAAGCCTTCAAGGTTCATCAAACAGAAGCGGGCCGCGTTCCAGAGTTTGTTCGCGAAATTGCGGTAACCCTCAATACGCTCCTCTGCCAGGGCGATATCCCGGCCCTGTGTCGCAAATATCCCGAGCGTAAATCTTACGGCGTCTGTGCCGTATTTCTCCATAATAACTACCGGGTCAATGACATTTCCGGAAGATTTGCTCATCTTCTGTCCCTTAGCATCGCGAATGAGGGCGTGAAGGTAAGCTTCCTTGAACGGAACTTCGCCCGTAAATTTGATGCCCATCATTATCATTCTGGCTACCCAGAAGAAGATAATGTCAAAACCGGTTGAGAGCATATCCGTGGGGTAAAACTTCTTAAAGAGTTGTGTCTGTTCCGGCCAGCCCATCGTCGCGAAGGGCCAAAGCTGCGACGAGAACCAGGTGTCAAGCACATCAGGGTCCTGCTCTATCTTTGAACTTTCGCACTTGGGACACTTTACCGGCGCATCCACAGAAACTATAGTCTCATTACAGGCTCTACAATAATAGACCGGTAAACGCTGTCCCCACCAGAGCTGGCGGGAGATACACCAGTCACGGATGTTTTCCATCCAGTTGAAATAGGTCGTATCCCAGCTTGCCGGAATGAACTTAATCTCGCCTTCTTTTACAGCCTTAATCGCCGGTTCAGCGAGCGGCTTCATCTTCATAAACCACTGAAGGGAAATAATCGGCTCAGTCACCGTGTCGCACCTGCTGCAATGGCTCACGGAGTTCTTGTGGTCCTCAATCTTTTCAAGCAATTTCAAGGCCTCAAGTTCCTCAACGACGGCCTTCCTGCATTTAAACCTGTCTAAGCCCTTGAACTTTCCCGCCTTCTCGTTCATGGTGGCGTCAAGGTTCATCACGCAAATCTGTTCAAGGTTGTGGCGGATGCCCAGCTCAAAGTCGTTTAAGTCGTGCGCCGGAGTTACCTTAACCGCTCCGGTCCCGAACTCCATCTCAACTTTTTCGTCGGCTATGACAAGTATCTGCCGTCCGGTAAGCGGGAGCTCAAGTTTCCTGCCGATAAACTTAGACCAGCGGTGATCCTTGGGATTGACTGCGACCGCGGTATCTCCAAGCATTGTCTCGGGCCGAGTAGTCGCAACAGTCACAAATTCTTTTGAATCCACAACCGGATATTTTATATGCCACAGATGCCCGTTCTTTTCTTTGTGCTCAACCTCAATATCCGAAAGCGCGGTTCTGCAGCGCGGGCACCAGCTGATGATATAATTCCCGCGGTAGATAAGCCCGTCCTTGTAAAGTTCAACGAAGACGTGGTTGACGGCTTTCATCATTCCTTCGTCCATCGTGAAACGCTCGCGTTCCCAGTCACAGGAACAGCCAAGCAGTTTGAGCTGGCTGACAATCCTTCCGCCGTACTTTTCCTTCCACTCGCGCGCCCGTTTCACAAAAGCTTCGCGCCCGATGTCGTGACGCGTCTTCTTCTCGGTCGCCATCAAATCTTTTTCAACAACATTCTGGGTGGCAATGCTCGCGTGGTCGGTTCCGGGAAGCCACAAGACTTCAAACCCCTGCATTCTCTTGTAGCGGCAGAGAGCGTCCTGAAGCGTGTTATTCAGCGCGTGTCCCACGTGAAGCGCGCCGGTTACATTCGGAGGAGGAATAACCATAGAAAAGCGCGGCTTTGACGAATTTTCGTCTGCGCGGAAATATTTCTTTGAGACCCAATATTCGTACCATTTTTTTTCAGTCTCTTTGGGTTCGTACCTTGTGCTTAATTCCTTAATTCCCATTCTTCACCGGCCCTCTGGTTTTGTTTCTTCTATACTTACCGACTGCTCAAACTTGAATTTAAAATCGAGCGTTCCGACCTCAGGCACCAAAAGGCTCACGTACGGCGCCTCTATTCTTGCCTGCTCGAAGACCGCCCAGCCCCGTTTTGTCTCTCCTGAAGCGAGACTGCAGGGTTTAAAGAGCGTCTTGGCAACCACATCCTTCTTGAAACGATCATCAGGATAGTACATTTGATACCCGTAAAGCCCGGCAATAGCCCTGTTAATATCAGCGTCCCGGCCCCGTTCTTCTTCAGTAACCTGCCGGTGAGGTTCTCCGGCTTTTTCAGAAAGGGTAGGACCCATTACCTTGAAGATTTCCTTGAAATCCGTTTCGGAGATTGCCTTATGCTGCCCCGCATTGCCGTCAAGCAGCACGCACTTATACGGGTCAAAACTAACCGGCCCCGAGCCGCCATTCTCAACCGTGAGCTCGAAAACCGAGAAAAACTGTTTTGTTTCAGAAGCGTAGGGATTGAAACCGTTGATGCCGGATTTTTTTAGTTCTTCAAACGGCACATATCTGGCGGAGACTTTTACTGCTTCCTTCTTCTCTGTCGCCGATAGCCCGCTGCTGCCGGAGGAAACCTGCTCGCCTGCGAAAACCGGCGCCAGCGTCACCACCGCGCGTTTAACAGAAGCGCAGGACCCAAGAAGCAGGCAAAGAGAAACAAGCAAAAGAAACTTTTTCAGCATACCTCTCCGGGCCGGAATGTTACTTAACGCCGTCTTTCAATAGTTTGTATTCAATGCTGTCCACAAGTGCGAGCCAGCTCGCCTCTATCATATTCTGCGAGACGCCGATGGTATTCCAGATATCCTTACCGTCAGTTGACTCGATTACCACGCGGGTAAGCGCCTTGGTGGCCGCCTGCGGGTCAACAATCCTGACTTTGAAATCCCGAAGATGAACGGACTTAAGCGAGGGGTAGTAAACCTCCAGCGCCTTGCGAAGCGCGTTATTCAGCGCGTCAACCGGACCTGTGCCCTCTGCCGCGGTATGTTCTTCCTTCCCGTTAACCTTAACTTTGATGGTTGCCTTCGAGCCTACCTTTCCTTCGCGGTTATCCACTGTTACGCCAAAATCTTCAAGCGTGAAGAAGGTTCTGTGCGTCTTAAAGACTTTTTTCATAAGGAGTTCAAAGGAAGCTTCCGCGCCTTCAAAGTTGTAGCCAAGTTTTTCCAGTTCTTTGACCTTATTCAGAATTTCTTTTGTCTCGGGCGTATCCTTGTCGAGATTAACTCCGAGGGATTGTCCTTTAAAGATAACATTGCTCACGCCGGAAAGTTCCGAGATGAGAATGCGCCTCTTGTTCCCTACCGCTTCAGGGGTCATATGCTCGTAGCTGAGCTCGTTTTTCTTCATAGCGTCAACGTGCACGCCTGCCTTGTGCGTGAAAGCGGAACGACCGACGAAAGGAGCCGCATCGGGAAGTTTTAAGTTGGCAAGTTCGGCAATGTAGATGGCAAGATGAGTTAATTCCTGAAGCCGTCTCGGCTCCAAGCACTGATATTTCATCTTGATCTGGAGGTTCGGAATAATAGAACACAGGTTTGCGTTTCCGCACCTCTCGCCGTAGCCGTTTACCGTGCCGTGAACCATCACGCAGCCCTCTTCAACCGCCGCGAGCGAATTCGCCGTGCCGAGGTCCGAGTCGTTGTGCGCGTGAATGCCAAGTTTACAAGTAACGTGCTTCCTGACCTCTCTGATTATCTCTCTTAACTCACTCGGCAGAGTGCCGCCGTTAGTGTCGCAAAGGATAACATAGGCAGCGCCTGCCTTCTCAGCTGTCTGCAAAGTCTTGATAGCGTACTCTTTATTGGCTTTGTAGCCGTCAAAGAAATGCTCGGCGTCATAAAAAGCCTCAATACCGTTATTTGTCAGATAGCCGATAGAATCGGCAATGATCTCAAGATTATTTTCAAGCGTGGTTTTGATGACATCCGTAATGTGCAGATCCCACGTCTTCCCGAATATGCAGGCAACCTTGGCGCCTGACTTTACAAAGGCCTTGAGGTTATCGTCATCTTCCGGCTTGTTCTTCACCCTTCGGGTGCTTCCAAAAGCCACGAGGATTGAATTCTTAAACTTGATATCCTTTGCCTTCTGAAAAAACTCCATGTCCTTTGGGTTTGAACCGGGCCAGCCGCCTTCAATGTAATGAACGCCGACCTCGTCAAGTTTTGCCGCTACCTTGAGTTTTTCTTCCACTGAAAAGGAAATACCTTCTCCCTGAGAACCGTCGCGAAGCGTTGTGTCATATATTTTTACCTGTCTCATAAGGCCTCACTTGTGCAAAGATAAGCACCATATCACTTAAGTTAAAATCACAAATTCCAAGCACCAAATCACAAATAAAAACACAAAAACCAAGGTACAAAAAGATTTGTTAAGCACTTTGCAGTTTTACATTTTTGTTTTTATTTGGTGCTTGGTGCTTGAAATTTGGTGCTTGAACCCTTTCTATTTTTTCCCTAAATTGAACTTAGCATGTAGCGCCCTGACTGCCGTCTCGCAGTCTTTCTGCGCGATAACGCAGGAGATCTTTATCTCCGAGGTGGTAATCATATCAATGTTCACGCCTGCCTCGGCCAGCGCTTCAAACATCATCGCCGCGACTCCGGAGTGGCTCTTCATTCCCACGCCGACAGCCGAAACCTTGGTTATGGAATCATCGGTTAATATTTTCTTTATGCCGACCTTATCCTTTACGCTTTCCAGCGCCTTAACAGTTTTTTTCACTTCGCCTGTCGGAACCGTGAAAGAGATGTTCGTGATACCGTCTTCAGAGACATCCTGCACTATCATATCTATATTCACATTCTCGAGGGCTACCGCCGAAAAAATTATCGCGGCCATTCCCGGTGTGTCCTTAATGCCGAGAACCGATATTTTGGATTCGTCCTTATTGTAGGTTATACCCGTTACAAAAAGTTTTTCCATCTCCTTCGCCTCCTTAACTACCAGCGTGCCGGGGTTATCGTTGAAGCTGGACCTCACCCTCATGGGCACATTATAATTTTGCGCGTATTCAATGGACCTGGCGTTGACTACCTGCGCTCCCGCGCTTGCCAGTTCCAGCATTTCCTCGTAGGTGATTCTCGGAAGCAGCGTGGCGTCCGGGCAGACCTTCGGGTTCGCGGTCATAATCCCGTCGACATCCTTGTAAAGTTCGCAGACATCGGCGTTTAACGCGGAAGCAATGGCTACCGCTGAAAGATCCGAGCCGCCCCTGCCGAGAGTCGTGATGTCCATATCCGTATCCATACCCTGAAAACCGGCGACGATTACTATTTTATCAAGGTTAAGCGCCTTCTCTATTTTTTCAGAGCCTACCTTAACAATCCTTGCCTTGCCGTGCACATCATCCGTCACGATGCCTACCTGCGGGCCGGTGAAGGAGATAGCATCATAGCCGAGCGCCTTGATGGCTATGGTCATAAGCGCGATTGATTTTTGCTCGCCGCACGCCAGCAGGACATCCATCTCCCTTTCATCTGGAGAATCAGTTATCTGGTTGGCGAGACTTATAAGGTCATCCGTTTCATCGCCCGGCGCGGAAACAACTACAACAACCCTGTTCCCCTCGTTCTTGGTCTTTACTATTCTTTTCGCCACATTCTTGACGCGTTCCGGCGTGGCTACAGAGGTACCGCCATATTTCTGGACAATAATGCCCATCTTTTTTACCGTCCTTTAAGCAAAAAGTTTTTCTATCAACGACCAGCCGAGACTTACAAGTTCTCCCCCGGCCGAGGTAGCTTCGTCAAACTTCGGAACACCCTGCTTTTCTTCCTTGGAGCGGTAAAGCATCCACGGCACAGGATCCGACGTGTGAGTCTTTATATCAAGCGGGGTCGGATGATCCGGACAGACGAGAATATTAAAATCTTCATCCGCCTGCCTTAAACCTTCAACCACCGGTCCGATTATCTTTGAGTCAATGTCTTCCAACGCCTTGACCTTGCCCTTTGCATCGCCGTTATGCCCGGTCTCATCGGTCGCTTCAACGTGAATCACAACAAAGTCATTTCCCTTTTTCTTTAGATACTTCAGCGCGTAATCCGCCTTATTAGCATAGTTCGTGTCTATGTAACCGGTTATCCCTGGGACATCCAACACTTCAAGCCCTGCCGAGATGGCGATGCCTTTCACAAGATCTACCGCCGAGATGCAGGCGCCTTTCACTTTATACTTATCCGAAAAAGAAGGCAGATTCATCCCTCTTCCCGCGCCCCAGAACCAGAGCATAGTAGCCGGATTTTTGCCCGAGAGCTTTCTGTCGCGGTTAATTTCGTGAAACTCAAGAAGCATCGCCGAATCTTCCATCATCTGGCGCATAATTTTATCGCCCTTGCCCTTAGGAAGATACGCGTCAATATTTTTTCCGGTAATATCGTGCGGCGGAGTGCACTTCATCTCCGGAGAAAACTTCGGAGAGAGCATAAGGTGCCTGTAGCCGGTCCCCGGGAAAAACCTGACATCCTTATTCCCGAGCTTCTCTTCAATCATTTTCAAAAGCACTTTGGCTTCTGCCGTGGTGATATGGCCGGAGCTGTAATCTACCATTACGCGGTTCTTGACGGTTACAAGGTTGCACCTGAAAGCGACATCTTTTTCCGAAAGGACGACTCCAAGGCTCGCCGCTTCAAGCGGTCCTCTTCCGTTGAAAAACCTGATCGGGTCATATCCGAGAACCGAAAGGATAGCCACATCGCTTCCCGGCTCAAACTTCTGAGGAACATTCTTAACCAGCCCGATAACGCCTTTTGCCGATAACCCGTCAAGGACAGGCTTTTTAGCAGCCTGCATAGGCGTTTTACCGCCGAGCGCTTCAGCCGGCCTGTCTGCAAGGCCGTCCGGTATTATAAGGACGTATTTCATAATATCAATGATTTTATCAAATCCACCAGCACTTTTCCATATGATTATGAGGCTTTGACGCCCTGCACATAGCGCCAACATTTAACCGCAAGGATTAGCCGTATCATAAATGCCGCTTGTGTACCCTTTATGATACACCCATTCCTCATGAAAAAGGCCGCCCTTTCAGACGGCCGGGGAAATCCTATGAACTTCTCGCTATTCGAGTTTCAGAAAAACAGTGCGGTTTTTCTTTACGCTTATATTTGAAGCATCAGCAGGCTCTTCTTTGATCATATCCGTCACGCTTTTGAATACCAGTTTCGTGTCAAGCTTGACCGTTACATCTTTATCGGTGAGGTTGATGATATAAGTGACATAGCCGCCGTCTTTTGCCAGCGTCCTGCTTTCAATACCGTTCACCCTCTTGCCTTCTTTATCTACTATCGTGACAAGACGCTCAATCTTTTCATCCTTGACTACCAGGTCAAAGAACTTCCAGAGACTCTCTTTCTCAAGAGAAGTCGCGAGGTAATACACCTTGCCCTTTCCTTTTTTGTTTATCACTATTGCCGGCTTGCCGTCTTCAAAAGTCGCCAGCACCTCGGCGCTCTTTCCGGTCTTGATATCCTGCACAACACCCAGCCCCTCATAGGAGACATTGCCGCCGCCAAGGATTCCGCTCGTTCCGCTTACCTTTACCCTTTTTACATTGCTCAGCTCTATATCCGAGATGGCGCCCTGAATGAAACCGTCATCTTTAGTCCTGGAATCTGCTTCCGCCTTCCCCACGACTATCCTGGGAAGCGTTACCTTGAGAACTTCAACATCGGCAAGTTCCTTCAGGTACTCCTTTTTCCTATTGTACTCGTCATACATCAGAGAATTTGGAACAACTATTACCGTTCCGCCGTTCTCCGCAAACTCGCTTATCTTCTTCGCCGTGCTTTCCGGTATATTTACCGCGCCGGGAATCACCAGCACCTTCGCGTCCTTTATCTCCCCTTTATCAATCATCTTCTCTGTCGTAAACCTTGAGAAACTGTCCTGATAGAGCAGGCCGTTGTAGCATTTTTTCAATTCAAGCAGATACGGCGTCTCCCTGCTGTTCCTCAGTTTCTCAGGAATCTGTATAAGAGAAGATCTGGAATAGAGCAGCGCTATTGGTGCCTTGAGCTGCGCCTTGGGAAACTCGGCAATGTATTTTGAGAGACGCCGGATGTCCATTCCGATGGTCAGCGCGTAATACGAATCCTCAAGAGGTATAGAATAGGAATGCGCGAGCGATGACGAGTAATAGGATTGAATCTGCATAGTCGGGGCATTCGGCCACCACCACATTGACATATATGAATCCCCGTGCAGGAAATGCGCGTAGGCGTGAGCCAGATCTCCGTGATACTCATCGTCCATAATTATCTTCTCGCCCTTGCTGAAAGCCAGCAGAAGGTCTGTGGTCCAGGTGGAAGGGCCTGATTCGTTTAGCACGATGTCAGTGGAGACCTCATTCATATATTCGCCGTCGCAGCCAGAATAGCCGTTCTGCCCGACAAGATAATAGAAAGGACTGCCAGTGCAGAATAATTTATCAGGCGCCTGTTTCTTCATCTCGTCCTTGGCCCAATGCATGTACTCGGCAAACCTGTAGCCGTTAAAGGAAGAGTAATCAAACCATTTCGCGTCATTTTTTTCGGGATCTTTTATGGGTATGGTTGTTATCTCGGAGAAATCCTTGTAGTTTGTACCCCAGATGCCGTTCAGCGTCTCTATCTTTCCGTGCTTATTCTTGAGCCAATCCTGGAACATAGCTTTGGTGTAATCGCACATACATACATATATCCATTCCCAGCCCATACCGACGACCCTGATGTTCTTGTCATTGGCAACCGGCGGCATATGAGTGTCCCAGTATTCCTGTATCGCCTTTTTTGTAATTGGAGATTCCAGGCAGATGATGCACTCGCCGGAGCCCATATCAGACCAGATATCGCTTATGATATGCCCGCAGAAGAAGTTCTTCCCGAAAACCCTGTGAGTCTCCGGGTATTTCTGGTAGGCCTCCCATATCGGCAGGCTCTTGAAATCAAACCTTGACCCTCCAACCGCGGAAACATTTCTAAAGAGTTGGCGCTGGTAGGTGTAATCCTTTGTGCTCTCTCCGCCGTTAAAACCGAAGAGAACTACCGGCTCTTCGCCGTTATAGATTCTTCCGTTCTTGAAAGTCAGCTTGGATTCGTCAGGCCATTCCGGTATCGCCGGGAGTTTATACTTACCTGACATTATTCCTTTAAGTCTTTCTATACCTTCCCGGCCGGCCGTCTTTGCCCAATCACAATATGCAAGGCGGTTCTCCTCCTGCATCGGCATCAGCCACCTGGTCTGAAGGCCTAGTTCCGCCACATAATTTATGGCGTCGAACCTGCGGGTGTCTATATTTTGTTTCTTTGCCTCGGCTATCACGGCTTTAAGCTCGGAGAGAACCTTCCTGGCGTCTTCCCTTGCGGCCTTCTGCTCGGGGGTGGTCGTTAGCGGCTTATCAGCGTGAAGCGGGAAAGAGCAAAACAGAGCGAGTGCGGTGAGGAGGAGGAACTTCTTCATACAGACTCCTATACTGCAAAGAGATTTGTTTGATGGCACCGATAAAAACTTTTGATTACACCGACAGACCATTATGGTGCCTATCGGTGCCATCGGTCAAAATCGGTGTAATCACACTTTCTTTCAGGTGTAAACAAGTAAGCAGTAAGAAACTTCACAGTTTGACTTTGATGGTCATAATTATTGTAACGGAATTATTGTTGCCAATCAATGTTATCGAAGAGGCGCGTTTTCTTAAACAAGGATTATGGAATTCATAGAAAACCAAGGAGAATCGACATGGTCGACCCGCTCTCTAGGCTTGAGCAAGTTCCTTTGAAGCAGCAGTCTTTCTGCGCTATACGCACACGCATCTTTCGCCTGCGGTTCAGGATGGCGCCTTCACTTCAAAAGCCCTGTGGTTAGAAGCTGATCTTCCCTTCCACAAATATTCCGCTCAGTTTGATGCTTAAGGAATAGTTGCTTATCTTAACATCCTCTCCGAAGAAAATGTCTTCGTAACGATAGCCGCCGCTTACTTCAAAGAAGGGCAGAGGCTTGAGGATTGCCGCGGCTTCATACATATATGAAGTGCCGGTTGACTTGGTGTTTCCCGGGCCTGAGGGATTGATATAATCAACAGTGTTTGAGGTCACAGGATAGCCTATTATCTCTCCGCGAAGACCTATGCCGCCGAGGTCAACCGTTAGCCTCGCGCCTGCTCCGGCGAGGAAATAGTTGATGATGAAATGACCCGCGTCCCCTGCAGTTGTAATAACAGCACCGCTTTTCCAATCATAAAAGTTTTTGCGTGTATAGACATACTGCGCGCTGCCGAAGATGTCGGCCTTGAACGCGCCGAAACCTAGCGAAAAACCCGGATCAACACGCCCGCCAATAATGGTAGCGTCAATAGTCGTACTCATATTCCCTGAACCCGGCATATTGTCGAGGTACATTGTCTGCTTGCCGATGGTTCCGTATCTTGCCTTTATATCAGCGCCGACCGGGCCGAGCAGCGGAAGCCTTAAAGAGGCCTCATAGATTACCGCCGGAAAATCACCGTGCACGAGTGACGTCGGGAAAGTCGAGAGTTTCTCCGAGTAATTGCCTGTGCTCGCGTTAAACCACCTTCCCGAGATGTCAAGACCTGCAACTCCCGCAAAGGCGGATGAAGCAAGAATGCTTATCAGAACCGCAACAAATGTTTTTTTCATAGTTCCCCCTTTTGAATTTACGTTGTCAAATGTTAGCAGAAACTGTATTTAGAGTAAAGAATTAATTAGAGGACTTTAATGAAGATTTGATTAGGTTTTTCGGTTTTGGGAGACAGTTTCGGGCCTCACAGCTCACTTAGTTCTGGTCCAGGCATGCATGTTTTCAGCGGTTTAGGTTGGAATTCGGCTTTGATCTTGATCTTGATTTTGATTTTTCTTTTGACCTTAATTAGCAATTAGTTATCAGCAATCAGTAATCGTGTTTAATCTGGCGTCCCCATGTGCAACCAAATGGAACCGACAGTTCGATTAGGTGTCATTGGCGTCCCCTACGGGAGTCGAACCCGTCCTACCACCTTGAAAGGGTGGTGACCTAACCAATAGTCTAAGGGGACGTATTGGCAAGAAAAGTGATTATACACGAAGAACCGGGGGTTTTCAAGCGGATTTTAAAGAATGACAGATGGTTAGAAGGTCAGGTGGTCAGATGATTAGATGCTTACGGGCGCAGGTGAGCCGGTGGACCGAGTACGGAAGACTATAACGAATTCCGATGCAACCAGCCGAATCATTACAGGTACAACAATGCTTAATCTTTGAGCTTTTAATTAGCAATCAGTAAGCAGTAATTAGTAATCCGGCGGAACCGGCATGGGGCCTTCGTTTGCGGCTCAGGACTATGTTTTCTCAACGCGCTGATTCATTACATGGCCGATGATTAGCAGGCGGGCTGACGGCTTGGAGTATAGCGCGATGAACTTTTTAATCTTATCCTGCTCCCCTTTGTCATTCGTCATTTCGTAGAAAGTTTTGGAGTCTACTTTCACGGGGTCCAACAGGTGCGACTTAACCAACTGGGCAAGGGAATCATCAATCTCAGCTCTATTATCGCCGGAGATTTCCAGCAGAGTTTCGCTGTCTAAGCGGGAAGCGGGATTTAGCCCAAAGAACCTTATAATATCAAGCTTGGTGAAGCTGCAAATATGCTCACCTATGAAGCTACGCATATCGCCGCTTATTTGCTCCCTAAAGAGCGTTGCTCCAATATACATATACCCTCCCCCACCACAATCAGTTTGACCCCGTTTCTGCATTTTGTCAAGGAGACAATTTGCAGCGCTATCTTTTTATTGAATTTCAAAGGGTAAAATGATAACATTGAAAACTGTTTGAAATTAGGCATTTTGACCGGAGGCAGTAAAATATGATGCAATTCCTGCGTAAACACATGAAATGGATCTTCCTGTTTGTCGCCCTCTGCTTTATAGCCACCATCTTCTTCGTTTGGGGACTTGGCAGGACAGAGCTGGATAACGAGAACAGCATCCTTGCCGTAGTTGATGGCCAAAAAATAAATCAGGCCGAATTTGAGCGCAAGTGGTCTGATGTCTGTCAGTCAAATAACATTGACGAGTCAAACATGCCTGTATTCCAGGCTATTCTTTTCAAAAAACAGGTGTTAAACGAGATGGTCTTTGACATCCTCATTAACAAGTACATCACTTCCGGCGCCATAAAACTCACGGACGATGACCGGGAGCTGGTAAAACTCTACATAAAGGCCATCTGCACCCAGCAGTACAAGACCGACTACACTTCCCTTGACGCGAACGGCTTCAAGATTGTGGAAGGCATGGCAAGAAATTACGTCCTGCGCATGAAGCTTAAAAGCTCCGTCTCTGAGCAGGTTAAACTCTCACAGACCGAGCTAACCGAGGAGTTCCTTAAGAAGAACGAACAGCGGAAATTCAAGTATATTGATATCAGCGCGGGTAAGTTTGCCCAGCTCACAGCCATCGGCAACACCGACGCGAAAAGTTATTACGACGCTAATAAGTTCAGCTTCAGGACGCCCGAGAAATACCGAATCCAGGTTGTAACCGGCGATATCTCCGCGGAGAAGGCAAAGCTCCTCGCGGCAGACGCTTCAAAGAAGAAC
Source organism: Candidatus Firestoneibacteriota bacterium (assembly GCA_903861835.1). GTDB lineage: Bacteria > Oederibacteriota > D2-FULL-39-29 > D2-FULL-39-29 > CAIOVX01 > CAIOVX01. Next base: position 25,291 of record CAIOVX010000011.1, on the reverse strand, counting down.
GACCTGGTCTCGGCAGCGGCGCTTATGGGGTTGAAGGCCGGAGTCTCCGAGTTCTCGCTCTACGAACTCGTGCCCGGAGTTGATTTTGAAGCCAGCGAAGAGATAAAGAAGTTCATTAAGACCTGCTCTGCGGGCGAGGTTTCCTCTCCTGTAAAGGCGCGTAAGGGCTATGCAGTTGCAAGGTTTCTTGAAAAGCTTCCCTCAGGTGAAATGCCTTTTGAAAGCGTAAAGACAGGCATCGAGAACAAACTGAAGACCGACAAAGCAGTTCCTCTCGCCGAAGCAGAGGGCAGCAAAATAGTTGCCGCGTTAGCAGCCGGAAAGAGTTTTGAACAGGCGACCGCCGGTTATAAGGCGTCAAGCACCTCCTTCGTGAAATCAACGGATACTCAAAAAGAGATAGAAGATTACTCGTATCTGCTTAACGGCGGCTTCAATCTGCCTAAGCCTGGTACCGCGAGGACTATAAGGCATAACGGCGGCTGCTTCGTTGTGCAGCTTGTTGACGCAAAACAGCCAACACAGGAACAGTTCAATAAGGAAATTGAGTCTATAAGGAAGAATATGACTGAAGCAAAACAGAAGGCGCTTGAAGGGGAGTTCGCCGGCTGGTTAAGGAAGAAGTATAAGGTTGTGGATAATTCAGATAAGGTCTTTAATAAGAGCCTATAGAACTGGGCTGGTTCATAACGTAATACGCAATTAAAAACAAAAGACCGTGGGTTTTTCCACGGTCTTTTTGCTTTACGTTACAAACGTTATGAACGTTAAGAACGTTATAAACAGATTTTAGATTTTTTTCATTATCAACAACGCAATTATAAACCCTACAACGCTGCTTAGAGTTAACTTCAGCGATGCACCAATCCAGACCTTCATAAACGCAAGGTCAATTGCTGCCGGTTGATCGGGGGAACCTATGCTGTAACCCTTTACGAATAAATCTGCGACCATGTTGTCTGCCGGGAGCATTTTTCCCACCACCTGACCGACAACAGAACCAAGCACCACGCCAACGATAACCACCATAAAATAGAACCAGAAACTCTTTCCCTCTGCCATTGTTATTCTCCTTTAATTGATTTCAGGGAACCGCCGTAATCTTTGTCATGATGCTGCTGCAAATACCGGTGATTTCCGTTAGTTTATTAGCCCCTATACTGTAGTAGGAATAGACCTTCGCCCAATTGCTCTCGTTCTTAATCTTAAAGACGCTATAGACGTCGTTGCCTGTCTTTGAAGCAATCACGAAGGCCTGCAAAACATCTGCTGTAGTTTCTCCGTCATTGAGATACTTCATTACCTTGCCTTTGTCAATACCGAACTGCTCATGGAGGAGTTCAACGCATTTCGTCATATCAGGGGTAACGCTCGCCGGTTTGGTCTTTGCCGCAGCGGCCGGAGGAAAGACTGCAGCGCTGTCAGCTGAGACCTTGGCGGCAACCGAGGTCTGAATTGACGGCCCAACACCATATCTTTGCCAGACATCCGCCCAGGAACCACGTTTTTTTACATCTATTATGTCGCCGAATCTGTTACCCGAGACTTGCGCGAATTCTGCCGCCTGAAGAATATCATTTTCGGGCAAACCCGATTTGAAACCATAATACTTTACATCATACCCGGAAACTCCCGTGAGCTGCTGAATAAGTTGCGCCGCCTTGTTCTGGTCAACGCCGGCATAAGCTGAAGTCACAGCGCTCTGTTTCATTATCTTGGCGCTTAACGACGAGTACTTTGACTGAATATTTATTTGCGCATTCGCGTCAACGTGATAGTCAGCGTAATACTTCTTAAAATCGTTCCCATACGTTCTGACAATTTCGTTAATAGAGTTGCCCGTCATAGAAGAGACGCAGCAGGCCATAAGCACTTCATCTATCTTTATCTTGGCCAGCAGCGGCTTTAGTATAGATTTGGAGAAACCAGTCTCATCGGCCATTCTCTGGAGCGTAGCATCATCGGAGTTGGCTGTCGGAGTTACCGCAGGCGCGGAAGGCGTCTTCGCAGCCGCCTTCTGGACAGCAGCAGAGCAAACCATAGCCACGCAAAGAACCATTAGAAAAAACATAATACGTTTCATATTGCTCCCATGAATCCATTCGAAGTATAGCAAACCCCGCCTAGTTTTACCATAGGTTTAGGCCGCGCTTCCCCTTCTTTCCCTTTCTTTTACTGCCTTTCTTACTAACATACATCGAAGCTTCTTCTTCATAGCCTTTTAAGGAGCGCTCGGTAAACTCACCCAGCGTTTCCTGCTTTTCATCGCCGCCGTTTTTTTTCTTTAACTTAGCGTAAAGATCTCTTGCCGAAACAATAGAAGCGCCGAGCGACCGGGCAAAGCGCTGAATCTCTTTGTCCGAGGTAACCACCATACAATCTCTGGGATTATCCGCCCCTTCAACAAGGTCCTTAATCAGATCATCCGCAGTCTGCCCGCCCCTCGAGTAATAAACATCAACGCCGTCAACCTGCCCGCGGGAATAATGCAGCGTATCCGTATTTGCCGCATCAAAGACAACGCTGACGCGGTTGCTGGAGGAAGAAGAGTAATCGGAGAGCAAAGAAATAAAAGTATTCCTCTGGTTTTCGAGTTTATTTATATTGTAGTCGTCGGCAAAGCCGCTGGAACGAATTACGTTATAGCCATCTATGATAACCCACATACAAGGGCCTCCACTTTAAACACGTTCCTTATTACTGTTTGTAACGTTCGTAACGTTCTTAACGTTTATAACGTAAAACAATTGACCAAATTAATGCCTATTTAGACCACCTGACAGATAAACATCTGAAAGCACGTAGAATGAACCTGTAACGACTATTAGCGAGTTTTTGCCTGCGAGCCGCCAGGCTTCCTTCATCCCCTCTTTAACAGTTTGAAACGCTCTGCCTTCATAATTGCCAAGCACTTCCTCGGGTGAGGCCGACCTGTAGTTTGACGACTTCACCGCGATAACTTTATCTGCAAGCGGGAAGAGTATCTTTCTCACGCCCTCAATATCTTTATTAACAGACATGCCCAACACAAGTATGAGTTTCTTCCCGGGGAAGAAATCCTTGACGGCCTTACGCAGCACCTTAGCCGAGGCCTCGTTATGAGCGGCGTCAAGAAGCAAAGCCGGGTGTCCGGGGCGGTAATCAAGGCGTCCCGGAAGCTTTACAAGGCTGATACCATCCTTTACGGCCCTCTCCGTCCTTTCTGCCAACCCAAGCGAAGCAAGGGCGCTCTCAGCCGCACACACGGCCAGAGCAGCATTCTCCGTCTGATGGGCGCCAATCATCTTTATTGAAAGGCCCTTGTATGAGGCAAACGGGGTTGAAAGATTAAAGATGTTTCCGCGAGCGGAAGCTTTTAGGCTGCTTATCGAAAATTCCTTTCCAAATTGAATGACCCGGGAGGCGGTTGATTTTGCCTTAGCCAAAATAACGCGCAAAGCTGCTTCTTCCTGCCTTCCTATTACGCACGGGACAAAACGCTTAATTATGCCTGCTTTCTCGCCGGCAATCTTTGCGAGAGTTTCGCCAAGTTCCTTCACGTGGTCAAGACTCACCGGAGTAATAACAGATACAAGCGGGTTGATAACATTAGTTGCATCCAGGCGGCCGCCCATTCCTACTTCCAGCACAACCGCCCTGCAATTTGAACGTTTGAAATGAAGGAAAGCCAGGGCGGTATAAACCTCAAAGTAGGTTGGCTGTCCAAAGCGTGTTTTTACGAGCTTTCCAACGGCAACCCGAAGATCAGGAGCGAGTTTCGCTATTTTCATGCTGCTTATGTCCCGGCCGTCTATCTTAATGCGCTCGTTCATTGAGATTATGTGAGGAGAAGTGTAAAGGCCTGTTTTTAAACCGGCGGCTGAAAGAATAGAGGAGGCAAAATAGGCAGTTGAACCCTTTCCTTTGGTACCTGTGATATGGATACACGGAAGCCTTTTGTGGGGAGCACCGAGAAGGTTGAGGAGACACTCCATCCTCTTGAGGTCAAAATAAGCAGCATTGTACGAATAAGAAGTAGTCTTTTCGTAATCCGTGAAACCATTGAGCCATTTAAGCGCATTCGTAATACTGATGGGCATTGTTTTTGTGCTTTCGAATTTCGAATTTAGTGCTTCGAATTTTGCTTAAACGAGTTTGCCTTCTTTTGCTGCCACTACATACTCCATACAGAAATCATCCTTGTTAAGGAGCGCCCTGGTTGCGGCAATGAGAGACATCATTTTCTTGTCAAGCGGGTCTATGAGTGCGGAATCAAGACCGTTACACATAAGCATAACAACGAAGGCCTGGTTCATAAGACCGCGCAAAGGCAATCCGAAAGAGATATTGCTGAGACCGCAGGTGGTCTTTATGCCGGGAAAACGCGCTTTTATCTTATTGATGGATTCGGCGGCTTCCAGTCCGTACATAGTGTTGGTGGAAAGCGGGAAGATACAGGGATCAACATAAATATCTTCAACCTTTATCCCGTGCTTAAGCATCTTGGGAATTAAGCTGTCTGCTATCTGAATCCGGCGGTCAACCGTGTCAGGCACGCCTTTTTCATCTATGAGAAGCGCTACAGCCATTGCGTTGTGTTTCATAATTACCGGCATCATGCCGTGGATTCTATCCCCTTCATCGGTAACTGAGTTTACAAGCGGCCTGCCGTTCTTATTCGCGGCAAGGGCAGCTTCGATAACTTTGGGGTTGGCGGAATCAAGACAGAGCGGAAGCGTTGTGTGGGACTGGACGATTTCCATCAGCCACTGCATATCGGTGACTTCGGAAGCAGGGTTCTTCCCTGCGTTGACATCAATCATATGAGCGCCGGCTTCGGCCTGTTCCTTGGTTTCCTTGATGATGTGATCTTTATTCTTGGTCTGGATGGAGTTTCCCACGAGTTTTCTGGTGCCGTTGATTCTTTCGCCGATTACTATCATATGAGGCCTCCGGAGATTTGCGCTGTCGCGCGGATGTTTAGCGGGGGATGTACGTGTCGTCGAGTTCAGAGCATGTGCCCGAGCGAACGAAGTTCGCGAGTGGTACATGGTGCCGGGAGCGGGACTTGAACCCGCACGGCGTGAACCATGCGCCCCTTAAACGCACGTGTCTGCCAATTCCACCATCCCGGCAATTTCATCCTGAGCGGCAAAGCCGCGAAGGATCAATCCGTTCTTACCAACTAGTCGAGTATTATACGAAAAAAAGGGGTAAAATATCTACCTTAATATCTTATCCTTGGTAAGGATAAGGCTTTCGCGTTCATAGGTGCAGAATTCAAAATCAGGAGTGTGCACCAGGCACTTCTTCGGGCAGGCCTCAACACAGAGTCCGCAGAACATACAGCGCCCAAAGTTCACGGTGTAGCTGCTTGTGAATCTCCTGTTCTTCTTCTCGTCCTTGTAAACTTCCATTGAGATACAATTAACGGGGCAAATCTTCTCGCAGATCCTGCAGCCGTCGCAAGTCTCTTCGCCCTGCTCGTTTCTTAGCTGTTTCAAAGTCCCTCTCCAGCGCGGAGAGATCTTTATCTTTTCTTTCGGATACTGAACGGTGACAGGTCTGATAAAGAAATACTTAAAAGTAATGGCCATGCCCTTGAGTATCGCCCAGGTATATGTAAATATTTTTATCATTTTTTCACCAGAACCCAGACCGCTATCATCAGGATATTAAAGAAGGAAAGCGGCAGCAGGAATTTCCAGCCGAAATCCATCAGGCGGTCAACCCTAAGCCTCGGGAAGGTCCACCTGAACCACATAAGGAGAAATACTATCAAATAGGTTTTGGCCAGGAAGGAAACAATTCCCGGCAGCCACGAAGGCCCGTTCCAGCCGCCCATAAAGAAGGTCGCGGCAATGGCCGAGATGATAAAAGTATTCGTGAACTCTGAGAGCATAAAGAAGCCGTATTTCAGGCCAGAATATTCCGTGTTATAGCCGGAGACGAGTTCGGATTCCGCTTCGGGAAGATCAAAAGGCGTTCTGTTTACCTCGGCTGTTCCCGCTATGATATAGATGATGAAACCAAGAAGGTTCGGCGTGAAGAGAAACCAGACATCCTTTTGAGCCATTACGATATCGGACATTTTCAGGCTGCCCACCGTCATAATAACGCCGAGCACCGAAAGCACGAGCGGAAGTTCGTAGCTGATCATCTGCGCGGCGGACCGAAGCCCTCCGAGCAGGGTGTACTTGTTGTTTGAGGCCCAGCCGCCCATAAATATGCTGAGCACGGCTATGGAGGAGAAACCAAAGACCAAAAGGATTCCTACATTTAAATCTGCCCCTATAAGGTACTTGTCAAAAGGAATCACAAGGAAACCGATAAGAGAAGGCACAAAGATAACTATGGGCGCTATGCGGTGAACCCATCTGTCGGCCTTATCAGGAATGATATCTTCCTTTAGGAGCAGCTTAATCATATCGGCAATAGTCTGCGACCAGCCATGCCAGCCGCCGGTCCACATAGGGCCGTAGCGCAGCTGCATATGCGCGCTGACTTTCCTTTCCATATAAATCATCACAAGCGCGGTCAAGGATATAAATACCAGCAGACCCACAGCGTAGGCGCCTTTTTCAACCATATAACGGATAACTTCGGGGATGCCAAGCGAGCCGCATAATTCGGCGAACTGCTGAAGCAGCCAGTTCCAAAGATCTCCGAGGCTTTGTGAAGCGTAAATCACCTGTCCACCTCTCCCAAAACTATATCAATGCTTCCGAGCACCGCGACGACATCCGCAATTCTTAAGCCCTTGAGCATCTTCTGCAGTATCGCAAGGTTCACGAAAGACGGCCCTCTTACTTTGTACCTGTAAGGCATAGTGGACCCGTCGCTGATGCAGTAAACACCAAGTTCACCTTTGGGGGCTTCAACATGCGTGTAAATCTCGCCGGCGGGAGGCCTGATGACTTTTGCCACTTTCGCCATTATGTCGCCGGGTTCAAGCTTCTCAAGCGCCTGTTCAACTATTCGCGCGGATTCCTTCATCTCGTTCATCCTGACCATATAACGGTCCCAGCAATCGCCGTTTTTTCCTGTCGGGATGTTAAAATCAAATTCAGAGTAAACCGAGTACGGATCGTCCTTGCGAAGGTCAAAGTTCACGCCCGAGGCCCTGATATTTGGACCTGACAGCGCCCAGTCGATTGCCTCTTCTTTTGTGATAGCGCCGACGCCGACAGTCCGGTCCATAAATATAGGATTCGTGGAAAGAAGGGTGTCATATTCCTTGAGTTTGGGCCTGAAATAGTTGATGAACGCCTTAACGCCTGGAATAAATTCTTCCGGCAGGTCGGCTGAAACGCCGCCTATCCTGAAATAGTTGTAAGTAAGGCGCGCGCCGCAAACCGACTCATAAAGGTCGAGTATCTTTTCCCTTTCACGGAACGCGTAAAAGAAGGGCGTGAAAGCGCCGATATCTATGCCGTAAGTTCCGAAGAAAATCAGGTGGCTGGCTATCCTGTTAAGCTCCGCCATTATAACCCTGATGTATTCCGCCCTCTTGGGGACGGTGATACTCATAAGTTTCTCGGGGCCAAGCACGGCCGCGAAGTTATTTGACATTGAGGCGATGTAATCCCACCTGTCGGAAAGCGCAATGTTCGCGCCCCAGGTTCTCTTCTCGGCTATCTTTTCCATACCCCTGTGAAGATAACCGATATCCGGGCGGGCCTCGGTGATAACCTCTCCGTCCATCTTCAAAAGGAGATGCAGCACGCCGTGAGTACTCGGGTGCTGCGGGCCCATATTCAGGGTCATCTCTTCGAAGCCGCTATTTTTGAGCTGCTCAATCATATTGATCCGGTTTTGCTATAAAGTCTTTTAAAAGCGGGTAGCCTTCAAAGCCCTCCGCGGTAAGGATTCTTTCAGGATACGGATGGCCGGTGAACTTTACGCCGAACATATCATAAGCTTCCCTCTCGTGCCAGTTTGCCGCCTGCCAGACGGAATTAACCGAAGAAAGTTCTGGGTTGAGCCGGTCAAGATTGACTTTTAAAATGAGCTTATGCTTTAATTCAATTGAATAGAGGTGATACACAACCTGCAGTTTGTCTTTAAGGTCTACTCCCGAAAGGGAAGCCAGGTAATCAAATTTGAGCTCGCCGGTTTTCAGCCAGGCGCAGACTTCGGCAATTGAAGCCGAAGGAAGCTCAAGCGTCAGATTGAACGCGGGCAAAGCGCCGGCGGCAGGTTTGGATTCAGCAACCGCGGGAAACTTTTCCGCTATTTTTGTGAGGAGTTCCTGATTAGTCATTTTTATGAGAAATAGTCTCCGTCATTATCTTTTCCTGAAGTTTAAGTATAGAAAGCAGCACCGCTTCTGGGCGCGGCGGACAGCCGGCGATGTAAACATCCACGGGCAAAACCTTGTCCACGCCTTTAACTACCGAATAGGAATCATAGAAAGGGCCGCCCGAATTAGCGCAGCTTCCCATAGAAATAACATATCTGGGTTCCGCCATCTGCTCATAGAGCCGCCTTACCCTTGATGCCATTTTTTTCGTAAGAGTTCCGGAAATGAAGATTAGGTCCGCCTGTCTCGGAGACGGGCGCGGAAATACTCCGAACCGGTCGAAATCGTTTCTGGAACCTACATCGGCCATCCATTCAATGGCGCAGCAAGCAAGCCCGAAAGAGAGAGGCCAAAGCGAGGACTTTCTGGACCAGTTAATAACCCAGTCCATAGACGTGACAACATAACTGCCGCCCGGCATCATCTCTATAATGTATGGCGCTTTATCTAATACCAGTCCCATCATTTCCTCTTTTGCTTTACGTTACGAACGTCTTTATAATTTCACAAACTTCATTATTTCGGAAAGATTCGGCTTAACCATATTTAATTTTGCCGAGACTTCTATCGCCTTATCCGGATCTTTAAGTCCGTGACCGGTTAGGACGCAAACTATTTTCGCTCTCTTGCTGCCTTTGAATTTCTTAAAGTAGCCCTTCTTGGAAAGTTTAATGACCCCTGCAATTGAAGATGCGGAGGCCGGCTCGCAGAATACGCCGTCTAAGGCCGCCACAAGTTTGTACGCCTTGATAATCTCGGCGTCAGTTACCATATCAATAAGACCCTTTGACTCATCCCTCGCTTCAACCGCCTGCTTCCAGGATGCGGGATTGCCGATACGAATAGCCGTCGCTATGGTCTCGGGTTTTGCTATCGGGTAGCCGCGAACAATAGGCGCGGAACCCGAGGCCTGAAAACCGAGCATCACGGGAAGGCGTTTCGCGAACCCGTAAGTTAAACATTCCTTATAGCCTTTCCAGTAGGCAGTGATGTTGCCCGCGTTGCCAACCGGCATTGCCTGGAAATCAGGAGTAAAATATTCACAAACTTCATAAGAGGCGGTCTTTTGCCCCTCTATTCTAAACGGGTTTATGGAGTTGACCAGTGTTATCGGATACTTCGCGGAGATTTCCTTCACGATGTTCAGCGCGTCGTCAAAGTTGCCCTTGATGGCAAGGCAGGTAGCGCCGTGCATCAGCGCCTGAACGAGCTTGCCGAGCGCGATCTTGCCTGCGGGAAGAATAACTATGCACTGCATTCCCGCGCGCGCCGCATAGGCGGCAGCCGAAGCGGAAGTATTCCCGGTGGAAGCGCAAATAACGGCTTTGGAACCTGCTTCTTTCGCTTTAGAAATTGCCATAGTCATACCGCGGTCCTTGAAAGAACCAGTCGGGTTCATCCCTTCAAACTTAATGTACAGGTCAAGGTTCGGGTGGATGGCTTTTGAAATATTATAGGCGTGAATGAGAGGCGTGTTGCCTTCGTGCAAAGTAACGACCGGCGTCTTGGCGGAAACCGGAAGATATTTGCGGTACTTGTTTATGAGACCTAAGTAAGGCATTTTGACTCCTATCAAGCAAACCACTTAAGTTTGATGTTTGGAGGCTTGGACGGTTGGATGCTTAAGTGCAAGCATTGTCTTTGGATTCTCGAAAGATTCTAAACATCCAAACCTCTAACCTTCCAACCCTCCGACTACTCTCCCTTCTCTATCCTAATAACCAATGTCTTTCCCTTCACTGACGGCATCGTGTCTATTTCCGCGATAGCCGCTCTCATTGACTTCTCTTTGGCTTTGTCTGTCGTGATAATTACCGGCACCTTGTGCCCCTCATCCTGCTCTTTCTGAACTACGGAGGAGATGCTGATACCGTTTTTTCCGAGCACGCCCGCAATGGTTGCAAGCATACCGGCCTGGTCAAGCACCGTAAACCTGAGGTAGTACCTGAAATCTATCTCTTCGATATTTTTAATCTTGGCTTTCTCCGCGCCCTTTTCATAGAAGACGCTGGGAACTTTGCCGGCCACGCCGTTTACGATATTCCTGGTGATGTATATGATGTCGGAAACTACTGCCGAGGCGGCTGCATCTCCGCCCGCGCCCTGACCATAAAGCAGAATCGGACCTGACGCATCACCTACAATAAAGATGCCGTTGTAAACATCATCAATGGAAGCCATCTGGTGATCAGCCGGAATAAGCGTCGGGTGTACCCTGACATCATACTGCCCCTTGCCGCAATCCTTGGCTATCGCCAGAAGCTTTATCACATAGCCAAGAGATTTCGCGTCTATCATATCCTTTCTGGTAAGGCGCGAAATGCCTTCGACATAAACATCCTTCAAATCGACCACCGCGTCAAAAGCGATGGAAGAAAGAATGACCAGCTTGTTCGCCGCATCCATCCCGTCAACATCGTAGGAGGGATCAGCTTCCGCGTAGCCGAGTTTCTGGGCGTCTTTCAGCACATCATCGTAATCCTTCTTGTCTTCCAGCATGCGGGTCAACATATAATTCGTCGTGCCGTTGACTATGCCGTAGATTGATTTGATGTTGTTCGCCGCGAGCCCGTCGTGAAGGGACTGGATGACCGGAATTCCGGCGCCAACGCTGGCTTCAAGGTAGATGGCGACGTTGTTCTCGCTCGCCGTGTCCATTACCTCTTCCCAGTACTTTGCCAGGACCGCTTTGTTGGCCGTTACCACGTGCTTACCCTTCTTAAGGGCTTCAATTATGAACTTGTGCGCCGGCTCGACCCCGCCGATAAGCTCTACAATGATATCTATTTCCGGATCATTAATGAGATTCATAGCATCCGTGGTCAGGACGCTCTTATCTATATTAACATTTCTCTCGGTGGTGATATCTTTGTCTGCAATGTATTTGACGGTAATCTTGGCGCCGGCCCTGGTTTCAACCTTGCGGGCATTATCCCTGATTATGCGGACCGCTGAAGCCCCTACTGTCCCAAATCCTATTATTCCTATCTTAATCTCTCTTTTCGCCATAAATCCCTCAACTTGAACAGGAAAATTCGTTTGATTTCGCAGATCAGAGAAGAGATTACACAGATTAAGGCCCTGTCAAATCCGCGAAAACATGTTTTAGTAATCAGCGTAATCATTTCTCAAGAAAGATATTATATTACAAATAGGGTTGATAAATCAATTGTTTTTAGGAAAAGGCAGCCGCCAAAAGGCTTTCCGGCTAAGGTTAATAGCAAAAAGAGAGGGAAAATGTATGTTCCGGCCCAAAGCTGTTTTTGTCAGGCAAGAACGAGTAATCAAGCGAGTAATTCAGGCAATTTGCCCCAATACCGAACGATGGACCGTATTTAGAGAGTCCTGAACGGAGAAACAGCATATCTTCCAAAAGATACTCTGCGCCGGCATAGACTGAGAGGCCGTCAAGAGACTCCAGATCACAGGTAAATTCAAGTTTTTCCGGGATGGCCTTGAAACAGAGACCGGCTCTCGCTGAAAGAGGCAAGGAGTCAACTTTTCCTGTACTCCAATATAGTCCGGGGCTTAAATCCTTGACCGAAGCTCCAAGAATAAGCGCCGGGCCTAACAAGACTGCGGAGAAAGCCAGGTCAGCGCCAAGACCGGTTGCTCCGGCTCCCGGAAGCGTTGAGTAATAGTATTTGACTGAGACCCCTGCTCGCAGAGGACCGAGGCGCAAAGCGCCTGAGAGGCCTGCTGCCCCTGAAACCGCGGTAAACATAGCGCCAAGCGCGCCCGTCGCATCCCTTTCCTCAATTCCCCCGCTGTATCTTCCAATCCAAAAGACGCCGAACGCGCTTGAGAGATCTTCCGAGCGTTCAAAAGCGGAAAAGCAGCCCGAGGCGCGGTCGAAATCAAGCTTTACATAGGAGCAGGAGACTGAGTTCTTCCAGGCGGAGAGTGAAAGCATTGCCGCGGGATTCCAGTAGGTTGAATCGGCCCCTGTTGAAGAGGCGACACCGGCTCCGCCCATCGCTTCGCCCCTCGCCCCCGCTCCTTCTTTCAAGAATGGCAGGGCGTCCGCGAAGAGCAGGCAGGGGAAAAGAAGCAGGAGAGCGATTGTCCTCATCTTTTCACCACCGTAAAGGACTTGGGCCCGTACTTTTTATTAATTGAAGAAGAGTCGGTTGTGCGGATGACATAGAAATATATTCCGCTTTTCAGTTCTTCCGTCCCGCAGGAAGTTTCGCTCATAGGGGAGCCTGACGCAACCTCAAAAAGAGACTGAACGCGCCGTCCCGCCTGATCAAAGAGCTCTATCTTAACGGTTGAACCCGGCTCTGACGGATAAATGAAGGTTACGCTCTTTCCGCGGACCGGATTTGGATAGGCAGATATTTCACCGGAGCCTATAACAGGGACGGGAGCAAGCACGGCAGTCTTCAAAACCTTTGGCGAGTCTTTGCTGATGGAGAGAAGTTCGGTCTGAAAGGGAGCCGAACCCGGAATTAGAACTCTTACCGAATAGACCCCAAAGGGAACCCCTTTAAAAGAGAATGAACCGTCCGCTTCCGCGCGGGCGTAGGTAACCCGTTCGCCCCCGCTGAGAAGTTCCACGAGCAGCGAGACAGGAAGCGCGCCGTCCTTTGCCGTCAGTTTGCCCGCAATCTCCCCTTTTGTCAGAATACTTATCCTGCAAATAGAAGGCGATCTGTAATTGCCTGCCCTATCCTCGGCGGAGACATAAAAATACCAGTCGCCATCATCTACAGCGGTGTAGGATTTTTTAAAAGAGCCGGTCAATTCCCAGGCAGGCGAATAACTCAGCCCGCTCTCTCTTGAGAGAAATATCCTGTAGCCCCCCATTCCACCTGAGCCGCCGGAAGCGCTATTTTGATCTAGCGCTTCGTTCCAGAGAAACTCAGGAGAGTTATTCTCAACCGTCGTTCCGGTGGGATGAGTGCTTGAGCAGGGCTTCGACTCGGAAGGCGGGGAAGCATCGCAGGGCGCGTTCGCCTGGTTATTGCCTTTCTGCTGTTCATTGCCTAAACCGTCAACATACCTGACGGTGTAATAATATCTTTGGCCGTCGGCCAGCCCGTTTGAGAGCGTGTCAAGAAAAGGGGACGCACTGACCGCGCCGTCAGCGCAAATAACAGTTCCTGTATCCCCAAAAACACCTGTTCTGTAAACGCGATAAAAAGCAGCGCCTTTTGGTTCTGTCCAGGACAACCTGACCGTTCCGCCGGTGCAGGGAAGGGCTGAAAGATTTGTAACCGAAACGGCAAAACTGTTTGATTCTACTTTTGCGACCGGATCTCCGGCCACCGAAGTATTACCTCCGGCATCAACCGGCTTCACCTTGTAATAATAGGTCACCCCCAATATGAGCCCTGCCGAATCCGTAAAGGAGGTTCCGTCCGTTGCGCCCGCCGCTTTATATTCGCCCTCCTCTCCCGCCGCGCGAAACACCCTATAACCGTTTATCCAACTCTCTGTATCACTTGCTCCTTTCCACGAAAGCAGAGCATTACCGTCGCCATCCATAAAAGCAGTGAGCATACCGGCCGGTGAAGGATCTGAGGTATCAGGGAAAATATTACAAAAGTATCCTTCTTTCACCGAGTAGGAATTTGAGGAAGGTTCGCCTGCATAACCAGGTCCCCCCTGACCTGAAAGCTGTCCCGAGAGAAAAGACTGTTCCTGCGCGTAAAATGACGGGACCGGTTGAGGGTCAAAAGAATAATTAGCGCTTGTGAGAGCGGCGCTCAGCGTTCCGGCAAACACGAAACATATAATCAAGGTTCTCATTATCACCTCAAGACGAGAATTTTTTTCACGGCTGAGGCAGTAACGCCGGAAGCCGGATTGGTGAGTGAAAGCCTGCCAAGATAGACACCGTTGCCGAGGAGAGAAAGATCAATATCTGAAATAATATTCACTCCTTGAGCCGCCTGCCGTTTCACCGCTAAACGAAGGTTTCCGCTGTCGTCATAAATATCTATTTTTGCTGCCGCGGCGTCAGAGGAAAAGAACCGGAAAGACTGGAAGGCAGACTTTACCGGATTCGGAAAAATAAAAAACTCTTCCGAAGGCAGAAACTGCGTACCTGCAATCGTAATTTTGTAATGTGAAGTGACGCCGTAATTTCCAACGAGATCAAAGGCCCTCGCGTGAAAGTACCAGGAGCGCGGAGTTAAGCCCGGGTAGTTTGCCTTGCCGTCAACGCTGTTAATCAATAGAGGCGCTTCGGAGAGCGGCGCATTATCAAGAGAAAAACCGTAGCCCGCGATGGCGCCTGCAGACTGCCCGTCCGTTGAGACCGCGGAGAAAGAAGGGCAGTTGTTTGAGGAGTTTGACGGCGCGGCGTGAGTAGCTGAAGTGATTTTTGGCGCTGACGGCGGAATATTGTCAAATAATTGAAAAGAGATAGAACCGGCGCGGAGCAAAAGAAGATAAACGAGCCCGCCTTCGGTGCAGAAGGCAGAAGAAACGAGACCGGAGATCTCAAACTCTTTATTTTCCTGTGAGAAGCTCCCGTTTCCGGTGGTTGAGGAATAAAAGGCAGATGCGCCTCCGGTGTTTCTCTGCCAGAAAACATTCACCGCGCCATCCTGGGCAAAGTAGGGAAGAAGCGCGGCTACGGCGCCGGTTGCTGAAGAAAGTTTAACGGGTGTTCCGCCGCTGCTTGCCAGAACATCCTCTCCCGCGCCGCCTGATTGCCGCCAGGCGGTAAAGCCCGCGCCAAAGACAGGGATAGAGGCGAATTCCGGAGACAGATTCTCAGAGACTTTCCGGGAAACTGCTGAGTTCCAGGAAGTTAAACAAGTGGTCAGATAAACTGAAGAGGGGCTTCCGGCAAGCAAGCAAAGATAGGCGCAGTTTCCTGAGGCGGCAAGGCTTTCTATTGAAGCAGCGTTTGCCGACAAAATGACCGGGTCAGACCACTGAAGCCCGCTATTTAAACTCTTAACGGCGCAAGCGCCTGCGGCCGAGAGCCACGCGGCGTGAATAGAACCGCTCTCTCCGGCGGCAATGAGGACCTGTCCGGCCAAACATCCGTTACTGCTCAGACGCGCCGGAGTTGACCAGCCGGAGCCCGTGTTTCTTGAATACCAGGCCTGCAGAGTTCCCAAAGCGTCCTTCTCAGCCCAGAGCGCGTGTAACACGCCATTTCTGCACGCAGTCTTTGGAGCGCCGCTTACCCCTCTTGCTCCGGAAATACAAAGCGTCCCTTGCCAATCCTTCCCATAATTTGTTGATGACTTGACAAAAGCAGCGGAGACACTTGAGCCGGTGTCGGCTGTCCAGGCGGTAAGCACATTTCCGTCTCCATCTGCCGAGATTGAACAGCCATAAATATTGCCTGAAGCGGAGAGGATTTGAAGTTCCTTGGAGCAGCCGCCATATGCAGATGTGAAAACGGAAATAAAAAGGGCGGCTAAATAAGCCGCCCTTTTAAAATATTTTAAACTAACCCCCAAATGCTATCTCCTCTTGTTAGCCCTCGCGTTAACCCTTACGGCAACAAGTTCTTTTTCGTAAGCAACCTTCACCACGGAAAGTGAACCCTCTGCCTTGCTGGTGTCCTCTTCTCTCTTAATCCAGAGTCCATTAGCGCCCTTTTTGAGCACGGCTTTCTTGAGGTAATACGCAACCTCATCAGGGTCAACCTTCCTGTTCTCCCCCATCTTGCGGAGAAGCTCGTGTACCTGTCTGACTTCTTTCGGTTCGCTCATCTCTTATTTCTCCAATATTGCAGTAATTGAATGACCGCCGGCTTCCTTTATATTTACGCCTTTGCCGGTCTGCAGTTTCGCGGCGAAATCAAGCGCGGAACCATAGGTCAGTTCTATCTCAAACTCGGCCGCGCCTTCGTCAAAAGCTCTGACCGTCACATCCGTCACGCTTTCAAAGGTTTTAAGCCACTTCTTTGTCTTCTCAAGCGCGTTTAAATCCGGCAGAGGTGAAAGAACTACCTTGATAAAATTGCTCTCTACCAGTTTTGGCCCTATGGATGACGCCAGCTCTTTTCCCGCCACGCCGGAAAGGCGCTTAGAAACCGAAGCAGCCGCTCCCTCCTTGCTTATATCCGGGACATTGTCTGCCTTAGAATATACCATAAGCATATCGCCATTTGTAGTCTTTACAACCTTCAGACTCAGGTTCCCGCGGCCGCTGATCCACCCATTGTAGGGTTCGATTGTGATGGGATTCGTGTTTATGGTCATTCTGCCGACCACCGCCACATCCGCGCCGAACCGTTTTGCTATCGCTGCTGCCGCTTTTTCATCGCCGGAGGCCGCGGCTTTTAGTGCGTCTTCGGCGTTTATCTGCTCAAGCTGGGACTGATCAACAAGCTTATAGCCGGCATCAAGCAGAGCGCCGGAGATAAGGGTTTCAGCGGAGCCGGTATTTCTGGTTTCTCCGTCAACCACTTCTCCTATTACAACCATCACGCGCGGGTTGCCTGCGGTAGTTTTAATAAGCAGGTCGAGCGCGTCAATATCATTTTTAATATCACCCAGGCGTATCTTCGCGTGAATGCCTGTCTTCCAAAAGAGGCCGTTCATACTTTCCGAGGTAACCGTGTAATCCTTGATGTAGCCGGTCGTCTTTGAAAATATCTTCTCGGAAATGAGGAGCGATTTTGAAATCATCTGCTGGCCGGTTATATAGACGCCGACCGCTTTCTCAACTGCCGCCTTCTTTGCCGCGTCCACCCCGTTCCTTTTCGTGACAAGATCATTTTCCGGGACCGGGACGACCTCGGCCTCGGCGTCAACTTCAACATACTTTTCGGTGTCAGGCTGGGCCGGAAGCTGGTTCATCCGGACTTCCTGCCTGGCGCCGCCGCAACCGTAAAGGAACAGAAGAAGCATTGCCGGCACTATGAGAAGTTTCCGCATACTTACCTCATTATTCTGGTTTTCGGTGTAATCAACCTTCGCTTGACTTCTTTACCTTGTGTGCTGTTACCTATATTTTTTGTGCTTCAGACATAAGTTAGCCCCGCCCCTTTTTATGGGAGCGGGGCTTAATATACTCCCTATCTTATTTTTCTATCGTGATGCCGAGCTGTTTCGCGAGACCTTCCTTATCAAGCCTCATAGTGACCATACAGCCGTCATCAGCCGTCCACTCTGTCTTAGTCGTGGTCGCGCCGCGCACGCTGTCGTCAACGGTCGCCTTTATTTTGGAATCGGTTTCCATTGCTTTCTCTATGGTGACCCCGCCGGTGATCTTTACTCCTTTAACTATGCTGACGAGCCTGTACTGCGCGTCAACCACAGCGGCGTTCCTGGATACCGCGCGCCTGCCGGTTATATCAGGGATATTCTGATCTGATCTTCCGATGCCGACCACTTCTACAAACCTATCGTTTAGGGTCTGCTCCGTAATGCTCTCTTTAATCTTTCCGTCCTGAATGTAGGAACTGCCGCCGCAGCCGGCAAGTATAGCGACCGCAACAACAGCTAAAAGAACAAGATATATTTTTTTCATAAAAACCTCCTTGAATCATCTCATATTATACTACTTTTTGTTAGGCGCTGTTTGTAAGAAATATTACATTATAAAACGCATATTATCAAGAAAAATTCAATTTAAGTTTGTAACGTTCTTAACGTTTATAAAGTTTATAACGTAAGGCAAGATCCATTCCTATTTCCTTGTTTGTTTTCGTTACAAACGTTAAGAACTTTAGAAACGTTACAAACCATCTACTTAACCTCTAACTTCCCGGTTTTTTCCAAGCCATCGGGGGTTTTTATCGCATATGAATAAGTTCCGGCGGGGAGCGGGGAATCCTTTGCCAGCATCCCGTCCCATTCGAGATAGGCCTTCTTGCCGAAATTCAACTCTATTACCTTCTTACCGGAAGCATCATTTATGGTAAAAATGCATCCCGGAAAAATATAATCTATCACCAGCTTCATCCCGCTGCCGACCCTATAAGGGTTCGGAAAGACGCTGACGCGCTTCAGTTGCGCGGCTCTTCTTCCCTTCTCTGCAGCGACGGCGCCCGCATCAAGATCTACCGGATCCTTTCTCCACTTAACATAATCAAAAGACCAGCGGTAGTTCTGGCTGAACTGCTTGCCTCCGCTAAGATAGGCGCCGGCAACTCCTCCGACAAAGAGCTTGTCTCCCTTGTCTATAAAACTCTTATCCCCGGTCCTGTGCCAAAGCCAGCCGTAGAGCGGGCAGATAAGCAGGTTAAGGTCCGGAGCCGGCACCTTTTTGTTGCTCTCATAATAGAACGTGTTTTGGCCGTTCAGGAAAGCCGCGTCCCACATAAGGTTCGCCAACTCCGTTATCGCAGCTATTATCTCTTTTTTCTTGCCGGCGTCCGCGTCCTTGCTCTCGTAATAGCGTATCAAAGCTTCAGAGGTCAGCCCGGCCATAAAGGGCTGGAATCCTGTCTTGCCGCCGTCCGACATTGTAGGGAAAGAAGCAGCGCGGCTTTTCATCCAATCGTTCCAGCATTTTATGTGCCCGAGCGCGATATCAATATAGGGATCCGGCTTGCTGAAGCTTGCGACACCCAGGGCAGATGCTACCACGTGGACATTTATGTTGTAGGCGACCTCCCTGCTAAGCTCTGCGGATTTCAGGTTGTAGGTGGAGTTTTTAGCATAGTCAATACTCCTGTCCGAGAAGGCGCCGTTCTTCTCCATTATTCCTACTGCCTTCTTATCATTCTCGTCCGCGGTCTTCATATAGTCCAACATCAGCCCGTGCGGAAACATTCTCCAGCCGTCAACGTGGGAAGGCCTGCCGAATATAAATTTATCGCGGTACCAGTTCCGGCAAGTCATTGCCCCCGCAAGCCAGCTTTTATCTTTTGTATATTCTGCTATCTGGTAATAGACCTTTATTCCGTCATAGTACCAGACCAGGGTCTCGTTGGCTTTCCCGTTGATCGGAGTTGACATAAACTTTTTGCCGCAGGATTTCATATTGTCTTCCCACTGGGAAAGCGAAGGAATAGGAGGAGCAATTTCCTGTGAGAAAGCGGGAACGGCAGGAACGAAACACAGCAGAGCCAAAACACCTAATAGTTTTTTTATATACTCCCTCTCCCCAAAACTGCTATTTAAGATGACGGTTAAAGAAATTTGTCATAGAATTCAGTATGGAGCCGTAAGCAGGAGAGATACCCGCAGAAGTAAACCCGTGTCCGGCCTTGCTGATCCTGACAAAAGTGCAATCCGCTCCGGTTTTCTCCATCAGCCCCTTAAGAGTTTCAGTCTGTTTAATAGGCACAATGTCATCTTCCTCTCCGTGAAATATCAGCGCCGGCGGCACATCCTTTGAGACATAGAAAGCAGGTGATGCCTCTTTGTAGGCTTCAGCCATAGTAAGAGGGAATCCTCCCAGCAGTTCCGGAGGCAGTTTTCTGTTTTTTTCATAATACCAAGTCGTAAGATCACTTACAGGATACCACGCGCAGACACATTTTACTGAGTCTTTAATGCTCCGCTTGTCGGGAGAAAACTTGTCCCCGGCAAAAGCGCTCATTAGGACCAGATGTCCGCCGGCCGAATCCCCAAAAAGGCCTACCCGCGAGGAGTCAAAACCGTATTTATCCGCATTATCCTTAGCCCAAAGGATTGAAGCGACCGAATCATTCAGGCAGGCGGGGAATAATTCCTCGGTAAGAAATCTGTAATTTATGGAAGCAACCGCATAACCGCAGGAAGACAGATAACAGGCAATATCCGCGTGATCCGCCTTGTCACCCTGGTACCAGCCCCCGCCGTGAATAATCACTATAACCGGCAGTTTTGCGGATGGCCTTTCCTTTGGGGAGTAGAGGTCTAAATAGAGCGCCTGTTCGCCGGCCTTTCCATACTGAATATTTCCGCTAAATTGGATGTCTTTCGGAACTCTAAATGCGAAGGAAAGACCGGGGTGCAGCAGAGCGGTGAGACACAAAGCCAGGCAAACAGGTATGCTTTTTCTCTCGACCATAACAAATTATCACAGAATTGGAATAAATATTCAACCTCAATTTAGCACGTCATTGCGCTAAAGACCGCTTTTTGTTATAATTGTCTATGAACGATTTATTGCCGGTAAAAATACAAGGAGTTGTGGTGGATCCCGCAAGCAGGGGCTTCGCTGTAATTATCAGGGATGACGCTAATAACAGGTGGCTGCCTATCTACATAGGGCCTTTTGAGGCGCAAGCCATAGCCATGGAGCTTGAGAACCAGAAACTTCCGCGGCCTGCAACCCACGACCTGCTGAAGAATGTCATTGAAGAACTCGGCTATATTGTAACTAAAGCCGCCATAATAAGCCTCAAGGAAAACACTTATTACGCTGTGCTTTCACTGCGGTCTGAAACCGGTTCCAAGGAAATAGATTGCAGGCCAAGCGACGCAATAGCGGTCGCGCTTCGCGCGCATGCGCCGATACTTGTGGCCAATGATATTTTTGACAGAGCCGGGACTTCCGAAGCGCCGCACGATGATGACATCTCAAAACAACTCACAACTCTGCAGGCCCAATTAAACGCGCTCATTGAAGGGGAAAATTACGAGGAAGCGGCGAAATTAAGGGATAAGATAAACAAACTAAAAACGAATAAAGGTTTATAACGTTCGTAACGTTCTTAACGTTTGTAACGTAAAGCGAAAGGCGAAATAAAACTAATAAGGGTTCGGAACGTACTTAACGTTTGTAACGTAAGGCTACAGCCTGAACAAAACCAATAGAAGTTTATAAGGTTATAAGGTTCATAAGGTTTATCTTTCAGATGCCGGAGAAAACCTCACCCTTGAGGGTGAGGATGAATCCGGCATGAATAAGATTAACACACCTCTAAAGAGAAACTCCGGCCTTCAGGCCGCAGAGTTTCATAAGGTAAAGACAAAAACTACTTCGAAAGCAAACCTTTAAGCGGACTAAATACTGATTTCTTTTTAATCAGCTCTTCAAAATACTTGTGTCGTTTATAACGTTCGTAACGTTCTTAACGTTTATAACGTAAAACAAAATCAAGCACGTTTGATTCAATAGCCTTCAAGACAGCCTTTTTATTTTTGTCTTTTGTTCTTGCCTTCGTTTTACGTTATAAACGTTATTTTGCTATGCCGGACGGAGTCCGGCATTAATTATATCATACCTCACAAAACAGGACACACGAAGTGTGGCCTATAAACCTTATGAACGTTATGAACAATCCGCTTTTATGTTTTTCTTTTCATCGCACAATACTTCCCGCACATACTGCAAGCGCCGTCCAGGATTTTGCCGCCTTTCCTGAGTTTCCTGATGATGTAGGGGTCAAGCGCGTATTTCTCCTGTCCTTCCCAGTCAAGCGCCTTCCTGGCAATTGACATATTTCTGTCTCTCTCAGCCGCGCCTGGAACTCCCTTGGCTATATCCGCCACGTGGGCCGCTATTTTTGAAGCGATGGTTCCCATCCTTACATCTTCAACATCCGGAAGGCGCAGATGTTCCGACGGAGTTACATAGCACAAGAAGTCAGCGCCAGCCGCTCCGGCGATGGCGCCGCCGATAGCAGATGTAATATGATCGTAGCCCGGCGCGATATCCGTAACCAGAGGACCGAGCACATAAAAGGGCACTTCGTGGCAGAGGCGCTTCTGCAGGAGCATATTTGCTTCCACCTGCTTTAGAGGCACATGGCCGGGTCCTTCTATCATAACCTGAACTCCTGCCTTAACAGCCCTGTCTGCAAGCTCGCCTAGCGTGATGAGCTCGTGGAGCTGGGCCCTGTCAGTCGCGTCCGCGCCGCAGCCCGGGCGAAGGCCGTCCCCCAGACTCAAAGTGCAGTCATAGGCCTTCGCTATTTCAAGGATTTCGTCATACCTCTCGTAGAGAGGGTTCTGCTTGCCCGTTAGGTGCATCCATTCCGCGATAAAGGAACCGCCTCTGCTGACTATGCCGGCAATCCGTCCTTCCTGCTTCATCCGCTCTATTGTCTCTCTCGTGACGCCGCAATGGACTGTGACAAAATCAACACCGTCTTTGATGTGAGCAATGACGGCTTCCATCATATCGTCGCCCGTGATGTCCGGCAGAGAACCGCCTTTGCTCACCACTTTTACCATTGCCTGATAAAGAGGGACTGTCCCAACCGCGATGTCCGAGCCCTTGATGACGAGCTTGCGGTTCTTATCGAGGTCTCCGCCCGTGCTTAAATCCATTACCGCGTCCGCCCCGTGCTTTAAGGCGATTGCAAGTTTTTTCATCTCAAGCGGCAGATTGGGCCTGACCGAGGAAGTTCCGATATTGACATTAACCTTTGTGGAAAGGCCCTTACCGATGCCGACAACCTTCTTGGGCCTGTGCTTAATGTTTGATGTTATTACTATTTTTCCCTCGGCTATATTCTTGCGAATGTATTCCTTTGAGACCTGCTCATCCTTTGCGACCTTCAACATCTCTTTCGAGTACTTGCCCTTACGGGCGATTTCAATCTGGGTCATTTGGGCTCCTATGTGATTGCCGTCAACTATCGACGAATAATTTTTGCTATCAGCCTTCTCGTTGCCTCTTCCGGGTTACCCGCCGAACACACCGCTGTAATCAGCGACGCGGAAGCCGCCCCAGCCTTAAAAACTTTTGCGATATTATTCTCATTTATGCCGCCAATTGCAACTACCGGCAGGGAAGAAAACTTCTTAGCGACTCGGGCAAGGCGGAGCAGTCCTTTCACCGGAGGCAGACCTTTCTTAGTCAAGGTCTTAAAGACCGGGCCAAACCCGTAGTAATCAACTTTATCGGCTATTGCCTGCCGTATCTCTTTGTCCTTGTAGGCCGAAACGCCGATAATACCGTTAAATATCTTCTTCGCTTCTGCCGCCGGCATATCATCCTGCCCGAGATGCACTCCGCCCGCGTTAACAGCAGCGGCAATCTTGGGGTCGTCGTTCATTATAAATAAGGCCCCGTGTTTCGCGCAAAGCAAAGAGAGGCGGCTGGCAAGCTCAAGCGTCCTCGCGTAGGAACGTCCCTTGCAGCGCAGTTGAAAAACTTCGGCTCCTCCTGAAAGGGCTGCCTTTGCTGTGGAAACAGGATCCGCCTTGCAGAAATCAGGATCTATTATCACATAGAGGCCCTTATTTAATTTTTTTAAGTATGCTTTTTTCGAGTTCATAGAGTTTAAATCTTAGCTCCTTGAATTTAGCGCTCTTCTTTCCCGCGAGTTTAGCGAACTCTTCCAGCACGCGGGTTGATTCCTGCGCGCGTATGAGATTCGCGAGCGCCAGGCCCTTGAGGGTGCTCTTCTTGAGTTTCCTGTCGTAGCCCGCGGGGCGGCCGACATCCTTTCCCGAAGCGCGGTATTCAAGAAGCAGGAAAGCATCGAAACTTTTTGAAAGCGAGTGCCTTACAGCTTTCAAGGCGGCTGCCAGTTTTCTGTCGTTATAATAGAAACGCAAGATATCCTCAACCACGCGGCAGCCCTCCCTAGCGCGGTTAACATTTACATCTATAACACGGTAAAGCGTTTTCTTGTCCATTCCCGCCCCTTAAAAAAGAATACGGCCGCAACCCTTGCGAGCTGCGGCCGTAAAGAAAGCGATTTCGTTTCCCTTCGACGGCATTACCCGTACAGGTTCAGAGGGTTTGTTCTCAGCAATGGGCTTTACCCCAAAGCACCCCTTTTTCATAATTACTCAGATTAGAGAAACAGATTACGCAGATTAAAGGCGTTCTAATCCGCGTAATCGCACTTCATAATCTGCGCAATTTTACTTATAGTCCTAAACAGATTGAGAGACGGTGGTATCTGTTCTCAAGCTGGCCGGGATAGGTACCAAGTTCCACGCCATAGTCGGCATACTTTAAGAAACCTAAGAGGTCAAATCCAAAAGACGGATAGCCCTGGTAGAGGCCGCCCCTGACGATGAGCAGACCGGCAAGCACATCAATTTCCGCGCCGGCGTGCAGTTTGTTGAGGAGTGTAGTGCTGCCGAGCACATCATAAACATCCACATCGGCGACAAAACCCTGGGCTATCTTTAAGCCGTAGCCGAGGTTCCAGGAAGAGTTTACCGGTGAAGCGCCGATGGCCTCAAAGAGATCCTTGCCGACGAAAGAAACAGTGGAAGAAATCGCCGGAAGGTAGAGATTTACGCCGAGGTCAAAGCCGTAGCCCTGAGTCGGGTTTGAAAGCTTGTTGAGCATGGTCTTGGGATCAAGCCCGGAGATATCAAAGGCAGACCTGACTTCATTTATCTGCCACCTGTTGATGAGCTTGCCCGTTACGCCGGCGCCAAGACGGGTGCCGGAAAGAAGTGAATCAAACAGGCCATTTAGGCCGTAATCAATCATTCCGCTGATGTTTAAGGTGCCGACCAGGTCCATACTGCCGTTAATGTTGGCGTTGATGTTCAGTATATCGTAGCTGGTTGCCACATTGGCGTTAACGATAGCAAAAGCGCCGACTGCCACATTCCCCAGGCCGAAGAACCCGTTGATTCCGGTTATAGCGAACTTATCAGAGACATTCAGTTTGATGTTCGCATTGGAAAGTGTCGAGATAGTGCTCGAGGTCCAACTGCTTATGTTCTGTGTAAACACGCTTGAGTTATTGATGAAGTAGGTGAGGAAATCGACCGTCTTCTGGTCGGTTTCAATGTTTAGGTCAAGCAGGTCGATGTGAAAGTCTGAACCCTTTGCCGTTCCTGCCGGGTTCCACATCATTGAATCGCTGTTGTTGACGACAGCGGTGTAAGCTCCGCCCATTCCGAGCGCCCTGGTATTATTCGCGAACGGCGCTATTGCCGCCGCAAAAGAGGCCGCGGAGACAAGGATCAATGCTATTGCGAGTAATTTTTTCATTTAGGCCTCCTTTTTAAACACCTTGAACTGCAGTTTGTATTTTCTGCAGTATGCTAAGCACTTGAGGATACATTGTTCCCGAAGCGCCGTTCGGGGTCTTGCTTATGGCCACATTAAGATAATTGATGGCATTTGCAAGATCGCCAACCGCGCGTGTCTTATTGGATCCGGGGATTGAAACAGTCCAGCTGCTCCAAATGTTGTTTGCATCCACAGCGCAGGCTTTTATTTTCTGGTCAGTTG
>CAIOVX010000010.1 GCA_903861835.1 Candidatus Firestoneibacteriota bacterium | reverse complement strand
GTGGCCGTGAGTTTCTGCTCCAGCTTGAGCTTTTTGTTGAGCATCTATAGCCCGATAATCCAGTTTAGCTAAACTGTTCCGTTTAATTTCTCTTGTTATTGTACTGCAATGCCGCCCTAATTTACGGTCTATTGCCCTGATGCCTATTCCAGCGGCTATATTCCTGCTAATTTCCTCTCGATCCTGCAAACTTAACCGTTGATACTCCCTCATTTGCAACCTCCGTGCTGCCGTGTTATACTAACACAGCAGACTTGAGTGTTGCATTAGGAGCTTGCACGTTACCAGACCCTGGTTTTACGGCCCGGTGCAGACTTTTCAGCAAGAAAACAATCTCTGTCCCACTAATTCCGGATTTACTCTTTCCTTGAAAACACCGCTATTTGCCTATATAATTGCTTCTGGACACAATTTATTCAAGGAGCAAAATGAGCGAGATAAAATTCGGGACTGACGGGTGGCGCGGGATAATATCCGAGAACTTCACCTTCGCTAATGTAAGAATAGTCGCGCAGGCAACGGCGGATTATTTCAAAACACTGAAACACAAGAATAAAAACATCATAGTCGGCTACGATATGCGCTATATGTCGGAAAAGTACGCGGAAATTTCCGCTAAAGTGCTTGCAGGCAACGGATTCTCCGTCACTCTCTCAAAACGCGCGGTCTCCACTCCGGTAGTCTCCTGGTCAGTTGTAGACAGGCAAGCGCTTGCCGGAATAATGATAACCGCGAGCCATAACCCCCCTGAGTATAACGGATTTAAGGTAAAATCAAAGCTCGGCGCGGCAATCTCGCCTTCAGAGACCAAAACCATAGAATCACTGCTGGGAAAGAATGCGCCTAAGAGCTCTGACAATGTAGGGACAGATAATCTCGAAGGCTCCTACCTGAAGAAGGTAAGCTCATTAGTTGACCTGAAAGCTATAAAGAAATCAAAATTTAAAGTAGCCATCGAACCTCTCTGGGGTTCCTCGCAGGGATATCTGCTGAGCATACTTAAAGGTTCCAACCTGAAACTTTTCCCGATCCACCATTACCGCGATGTCTTATTCGGCGGGGTCAGCCCGGAACCGCTGGATCATAACCTCACCGATTTGAAAAATGAAATCAAGCGGGTTCACGCCGATGCGGGTTTGATTGCTGACGGAGACGGCGACCGTGTGGCGGTAATGGACGGCAAAGGCGTTTTTTATTCCACCCAGTTCATCATTCCTCTCCTTATGCTTCACCTGCTGGACAATAAAAAACTGCGCGGGGATGTGGTGCAGACCAACTCCGTATCTTCCGCGGTGGAGATTATCGCGAAAGACTACGGGTTAAAAGTCCACAAGACCCCAATCGGTTTTAAATATATTGCAGATTTGATGCTCAAAGAGGATATTTTAATAGGCGGGGAAGAAAGCGGAGGTATCGGCGTAAAAGGCTATATCCCGGAACGCGACGGCGTGTTAATGGGGCTTATGATGCTGGAGATGATGGCGCAGTCAGGCAAAACCATCCGCGAATTAATGCAGGTGGTCAAGAAGCGCTACGGGAAATTCTGTTACGACAGGGTGGACATAAGATATGCACCGGAAAAGAAGGATAAAATATTCAGCTTCCTTGACACTGCTTCCTTTGAAAAAATCGCGGGAATGAAAGTAAAGGAAATCACGCGCTTTGACGGGACAAAGTTTATATTTGAGGACCTGAGCTGGCTCTTGCTCCGCGGTTCCGGCACAGAACCGGTGCTTCGCGTCTACTCGGAATCAAAATCAGAGGAGAAAGTCAGAAAACTCCTGGCGTTCGGCAAATCCTCCGCACTAGCGCTCTAAAAAGAAAGATTATATAAGCAAGAAGCAACTCAAGAGAATAACTTTTCAAACTTACCCAGTATTATCTTCGCGGAAACTTCAAGTTTAAGAGCATTGAGGCTGTTTTCTGAGAGTATTTTTCTTGAGGTTCCATCGTTTTCTTTTCCGAACCATTCCTTTACCATGTCTTCCGTAGCTTCCACATGGAATTGAAGACCGTAGGCTTTTAGTCCAGCCCTAAAAGCCTGGTTGTCGCAATCGCCGGAAAATGCGAGGCGGGTGGAGTTTCTTGGTACTTCAAAAGTGTCTTCGTGCCACTGAAAGACCGTGAATTTCTCAGGCAGCAGGGAAAAGACTCTATCCTGCCTGCCTTCAGGAGTTACAGAAACCTCAGACCAACCGACTTCCTTCACCCTGTTCTTCCTGACTTTCGCGCCGCACGCCTTGGCGAGAAGCTGGGCTCCGAGACAGACCCCAAGATACGGAATCCCGCTCGCAACAACTTCCTTAATGAATTCATTTTCCGCTTTCAGGAAGGGATACTTTTCTTCTTCGTAAACATTCATCGGACCGCCCATGGCGATAACCGCGGCTATCCCTTCAAACGAGGAAGGCAGGTTGTCTCCGTTCCAAAGTTCTACAGTTTTAAGTTCATACCTGCCTGAAAAATAATCTGCAATTAGCCCCGGGCCTTCACTCGAGCTGTGTTCAAGGATTAGTATTTTACCGGACATGCTCCCTCGTGGACTAAACTATCTTTCCGTATTTTCTGCAGGCCTCAAGTATTACCCTGAAGGTTGCGGGCCATCTGCCGTTTGGAACATCCTCGGTAATACCCATGATAAGGCGCCCCTTATCCGCGCCCGCCTCGGCGAGGAGCCGTTCTGCCGTAGATTCTACTTCATTGTCAGGCCTAAGATGCACGGCCGAGGGGAAGTTTGCCCATATTATCTTATCGGGCCAGGCGTCAAAACCTTCCCTTAGGGTCATATCGGTTCCGGGCGACGGCGTGAAGGCCTCGACGACATCCAGACCGGAACGCGATATAAAATCAATCAACAGTTTGTTGTTCGCGTCCATGTGCGCGCCCATAAGTTTTCCGGTTTTCTTGAATTCTTCCTTGGCCTCGAGGAAATTCGGCAGCATGTATTTCTCCACTATCTCAGGGCCGAGAAGGTCAAAAACAATATTACCGCCGACATTCGTCATCACCGTCGGAGAACCTGCCGCAAGCTTATACCTTTTTCTTCCGTCTGCAACAAGCAGGCCATACAACTTTAAGACTTCATCCCGGTTATCGTTCCATTCCATAATAAAGTTCTCAATTCCCATATAAGTTATCATTAGCTCGTGGATGGGGTCGCAGGAGCAGCCGTCCCTAACAATAAATCCGTCACCAAGGAACTTCTGTTTTTTTATTACTGCATCATAGGCGGGATCGTACTCTCTGTCTCTTATAAGGGCCGCAATGGACTTGTAATCTTCCTTGCTCTTCCAGAGTTTCTCATCTTCATGCCACAAAGCCCCGGTAGCCGTATCAAGGACCTGGTATTGCGATTTTTTGGTAAGCTTCCCGGCAGGAGTCTCGTACTCGACAAGCATCTTTCTTGTGCCATATTCTTCAAATTCCGAGATTCTTACTTTCACATTCGGGCTTGCCGTCTTTAGCGAATCTACGCGGTAAACCACGCACATACCGTTATTTCTCAGCCATCTTTCGGCGTCGCACGGAGTCGTCTTGTTTTCATAGGCTGTAAACGGCACATATTCGGCTTTTCCGCCTCGCAAAACCCTTTCAACCTGTTCCCTGGGTGTCATTACGGTATTGTATTGGGTTCATCGAACAAAATCAATGTAAACGACACATACATTTAACAAATTCTTTGCCGGGCATCCAAACATCCGACCCTCCAACCCTCCAATTACCCAATCGCTTCCCCGCCGTGCTCTCCCGTCCGAATCCTGATGCAATCGTTCAGATCAAGCACAAATATTTTCCCGTCACCTGTCTCTCCGGTTCTTGCCCCGCGCGTTATGGCTTCTATTGTCCTCTCCAGGAAACTATCTTCAATTGCTATTTGCCGCCGTGTCTATACTTAACCACCTTAACCTTTTCTCTAGTTATCAACCCTTCCGAGACCGCCTCATCAAGGAAAGGAATGATTTTATTGAGATTTTCCTCAGTATCAACTATCTCAACAACAACCGGGAGATCCTCGGAAAGCTTAAGGAGTTTCGCGGAATGCATCCGGCTGCTCGCGCCGTAGCCCATGATGCCCCTCGTAACCGTTGCCCCGGCAAGGTTGAGCTCTCTTGCTTTTAGGACTATCTGCTCATAAAGCGCCTTCCCCTTACAACTATCCGATTCTCCGATAAAGATCCTGAGCAGCGAACCTTCTTCAGGCAGCTTCATAATTGCCTCCTACTTCGATAGGTATCTGCCGCCGAGAAATCCGGCGATAGCCAGCCCGACGCCAAGAATGTTTGACAAAAGTATATATATTATCGCAATCCTGTACTCTCCATCGCGGATGAGGTTCAGGTTCTCTAACGCGAAAGACGAGAAGGTTGTGTAGCCGCCCAGTATTCCGACAAATACAAAAACCCTGAGATTTGGGGTGAAGTTAAGCTTTTCAAACATCGCCCAGAGAAAACCAATAACAAGAGAGCCTGTAATGTTAACCAGGAAGGTGCTCAAGGGGAATACTCCTTTTGAGTATTTTATGTCAAGCGACGAGATAAGATAACGGAGCATTGAACCTACCGCCCCTCCAGCCGCCACCAGCAAGAATTTTTCCATTTCCTTCCTTTCAAGATTTTACTTTACAAACCTTATTCTGCTCTGCCAGAAGCAGTCTGGCATGAATAATATCTTTCCCAACAGAACAAGACGCACGAAACGCGGCTTATTGACTTCATAAGTTTTCGGCCATCCACTTCACCCTTTTTTCATTCTGCGGGCCAAGCACCTCGTGCGCCCAGTAGTCATAGACTGCAAGTTCTTTCCTGCATTTCATATGATTATACGCGGCAAAGACGGTTGACGGAGGGCAGATACCGTCTGTAAGGCCCACAGAGACCAGCGTCTTTGCGGTTATCATAGGCGCGAGGTTCATCCCGTCAAAATAACTGAGCGTCATAAATATCCGTTCTTCGTCTTGAGGCTTGAACCTCATATAATTGCACAATTCCAGGTAAGGATTTCCTGTCGCGACTTCCACCGCGCGCTTGTAATGGCACAGATAGGGAACATCCGGCATCGCTGTCTTGACGCGTTCTCCCGCCAGCGCCGCTGCTGCAATGGAAAGCCCGCCTCCCTGGCTTGCCCCCATAACACCTATTCTTTTCGGGTCAACTTCCTTCCTGGTTTCGAGGAGATCAAGCGCTCTTACTCCATCCATGTAAACATATTTATAGTAATATGCATCAGGATCGAGTATTCCCTGTGTCATCCAGCCGGAAAAATGTCCCGCCGGGTACTTCGCGTGGTCCTGGCTCTCTCCGAACTGCCCTCTTGTATCAAGCGAAAATATCGTATACCCCTGCAGCGCCCAGCCAATCCAGTCATAAACAAACCCCTTCCCGCCGGAATAGCCGTGAACGCAAAGTATTGCAGGATTTTTCACGCTTCCCCTGGGGCTTATGAACCACCCGCAGATTCTCCCGCCGCCAAAGCCTTCAAAGAACACCTTGTAAACATCCAGGCTTTTTACGGGATAATCTATTTTTATGAATTCCGGATTCAAAGGCTGTTTCTTTGACTCAGCGTGATTTTTCTTCCAGAACGAATCAAAATCTTTTTCCCTTGTGAGTTTTGGTTTATAGGTTTTCAGTTTTTTCAGCGGCCAATCGACAAAGGGCATAGTTTCTCCTCAAAGCAAATAATAAATTTCAAACACTAAGCACTAAATCCTAAACAAGAAGAGAAAATACAACAGTGCAAATACTAAATTCTAAAGCAACTAAAACCAAAAAGCAAAATTCTAAACACTAAATTCTAAACAAAGACCAAAATGCAAGAGGCAACTAAAAAGCAGAACAAGCCATTGGCGTTAGCCGCTACTTTGTCGGTTCCGTTGATTATTGCACTTTTCTTTCTGCTTAGTATTTAGTGCTTAGTGCTTGATTTTATTGCTCTAACCAGTTCTGCCGCATGCCTGTTCTTCAGAAAATATTCTTCCCCGAAGTTATCCATTTTCCAGGCGCTTGACGGACAGATATTGAAACAGCCGCAGCAGCCAACGCAGGTGCTTGTATTTACGGACAGCTTATCGCCTGAGCGCGTAATCGAGCCCGACGGACAAAGGGCGTAGCAATCTCCGCAGAGCGTGCATTTCTCTTCATCCCAGCTTCTTTTTTTAAAAGGTTTTCCGGGCGCGGCTTCAGGGCTCATTCTCCCGAGCCAGTGCCATAGCGAAAAGGGGTTGAAAATATACGCCTTCTTTTTAAGCCCGCTGTTCAGAATGCCGGCAATCTGACTCTTGACGCCTTCCAGCTCCGTATCATTTAAACGCGAGTCAAGTTCCATAGTGCCCTTGAAATACTTGCGGAGCAGTATGTAGGTCTCGGAAGCCGGTATTTTTACCGCCTCCGCGAGCAATATATTCTTCGGCTTTAATTTCTTTCTGAGAAGATAAGGGATATTAGCCATAAGCCCGGTGCAGGTTATGAGCGCGAGCGCCGGAGTTTCTTTTGAGCAAGCCGGCAGTTTTTCTATGAATTCCGCCATCGCTGTGGCCGGCTTAAAGTTATAGACAGGGAAAGCAAAGACCAGCAGGTCCGCTCCTCCGGCATCAGGCGCTCCGGACAGAATATGACTGAGGGAAACGGAGCAGCCCGCCCCCTCAAGAGCTTCTTTGGCTTTTAGAACACAGGTATAAGTGTTGCCTGACTGGCTCTGCCAAAATATTTTTGCGGATTTCATATTACCCCCAGGCATCACTTGTTGATTATAGTTGTGTTGTTTAAACCGCCGTTATTATTGATGTTGTTTATGATTATCACCGGCTTATCGTCTTTTTTGCCATTCTTGTCCCTTCTTCTCCCGTCCCCTTCATCATCATAAACCTTTTTCTTAACAACCTTGGGTTTCATTATCTTGTAATTGTTGCTGTAAAGCACTTTCGTTGATTCCACTTCAACGAGCCTTTCCACGTATGCAGTGGAGTCATCATACCGGCTAAGCGTCACAAACATAATATGCGTGGCGCCCGTCATTTTCCCGATCTTGACAACGGTCTGGTCGTCCACAAAACCCGATTTCTGGAACGTTACTTCCTTCATAATGTTCTCAAGCATATCTCTGTCTATAACGGAAAACCCCGGAAAGGCCCTGAATTCGTCAAGCAGCATCTTTTCATAGGAAGAGGCTATTAGGCTCTTATCATTCTCAATCAGCCCTGAAACGTTGAGGTTCGCGTTCTGCGCGGCCGTATTCGCGGAAGGAATTACCGCGATGCTCGTCTTGCCTCCCGCGTTTAACCTGTCGATCACCAGCGAATAAAGCAGGGGCGCGTACAACGTATTCAGCCTGATTGCCAGGGAAAATTCGCGGTTGAGCCTCCTGAACGTGAAGATGGCTGTCTGGTCGGGGTTATAACCCTGCACGAGCTGGGTGTATTGCTTTTTGGATATTACCGGCGTGCCGTCCACGGCGGTTAATGTGTCGCCTTTTCTCAATTCCCGGACTAAATTCTCTTCCCCGATTACTCCCGAAACCACCGTGGAAGAGGCCTCTCCTTCACCGGCAAAAAAACCCGGAAAAGCGGACCTGTCAACCTGGGAGGTGCTGTTGTAAAACCCGCCGAAAGGGCTGTAGCCCTCAGCCTGGCAGAGCAGGACGTCCTCTTTGCCGAGAGGATTCTTCACAAATTTTCTCTCTTCGGCACAGCCGAAAAGAACGATAAGCGCCAGCAAGAACCCGATAGATCTTTTCATAATTCCCTCCGCGCAGCGGCTTCACCGCCTATTTTAACTTAATAATTTCAGGTATAAAACACTTTTTTTTTATGTTAAAATCATAATCCGGTCAGTTAATTAGCTATTTCATCGATATTTTGGCCGAAATCCCTGAAGACGGATAAATATGTCTCTTAAGAGAATCCAATACGAAGACATAGAGAAAGCCAATCTTGCGTCTTATGCCATGAAGAGCAAAGAAACTCAAGGCAGAAAGGTTGCGGATGACGAACATGAACTGCGCACCTGCTTTTCAAGAGACCGGGACCGCATAGTTCACTGCGGAGCTTTTAGGCGTCTTGAATACAAAACACAGGTCTTTGTCGTGCATGAGGGGGATTACTACAGGACCCGCCTCACCCACACCATGGAAGTTTCTCAGATAGCAAGAACCCTTGCGAGAAACCTGCGGCTCAACGAAGACCTGACCGAAGCTATTGCCCTTGCTCATGACTTAGGGCACACGCCTTTTGGCCATTCAGGGGAAGATAAACTCAACCAACTGATGAAAAATCACGGCGGATTTGAGCACAACAAGCAAAGCCTTAGAATTGTAATGCAGCTTGAAGAACGTTATCCCGGATTCACGGGACTTAACCTAACCTATGAAGTCCGTGAAGGAATAGACAAGCATCGGACCGATTTCGACAATCCGGCAGCGCGCGAAGGTCAACCCACGCTCGAAGCCCAGGTGGTAAATCTTGCCGATGAGATTGCTTATAATTCACACGACCTTGATGACGGCATGAAAGCCAACCTTGTCGAGGCGGATAAACTGAAGGACCTCGCTCTCTGCAGAGAGACCTATAGAAGCGGCAAAAACATGGATAAGAACACGCTGCGCTACTACATAGTAAGGAATATCATAGATGTCCTTTCAAAAGACCTTATAAAACAGACAGAAACCAATATAGAAAAAAACAAGATACAGACTGTTGACGATGTCAGAAAACTTAAGTCCCCCGTAGTAGCATTTTCCCCGGAAACAGTAATAATGAAGAACGAGCTCAAAACGTTCTTGACGCAGAACCTCTACAAACACTACCGTGTAATCCGCATGGAAGTGAAACACCAGCGTATCCTTGAAGAACTCTTCAACACTTATCTCGGAAGATTCGAAGAGAACAGGGAAAAGGGCATCTACAGCATACTCCCGCCCGAAGTGCTGGAAAAACACCACAAGCTCAATACCACAAAGGAACAGGCGGTTTGCGATTACATAGCAAGCATGACTGACAACTTTGCGCTCATGGAGCACAAGAGGCTCTTTGATCCGATGGAGAAGGTTTAAATGGTTGAATATATTCTCTCGTTTATGGACCTAAACATTGTCCGGCCTATGATAGATGTTCTGAACTACTGGGGGATCGTACTGGCAATGGCTATAGAATCCTCCTGCATTCCCCTTCCGAGCGAGCTAATTATGCCCTACGGCGGTTTACTAGTGCACGAAGGGAGATTCACGCTTTTTGGCATCGCCATGGCCGGAGCTTTCGGGAACCTTATCGGCTCCATTTTAACCTATTGGATAGGGCTGAAAGGAGGCCGGCCTCTGCTTGAAAAATACGGCAAGTACGTGCTGATTTCGAGGCACGACATGGTTCTTGCGGATAGGTTCTTCGCGAAATACGGGGATTTTGCTTCTTTTATCAGCAGACTGCTTCCGGTCGTGCGCACCTTTATCTCTCTGCCTGCCGGGATAGCAAGAACTCCTTTTGTTAAATTTTGCATCTACACTTTTCTGGGCTCTTTCATCTGGTGCGGCGCGCTCGGTTGGGTGGGGATCGAAGGCGGGAAAAGACTTCCGATGCTTAAAGCCCTCCTCCATAAGTTTGACGCGGCGATAGTTGTCCTGATTGTGCTGGGAATCGTGTGGTATGTGAGAAGGCATCTAAAACATAGATAATTAAAAGTTTATAAAGTTATAAGCCGCGCTTCGCGCGTCTTGTTCTGTAAGGTAAGCTATTATTCATGCCGGACTGCGTCCGGCATAGCAGAATAAAGTTTATAACGTAATGCTACCGGGACCATGTATACGTTAAGAACGTTACAAACGTTATAAACGTTAAGAACGCATTTTAGGAGACTTATGTCCGTTAGAGTCCGTTTCGCCCCTTCCCCCACGGGAAACCTTCATATCGGAGGCGCCAGAACGGCGCTTTTTAACTATCTTTTCGCCAGGCATCATGGCGGGACTTTTGTCCTGCGTATTGAGGATACCGACACCGCCCGCTCAAAAAAAGAGTATGAGGACAATATACTCCAATCTCTTAAGTGGCTCAAGATGGACTGGGATGAGTTTTATCGGCAATCCGAACGGATGTCAATCTATAAAGAACACCTTGAAAAACTAAAACGCGACGGGAAGGTTTATAAGTGTTTCTGCACAAAAGCCGAACTCGAAGAGAAGCGCAGAAAATGCGACCTGATGAAAAAACCCTACAAGTATGACGGAAAATGCTCTCGGCTTACCGAAGAAGAGCTCAAGCAGCTTGAGACCGAAGGCAGGGAACACGTTATCCGCTACCGGATAGAACCGGGAACAACCGTCATAAACGACCTCGTAAGAGGCGCCATAACCTTTGACAACAGGGAACTTGATGATTTTGTTCTGACAAGAAGCGACGGAGTTCCAACTTATAATTTCTGTGTCGTAATTGACGACGCGCTGATGGACATAACTCACATTATCCGCGGAGAGGATCATATCAGCAACACGCCGCGCCAGCTGCAGCTTTACAAAGCTCTCGGCTTCAAGGAACCTCTCTTCGCGCACATCCCACTGATAATCGGAGCGGACAAAACGAAGATGTCAAAACGCGACGGCGGAGTCGCCGTTACGGATTACAGCGGCGGCGGCTATCTGCCGGAAGCTACAATAAATTTCCTGGCGCTCCTCGGCTGTTCTTACGGAAGCGACGAACAGGTGTATTCGCTGGAAGAGCTTACCGAGAAGTTCTCAGTAGCACACATCAATAAGAGCCCTGCAGTTTTTGACATGAATAAACTGGAATGGCTTAACGGCTCTTATATCAGGCAGAAATCCGACAAGGAACTGGCAGAGCTTGTAAAACCCTATCTTGCCGCCAAAAATATGGCTCCGGACGAAGAGAAACTCATAACCGTAATAAAGCTTGAAAAGGAACGCCTGAAAAAACTCGGGGATATAGTTGAAAATGCGGGGTTTTTCTTTACGGACAATATTGAATACGACAAAGAAGCCTATGAGAAGTTTTTCAAGAACGCAGAACCCTTAAAACTTCTCGGCGAATTCGAGCATGAGCTGCGCCACATTACTTTCGACAAAGCTTCGCTGGAGACCTTCACCAGAGGGTTTGTAGAAAAAAAGGGGCTCAAACTCAAGGATATCGTGCACCCGGTACGCCTGGCGCTTACCGGAAAGCTTGTCTCTGCCGGGTTATTTGAAGTAATGGAAACTCTGGGCAAGAACACGGTGCTTTACAGGCTTAACCTTCCAAAATAATTCAGCTACTCACCGGCTGCCGTATCAGGGTAATCACAGTAGGTTCCTCCCTTGCTGTCTGTCCCTTTGATATTAAGGAAGACTTCTCCGCTTGACCTGTCAAGAAACCAGCCCCCCTTACCAGTGAAAGTGCCTGTGATAAGGCTGCTGTCGCAGACGGCATCAAGAGGGATTGACCCGCCGGAGAGTTTGAGCAGTTTTTTCTTGAATCCTTTCACCCCTTCCTTCTGAATATCGCTCGCGCAAGCCTTAGCATATTTTCTCATTTCAACCAGAGCCAATTTTGTCTCATATTCCTTCCTTTCTGCCGGGGATAGTTTCCTCTGCGATGCAGCGGCAAGCACCTTAAATGGGACAGGCTTCCCCTCTCCGGAATAAGTCTTTTCCATCCAAACATTTCCCTCGTCGTCATATTTCTTCAGCCCCGCGGGAACTCCGGCCTTAAACTCGGTAACGCTTGACACTTTCCCGTTAAGAAAAGACGTTGACGCGCCGTTCTTTCTGCCTTTCTTGTATTCCGTCTCGGTTATGAGGTTTCCTTTGTTGTCATACTCTTTCTCTATTCCGTTAATATTACCGTTAAGGTAGGGAGTGTCCCGGAGCTTGCTGCCGTCAGGATAGAAGTCTGTTGACACCCCGTGCTTCAATCCATTCTTAAAATTATACAGTTTAACCAGTTTCCCTCCGGAATAGCTCCGGCTTTCACCTTCAATCTTGCCGTTCAAAAATGTATTTTCCGAGATTACTTTCCCGGCTCCGTCATACTCCTTCATAGGGCCGTCCTGTATGCCCGCTTTATAGTTCTTCTCAAACCTTAGCCCGCCCGGCTCGTAATAGAACTTGCAGAGGCCGTTCGGCTTTCCGTCCTTACAAGGCAGTTCGGCGGCAACTATCCCGTTTTCAAAATATTTTTTATGAAGCCCGTTTTTCTTTCCTTCTACCAGGGTATATTCTTCCCTTATTAGCCTCTTTCCTTCATCATAATATTCTTTCTTCAGCTCCTGAGCGAAAAGCCGTGAAACCAAAACCAGCGACAGGAGCACCAATACTTTTTTGCTCATAGTTCCTCCGGGAAGACCTGCTTTCATTATATTTATATATGCGTTGAAGTTCAACGCTAAAAGGGGTAGTATTTCAATGAGTCTGGAACTTTCTTGCCCCGGAGGCCGGAACATGCCGGAACTGAGACAAAACAAGACCACTCGCGAGTGGGTAATAATCGCTACCGAGCGTGCGAAACGCCCTGAAGAATTCAAATCAAAAGAGCAAAAGAAGCCCCTTCCTGAAATTAAGCCTGATTGTGTTTTCTGCGCAGGCAACGAAGACAAAACTCCGCCGGAGAGTTTCAGAATAGGCCTTAACGGAAAAGGCTGGAAAGTAAGGGTGATGCCGAACAAATTCGCCGCGCTGAACCCTGATGCGGGAAACCTCTCCTCCGACACCGGAATCTTCAGGAAAATGGCCGGCTATGGATACCACGAAGTTATCGTAGAATCTCAGAAACACAATGCTATCACCGCGCTGCTTCCGGAAAATGATGTTGCTGATATCCTTAGGGCCTATAAAAACCGCTATACTTTTATGGCTCAAGATAAGGAAATCAAGGGGATAATAATCTTCAAGAACCACGGAGCCGCCGCCGGCACTTCTCTGGAGCACCCGCACTCGCAGGTGGTAGCGATGCCGGTCGTGCCGCATCAGGTAAGAAGCCGCATGGACATCGCAATAACAAATTACGACGACCATCACGAATGCCTTTATTGCAGGATTCTAAAAGATGAGCTCAAGGAAGGCACAAGAATAATAGCAGAGACCGGGCATTTTGCGTGTTTCACGCCTTTCGCAGCTCTCACGCCTTTCCATACCTGGATCTTTCCAAAACGCCACTCTGCAAGTTTTGGACAGATAACCGAAACGGAACTGGAAGATCTTGCGAAAATACTGCGCCTGTCTCTGAGGAAATTCTATTTTGGGCTGATTGACCCGGATTTTAATTATGTTATCAGGTCTGCCCCTACTGACAGCTGCGACGCAAGTTATTTCCACTGGTATTTAAGCATAATCCCGAGATTAACAAAATCGGCGGGCTTCGAGCTGGGCTCCGGAATGTTTATAAATGTGTCATTGCCGGAAGAAAATGCCGAGTTTCTACGGGAAGTGAAAACGCCGGACTGATTTTTAGCGCAAGCCCGGGCACAAGGACTTACAGCAATTCGGCAAACCCCTTTTCCCTAAGTTTGCAGGAATCACAGACTCCGCAAGGATATTTGCCGCCGGAGTAACAGGACCAGGTAAGCCCGTAAGGAACTCCAAGTTTTGTCCCGAGTTTTATAATTTCCGCCTTAGTCATTTCTATTAGAGGAGTTTCAATTCTCAGACGCCTTCCCTCAACTCCGCTCTTTGTTCCCAGATTTATCATTTTCTCGTACGCCTTTATGTAGTTTGGCCGGCAGTCCGGATAACCGGAATAATCAAGCGCGTTCGCCCCGATAAATATTTTTGACGCGCTAATAGACTCCGCGTAGGAGGCCGCAAAACTAAGGAAAATGGTATTCCGGGCCGGGACATAGGTTACGGGAATGTCTTTGCTCATCCTGCCCGGCTTGCGGTCCTTCGGCAGTTTAGTCCCGATATCAGTCAGCGCGCTTTTGCTCCACGGAAGCCTTATCTTAACAATATTAAAACCGCTGCACGTCAGTTTTGCAAGGCGAACGGCCGATTTAATCTCTTTTTTATGGCGTTGCCCATAATCAAAGATTAGACAGCAGCATTTGTATCCCTTAGCCTTGGCGTAATAAAGAGTTGTCGTCGAATCCAACCCACCCGATAAAAGTATAACCGCCTTCTTCATCCACGCTCCTTTTGCCCTCTCCGATAATTTTTGTTTACGTTACAAACTTTTATTACTTAATTATCTCCTCCATCACTCTCATACTCTTCAGTTCGTAATCATAGTAATACTGCAGAAAGTTACCGATCACTTTTTTTATTTCACCCGACGAAGTGTCGTCAAGTTTAAGATTGCCGGTGAGTTTGTATCCTTTCTCTTGCAGAAAAGAGAGCGCCTTTAATGCTGCCGGACCGATGACAACCGAATCGCCTTCTTTTCTAGAGCAAGCCTCGCAAAGCACACCGCCATGTTTCGCGCTGATACGGCAATCCCGCCCCGGTTCCGTTCCTCCCTTCCCGCAGGAAGAACAGGCCTTAAGCTGCAAGCCATAACCGGCAACGGTAAGGAATTTAAGCATAAAGGAAAGCAGGACATTCTGCGGCGCTCCGGTAAGTTCCAGTTCCTTAAGCGAATCCCTGAAAAACCGGTAGAGCTCTTCGTGCCTCTCCGCTTGAACCGTGTGCGTGTAAAGGAAATCGGCCATAACCGAAGCCGAAGCGAATTTGTCATTGGCAAAGTAGAGCCCTTCATGGGGGAAGAGTATCTGCGCCTGGCTGACCACATAAAGCCCTGCCGACGGCTGTTTATAAAAGAGAAACTTGCTCTCGGTAAAAACCTCAAGCGAGGAACCAAAGCGGCTTTTTATCTTTCTTGCGCCTTTTGCGAGCGCGTTAATCCGGCCCAACTCACGAGTGTAAATAGTAAGAAGTTTCGAAGACTCTGAATATTTTCGGGTCTTCAAGACTATACCCTGTGTTTTGTGATACGGCTGCAAAAGACCTCCGGAAAACAACTCTGAGTAATTATAACATATCAGCCAGGAATTGCGCGGGTGGGAGGAAGCAGCGTTCCGGCTTAGCGCTTTACACGTTCCGGAGCTATTGCAGGCTTCAATTTGTCAGTATGACTGCCTGTGCCCGGAACAACTACCTCTTTTATATCAAAGACGTAGCATACTGAAACCACCATAAAGCCTGTGAAATTGGTCGGGAAACTGAAGGAATAATTTGCAGGTGCCCCGTAATCAACCAGGAAGAGGTTCTTGTAGGAAAAAGTTGAATAGCCGGCACCAAGATCAAAGAACCAGTCTGCTCCGAGTTTGGTGCGAAGCCCGACAGAAACCCCGTTATGAACTTCCGCCATCAGCCAGACATTCTCCGCGAGCGCCTGCTCAAGCCCCGCGAAAAAGAAGTACGGAAAAGCGGAAACGCCGAGCGTGAGACGCCCGAACTTGTAATCCTGAGTCAGCACCGCATAGGGGTAAAGCCCGTTAACAAGCGATACGCCGAAACCCAACTCGCTCCCGTCCTGCTGAGCGAAAGAATATTTTATGCCATGCAGGCCGGCCTCAAGATTTGGAGTAATACCAAGGTCAAGATGAAGCAGGCCGGCTGTCATACGGTCAGTCGGAAGCAGGTCAGCCGTTGGCACTGTAAGAAGCC
Source organism: Candidatus Firestoneibacteriota bacterium (assembly GCA_903861835.1). GTDB lineage: Bacteria > Oederibacteriota > D2-FULL-39-29 > D2-FULL-39-29 > CAIOVX01 > CAIOVX01. Next base: position 3,057 of record CAIOVX010000010.1, on the reverse strand, counting down.
AGGTAGGCGCCGTTACATCCCGCCCGAAACATACCACTGCAAGCATAAGAACCATTGCTGCGATAGCGGCCTTTTTCATCTTTCCCCCTTTGTTAATCGGGGACAGCCCCTTGCGGGACTGCCCCCAATCTGATTCATTTACCTTACAAACGTTATGAACGTTAAGAACTCTTTATTATTTACTTCTTCCCTTCCACAACCGCCCTTGCGGCCGCCAATCTCGCTATCGGGACCCTGAAAGGCGAGCAGGAAACATAGTTCATTCCCGCTTTGTAGCAGAATGCGATGGAAGCAGGATCTCCGCCGTGTTCGCCGCAGATTCCGATCTTGAGCTTCTTGTTGGTCTTTCTTCCGCGCTCAATACCGATCGTGATAAGTTCGCCCACGCCTTCGAGGTCTATGCTCTGGAAAGGATCTTCCGAAAGCAATTTCTTCTCGAGATAGCTCGGGAGGAATCCGCCTATGTCATCGCGTGAGAAGCCGAAGGTCATCTGCGTGAGATCGTTCGTTCCGAAGGAGAAGAACTCCGCGGTCTCGGCAATCTTGCCCGCTACCAGCGCCGCTCTCGGGATCTCTATCATGGTTCCGATCATGAGAGGCACCTTCTTTCCGAACTTCTTGTTGATCTCCGCGTGAACCCTCTTTATTATCGCCATCTGGTCGTTAACTTCCGCGACCGAGCAGACAACCGGAATCATGATCTCGGGGAATACTTTCTTCCCTTCTTTCATAAGTTCTGCGGCTGACTCGATTATAGCCATTGCCTGCATTTCTGTGATTTCAGGATAGGTAACTCCGAGGCGGACACCGCGGTGTCCCATCATCGGGTTGCTCTCCCTGAGTGAATCCGCCCTCTTTGCGAGGTTGGACATATCTATCTTTAAGCTTCCTGCAAGCGCCTTGAGTTTTGCCTCGTCGTGCGGCACGAACTCGTGAAGAGGAGGATCAATGAGCCTGATGGTGACAGGGAAACCGGCCATCGCGTCAAGCGTGCCTTTGATGTCGCTCTTCATATAAGGATAAAGCTCGGCAAGCGCCGTCTTTCTCTCTTCAAGCGTGTTTGACATAATCATCTTACGAAGCAAAAAGAGCGCCTGATCGGAGCCTTCGCCGTAGAACATATGCTCGATTCTGAAAAGCCCTATTCCTTCGGCTCCGAAGAATCTTGCTTTCTTCGCGTCGGCCGGCGTTTCGCCGTTTGTCCTGACGCCCAGAGTCCTTACCTTATCGCAGATAGTGAGGAAATCCGCGAGCACGCTGCCTTCTTCGGAAGCGTCAACCATCGGCAGCTTCCCTACATAGACCGCGCCCTTTGTACCGTTCAAGGTAACCCAATCGCCTTCCTTGAGCACCACATCGTCCTTCTTAATCGTTTTTGTGGCGGCGTCAATGTGAAGATCTGAACAGCCGACAACGCAACACTTTCCCCAGCCCCTGGCAACAAGCGCGGCGTGAGAAGTCATACCGCCCCTTGCCGTAAGGATGGCCTGCGCGGCTCTCATACCTTCAATATCTTCAGGGTTTGTTTCTTCCCTGACAAGTATAACTTTCTTTCCCTTCTCCGCCCACGCAACTGCATCAGCGGAATTGAACACGATCATGCCGGAAGCGCCGCCCGGTCCCGCAGGCAGACCCTTTGCGAGAGGCTTGGTCAGCTTCTCAGCCTTGGGGTCAACTATAGGGTGGAGCAGTTCATCAAGCTGTTCGGGACTTACTCTCATTATCGCTTCTTCGGTGGTAATGAGTTTTTCCTTCCACATATCGGTCGCCATCTTAACAGCGGCCGGTCCGTTCCTCTTGCCGATACGGCACTGAAGCATGTAAAGAGTGCCTTTCTCGATTGTGAACTCTATATCCTGCATATCCCTGTAATGTTTCTCAAGGCGCTTCTGGATGTTGAAGAGCTCCTTGTAGAGTTTCGGAAATCCTTTCTCGAGTGTAACCAAGTCCAAATTATGATCGGACTGCGAGGCAGCGTTAATCGGGGCCGGAGTACGGGTGCCCGCGACGACATCTTCGCCCTGCGCGTTGACAAGGTACTCACCGTAGAACCTGGGATCGCCGTTGCCGGGATTCCTGGTGAAGGCCACGCCGGTGGCAGAATCATCGCCCATATTTCCAAACACCATCGCCTGAACGTTGACTGCTGTTCCCCATTCATCAGGGATCTTCTCTATTCTTCTATAGGATACTGCTCTCTTGCCGTTCCAGGAAGAGAACACGGCGCTGACGCCGCCCCACATCTGATCCAGGTGGTTGTCAGGAAATTCCTTGCCGAGGACTTCTTTCACTTTCTTTTTGAAAGAATCGCAGAGACTCTTGAGGTCTTCCGCGGAAAGCTCGGTATCAAGCTTGACGCCTTTGCTCTTCTTCATCACGTCCATCAATTTTTCAAGCTGCTTCCTGATGCCCATGTCTTCCTTGGGTTCTACGCCCGCGGCTTTTTCCATCACGACATCGGAGTACATCATTATGAGCCTTCTGTAGGCGTCATAAACAAATCTTTCGTTGCCGCCGGTCTGCTTTATCATTCCCGGTATGGTCTTGCTGGTGAGTCCCACGTTAAGTACGGTTTCCATCATTCCGGGCATGGACTTTCTTGCGCCGGACCTTACTGATACAAGGAGCGGGTTAACAGGGTCGCCGAGTTTCTTGCCCATAATTTTCTCTACGCCGGCGAGCGCTTTCATTACCTGCCCGTCAAGTTCCTTCGGATACTTCTTTTTATTTTCATAGTAGTAAGTGCAGACGTCCGTGGTGAAAGTGAAACCCGGTGGTACCGGCAGCTTCAATTTCGGATGCCCTGCCATTTCCGCGAGGTTCGCGCCTTTGCCGCCGAGCAGATTTTTCATCTTCTCATTGCCGTCAGCCTTCCCTCCGCCAAAAAAATACACCATCTTCTGTGCCATAACCTTCCTCCTAAAAGAATTTAAAATATTATCGCGTTTTAGAGCCGAAAAAGGGTTTCAAGTTGTTCAGGACGAAAACGGTATGATTATACTCTTTAGGGCAGGGAAAGTCAAACGGGAAATAGCATACTTTTCCTTGTTTTTATTG
>CAIOVX010000009.1 GCA_903861835.1 Candidatus Firestoneibacteriota bacterium | reverse complement strand
TTTCATGCCAGACTTCGTCTGGCATAGCAGTATAAGCCGCACTTCGTGCGTCTTGTTCTGTAAGGAAAGATTTCTTTCATGCCAGACTTCGTCTGGCATAGCAGAATAACATTCACAAAGTAAAACCTGTTTTGCTCTTACATTACAAACCTTATGAACGTTATAAACTTTTTTTACTTACTTTTCTATTTCCAACCCCTTTATCCTATCCCTAAACTTCGCCGCGTCTTCATAACGCTCTTCTTTAACGGCTGCGTCAAGCTGAGCCTTAAGACTTACAAGTTCATCAAGCTTACCTGAAAGTCTCTGTGCGGGAATCTCCGTGTAAGTTTCTTCCGGCGGCTGCTGGTCGACTATGATATGCTCGGTAAAGGAAATCTTAGACGGCTTCTTGCCTATGTGTTTGTTATTCCCGTGAATTCTCCGAAGCAAAGGAGAAAGCGCCTTGCTAAAAGTCTTATAGCAAACGGGACAACCGAGGTAACCTGTTTTTTTGAGGTTCTCGCCGGTCCAGCCGCACTTGCATTTAAGTTTTAACTTTTTGCCCTTGCCTGAAAACATCTCCTCTTCGTCCATGAAACCCGCTATCAGGTTCCCGAAAGGGGATTGATTCGCCGAGCCGAAAGAAACCATTCCCTTCTCGCTCGCGCATTTTCCGCACAGGTGCATCTCGGACATCTTGCCGTTCACTACCTGCTGGTAGTGGACAGAAGCGTCATTTTCACCGCAATTCTCACAGGTCATTTTTTCTCCAAAAAATCCGTTTATAACGTTCCTAACGTTCCTAACGTTCTTAACGTTTGTAACGTAAACCAAAACCGTCTCTGGACTTACGTTATAAACGTTACAAACTTTATAAACGTTATAAACTTTTTTATATTGCCCTACCCACCGCCTTCGCTATCGGTTTCAGTTCCTTTATTAGTTTAGCAAATTTTTCGGGCAAGAGTGACTGATCTCCGTCAGATAAGGCTTCTTCGGGTTTTTCGTGCACTTCCAGCATCAGCCCGTCTGCCCCGCCTGCTACAGCCGCCTTGGACATTGGTATTGCCCAGCGCCATTTTCCCGTGCCGTGGGACGGATCCACGATTACAGGCAGGTGGCTTAAGTGCTTTACCACAGAGACAGCGGAAAGGTCCAATGTGTTCCTGGTGGAATCCTCAAAAGTGCGGATGCCTCTTTCACACATGATTACCTGGTGATTTCCGCGTGACATAATATATTCTGCCGACATCAGCCATTCCTTTATTGTGCTGGAGAGCCCCCGCTTCAAAAGCACGGGTATTTTATATTCCCCGATCTCTTTCAAAAGTTCGAAGTTTTGCATATTGCGCGCTCCGACTTGAAGGATATCGGCATACTTTGAGATAAGCGCGATAGTTCTGGTGTCCATTACTTCAGTAACGATGGGAAGCCCCGTGGCCTCTCTCGCCGCGGCAAGTATTTTCAAGCCGTCTTCACCCATCCCCTGGAACGCGTAAGGCGAGGTCCGGGGCTTAAACGCCCCCCCGCGAAGAATGTTGGCCCCGCCCTTCTTGACTTTTTTTGCGACGCTTATAAGCTGTTTCTCGCTCTCAACCGAACAGGGCCCTGCCATTACGCAGAGTTTCTTGCCGCCGATTGAAACTCCCCTTACTTTTATAATTGTGTCTTCAGGTTTGAAATCCCGGCTCGCGAGTTTATAAGGCGGGAGGACTGACATCACGCGGTCAACGCCCGGCATAGTTTCCATTCCCGCCTGGTCCAGCACGCGCTCGTCGCCGACAACCATCATAATGGTCCGCTCTACACCCTTGGAAATATGCGGCGTGAGCCCGGCGCCCGCAATCTTTGCGCGGATGCGGATTATCTGTTTTTCGGTAGCATCGGTTCTAAGAACAATAATCATTTGGCTCTCCTATCAATAAAACACATTTTAGTTTATAACGATCTTAACGTTCGTAACGTTTATAACGTAAACCTATCCCCTCTCTGCGAATAACGTTATTCTGCAATGCCAGACGAAGTCTGGCATGAAAAATATCTTTCCTTACAGAACAAGACACACGAAGTACGGATTATGAACGTTACAAACGCTACAAGTTTTATTTAAGTATATTCTTAAGCGTCTTAATAAATCTTTCATTCTGTTCCTTCGTCCCGACCGTAACGCGTATTGTTGTCTCCGTTCCGATTGCTCGGACGATGATGCCTTCCTGCGTAAGTCTTTTCGCGACCTCTTTCCCGTTCTTCTTTACATCAACAAGCACAAAATTAGCCTCGCTTTGAACAAACTTCAGCCCCATCACTTCAAACGAACCGTAGAAGTACTCGCGCCCCTCTTTGTTCATTCTCCTGCTCGCCTCGACATGGCGGATATCAGAGAGCGCTGCGGCCGCGCCGGCCTGAGCAAGAGTATTAACATTGAACGGCTGCCTGACGCGTTCAAGAATATCTATCAGTTCTTTCCTCGCGATTCCGTAACCGACGCGCAGCCCCGCCAGCCCGAATATCTTGGAGAAAGTGCGAAGCGCAATAACATTGGCGCCGTTCTTGATATAGTCTATGGAATCCGGATAATCGGCCGTTTCCACATATTCGTAGTAAGCTTCGTCGAGCACCACTATCACATCTTCCGGAACCTTTTCCATAAACGCTGCAAATTCTTCTTTTGAGACGATAGAACCGGTCGGATTATTCGGATTCGCTATAAATACGAGCTTTGTCTTCTCGTTTATCTTTTCCGCCATAGCAGCAAGGTCGTAGCCGTAGTTCTTCATCGGAACAAAGACCGGCTCGGCGCCGGCGATATTGCTCACAGCCCGGTATTCAACAAAGGTTAGAGCGGGATCGCCCTGAATTATCTCGTCGCCGGGATTAAAAAAGGCCTGGGAGATCATAAGCAAAAGCTCATCGGAACCGTTGCCAAATATCAACTGGTTCTCTTCCACTCCGAGCTTCTTTGCGAGTATCTTGCGGAGTTCAAAGCAGCTGCCCTCCGGATAATAATGTATCTCTTCCACCGCTTTTCTAACGGCGTTTACGGCTCTCGGGGAAGGCCCGAGCGGATTCTCATTGGAAGCCATCTTTATGACATCGGCAAGCCCAAGTTCCCTCTGGACTTCCTGAATCGGCTTACCCGGCACATACGGGGTAAGTTTATCAACCGCATCCCTGTATAGCTTTTTCATAACAACTCCTTCATATATGTAGGGCTTGAAAGACCCTCAAAGACCCGCTTTTATCCTTATTTTCTTATATCACAAACGGCCTTCAAAGTCAAAAGAACGGATTTTCAATGGAAAAAGAGCCAATTACGCTTCTTACGTCAAAAAACAGGACCCCGCGCAAAGCAGGGTCCCGGCATTAACCATTCTTTTGCAGAAATAGGCTCTTACTTAAAGCTCTTGAACTGCGGCAGGTAGTTTTTTGAAGCCTGGAACATTTCGCTGACCATATCCTGCGTCTCCTGCATGGAAAGCACCGCCGAGGTGAGCGGATCAAAGAGCACCGCATGAAAAATCTTCCGCGGATCCCCGGAGATGGCGCCTTCGACCGCAATATTTTCGCAGCGGGCGCTTATATTGTTCAAAATAGCAAGGTGTTCCGGCAAATCCCCTACAAAAACCGGATCAAACCCGCGCTTGCTTGTCCAAACAGGTATTTCAACGCAGGTCTCTTTCGGCAAGTTGGTGATACTCCCGTTATTTATGACATTCCCGTTGAACTCAAACGGAGTGTTGTCCCCGAAAATTGCGTTAAAGATATAGCAGGCATACTCCTGCCCGCGTGGAAGATCCACTTTGCCGGTGGCAATCCACTTTTTAATATCTCTCTTCCAAATATGTTTTCTCTTTGTATAGGCCTTCAGTATCATGGCGTGCGCGCCGTCATTCCAGCTGGTGCCGCCGGAACAATATTTTTTCAGCAGGTCCTTTCTTTTCCGAAACCACGCCACATACTCGGAGTTGTGCCCGCTGGATTCCGTCACAAAATAATCAAGGTGGCGGAACATCTCGTTCCTGACTATATCCTTTTTCCATATTTCCGGCTTTTTGATTGCCTTACGGTAAAGAGGATACGCGTCCTTTCCGTTCCATTCAAACCTGAGCATCCAGGCCTGGTGATTTATTCCGGCAGTGAAATATGTAATTTCTTCCACCGGAGCGTTTATTCTCTTTGCCAGTTCGTGCGCGGTGCCCTGGACAGAATGACAGAGGCCGGTTATCTTCAGTTTCGGGAACATCATCTGCATTGCTTTGCAGTTCATCGCCATAGGATTAGTGTAGTTGAGGAATATCGCGTTCGGGCAGTATCTTTCTATGTCCTTGCAGATATCAAGCAATACCGGGATGGTCCTGGCCGCGCGAAATATCCCTGACGGCCCTCTCGTATCTCCGACATTGATATCAACGCCGTATTTTTCCGGAATCGTAATATCGTATTTCCATATATCAACATCTCCCGAGAGGATGGTGCAGAGCACGCCGTCCGCGCCCTTCAGAGCTTCTTTTCTTGAAAGCGTGGCGATGGATTTGGCCGGGTAATTTCCCGCCTTGATTATCTTATCTACAGCCAGCTTCACCCATTTAAGCCTTTCCTTATTGATATCCATAAGCCATATTTCCGCGTCCGCGAACGCAGGGAATGTGAGCAGGTCCCTGACAAGCCCGCGGGTGAATCCCATGCTTCCCGCGCCGATAAACGCTATCTTCTTTGACATATTAGGCCTCCTGTGCCTTTTGAAATATTTAGTATTATACTATATAAAACATATTCAAAACAAAAAATACTCACTCTCCGGCAATTTCAACTTCCTATTTTACCGCCTTTCCTGTATAATTTTGCCATGGAAAAGCCAATAAATATAATCCTTGCCGGGGTCGGAGGGCAGGGAATAATCCTTGCCGGAAATATCATTGCGAGGGCTGCGCTTGAGTCCGGTTTCGATGTAAAAGCCAATGAATTGCACGGCATGGCCCAGAGAGGCGGTTCGGTCTTATCCCATATACGTTTCGGGAAAATAGTTCATTCACCTCTTATCCCTGAAGGCGAAGCGGACATTCTGGTTTCTCTTGAGGAACTGGAAAGCCTGCGTTACGAGAGATTCTTAAAACCAGGCGGGATTGTGATAATGAACACGCGAAAAATCGTTCCTTCAAGCATTTCAGCGGAAGCCTATCCTTCGGATATAATGTCAAGCATGGAGAAATCCGGATTCAAGGTTGAAGCCGTTGACGCGCTCGCCGCGGCAAGGAATACCGGAAGCGTAAAAATAGAAAACATCATCCTGCTTGGCCTGCTGGCAAAACACCTGCCGTTTAAGCAGGAAACCTGGGAGAAAGTAATAAGAAGTTCGGTTCCGGAAAAGTATCTTGAAATGAACCTGAAAGCCTTCGGTATCCTCTAAGTTTTGATTCGCGTATTCATCCTGTAAGCCTTTCAACCAGATGGTCAAGATAGCCTTCCTTGTCTTTCCACTCCAGCGCGATATTAACCTTCGGCGCGCCTTTCTCTATTCTGGTAAATCCTCCGTTTGTGACACGAAGGCCGGTCTTCTTCATCTTCAGGAAGGATTCGTCGTAGGCAAGATAAACTGCTACCGTATCAAAAAGTATTGAGCTGTAAGAATCGTACTTTCCTTTCTTCCCTCCCCACCCCTTTAGCCAGTGCCGGTAATTTTCCATAACCGCCTTCATAACCGGCAACCCGCTCTTGAAGCATTTTTGGTATCTCTCCCCGGAAAGCCGGATGTTGCCGCAGGTATCAAGAGGCGTTATTGTTTTATCCCAATCCGCCGAGAGGGCTTCATTTGCGTCGCGCATATAAGAACAGACATTCCATTCCGGGATAGCGCCCCGTTTACCTTCGTGCTGCATATTTATTGAGCCGTGCATTCCGACAAATTTTGCTTTTTTCACTATTTCAGGTTTAAGCGAAAGAGCCCTGGCAATGTTTGGGAGCGGAGCAATGCCTATGACGGTAACTTTTTCTTTTGAGGCCGTGATAGTCTTGATAATAGCGTCAACGCCGTCCTGAAAAACCCTTCCTTTGTAATTTTTCATATTGAAGCCTTTTAGCCAGTCAGCCTGCGGCTCGCGGACTGCATTATACCCTAACTGTATCCCTATCCCTATCGGGATATCCGTCCTGCCGGCGACTTGAAGAAACTTTGCAACCAGTTTTGCCCGGTAAACGGTATCGCCCCTGGCAGTAGTTATAAGTTTGATGTCAAGTTCCGGTGAGTTTAAGGCCATTGCCAGAGCCCAGGTATCGTCAATATCGGTCCCTATGTCGGTGTCAATTATTATCGGAATCTTTTTCATTTCAGTCTCCCCGAACGCGTATTTGCCAAAGTTTTCTTCTCCCAACATAATATCATACTTCTAAGGCGCTTGCGCAGAAAACCAATGGAGGCTTTGGAATTTCCCGGGCTTCTCTTAACCGGTAAACCCCGGAAAACTCATTGTTTTTAATTGTTAACCAAAGCCTACCAATTTAATTGACTATCTGAATTTTATTTTGTTAGAATACTTTAATGCATACTCTATCTTGCCTGCAGCTGACGAGCGCCGCCATCATAAACAAATACCGTTTGTAAAAAGACAGGGGGTGAAATTATGCTTGGATTCGAAGGAATCGGCGTCGTTCTTGCCTACGTTCTCACCATTGCCGCCGCGCTGCTTTGCGTGATTTACGGCGTCATAAACTGGAATAAATCTGATGAGAACGAAGGCAAGGAAGTCAGGGAAGAACTCAAGTGGGAAAAGAAGGACGGAAAATTTCAAGACAAGCTGTAAAAAACCCTTACGGAGGAAAACAGAATGGACACATTATATATCGGAATAGTCGTAGCTGTTTACCTCGCCATCACCGCGTATCTCGGATGGCTGGGGTTCAAGCAGACAACAAACGCCGCGGATTTTCTCGTCGCTGGCAGAAAACAGCATCCTATCATTATGGCTCTCTCCTATGGCGCGACCTTCATCAGCACCTCGGCCATAGTCGGGTTCGGAGGCGCGGCTGCAGTCTTTGGCATGGGCCTGCTCTGGCTCACTTTCCTAAACATCTTTGTCGGCATTTTTATCGCCTTCGTCTTCTTCGGAAAGCGCACCAGAAAGATGGGGCACAATCTTGACGCGCACACCTTCCCGGAACTTCTCGGTAAAAGATTCGACTCAAGATTTATCCAGGGAGCAACCGGACTCTTGATTTTCCTCTTTATGCCCATTTATGCCGGTTCGGTTCTTATCGGCGGCGCAATATTTATCGCCCAGACCTTTAGCATTTCGTATGACGCCGCAGTGCTCGGCTTCACCATCATAACCGCAGTTTATGTGGTTTTCGGCGGGCTCAAAGGCGTTATGTACACCGACGCTTTCCAGGGCGTGTTGATGTTCATCGGCATGGCTCTTCTTCTAATATACGCCTACACTTCCGTAGGAGGCGTGATGGCCGGCCATACCGCTCTTTCAAAACTCGCGCCCGAAGCGAAGATTCTCTTCGGAAAAGGCGGGCATATGGGCTGGACCTCAATGCCGGCCTTCGGTTCCGCGATGTGGATGCAATTGGTTACTACAATTGTAATGGGAGTCGGCATCGGCGTTCTCGCGCAGCCCCAGTTGATAGTGCGGTTTATGACGGTCAAGAGCAATAAGGAAATAAACAGAGCCGTGCTTGTCGGCGGAGTCTTCATCCTGTTTATGACCGGGGTTGCTTTCACGGTCGGCGCCCTCTCCAATGTTTATTTCTGGAACAACCCGAAATACCAGACCGTGGCCATCGAAGCGGTAAAGATGGCGCAGGCCGAGAAAGAAGGAAAAGTATATAAGCCGGTGGTCTCCGTTGAACTGACTAAGAAGCGCGAGGCGGACGCGGCGGCAGCGCTGCTTAATCCGGCTTTGGCGGTTAAGGAACCTGCAAAACCGGCGGCAGCAGTTCAATCTGCGGCCATAGCGCCCAAAACCGGAGCTGCGGCGCCAGCGGCACCTGCGCCGGCTAAACCAAAAGCTTCAGGAGCGCTGACGGACGCAATCATTCCGCTCTTTATCAATGAGGCGATGCCGAAGTGGTTCATTCCCATATTCCTCATCACCCTGCTTGCCGCGGCAATGTCAACTCTCTCCTCGCAGTTTCACACTATGGGTACAGCCCTGGCAAGGGATGTCTACGAGAAAGGACTGCAGATTAAGAGCAAGAATACCGTGCTGGTAAACAGGATGGGTACGCTCTTCACTATCATTCTCAGTCTCGGCGTCGCGATTTATCTGCCGAGGTTCTTTGAGACGGGCTCCGCGATAATAGCGAAAGGCACAGCAATTTTCTTCGGACTTTGCGCGTGCGCGGTTATTCCTATGTATGTCGGCGCCCTTTACTCTAAGCGGTTCACCAAGGCTGCGGCAAAAAGCGGGTTTCTTGCCGGTGTAGCAGTCAGCCTGCTCTGGATGGCTTTTATCCATTCGGCTGAAGCGGCCCCTCTCGGCATTTGTATGGCACTTACCGGAAAGGCTTCACTGCTTGATCCGAGGTCCTGGATCTCGAATTTAGATCCGCTCATCGCGGCGCTTCCTGTGTCCATTATTGTATCTTTGCTGGTCTCGGCATTAACCTCACCGATGGATAAGGAACATTTAAAGAAATGTTTTAACGGCATCGAAAAAGTGTAAAATGATTACGCGGATTACAAAACGAGATTTCGCAGATTAAAGCAAATGAACTAATCCGGGTAAGCGCTCTACCTAATCTGCGTAATCATATTAAAAGGAGGAAAGTATGAAAAAATTGCTTGTTGTAATCGCTCTCTTGTGCGCCGTCTTTTTCACAACCGCGGACGCGGAAACGCTGGCAGGAAGAATGTGGGAAAGCTATAATCTCACGGCTCTTATCTCTCCTGAATTGTCTTTTACGGTAATGCCCGGTGTCAGGTGGGAGTTCGGAGATGACGCGGCGACTCCGGTCGGAACGTATTTCGAAGAACTTTTTGTAGGACCGACATATACCCTCCAGCTATCTGACAATTTCAAAGTAAAACTTCCGGTCTGGTATTACTTTATGGGGTTCCCCAGCGCTTCCAAAGGGACGTACAATTTTTCACACAACCTTGAAATAATGCCTACACTGGAATATAAAATTAACCCAAGCCTGATGATCTCCAGCCGGTCTATCTTTCATAACACCTTCTATGCCAGTATGAACAATAGCAGCGGCTGGTCCACTTTGCTTCGAGAAATGGTGCTCGTTAACTATACCGCAGCAACAGGTTTTACGGTTTTTGCGGGAGACGAGATATTTGTAGGTTTAATAACGGACCCCAACAATCCGGGCACCTACGGACCGGGATTCTCTCCCTCCGGATTAGACGAGAACAGGATCTACGCAGGTTTTACGTACAAGATCTCGCCTGAGTTCTCGATAACTTCGCAGTACATTTATTCGACCACTTACAAAGCAAATGCCGGTGTAAATAATGCTGCAAACGGCATCCCGAATGTTTCAGCCCACAACTTTTATTTGACCATGACTTACCTCTTCAAGACGTACTAAACCGGCTTTTTCCGGGGCGGCGGGGAAACCCGCCGCCCTTTTTGTTTGCCCTGTTGAATCTTTTCCGCAAATCTGTTATTGTTATCCGTATATGACACTATTGGTTAACAATACAAAGCGTTCACTACTGGCCTGGCTATTGCTGCTTTCCGGCGCGGCGCTTTCGGCCGAGACACCTTTTTACGAACTTCAGCCCGCCAAAATATCAGGCTCCAGGCTGGCTAACCCGCAAGCCACCCGCCCGCTCTATGTGAACGAGGAAATTGATGCAACTGCTGCCCCCCAGCAACTATTCAACAATACCGGAAGCGTTGACTTGTTGTCCCGAGGGCCGGGAGGCGTCACCTCAGACATAAGTATAAGAGGCGCAAACTACCAGCAGGTGCTCGTGCTGCTTGACGGCTTTAAACTTACTGACCCGCAGACCGCCCACCACAATATGGATCTTCCGGTCCCTTCCATAGGGCTTGGCGCCGCGGCAATAGCGCCGGGTCAGGGCTCCTCCATCTTCGGTTCCGGCGCTTTCGGCGGTACGGTCAATGCGCTTCTCAAACATCCGGTAGCCGAAGAACTAAATGGCGCTGCTTGTTACTCTTCCTTTAACACGCTCAGCCTGTCAGGTTCTTACGGCAATGTTTTTCCGGGCGGCTCCCTCAGCTTCTCTGCGGCAAATTCCCGTTCAGACGGTTTCCGGGCGGACACCGATTACAACATCAGCTCCTTTTCTTCCTGTCTTTTGCTCGGGGAAAGCGAAGTCGTTCTTGGCGTCACGGACAAGCAGTTTGGCGCTTATGATTTTTATACGCCCGGTCTCAACCTTCCTTCAAGAGAGAGAACGACCGCGTATTTCGCCGGTTTGAAAGGCGTTCTGCAGGCAGATTTCGCTGGCATTTCAGGGAAAGCCTCGGTAAGAAGGCATGACGATGCGTTTATTCTGGATCAGTCGCGGCCGTCTTATTTTTCTTCGCAACATATCTCCTACAACCTCGACACGGAAGTGAGTTTTGCCTTCAAAAACCTGCCTCTATCGGCGGGAAGCGAATTCCAGTTTGCAAATATAGACAGCAGCGCTATAGGCAGACATCAACTCTACGAACTCGCGTTCTTCACGGAATCCGGGCTAAAGGACGCGGCCGGCAGAGAATACTCTCTTTCCGCCAGAGCTGATTCAAATGACCGCGGAACGAGAATGACCGCCTCCGCGGCGGTAAAAAGCCCGCTGGCGAGCGGATTAACGCTGGCTCTCTCGGCCGGGTCTTCTTTCCGGGACCCTTCTTTCACTGAACTTTATTATAAGGATCCGGTAAACACCGGAAATGCTTCTCTTTCCCCGGAAACTGCGGTATCAGGCGACATCTCTCTTCTCTTTGACGGCGGAGCCGGAAACAAGGCAGGACTTTCTTTCTTCGCGCGAAGCGAAGCGGACGGAATAGACTGGGTCTCAGCCTCGCCTTTCGGACCCTGGTCCTCACTGAACACTTCTAACGCGCAGTCAGCCGGAATCGAATTCACTTCGGCTGCCGTGCTTCTTGGCGCGCGCCTTTCGTTAAACTTCTCGCTGATCGATATGAAAAAAGAGCTTCCGTATTTTGCGAAGTACTCTCTTATGTTCCCGAAAAGGCAGGGAACCTTTAAGGCCGGCATACCCCTTCCGCTTGAGACTGAACTCTTGTCCGAGACCACCTACAAAGAAAGGTACGGGGCGGGTTCATATATCATAACAAACCTAACGCTTACGAAGAAACTCGGAAACTGCAGCGTCTATATCAGGGCTGACAATCTCGGAGATATGCCCTACCAGGAAGTCTTCGGCCTGCCTATGCCGGGAAGGACTATTAGCACAGGTCTCTCCGCTAACTTCTAAGCGACTGCCTTAAAAATGTTTGTCAACTTGCAAATCAGAATAACTTTACAATTCATTCCTTACAGGTTGACCGCGCTCCGCCCCGCTGATATACTCCATAATTAGTACTTATTAATGGTCGCAAAGATAATCCTTTTGTTTAATCAGCGTAATCAGAGAAAGAATCACTTCAAACCTATTGAAGGGGGCGCTATGTTCGGATTCGGAGATTTAGGCGTGTGGTCAGCGTATGCATTCACCATCTTTTCTGTCCTTATTTGCATCCTGTACGGCATCCTGAAATGGAACGAAACCGACGAAGACACAAAGGAGACCGGAAAATGAGCGGCTTATATCTCTTAATAGTAGTTGTTGTCTACTTCGCTATAACAGCTTTTTTCGGCTGGCTTGGCTATAAACAGACCAACAACGCGGAAGATTATCTTGTAGCCGGAAGGAAGCAGCATCCGGTCGTGATGGCTCTCTCCTACGGGTCAACCTTCATCAGCACAGCCGCTATAATAGGTTTTGGCGGGGCGGCGGCCGTTTACGGAATGGGACTGATGTGGTTAACCGGACTAAACATCTTCGTCGGCATCTTCCTCGCTTTTGTCTTCTTCGGGAAAAGAACAAGGAAGATCGGACTCAACCTTAACGCACATACTTTTCCGGAACTTCTCGGCAAAAGATTTGATTCAAAGTTCATTCAGACTGCCGCGGGACTTCTTATATTTATCGGTATGCCTATCTACGCCGGCTCTGTGCTCATCGGAGGCTCGCAATTTATGAGCCAATACCTGGGTCTTGATTATGGCGCCGCCCTGCTAATCTTTACGGTAATCACTGCGGTATATGTTATCTTTGGAGGATTAAAAGGCGTCATGTATACCGATGCTTTCCAGGGCGCGCTAATGCTGGTCGGGATGGGCCTGCTGCTCTATTTTGCTTATTCAGCCATAGGCGCCGGAGTTACCGGAGCCCACCAGAAACTGACTGATATGGGCTCGCTTGTTCCGCAGGCTTTTAAAGTTCAGGGACATCAGGGCTGGACCTCAATGCCGGTTGCCGGCTCTAAAATGTGGCTTGAAATGATAACCCAGCTCGCTCTTGGAGTCGGCGTGGGCGTTCTCGCGCAGCCGCAATTGATTGTCCGGTTTATGACCGTAAAAAGCGGGCGCGAAATCAATAGGGCTGTTCCTATCGGCGGGATCTTTATATTTATGATGGTCGGCGTGGCCTACACGGTCGGCTCACTTTCAAATGTCTATTTCTTAAACAATCCCGAATACAAAACCATTTCAATAGAAGCCGCAAAGATGGAAGCCGCGAAAAAAGAAGGCAAACTCTATATTCCTCCCGCGGCGCCTGCCGAAACTAAACCGGCAGCTGCTCCTGCGGCAAAAATAACCCCTGCGGCTCTGCCGGGCGCGAAACAGCCGCCTGCTGCGCCTCAAAAATCCATCAAGCCAAGGGGCGCCATCACCGACAACATCATACCGCTCTTTATAACCAAAGCGATGCCGGCGTGGTTCATACCCATATTCCTCGTCACCTTGCTTGCGGCGGCGATGTCCACCCTCTCCTCTCAGTTTCACACGATGGGAACCGCGATAGGCCGGGATGTCTACGAGCAGGGACTCGGCGGCAAAGGAAATACCGTGCTTATCACAAGGACGGGAATGACTGTTTCAATTTTGATAAGTTTATTCATAGCGTACTCCCTTCCCTTCTTTTTCGATCAGGGTTCCGCTATTATTGCCATCGGCACGGCGCTCTTCTTCGGAATCTGCGCGACTGCGTTTACCCCGATGTACTTCTCGGCCCTGTTCTGGAAAAGGGCGACAAAGCAGGGAGCAATCTCCGGCTTTATCGCGGGGCTTTCAGTATGCCTTTTCTGGCTATTCTTCGTGCAGGTAAAAGAAGCGAAACCGATTGGGCTCTGCAAATTGATCTTCGGGGTTGATTCTCTTGCCGGGAATTCCAACCTCCAGTATCTTGACCAGATGATAATTTCGCTTCCTGTCTCAATAATAGTCACAATAATAGTCAGCCTGTTGACAAAAGCTCCGGCGCAGGAACACATTGATAAATGCTTTAATGGAGTTGAGAAGGCGTAACTCAAGAAAGTTTATCCCCTCTCTAACTCTCCCCTTATAAAAAGGGGAGAGAATACAGGAGTAACTATGTTCTGGCAAATGGAACAGGAAACATTGAAGCGGGCAAAACTGGAAGCTCTCCAGCTGAAACGGCTTAAGCAAACCCTTAAGCGGGTGTACGACAATGTGCCTTTCTACCAAAAGGCGTTCACGAGATGCAAAGTCAAACCTGTCTCGCTTAAATCAGTCAAGGATATAGAGAAATTCCCGTTTACCACGAGGGAAGACCTCCAGGCAAACTACCCTGACGGGCTGCTCGCCTGCGGCAGGGAAGATATCGTCCGCCTGCACACCTCTTCGGGAACCACCGGCAAGCCAAAGGCAGTTTTCTTCACCAAGGCCGACCTCGACAACTCGGCGAACCTGATAGCCAGGTGTTTGGTCGCGACCGGCTGCACAAAACACGATGTTTTGCAGAACATGATGTCTTATGGGCTATTTACCGGCGGTCTGGTAATGCACTATGGCGCGGAGAAATTGGGTATGCTTATTATCCCTTCCGCCGTGGGCAACACCGACAGGCAGATAATGCTGATGCAGGATTTCGGAACCACCACTCTGCACCTTACCCCGAGCTACGCGCTGTATCTCGCCTCTCACTTTGAGGCCAAAGGGATAAACCCGGCGAAGGACCTTAAACTTAAAAGGGCTTTCATGGGAGCAGAACCTTACACGGAAGAAACCCGGCTGAAACTTGAAAGTTCTATGGGGATAGAAGTCTTTAATTCTTACGGGCTTACAGAGATGAACGGGCCGGGAGTCGCCTTTGAGTGCACGGAGAAGAATGGAATGCACATCTGGGAGGATAACTTTATTGTCGAAATTGTCGATCCTGCAACAGGAAAGCAGCTCCCTGACGGAGAGTACGGCGAACTGGTTTTGACCACGATAAACCGCGAAGGCATGCCGATTATCAGGTACAGGACGAGAGACATTACAGCGATAGACCCGGTAAGGTGCGCCTGCGGCAGAACGCATGTCCGGATTAAACGCATTCACGGCAGGGCGGATGACATGTTTATAATTCGCGGCGTCAACATCTATCCTCAGCAGATAGAACAGGTGCTTATGAGCGTCAACGGAGTCGGGAAGAACTATCAGATAGTCCTGGAATCCTCGGAAGATATGACCATTAAGGTGGAGTTTGCCAAGGGCTACTTTGACGGCAATCTCGACAATTTAAATACTCTTCGCGGGACCCTGCTCGACAGACTCAAGGCCGCTATACTTGTCAGACCGAAGGTTGAACTCGCGGAACCCGGGACTTTGCCGGTGAGCGAAGGCAAGTCGAAGCGAGTTATCGATAATAGAAAAGTCTATTGATTGATTACGCAGATTAGGGGAACAGATTACACAGATTAAAGATGGATAATCAAATAGAAGAAAATGAATTAACCAGAATAATAATAGGGCTTAGTTTTAAGGTGCATTCTGCTATCGGGCCCGGGTTCCCGGAGAGAGTATACCAAAATAGCCTGACCATGCTTCTCAAACAAGAAAGTATCACATATGAACAAGAGAAACCTTATAATGTTGTTTTCAAAGGGATCAAAGTAGGCAATTTTAGGCTGGATCTGGTTATAAAAGAGAAAATAATAGTTGAGTTGAAATCCGTGGCCGGCTATTTGCCAAAGATAGTTGAATCGCAGATGGTTTCATACTTAAAAGCTTCAGGTCTCAGAGTAGGTCTAATCATCAACTTTGGCAATAGAAGTTGTGAAATAAAAAGAGTGTCACATTACTAATCTGCGTAATCTTAATAAGGAATCTGCGTAATCAAACCCAGATTCAGGAGTTGCAAATGAAAAACATCAAGCAGTTGTCAATTTTTGCCGAAAACAAGCCGGGGAAACTGGAGCATATAACCAAAGTCTTTGAGGAAAACAAGATTAATATCCTGGCGTTTAATATCGCAAGCCAGGGAGACTTCGGGATAATGAGGTTTATTGTAGACAAACCCGAGAAAGCCCTGGAAGCCTTCAAAAAAGCAGGCTTCACCATATCGATGAACGAGGTCTTTGCAATTGAGATGGAAGATAAACCGGGCGGGTTTCACAATGTCGCGCAGTTTATCGCGAAAAGCGGCTTGAACATTGAGAACGCCTATGTTCTAATTGAGAAAGACCGCCAGGGCGCGTTGCTTATTTGCGACATTAAAGACACGGAAAAGGCAAAGAAAGCGCTATAAGGAGTAAAGCACCAAATCACAAGCACCAAACAAACACCAAAACACAAAAGTACAAAGTAATTCAAAAAGTTTTTTGATTTATTTTCTTTATTTTTATTTGTGATTTAAACTAATGCGATTTCGTGATGGAATTTGTGGTTAAACGTCTTTTCCCTTTTACGGAGGATTCATGTCTCTCATCTGGAACAAAAAGGCAGAGTGCCTTCTGCCCCTGGAAAAAGAACAGCTGCAGCTGGAACGATTGCAGCATATTGTTAAATACGCTTACGAAAGGGTCCCCTATTATAAAAAAGCTTTTGATAAATCCGGCGTGAAACCTTCCGACATAAACAGCCTCAAGGACATTGAGAAACTTCCTTTTACTTCCAAGGCGGAATTGCGCGACGCCTATCCTTACGGCATGTTCGCTGCTCCCATGGAAGATATTGTTGAGATACACACCTCGTCCGGGACTACCGGCAAGCCGGTAGTCATGGGCTACACGATTGCGGACATAGAACTTTGGAGTGAGGTAATGGCGCGTTCGCTTTCCATGGCAGGCTGCACCAAGACAGACATCGTACAAAACGCCTACGGTTACGGGCTTTTTACCGGGGGACTGGGAGTTCACTACGGAGCCAGAAAAATAGGTGCTAATGTAATTCCCATATCAGCAGGCAATACAAAACGCCAGCTCGAAATCATACGTGACTTCGGGAGTACCATTCTTACCTGCACTCCCTCCTACACGCTCTTTTTGGCGGAATCCGCAAAAGAAGATAAGATTGACTTAAAATCCCTGAAACTTAGGGCCGGTGTCTTCGGGGCTGAGATGTGGACCGAAAAGATGCGCGAAGAAATCGAGAAACGCCTGCATCTTTCAGCCACCAACATCTACGGCCTTACAGAAATCATCGGCCCGGGGGTGGCGCAGGAATGCGAAGTCAAGCAAGGCCTGCACTTGCAGGAAGACGTCTTCTATCCTGAAATAATCTCTCCCGAGAGTCTTTCTGTGCTTTCCGAAGGCAAAAAAGGCGAACTGGTCTTGACCACGCTTACCCGTGAAGGCACGCCGATGATTCGTTTCCGCACTAAAGACATTACCTCTCTGTGCGGCGGCGAGTGCAAATGCGGCAGAACCACCATCAAGATGGACCGAATAACCGGCCGCTCGGATGATATGCTAAAGATTCGCGGTGTAATCGTCTTCCCGTCTTCAATAGAAAAAGCCCTCCTTGAGATAAACGGGCTTGAGCCCCATTACAAGATAATTATTACAAGACCGCACCAGCTTGACGAAATAGAAGTACAGGTTGAAGCCTCGGAGAGCCTCTTTTCCGACGAGATAAGGCATATGGAAGAAACGAAGAGGAACATTGAAAACCACATAGAGAAATCCGTCGGGCTAAAACTTAAGGTAACGCTGGTTGAACCAAAAACTCTTCCCCGCAGCGAGGGCAAGGCAAAGCGGGTGTTCGATCAAAGAGAACTCAAGTAGAGATGCTTGGAAGGTTGGAAGGTTGGAAGATTGGAAGGTTGGATGTTTAGAGGCTCAGATGCTTAAAGGCCAGCATAGACGCTTAATCAATTAGTTCTACATTAGCAATTAGTAGTCAGTAATCCGCGGAGCGGCAGCGGAGCCGGCAGACAGAGGACGGAAGGATGTATGGTTTGAAAGATTGAGATAGAACTGAACTTCGGAGGCAAATATGCGCGTAAAACAGATTTCTATTTTTCTTGAGAATAAGAAGGGCAGGCTGCTCGAGGCCCTCAAAGCGCTCGGCAGAGAAAAAATAAATATCAGGGCCCTCTCCATAGCTGACACTCTTGATTTCGGCATACTCCGGCTTATAGTTGCCGACCCGGATAAGGCAAAACTGGTGCTGGAGCAGAGCAATTTCACGGTGAAAGAAAACGATGTCATAGCAATAGCCGTGAAAGACCAGCCGGGCGGCCTGGCGGATGTACTCTCAACCCTGAGCAATGCCGGTATAAATGTTGAATACATCTACGCTTTCGCCGATAAACAGGAAAACGATGCGGTTGTAGTTCTCCGCACCGAGGATATAGACGAAGGGATTAAAGTTCTGAAGAAAGCTAATGTTCACATGCTGTCGGCGAAAGATATTTACAGTCTTTAAGGTTACTGCTTTTATGATACAGTCACTCAACCGGGTTTGGTTCCGTGTTTGGCAACAAATAGTATTGTCTGGCATTTTCGGCACGATCTTACAAAGGAGAATCTATGCGCGTGATACTCCCGGAAACTCTTCCCGATCCGTTCAAGGCAGTCAGGGACAAAGATGAGAAATTTCTGTGGGTGGGCGAGCCCGCGTTTCTTCCCTTTCTGCTCACCGGGGTCCCTTTCCTTCTTATTGGCTTGTGCTGGGGATGTTTTGATTATTTCGGGTTTATCAGGCATATGCCGATGAAAATGGCCGGCGTTGCGATACCTTTCTTCGCGCTCCATCTCTTTCCTTTCTGGGGCAGCATCTTGAATATGATCCGGCTTGTCCTCGTCCACAAGAATACATTCTA
This sequence comes from Candidatus Firestoneibacteriota bacterium, assembly GCA_903861835.1. Lineage (GTDB taxonomy): Bacteria > Oederibacteriota > D2-FULL-39-29 > D2-FULL-39-29 > CAIOVX01 > CAIOVX01. The sequence continues at coordinate 19,019 of CAIOVX010000009.1, read as the reverse complement.
CGCCATTACGAATAAGCGCGTTATGCTCCGCAGCGGATTCTGGGGAATAAATTTTGAATCAATCGACTATGACAAGATAACTGACATGCGGGTAACGGTGAACCCCATAGAGAATATGATGGGAGTGGGTTCTATCAGATTTTCAACGGGCGAACTGACTTCAAAGGGAACAGCGCTTTTTAAGACCTTCGTAAGCGTCCCTTACCCTTACGAGGTCTTCAAGCAGATTAAGACGGTTTCGGAGGATGTAAAGACAGACTGGAATTATCCCAACAAGCTCAGGCCCGAAGATAATCCGGGTTACGAAACGAAATATACGCCGGAAGACAAAAAGTAATTCAAGCTACTTCTTTTTTACAAAAATACATTCTTTCCTGGGGATAATGACTTTTACACCGGGTTCATCCATCCGCTTTTTAATAAGCGCGGTCAGCTCTTCAGATTTTACAGGATCAATTACATCTACCGAATTAACGCCGCAGGCGCGGCACAAGCCTTCCAGAGAAACCTTCCCGCCCTCTTCGCCTTTTGCAGTTTCTCCCGTAAAAGGCGTCGGCTGGTGCCCGGTCATTGCCGTGGAAGAGTTGTCAAATATCATAACGGTTATATCCGCTTTGTTGTAAACCGCTGTGATAAGTCCGGTTACGCCTGAATGCATAAATGTGGAATCGCCAATGACCGCAACTACTTTTTTCACGCCTTGAGAAGCAATCCCGATAGCCTTGCCTATTGAAGCTCCCATGCAAAGGCAGGTATCCAGAGCGGAAAAAGGCGCGGCAAACCCTAGAGTATAGCAGCCTATATCTCCGGTGACAAACGAAGGCCCTGCCGCATTCAGCGCTTTGTAGGAATCCCTGTGCCCGCAGCCGGGACAAAGCACCGGAGGGCGCTTCGGAAGCTCTTTCACTGCCTTGCTCTTTTTCCCTTTAAAATAAGGCGCCAGGCAATCCGGCCCCAATTCCCCTTCTTTGTTAAGGTCCCCGGACAGTTTGCCCCTGACCTTCTTTGAATACTTCCGCGCGAGCTCTTCAATAACCGGCTCTCCCTCTTCCACAACCCAGACTTCTTCCAGCCCGCTTACGAACTTCTCTATTGCCTTCTCCTCCACCGGGTAAAAATTAATCTTTAGAACGCTGTATTCATCGCCGTATTCTTTCGCATAAGCCGCGCCAATGCCGGCGGCAATGATTCCTTTATTTGATTTGCCCTTGGTTACAGTGTTAAATTTATTTCCGTACTCCCTAAGCTTCTCCTGCTTTTCGTTGAGGAGCTTGTGAAGCCTGACAACATTGCTCGGAACGGCAATCAGCCGGGAAGGATCCTTTTTTAAGTCCAGTTTATTCTCAGGCCGTATCTCTCCGGGTTCTACAGGCGACGCGGTATGCGACAGCCTGGTAAGGCTCCTCAAGACTACGGGCACCTCAAATTTCTCGGAAAGAACAAAAGCGGCAATAGTCATTTCTTTGGCTTCAGCCGCGTCAGAGGGTTCAAAACAGGGAAGCTTAGCGAACCTCGCGAAGATCCTGGAATCCTGCTCGTTCTGGGAAGAATACGCGCCCGGATCATCCGCCACGACCACAAGCAGCCCGCCTCTCGCGCCCAGATACGCGGAGGTCATAAGCGGATCAGCCGCGACATTTAACCCGACGTGCTTCATTGAGCAGATTGCCCTGCGGCCGGTGTAGGAAACTCCGACGGCAACCTCCAGAGCAACTTTTTCGTTCACGGACCACTCGGCTTTTCCCTTGAAATTTTGCGCGAGGTACTGAAGTATCTCGGTTGCAGGCGTTCCCGGATAGCTTCCCGCGTAGGATATGCCGGCCTCCATAGCCCCCCTGGCTATCGCTTCATTGCCTGTCATTAATACTTTCTTTGCCATTGTTCCGCCTTATATTGTGAGAGAATTCTTTCGTATCAAATCTTTATACCAGTAAGCCGAATCTTTGTAAATCCTCTTCTGTGTAGGATAATCAACATAAACGGCGCCGAGCCGCTGGGTGTAACCTCCCGCCCACTCGAAATTGTCAAAAAGGGACCACAGGAAGTACCCGTCTACCTTATAACCGTCCGAGATAGCCCGTTTCATTTCGGAAATGTATTTGGAAAGGAATTCTATCCTGTCCCAGTCGTGAATTCTGCCGTCATGTGTGACGGTATCAATATAGGCCGCGCCGTTCTCGGTGAGGTACATTTTCTTAACATCGTAGTTGTCGTAAACATATTTTATGGCCCAGTACATCGCCTTTGGCGTTACGCCCCAATTCATTGAAGTTACCGGCACCGACGGGTCGCTCTCTATTTCTCTCCAGCCGTTTTTTGCCTTTGCGTCGTGCAAAACATCAAAGCCGCCGTAAACATTCAACCCGAAGAAATCCATGGGCGTTGAAATAATTCGCATTTCTTCTCTTGTTATTTCAGGTTCCGCGCCCGGGCTGAAAGTGTTTTTGGGATACTCGCCCTTGTAGATAGGATCAATCAGCCGCCCGCTCTTTTCCAGGAAACATTTCTCCGCTGCAAGCACATCCTTCCTGTTTTTTTCATCTTTCGGCATCCGTATCCAAAGAGCGTGCACGAGCCCGATTTCAACATCGGTCCTTTTGCTGTAAGCCCTTATTGCATTCGTCGCGAGCCCATGGGCGAGATTAACATTGTGGTAAGCCTGGTTATTTACTTTTTCGGAAAGATGCAGCCCGGGAGCGTTCCAGTTGCTGTTATAGCAGCCTTCCCAGATATGCTTTATCTCGTTAAAAGTCATCCAGTCTTTAACCCTGTCTCCGAGCCTTTTCACAACGGCAATTGCGTAGTCCGCGAATGCCCTGGAAGTTTCCTTGGTGCGGAATCCCCCGCGCAGTTCCTGGACATTTGGCATGTCCCAGTGATAAAGATTAAGATAGGGTCTGACGCCGTTCTTCAGTAGTTCATCAACATACCTGTCGTAATGATCCAGCCCCTTCTCGTTCACCTTTCCGGTTCCGTTTGGAATAATTCTCGGCCAGGAAGTTGAGAAGCGGTAGGCTTTTATCCCGATATCCTTCATTATCTTAATGTCGGATTTATACCTGTGATAATGGTCGATAGCAATAGTGGCGTCTGAGCCGCCTTTTACTATACCCGGCTTTTTGCAAAAAACATCCCAGCTTGACGGGCTCTTTCCGTCCTCGTTCCAGGCGCCTTCCGACTGATAGGACGAGCAGGCTGCGGCCCAAATAAAACCTTCAGGATATTTTATTTCCTTTTGTCCCCTCTTAACATATTTACCTTTCGAGGATATTATGCCGGGCTGAAAATCCATAGTCCCTCCAAAAAAAATAGCGCCAAACACCAAACAAAGCACAAAATCCAAGTTTTACCTCTTCTTTTGTTTCTTGTCCGGAACTTAGCGCTTGAATAATTGTGCTTACCTAAAAAAATGCGTTAATTAATTACGCGGATTAGCAAGACAGATTACGCGGATTAAACCTGAACGCCGAAAATAGAACCGGCTCCCGAGGTTTCCCCAGGGAGCCGGTCAATTTTTTCAGGTTTAGGCTTTTCTTACGTTTGCAGCCTGTTCACCCTTCGGGCCAGCCACGATGTCGAATTCCACTTCCTGGCCTTCCGCCAAAGACTTGAATCCGTCACCCGTGATTGCGCTGAAGTGTACGAATACATCTTTGCCGGATTCCGGAGTAATGAATCCGTAACCCTTCTGGTCGTTGAACCATTTCACTTTACCTTTTACCATTTGTTTCTCACTTCCTTTCTTTGAATTTTGTCCCCATTCCTGGTGACAATTGATTTTGTTAATAAAAAAGCAACACCGGCAAACGACGTCACCCGTGTTGCTTAAGTTCTTTTTTGTATGTAGAGTTAAACTGCATTTATTGACCTGTAGCAATTCTACGCTTTTTCCTATATTTTGTCAAGACATATAGCAAAATACTTTCATTAAGCGCCCACAAAATGCATTGCACAATATAGCATTTTAAGCGCCTTTCTTCATTGCCTCTTTTTTAAGGGTTTTAGGCATCAGTTCTATGGCATAGCGAAGGGCGGTTCTGGGCATTTCTCGTTTATGCCTTAACACATAGGCAAATACTTCCTTCTCGTGCCTCCGGCTTTCTTCTTTAAGCAGCCAGCCATAACCTTTCTGTACAAGGTCATCTTTATCGGCTATAAGAGCGTCCGCTACTTCAAAAGCTTCCGAAAGGAACATTCCTTTCTTAGCCGGAAGTATAAAGGAAACGGCAGCCGCGCGTTTAAGCCACCGGTTCTTGGAAGCAGTCCACTGCGTAACTTCCGCCGCGGAATCCGGAAACCGCATAAGGAATTCGCCGAGAGTGTGATTGCAAAAAGTATCGCATTTAGCCCAGTTATTGACATAGGCCGCTATCCATTTCTTAAACAACTTGAGATCCTCTCTCTCGAACTCCTGTGATATCCTCGGAAGCCAGTCGGAGGCGATATAGGACTCTTCACCGTAATCAGAACTATAAAGCTCCTCACACATCGCGAATATCTCATTCTTTGAATGAAGTTTGACTTCCCGCCAGGCAAGAACCGCTATCTTTCCGACCACTGCGCTTTTTACGCCATAATGCTTAACCTTTTCTTTGAAAAATCGCTGGGATATTTCCGCGGTTTTTTTGTCCGCCGCCGCTCTTAACTGTTTTCTCACCGATATAACTATATCCATATTTTCGTCCTTTGGTTATTTTCCCATCACCGCGATAACATAAACAGGGGTCTTGCTCTTTTTAAAAGGAATGAGATTTCCCGGCACTTCCATGCCGTTTACCAACAGGTATCTCACGCCCTTATTTATATGTTCCGGGTTCTTTACTTCAATAATATATTTCACGCCGCGGAAAGTCCTCTCAACAGTCAAGCCGTTCCATTCCTTCGGAATGCAAGGGTCAATGCGAAGCCCGTCAAACTCCGGGCGGCAGCCGGCGATATACTGCATTGTTCCTGCCGCTATCCACGAGGAGGTTCCGGTAAGCCAGCCGTTCCTTCCCCTTCCTATTATATGGAAAGGTTTCTGGCTGATGAACTGGCAGGCGACGTAGGGCTCAACTTCGTGTTTCGCGGCTATCCTGTTCTTTGTTGCTCCGCACATGCGCTTGAAATATTCCATCGCCTTATCGCCGCGTCCGAGGATGGCTTCGGCAACTATCATCCAGCTGGAAGCGTGATTAAACACGGAGGCGTTCTCTTTTATGCCCGGAGTGCAAATACCGGCAGACCCTATCTTTAAATCAAATGTTTTGAAACCCCTGTCAAGCAGGCGGTGCCCGTACTCAGTCCCGAGAAGCTTTTCGGTAGAATCCAGCGCCTTTTCGGCGCGTTTTCCTTCAGCCAGGCCGCTGATAACCGCCCATGGTTGCGGTTCCAAAAATATGCTGGGGAGCGTTTTATTTTTCTTCGCACCGAGTTCCGTTCCGTTGGGAAATATCAGACGCTTGTACCATCCGCCGTCCCAGCCGAAGGAATTCATAAGGCGGGCTATGCTTTCGCATCTCTTCCCTAATTTCCCGGCAAGTCTCTCTTTCCCTGCAAGAAGCAGCAGTTCAATCAGTTCTTTTGTTGACGCGCAATAAAGCGCCGAGGTAAAGCAGCTTTCGGTCTTTTTGTCCTGCGGGTTTAAGGAATCATTCCAGTCTGCGCTTCCCGTCTGGATAAGCCCGTGCTTGCCGCGCTTTCCCCAGGTAAAATCATTTAGTTTGACAAGGTGTTCCAAAACGCTGTCTTTCTTTGCTGATCCGATATAGCCGGCTTTTGTCTTGAGGAACCCTTTGTCGCCGGTTTCCTTTATATACTGCGAAACAGCCATAACGAGCCAGTTATTATCGTCGTAAAACCCTCCGACATCATACTTGTTCTTTGCCGGGTGCAGGCTGTGCGCGGCTCCGCCGTCGGGATAGACGGCGTTCAGCAGGTGCCCGATGACCGTCTTTGACTTTTCCGGGAAAGCGTGAAGCATGCCGAGCTGGTCCTGGCAGGAGTCGCGGAAGCCGAAGCCGGCGCGCATTATCCCCCACTCGTAGCTTGAGATACTTCTGGAAAGGCGGAGCGTCATTGAGGCCTGGTACTGAACAAACCCGTTCACCAGCGTGTTGAACTCTTTGTCAGGCGTAGTGACTTTGAAGGCACTAATCCTATCTGTCCAGTATTTCTTTGTTTCCTTAAAAGCCCTGTCAACATTCTTGAAGTTTTTATATTTTTTTGAGGTTACAAAAACATCCCGCTCGTTCTTTGCGACGCCGGTCTGATAAACTATCCGCTTTGTCGCGCCGGGCTTAAGCGTAAACTTGTGTTCAAAACAGCCTATTGGGTAGCCGCCGTTTTCGCAGTAGTTCGTGGACTTGCCAGTTTCGACTACCACAGGATTCTTCTCATCCCTGTACTTCCCGAGAAAGAGATCCCTGTCTCCGTTATATCCCTGCGCTTTGGGGCTTGCCGTGTGAAAACCGTAGACCTGGACAAAATGCATATCGTGCAGGCCTGTGCCAAGATCATTGTATGAATGGTGTATTATCGCGCCGTTTTTGTAATGCTGGCGGGAAAGATTGGGGCCATTGTCAATGTTCATTAAGTCTCTCATCGCGCCCCAGAACGCAAACTCCGCGTAGCTGAAAGTTGAGAGGGTTCTGGATTCCTTGCCTGCGTTAGTTATCTTCAGATCCCAGATTTCCATCGCTCTGTCCTGCGGAACAAAATAGGTGACTTCGGTCCTGATACCGCTATGCTCAAAGGATATCGTGTTGTAGCCGAAACCAACGCGGCAGGTATAGCGGCATTTCTTTACATCGGTATGAACAGGCGCCCAGCAGGCCGACCAGTATTTCTTGCTGTCGTTGTCCCTGACATATATGTATCTGCCCGGGCGGTCGCAGGGAATGTTCTGGTAGCGGTAACGGAGCAGGCGATGCGTGGTCGGATCCTTGTCATAGCAGACTCCGCCGGAAGTGTTTGAGATCATGCCGACAGTTGTTTCGTTGATGAGGTAATTGTACCAGGGACGCGGCGTGTCGGGCCGGGTTATAACATATTCGCCGGTTTCCCCGTCAAAATATCCAAACTCGCCTTCAGCAACTCTGCTGTCGTTCATATTTACTCCTTAGGAGATATGGATTATTACATGATTGTTTTATTTGGGGTGAGATCTCGCCATTATAATGGCGGAGAGAGCAGGATTTGAACCTGCGGAACCCTTGCGGGCTCACTTGATTTCGAGTCAAGCGCCTTCAACCGGGCTCGGCCATCTCTCCGTGGTGGAACGATTGCTAATTGCTGATTACTGATTGCTGATTCACAGAATAGGATTATAGCAGAATAAACACTGGTTTTTAAGGGTAAAATGGCGCGGCGCAGGCTAAAACTCGCCCAGTACTTCGGAGAGCGTCGAGAAGAGTTTATAAATACCATAGGGCTTGCTCAAATAGTGATAACCACTGCTGATGATTACTCTTGATTTAGGTTTTAGTTCCTTCCGCTTTTCGGCGGGTGATACTCGCCCGATATGAGGATTACTTAAATAGCTGACAATACTCTTTTTCTCCCGGACACTTCCTTATTTACTCAGGACTTTTTTAACAACGGACAATAGAACCTTCAGTTCATACGGCTTCCGAATAAACACATAACCTGAGTTATGTATAATTTCGGACTGAGATTTTTCATCCATATATCCGCTGGAGAGAATGACTTTTAACCCGGGTTTTACAGAGAGCAGTTCTTTAACAAGCTCAAGGCCGTTTCTACCGGGAAGCACGATATCGCTAAAGACAATATCAAAATGCTGTTTTTCCCGGTTGAACACTTCAAGCGCTTCCGAGGCGCTTCCCGACGGGAATACAGTATATCCGTTGCCGGACAGGAGGCTTTGCAGCAATTTCCGTATGCCAGTCTCATCCTCAACAATAAGGATCCTCTCTCCCTTCCCTTTAAGGTCTAAAACTTCAATTTCCTTCTCCTTTTGGGCCGTTTTTGCTGCCGGAGAGGCCGGCAGATAAACATTCAATGTTGACCCTTTACCCTGCTCGCTATTAACGCTTATCCAGCCGTTAGCTTGTTTAACAATACCATATACTACTGAAAGCCCGAGCCCTGTCCCTTTTCCAATACCCTTTGTGGTATAGAAAGGCTCAAACATGTGATCCATGATATCTTTTGACATTCCGCATCCGTTGTCCTGTATTGACAATTTCACGAATCTGCCGGGATATGAATCCTTGTTGTCCAAAACATATTCCGCTATAGTGACATTTTCGGTCTTTATGTCAAGAATCCCGCCCTGCCGCATTGCGTCCCGGGCATTTATTGCAATGTTCATTATCACTTGTTCTTTCTTTGCTTTATCCGACACAATGTTCCAGATCCCCGCTTGCAGGTCTGTTTTTATTTTAATGTCTTCACCGATAATACGCCTTACCATTTTCATAACATCCAGCACAATCTCGTTGATGTCCAAGTTTGTTACATTTTCGGGTTGTTGCCTGCTGAAAAGCAGCATTCCCTTTGTCAGTTCCGCGGCCCTGTCAGCCGCTTTTTCAATTTCATCATATTCAACTGCAGCATTCTTCTCTCCGTTCATTTTATTTTTTGCCAAAAAAATGTTCCCTTTGATGACGGTAAGCAAGTTATTGAAATCATGCGCGATTCCGCCGGCCAGTGTGCCTAAAGATTCCATCTTTTGAGATTGCAGCAGCTGGTTTACAAGCTTTTTATGTTCCGTTATATCGTGTATCACTCCCACCAGGAACCTGCTTCCTTCATCGTTTATATATCTTGTCTTTGATGTAACAATGTCGAGCATCATTCCATTTTTCCCGGTAAGTTTTTCCTCGGATATATTTTCCAACCCTGACTTAATAACATTTTTGTCGTTTTCCAGAAAAACCTGCATCTGATCGTCAGGCAATGCTTCGCCGAGCGTTTTCCCTATTATATCCTTCCTGTCAATACCGAGAATATCGCACAAGCTGTCATTGGCAAAAAGAAACACTGAGTTCTCGTCTTTAATAAAGAATGGATCCCCGATTGCGTTTATGATGCTGTTCAGCTGCTTATTAAATACTTTCAATTGCTGTTCTTGCTGCAGAAGCTGCTGCTGTTCTTGCTGCAGAAGCTTCGCCCTTAACACTTCCGCCGCCTTGCGATCGGAGTTATCCCTCATATTGCACTGTATTATTTTTCGCCCCGCCTCCAGGTATACATTACTTATGAATTCATATTCCTTCTTCTTGCCGTTTTTAGTTTCCAGAGGCAAATCGTCATACCGGATATATTCTTTTGACTGCAGCTCCTTAAAAGATATCTGACTTGCAAGAACATCTTTAAAAGGCCCAATCTCCCATATTTCCTTCCCGATTAACTCATCTTTGGCGTATCCCAGGACCTCCGTGAAATACGGATTAACGTCGATAATCCTCCCGGTCTCCGCATCAAGCATCAGTATTCCGTCTCTTGCCGCCTCAAAAAGATCTTTATATTTGGATTCGCTTATCTTTAACTCCTTAAAGTATTTATCTTCTTTCCTTCTTATCAGCGAATATTCAAGTTCACGCCTGAGAATCTGACCCAGGCGAAACATTTTACTTTTGAATACTATATCCCTGGCTCCGCCCCGCATCAGTTCTATCGCATTTTCCTCTCCGATAGTGCCGGAGATAATGATAACCGGAATATCTATGTGTAATTTTTTTACAAGTTTCAACGTACCTTGGGCGCTAAAAGCAGGGAGGCTGCAGTCAGAAAATATTACATCCCAATTCTCTTTTGCAAGAGCATCTTCCAAATCCAATTCAGTTTCCACGCGGCGGGAAATAACGGAAAAGCCGTCTTTTTCAATATGTCGAAGCAATAATTCGGCATCTGACACGACGTCTTCCACTATTAGCGCCTTCAGGGGTATATTCATACATCCTTCTCCGTATTGACCGCAAATATCACTTTACGACAGGCGGTGGTTCATTAATCAACAGCCAGAAGAGGCTGAATGTCTCTATCGTCTTTTCGAATTCCCTGGAGCACACCGGCTTTCTGATGAAACCGTTTACGCCATGGTCGTAACTCTCCGCAAGATCCGATTCTTCTTTCGAGGAAGTAAGCATAACCACCGGCAGGCGGCGAAGCCTTGGATCATTTCTGATTGTTTTAAGCAAGGTTATTCCGTCTATCAGCGGCAATTTAATATCCAGCAGTACAACTATCGGCAGAATGTTTCTATCCCGTCCTGAATACTTCCCGGCGCCTTGAAGGTATTCAAGAGCTTCTTTTCCGTCTTCTATGGCAATCAGCTCGTTTACTATTTTGGATTTTTCAAACGCCCTTCTTGTCAACGCAACATCGCTGGGATTATCCTCAACCAAAAGAATTATTTTCTTATCCATGGCACCCTCCTGACCTTCAAGTTTTCCTCTATCACTGCGCCCTTAGGTTAAAATAAAAGGTGGCTCCTTCATCTATTTTGCTTTCAGCCCATATGGTTCCGTTAAGGAGAGTAATAACACGGCGAACTGTCGCCAGGCCTATGCCTGTGCCGGGATATTCGCTGTGTTTATGCATACGCTGAAAAGCGCCAAACAATTTACCGGCGTAAGCCATATCAAAACCAACCCCGTTGTCTTTTACATAAAACACTTCCCCTTCTTTTTCCTTGTCAAGACCGAACTCTATTATCGCTTTTGCTCTTGTACCGGTGAATTTATAGGAATTTTCAAAGAGATTACTAAGCACAACTTCAAGCAACCCTGAATCACCTGTCACAACAAGGCCGGGTTCTATTAGAAACTCCAATTTGCGGGCGGGATCAACTCCGCCCAAACGCCCTGCTATTGCCGAAGCAAGCTTAGAAAGGTCTACGACAGAATATTTCAATTCGCTCCTGGACAAGTGTGATAATTTAATAAGATCATCTATCAAAGAGCTCATCCGTTGTGTTTCTTTCCGGATTGTGTTAATATATTCAACGCCTTTAGCGTCAAGTTTGTCCGAGTAATCTTCAAAAAGCGCGAGACTCCACCCGTCGATGCCCCTTAGCGGAGACCTTAGATCATGCGAAACAGAATATGAAAAAGACTCCAATTCCCTGTTAAGATCAGATGCTTGCTTTGTTCTATCAGCAACTCTTTGTTCCAACGAATTGTTTAGTTCCGATATTTTGAAATTATAAAGTTTATTTTCCTCGTAATTTTTGGTGGCATCATTCAATATAGTTTCGACGCTGCTTTGAACGATAATAACACTTACCAGGGAAACCAGAATTATTCCGCCAGCGCTGATTATTGCATAGTTAACTCCTCTAATATCATGAAAATTGACGAAGAATAAACTCCCCATGCTTATAGAACCGAAAACCAAAGGAACTATTTTTCTTTGTATTTTTGCGTTTGGACCATTTCCGGCAAATAAGCGAAGAACTACATTTTCCTCGCCGCAAGCACTGATTATTCCCAGACTTAACAGCATTACACATACGCCACCATTTAGAGCAATAGGAACAGGTTCTTTACCGTACAATAACGGCGTGCCTACTAAGTACGCGAGAACAATGGTGAAACCAAAACACAACAGAATCACGCCTGTTATGCTGATAATATTGTTTATTAGTTTTCCCGGAGGAAGAATCTTCTTCAAAAGACAAAGCAGCGAAAATATTGCGAAAAATAATCCAATGTATGGCGACGCCTGGCTCCCTGGAAAAATATCATAGAACGCGTCCAGAACCAACAATACTCCTGTTATCATTATTAGAATCAGAACCCCTGATGCAATACTTACCCATTTAGAGGAAGCTGCTCTATTAAACCTATGAATGATTATTCCGAATGCAGAAAATATTATGGCGGATATCATCGGCATAGGCATATATTCCGATCTAACACTGGCAAGGATTGTCCAACCTGTTATTAATCCCAACATGGCAATCAAAGCAATTGCAGTTGTGATTATGCCGACAAGAGCAATGAACCTGTCTTGTCTGTCTTGTCTGTCTTGTCTGTCTTGTATATGTGTTTTCATTTGTATCCCATCCCTGATAAAATCCAATTCAAAATGCAAATAAAACCGCTTCTGATATATGATAATACGAATGCTTTTAATCTTGCAGGTTGAATTAGGTGTAATAGAATGGGTATGCGGGGCTACTCCTGCAGTATACTAGGAGTTTTGAAGGAAAGAGTACAGGTTAATATCTTTCTTTGAAATATTAACCTTCTTGCGGATATTCTTACGGGTAGTTTTGACCGTATCTAGGGATATTGTCAGAGTTTCCGCAATATCCTTGCTGCTAAAACCGCTTTTGATCATATTTGCTATCTCGTATTCACGCGCGCTTAGTTTATTCAGTATAATCGTTGACTTGTTCCAATACTGATCTTCTAAATGCGCTATTGTTTGCTTTAAAAGCAGTATGTCTTTAATATTAACTTCTTTATAGTTACCTGTAATCCTGCCGACTATCGGTTTTATCGCTTTTTCAAGAATTGTTTGAATATTGCGTATAGTTTCTTCTTTACCTTTTCCAATCTCTGAAATAATTTCCCTTAACGTTATATTCTTATTTTCCAGCTCCTTCTTCTGCGTCTTAATTAATTCCGCCGACTTATGGGTTTCCGTTACATCTCTTAAGCTTACACCCAAGCCTTTCTTGACTTCAAATGCGACAATATCAATGAACTTTATGCCGCTCTTTGTTTTAATGGTCGCAATATTTGACTTAGCGTTCTTCTCAGGTTTTTTAATCCTCCTGTAAATGTATTTTTTATCCCTGTTTTCCATTTCAAACTTCACACTCTCTAACTTTTTGCCGACAATACTACTCCTGCTTGCTTCAAGTATTTTTAATCCGCCCTTATTAATGCTCAATACATTTAAATTCTTGTCAATTATCATAACGCCGTCAGAAGTTGAGTCTATATAATCTTTAAATTCCAAATCCAATTGTTTAAACCTGTTTTCGTTGTCTTTCATTTTGTGCTCACTCCATTTTCCAAACGATATTGTCTTTATTGTTAAAGAAAATACTCCTTCATAGCCCGAGCCGGCTCTATCTGTATCCGGCGGGAGTTGTAATGTTTCCCTGTTGAATTATACCAATTTCCGCAGAAATTTCAATTGGCTCTTGATTTACTTGACAACACAAGGGAATTTTAGCCGAAAGCAAGGGACGCTTCCGCCAAGGCCTCGCGCAATACTTCGGAGAGCGCCGGAAAGAGTTAATCCATACGGTGCTGTCCGGCCCTTCAATTAAGCTTTTTCATCAAAGCCCGGGCAAGGAAGTATTCAGAGTTGGTTTTTGGTATTCCCTTGAGGATGTCTAATGCCTTTTCTTTCAACCCCTTCTTGCAGTATTCTACGGCTGTACTGTACGCTGAGGGAGCGTCAAACTTGAACCCGATGGAAAGCCTCTGGGTATAATCCAGCTCGCCTGTCGGACAGTAGGCGTAATCTATGCGGGCCTGGAATATCTCAAAACCCGCGCCGAAGGTGAAGACATCCGGGTTGTTGTTGAATTTATATCCCGCGCGAAGCGACAATATCTTAAACAGCACCGCCTCCACCCCGAGGTCATACCGGAGGCAGTTGTCAAGATACACCAGGTCTCCCGCCACAAGCCACGACTCTGTGCTGTTCTCACGCACCTTGAAAGACGCACCCCCGCGGACCGTAAAAGGCAGGGCGTCACCCTGGCTGATATAGACCAATTTTGTTCCAATATTTTGAAGCGCCAGCCCGAACGAACATTTTCCGTCAAAAGGCCTGTAGAGCAGCCCTATGTCCGCGGCGGCGGCGAGCGCGTGGTAATCCTGCGCGAGCGAGCTTGTTATAAACTTGACAGCGGCCCCGCAGCCAAGCGTATCCGTGATGTTGATACCATATGCAAGGGAAAGGACCATATCCGTCTCGGCGTTCACCGTTGAGGTTCCCGAGGACCCCGTTATGTCAGCGCTTCCGCCGTTATAGAGCAGGAATGACGCCCCAAAGGTCCCGGATTTTCCGCAAGGCAGGACATAGGCGATATAGCTATAATAGCTGTCGAGCATACCCTTGGTGTACAGCGCGGAACCTTCCGGAGAGACAAAGAAGTTCAGCCCTCCCGGATTGACCGCAAGGCTGTTAATGTCGTCGGCAAGCGCAGTCGCCGCGGATCCGAGGGCAAGCGCCCTCGCTCCCGGTTCCTCTTTTAGGAAACTGGCGCCGCTCATCTCCGCCGCGGAGCTCTCCGCAATAATTAAAAGGAGGGCTGACAGCGCTATGAAACCTGTTTTCCGCATCCCGCTCCTATCTGACTATAATGACTTTCTTTTTGTCCTTGTAATTTCCCGCGTTGATAAAGACTATGTACATTCCGCTCGGCGCGGATTCCCCGCCGTCGGTCTTTCCGTCCCAGGCGATATTTGAATAAAACCCCGCCGCCTTATATTCCGAAAGAAGAGCGCGCACCCGGTGGCCGTTCGCGTCGTGGACTGTGATGTTTACCATTGAATCCTGCGTAAGCGTGTACTGGATGCTTGCCCGCCCGTTTGACGGGCTGATGAGATTGTTCGTGACTTTTATCCCTGATTGGAGCGCGACCGCCGCTCCGGCGCTTAAGTCGGAAAAAGCGCTGTACAAGCCGAGGCTGTTCTTGGCCCTCACTCTCGCGTAATAGTTAACTCCATTGGCGCAGCCGCCGATATCATAAGCCAGCGCGGTTCCCACATCCCCGTCAAATTTGTCGCACCCGCCGGGAGTCGTTCCAACCTGCAAATAGTAGCCCGTTACGGTGTTTACCGGGTCATTCACGGTCCCAAGAGTCCATTTGAACGTTATGACCGCCGTGCTGTTTGAGCAGGTGAAATCAGGCTTTGAGGGGGCCCCGTTCGGACCGGAGGTGGTCATTACAAATTTCTGCGCTATGGTATCGCTGGTTCCGCCCGCGGTTAGCGTTGTGATATCATACGTTCCGGCAGGGATGCCCATAGGAATGACCGCGAGCATAGAAGTATCCGAAGCAACCGAAAGAACCGCCGCGGAAGAGACGCCGGCTTTAACGCCGGAAACTCCGGAACTTCCGGTCCCCGCAAAAAAATACTGCCCTGTAAGCGTAAGTGTCACCGGATAAAAATTCATGCCCGTAACCGGAGAGAACGAGTTAACTTTCGGTTTCGCCGGATAAACTGAGATGGTCAGCACAGCCGTGCCGGTTCCGTCAACATTGGTCGCGCTAATGGTGGAGTCGGTGGTGCCGGAACCGGAAGGGAAACCCGTGATAAGTCCGGTGCCCGTGTTCACGGTTAGCCCCGGCGGAAGGTTTGTGGCGCCGTAGATGGTCTGGTTATTTGTGGCGGTAATCTGGTAATTGAAGCTGCCGTCCTGCACCACGGTCGCGGAAGTCGGGCCGGAAATTACGGGGAAAGAATTTGAAACCTGCACCCTCGCGCCGGCGTAGTCTACAACATATACATTCCCCGCCGAATCAAGGGCAACCCCTCTTAAATATTTATACTGTCCGTTGCTATCGCCGTAACTACCCCACTGCTTCAGGTAAACACCGTTAGAAGTGAATTTCTGGATACGGCCGTTGTTGGAATCAGCTATAAACACATTGCCGGCAGCATCGGCTGCGGCCCATAAAGGTTCATTGAACTGACCGTCACCCGTCCCCAGATTCCCCCAGAGTGTGAGCAGTGTTCCATTGGAATCGAATTTCTGGACGCGGTTGTTGCCGGAATCCGGAACAAATATATTCCCGGAATTGTCAGAGACAAGCCCTGCAGGCCTGAAAAACTGGCCCGGCCCGGTGCCGTAACTTCCCCAGGAGGTTACATAGGTTCCGCCGGAATCAAACTTCTGGATACGGTGGTTGGAGTATTCGGAAACATACACATTGCCGGAAGGATCGCAGGCGACCCCGTAAGGCTGGATAAACTGTCCTGCGAGTGTTCCCGTGCTGCCCCAGGAAGTAATGAAGGTACCGTTTGAGTCAAACTTTTGAATGCGGTCATTCGCTACATCGGCGGCATATACGCTGCCGGCGCTGTTTACCGCTACGCCAGACGGATTGTTGAACTGACCGGGAAGATCTCCTCGCGAGCCCCAGGAAGTCACAAAAACAGCGCTTGCCGTGAATTTCTGGATTCTGTCGTTGCCCGCGTCGCAAACAAAAATGTTGCCGAAAGCGTCAGTCGCTATTCCGGCAGGGTTGTAAAAAGAGCCGGTTCCGCTGCCAAGGCTTCCCCATTGGGAAACATAATTATAACTTTGCGCAAATAACCCAATGTTCACCGCAAGAAATACGGCCAATAGCGCTGCTCTTCTTATAGCTTTACCCTCCGGCAAACTTTCGAGAATAACTTCTTGCCCTGATAATTATTGACAAAACCGCAGATAACTGCCGTCAGCAGGGCCGCAGCCTTCACTATTTGCCGTCAACTTTTTGGGTCGGGCCGGCGATGCCCTTCAAAAGAGACGAAACCTGTGAAAGCATTTCCCGTATCTCGTAGGGTTTCGGCAGGAAGACATACCCTTCCTTCTCAGCCTCTTCAATGCTGGATTTGTCGTCCATATAACCGCTGCTGACAATAACCTTGAGCGCCGGATTCTTTGCTTTCAGTTTTTTCGCGAGGGCAAGCCCTTTCAGGCCGGGCATTACCGAGTCGGTAAAAAGCAGGTCGATCTTTCCGTCCTGTTTATCGAACATCTTCAGCGCTTCCAGTCCGTCTTTCGCGCAAAAAACGGTGTACAGTTTTTCTTCAAGCTGGCGGCAGACCATCTCCCTTATGACCTTTTCGTCCTCCGCTATCAGTATTCTCTGGCCTTTCCCGATATCATACTCCCCTTTGAATTTATCATTTTTCAGGTCCAACTCGCGCTCAAGCGCCACGACAGGCAAAAATATCTTAAACTCGGAACCTTTGCCGGCAGAGCTTGAAACATTTATCCAGCCTTCCATCTGCTTTACAATGCCGTAAATGACGGAAAGGCCGAGCCCCGAGCCCTTGCCGACGGACTTGGTGGTAAAATACGGTTCAAAGAGATGGTCCAGGACTTCTTTGCTCATACCGGTGCCTGTGTCCTTGACTATCAGGCATGCAAATTCGCCGGGCCTTGATTCCGGGAGTTTTATGCAGGACTGTGCATCCAGCTCTACATTTTCGGTCTTGAGCGTCAGTTTCCCCCCGTCCGGCATGGCGCTGTGCGAGTTTGTGACAAGATTAATAATAATCTGGTCTATCTGGCCCCTGTCGGCAAAAACATTCTTTAGGGCCGGATCCAGAACCAGTTTAAAATCAATATCTTCGCCTATTATGCGCCCGAGTATCTTATTGAGCTCTACTATCGATTCGTTAAGCGACATAACAGAGCGCGAAATCGGCTGTTTGCGGCTGAAGGCAAGAAGCTGCGACGTAAGAGCCGCGGCTTTCTCGGCCGATTTTTTTATTTCCGTGACGCTCTCCCCGATCGCGCTTCCTTTTGAAGTAAACTTCAGGGCGACATCCGAATAGCCGATGATAACCGCGAGCAGGTTGTTGAAATCGTGCGCTATGCCTCCGGTAAGACTTCCGATAGCTTCCATTTTCTTGGTCTGCAGCAGGTATTTTTCGAACTCTTTGCTCCTGGTTACATCCTGGACAATTCCCCTAAGAAAACTGAGTTTCCCGTTGTTCCCCTTCTCGGGGGAAACCACCACTCTTAACACCTTGCTCTTGCCGCCCGCAAAATTTAATACCACCTCACCCTCGCAGCCTTTTCCCGTCTTGATTACCGCCGTGATAAGCGCTTTTAGCGTTTTATCGTCTTCCGGGGAGAGACGCTTCCCGAGGGCCTCGCTATCGGCAGGGCCTTCTCTTTTTTCCCGGCCGAATATCCTGTAAACCTCGTCGGACCATTCTATTTTTTTCAAGTCAAGATCATATTCCCAGTTCCCCAGGCTCGCGATTCTTTGGGCTTCGTTGAGATTGGCTTCGTTCTTCTTAAGTTTTTCCTGTGCCGCCTTGCGCTCGGCAAGCTCCTTCTGCAGGGAAATTGTCCTTTCCGCAACCATATGTTCCAGCTGCTCTTTCCTGGTCTGTTCGTACAGGTTCGCATAGCGGATCTTTGCCATTGCCCGCACCTGGGCTGTGAGCTCGGCAAGCTCCACGGGTTTTGAAAGAAATCCCTCTGCCCCCGTCTCAAGCGCCCTTATGCGGTCTTCCCTGCTGGTCCGAAGGGCCGTCAGGAAGACTACCGGTATCCTGCTGAGGCGGGCGTCTTCCTTGAGTTTAGAACAGAC
Organism: Candidatus Firestoneibacteriota bacterium; assembly: GCA_903861835.1. Taxonomy (GTDB): domain Bacteria; phylum Oederibacteriota; class D2-FULL-39-29; order D2-FULL-39-29; family CAIOVX01; genus CAIOVX01. Next base: position 781 of record CAIOVX010000009.1, on the reverse strand, counting down.
CGAAAACCCGTCCATTCCGGGCATAATAATATCGAGCAGGATAATATCGGGCTCGACTGTTCTTGCAAGTTCAAGGCATTCGGGACCGCTCATAGCGGTAAAAAGTTCCGTCTCGGGGAACGCGTCCCGGAGAACCGCTTTGAGAGTCGTAAGGTTGTCCTTGTTGTCGTCAACGGCAAGGATCCGCAGCTTTTTATCAGACATTGAGATTATCCTCTATTGCCTTTTTAAGAAGCGCCTCGTCAACCGGTTTTGAAATGTATCCGTTGAAACCATAGGCAAGAATTTTTTCCCTGTGCCCCTTCATCGCGCTCGCGGTAAGAGCCACCACCGGTATGTGCCGAAGGCTTTCTTTCTCCCTGATTTTCTTGAAGGCTTCAATGCCGTCAAGAACCGGCAGAGATATATCCATCAGGATAAGGTCCGGCTTGTGGGTCGCGGCCTGCTCTACGCCTCGGGCCCCGTCGCCCGCTTCAATTACCAGGCACGTATCCTGCAGCAGGGCCTTTGTGGTCAGCATATTGTCCGGGTTATCCTCAACAATCAGCACGAGGGGTTTTTTACCGCACTTCCTGCCGCCATTTTTCCCTCCCGGCATCTTTGAGGCCGCGGTTTTTGGAGAGACCACCATTTTTGCCACGGTCGCAAGAAGTGAATCTCCCCCGATTATGTGGACGCTTTGTTAAGTTGGTAATAGTTTTTCTCAGCCTGCTCGGGAGATTTATACCCGTTGTACGAGTGCCGGCGCTCCGTATTGTAGTACCCTTCCACATAACCGAAT
>CAIOVX010000008.1 GCA_903861835.1 Candidatus Firestoneibacteriota bacterium | reverse complement strand
CCCTCGCCCTTAAGCATCCAACCCTGTACCACTCACGTACGTTCGGGTACAGGGCACGCCCTCCAACCCTCTACTTCTGTTCCACCTTCCCCTTCATTCCCGTAACCATATCCGTCACATTCACGCCCCACAAAACATTCTCATCGTCAATAGAAAGAGGAATGCTTATTTCCCCCTTCCCTGATGCATCAGAGGTAACATTTCTGCAATTGTCGGTGATGGTGGGCTGTCCTGTAATACAGGAAATCAGATCAACGCGAACCACATGCGGGACATAGGGCGCAGCCTCGGCCCCTGCCGGCTTATCCTGCTCTATCTGCCATTTCACTTTCATAAAACCTTTAACCCTTGTTGACTCGACCGTCACGCCCTTAACCGCGTACGGAAGGAAAGCAAAAATGTTCGCTTCCGCGGGTACGGTATCAATATTCAATTCGCCGCCTGAAAGTTCCACGAGTTTCCCTGTTCTCTGGTTATAGCAAGCCGTTTTTTTCACCGCGGAACAGTCGGCTGAAAGTTTAAACGGCTTAGAAGCGCCTGACGCTGATTCCCAGGTTGCCACTCCATCCGCCCCAAATACCTGTTTTATATCTTCCGGAAGCAAAAGGAATGAAACGAGATAGCCCGAAGAATCTTTCCCCGCCTTGAGTTCGTGCACGAAGGTTTTGAATTTCTGAGTATCCTTAATATCTTTATTCTTAACAACAACCGCCGGGCGCACCCCAAGAGCCGCGAGGCCGGACTGCAAATCGGCCTTTATTGAAGAGAAATCCACCGTCTTTGCGGCAAAACCGTCAGGCAGGCTCAAAGGCTGAAGGAATTCATCTTTGGACGGAATATCGGTCCTGACTACAACCCCGCCAGCAGCCATAAACTCTTTTATCTTTGGCCAAACAGGCGTTCCGCCGGCTTTTTCCCCGAGACCCAGAGACAGAGTCATAGGCAGGAAGAGGCCTTTTGCCCCTTTGCTCTTTAATTCTCCTGCTATCAGCTGTTCTTCCGAGATAAAGTATGGGTCGAAGCCCGCGCTGCGCAGAGAATCAACAATAAGAGCCTCTGTCTTTATGAATACATCAAACTTGCCCGCCGCATATGCCGCGCGCTGGCTGGCCGGGCTCCAGAGCACCGCCGCGGGAGAGAAAGACCTTCTCGCGAGCTGGTACTGTTTTCCTATGCCCTGCTGAAGCGTTGCAAAGACGCTCTTATAATCCTTCGCTGATTGGCAAAAAGCCAGGTCCGCGTTCCTCATTGAAAGCCACCAGAAGATGCCGCAGCCGCTGTCGCCGCTCAATAAATTGTCCCACATCTGGTAATGAACGCCGAGCCCCCTCGCGCCGTAGCCGACCCAGGAAAGCGTTTTAATCTGGCCTGTCGGGTCAAAATTAATTCTCTGCAGATCCTGGTAACGCCCGCGGTAGCCGCAAATGGAATGGAAGGCCGGAGTCAATTTCGCCCAGTCAATTCCGTCAAACGGCGTTGAAGTCTGCGTGCCGGACAAGCTCAGCCGCGCGCCGGGAACTGCCTTATCAAACCACTTTTCATAGCTAAAGAAGACCGAAGCCCACATGTCGTCATTGTGAGACCGCCATTCGCTCCAAAGCCCCCAGTTGCCGGAGGCCCTTGTTTCAGGCGTGGTCGGCGGCTCGGCGTCGGCGAAGGATTTAAACGAAGTGCCGAGCGCCTTGTTCAAAGCTTCGACAGATTTGAACTTCGCTTCAAGCTTAGCCTTAAATGCTTTTATATTCTCCGGATGGAAATCAAAATCATACTCCGAGGTGTAGTTGGTCAGCGAAGTCTCGTCGGCCAATATGCAGGTTAACGGCTTGTATTTCGCCAGCGGAGAAAATTTAGCAAGCACCCCTTTTTCGCGCGCCGCGAGTTCCGCCGGATCGGAGAAAGAAGGATGGCGGATGAGCAGGCTCTTATCCTGCGAGCTGTCGCCTTTCGGCAGTTTCACGTGCAGGCCGTCTATGCCCGCGTAAAGCTGGTTGCGGTAGCCGGTAAGCAGCGCTTCCTTCGCGCTGTTTTCACTGTAGGTCTGCTGGCAGGTTACTCCCAGCTGTTTTTCCAGGTTTCTTTCAAAATCCCGGAGAAAGGGAACGCTTTCCGCTCCGCCCCAGCAATGGATTTCAAAATCATCCCACACAGGGTCGGGAGAAAACATCATCGTTGTTACGCCTTCGGCAACAATCTTGCCGTCGGCCTTTCCTATAACATGAAAAGTCGCGCAGGTCTTG
>CAIOVX010000007.1 GCA_903861835.1 Candidatus Firestoneibacteriota bacterium | reverse complement strand
AACATCTCCTGCGCGTAAGGCGGAAGTTTTGAAAGTTCCTTATCCAGTTCCTCTCTGGTAATATTTCTGTCCCTGATTTTTGCCACAATTGTTCCCTTGGCCATTTCTATCTTTTTATTCAGGGTTGAGGCCTTCTCCATCTCGCGCCGGGCTTCAAGCGGCTTGCCGAGCCTTTCAAGGCACTCAATAGTCCTGGTATTTACCTCCTGGGTGAGATTGCTTCCGGGCGCCAGCACTTTGACTTTTATGAATTCAGCCAGGGCGTTCTGATAATCGTTCAGGTCTTCCATATATATCTTGCCGATGATGTAGGAGATATTCGCGCTCTCGTTCCCGGAGAGGCCGCCCTGCTCCTGCAGTTTTCTAAATTCCGCGACAGCCTGAGGATACAGCCCCTTTTCTTTCAGTTCGTTGGCGTACTCTTTCTGCTTTTCAACGCCGATGAACCCCGCGGCGGATCCGCCCCCGCAGGAGACAAGAAAGAGAGCAATGACAAGAAGCAGAGAAACTTTTCCGTACATAGAAGAAATCCTCCTCATCTGAACCGCAAAGCCCTGGATCTGAAAAAATTGATAAGCGGTTTGACATAGGGCTTCCCTGCGGTAATATCTATACTGTCTACCTTCGCGCTTCTGAATAGTTTTTTTAGGGTATCGAGTTCCGCGCGCCTGCTGTCCCGGAATCTTGCCGAAAATTCTTCATCTGAAGTGTTTATGACAGCGGTGCGTCCGGTTTCGGCGTCTTCAATCTCGATAAAGCCTGCCTTAGGCAGCCCCTGTTCCAGTTCATCGGTTATGCGGATGCTGATAAGATCATGCCTTTTCGCCGTGATCCTAAGGTCCTTCTCATAATCCCTGTCAAGAAAATCGGAAACGAGGAAGACCACAGCCTTTCTTTTGACAATTTCGTTCAAATACTGGAGAGCGGACTTTATATTTGTGCCCCTGCCTTTGGGTTTGTGAGAAATGAGTTCTCTGACGATGCGGAGGGTGTGTTTCAGCCCTTTCTTTGGAATTATCGTCTTTTCAATGGAATCCGTGAACCCTATCATGCCGACCTTGTCGTTATTTTTGATAGCCGAAAGGGCCAACAGCGACACTATCTCAGCGGCAGTCTCGTTCTTGAACTTATCCGATGTGCCAAACTCCCCGGAAGCGGAAAAATCCACAAGAAAGACCACGGTAAGCTCGCGCTCTTCGGTGAACTTCTTGATGAATGGCTTGCCGAACCTCGCGGTGACATTCCAGTCAATGCTCCTGATGTCGTCGCCGGGATTGTACTCCCGCACTTCCGCGAACTCGACCCCGCGCCCTTTGAAAATACTCTCGTACTGGCCCGCGAAGGTCTCGCTTACAAGGCGGCCGGTCTTTATCTCAATGCGCCGGACCTGTTTCAGTATATCCTTGGAGATCATGGATTAAGGAACCTCTATCTGGTCGAAAACCTGCTTAATTATATTCTCTGAGGTTATTTCTTCCGCCTCTGCCTCGTAAGTAACTATGACGCGGTGGCGCAGAATATCGGCGCCGATCATTTTAATGTCTTCCGGCGTCACGTATCCCCTCCCGTTTATGAATGCCAGAGCCTTCGCCGCCTGGATAAAGCAGATGCTCGCCCTCGGCGACGCGCCGTAGGCAATAAGCGGCTTTAAGTCGTTCAGTTTGTATTTCTCCGGCTCCCTCGTGGCAAACACCAGATCAAGAACATAGTTTTTCACTTTCTCGTCAACATAAATATCGCTGATAACTTTCTTGACGCGGATAATATCGGCCGGAGTTGCCACCCTATTAACCTTGATATCCTTGTTGCCCGCCATCCGGTCAATAATCTGGTTCTCTTCTTCCTTATTCGGGTATGCAACTTTAAGCTTGAGCATAAACCTGTCAACCTGAGCTTCCGGAAGAGGATAGGTGCCTTCCTGTTCTATCGGGTTCTGCGTGGCGATGACAAGAAAAGGCGCCGGCAGGGGATAGGTCGTGTCGCCGATGGTCACCTGGCGTTCCTGCATTGACTCAAGCAGGGCGCTCTGGACTTTCGCGGGCGCCCTGTTTATTTCGTCGGCGAGTATAAGATTGGCAAACACGGGGCCCTTCTTCACGGAGAAAGCGCCGTCCTTGGGGTTGAATATCAAAGTTCCGGTAAGATCCGCGGGGAGCAGGTCCGGCGTGAACTGTATGCGCTGGAACTTCATGTCCAGCGCGGAAGAAAGCGTCTTTACCGAAAGGGTCTTAGCCAGTCCGGGCACGCCTTCTATCAACAGATGTCCGTCGGAGAGCAATCCAACAAGCATCCTGCTGATGAGGTATTGCTGTCCGACAATAACTTTTCCTATTTCGGCGGAAAGCGCGTTTATAAAATCGCTCTCCTTTTTGACAAGTTCATTCATTTGCCTTATGTCTTTTTCCATGGAACTCCTCCTGAAATACTTTTAGCAAACAACCTTATGACACTACTACCGGGTTCTTTGTTCCCTAATTTCTCCTTCTCCAGACACCGCCGCCGAAGGTCGTAACATACATGGTGTCTTCGTCCCAGACAACCCCCGTAACGCCGAGGAATGGGGGCCCGTCAAATTCTTTCCAGGTATTTCCGTCGTCCTCGCTGAACATTATCCCGTGCGTGAGGGAGGCTATATATATTTTCCTGCTCTCTTTTGGATCAAAATATATCCCGATGGCGTGAGCGTAGGTGCTGTACTTAACGGGAAAATCAATCTCCAGCCTCTTCCAGGTCTGCCCGCCGTCCGCGCTCCTTGATATTCCTCCGGCGTCGTGATTCCCTGGAATAGCGCTGCCGGCCGCGTAGAGAATCTTCTCGTCATTCGGATGAATTGAGAAGTTCATCAGCCAGGGATGTTCCAGCAGGCAGGTCCAGCTTTCCCCCTTATCAACCGACTTGTATAAGCCGCCCGGAACGGGGAACTTTGAACCGTCTCTTTTCGCGGTTATGCTGCAATATAGCGCGCCTGATGCGCCGAGTTTTAGTTTATGAACGTGCTTATTGCCTTCCTGCCCGAGCCCGCTTGATTTTTTCACCCAGCTTAGCCCAAGATCATCGGACCTGTACACGCCGTCTCCAAACATCGCGGCATAGAGTGTTTTACCGTCCTTGATTATTGAAGTGGCCGGAACAGCAGGCAGCCCTTTGGAGATTGATATCCAGTTTTTCCCGAAATTTTCGGACTTTATTATCCCGCCCGGGTGCTTCACTTTGTCTACATTAGTCCAGGTCGGGATATCGTGCTGGTTTGACGCCGCGGCGTAAATCACGCCTTTATTTTCTTTGTCAAACGCGAGTTCATAAACGCTGTTTTGCCAGGGATTGCCTTCCACGCCCAGCGCCCAGGTGGAACCAAAGTCCTCGCTTCTCGCGAAACCGAAATCCGTATAGCAAATATAGTGCCGGTTCTTCTCAAACGGGTCTACATAATAATTCCAGGTTGTCGTTACTTCAAGCCCGCGCGATTTCCAGATAGAGGAGCGGGACGGTTTGTTGACCGGAGTCGAATAGACCTGCCTCCAGGATTTGCCTCCGTCTGTTGAGATAATGGTCTCGCCGTAATTCGTTCCCATTATTGTTTGAGGGTCCGCCCTGTTAATATTGAAGCCCGTATTGAAAGGCCCTCCCCAGCCGAGGCCCCACTGATAAGAAAGCCAGCCTATCTCCGTATTTCCCGAGCCCACGCCGGGATTGTAGCAGTTCTCCCATTGCTCTCCACCGTCGTTGGTTTTGTAAACCTTGTATTCTTTGTTGCTGTCAACATAAGCGGTTTCAGGCTGAGATTCGCCGCAAACCACTTTATAGAGGGCCGAAGTACTTCTTATCCCTTTCATTGAATCTTTCCAGGTCTCGCCTTTATTTGATGACACGCTTAACTTGCCGCCGGAAAGACAATAAAGGAATGTCCTGCCGTTTCCGCTGCCGCCGCAAAAAGATGCTATTGCCCCGTCTTTTACAAGTTTCCAGGCATTCCCGCTGTCTTTGGAAAGAAACACGCCCTGAAGAGTTCCCGCAAGCCAGAGGCCGTCTTCTGCAAAGAATCCTTTAACGTCGGAGAGAGCTTCAATCCTCGACCAGGAAATCCCTCCGTCGGGGCTTGTCCAGGCCTCTTTCTCCGCTGAAGCGAACATCGAGGCCGGGTTCTTTTTGCTTATGTAAATTACGTTGATGTACTTTTTGCCCCAGGGCTGATTCTTCAGAAGTTCCCAGTTTAGGCCTTTATCTTTTGAAACCTGAAGGCCCTGAGAGCTTCCGGTAAAAATAATATTAGGATCCGACGGATGGAAAGCCACTTCGCTGCGGTTTGTCCCGCTTATCTTTCTCGTATCAAACATCTTCCAGGTTTTAGCGCTGTCAACGCTTCTGTAAAAACCGCCCATATCGCAGGAAACGAAGAAGATGTTTTTGTCGTGGGGTGAATTCGCGGGAGAATATTGCGCGCCGCCGCCGCCGAGACCTATATTTTCCCAATCGCCGGAATACAAGGAACAAGCAAGCAGAAGCAGTATTGCCAGGGTTTTTCTCATCTACAACTCCTTTGAATATTGCCTATTTTATGCTATGCAGGCGCGAAAAACAATACGCAAAAGGGGCGCAAAGCAATCAGGATTTTTCCAAAGAGAAGGCTAAGGCATTTAACAAAACGGCAAGGTTACGGAAAATATTTATTACATATCCTCAAAACAGGGTTTATCATCTATGAATTCCGCGGGAAGGCCCAGGGCTTCAAAATACCCGCGCATCTTCATGCAGGCGAATTTCTCGGTTGAATTATGCGTCCCGCCGAGGATATTGATTCCGTGTTTTTCCGCGAATTCGTGAGCTTTTATCGCGCGCGGATTCCTGTTTTTCACAGATATCCCGGAAATGAAAGTATTTACGCTTTTTGAGAACGCCTCGGCCAGAAAATCAGCCCCGTTCCCGCCTCCGGCAACCACGGCAACCTTTCCGAGATTTATGGAATTCTTCCCGTAAGGATAAAGCTTAACTTTGTGCCCGGTTATCTCCTTGAGTTTATCCTTAATCCCCGCGGTTGTCTTTACCGTTGTTTTCCCGATAACCCCGCACCTGACTCCGTCGAATTTCGCAAACGGTTTCAACTGCTTTAAACCAAGCGCTTCGGCAAGGGCGGCGCTTGTTGAGTACTTCCCGAAAGCATCCAGCGGATGATGGAGATTAAAGACCGCTATCCTGCGTCTCTTGAACTCTTTGACCAGCTTGAGATCCATCGGGGAGAAGACTTTTGGCGCGAGATTTATATTCCAGACAGCCGGGTGGTGAACGAAAAGAAGAGCGTCGGAAATGTTTCTGCGGAGTATTTCTTTCATTACTTTCGGCGAGGGTTCCACTGCCGTAAAAACATGCGTGATTGTTTTAGCGAAATCAAGGACAAGTCCTATGGAGTTTTTTTTGTAGGCCGGAAGAACATATTTTTTTAAAGGCAAAACAGCCGCATTCCAATCTTCCCTCATTTCGGGAAGAATAAAATCACGTTTAAGTGTTTTGTATAGCTTTACTGCTTTCATATTTTCCTTTTAGCGCGCAGAAACTGAATAGAATTAATTATACCTTTCCGGAGGAAGGTGTTCAATATTCATTCTCGGGCTATTTGGGGGTGGTGATTTCGTATCTGCAGGCGATCTCGCCGTCCGGGTGTTCCGTGGACGCGTTTTTACCGAGGTACCTTCTTATATATTCAACGACGACCTTGTCAGCTGACACATTTACGCGAAGATAACCCGAACTTCCTAGAATTATTCCTTCTTTGTATCCGTATTCTCCGTCCGGACCCGGGTTTCCTGTATTTTTAGCGCTTGGCTGGGGCACTTCCTGATAAATCACGCCGTCTCTCTCCTGTTTCGCGAAGAGATGGTCGTGCCCGTGAAAGAATATATTTACGCCGTTATCAACGAGTAGCTTATGAATAGGTTTT
>CAIOVX010000006.1 GCA_903861835.1 Candidatus Firestoneibacteriota bacterium | reverse complement strand
GCCCTGGCGATGGCAACCCGCTGCTGCTGGCCGCCGGAAAGTTCCGACGGATTATGCCGGACACGGTCCGCCAGCCCCACGCTTTCCAGTTTTTGCTCGGAACGGGCTTTCAGGTCCTTACTGCCGGCATAAATCAGCGGCAGTGAAACATTGTCAGCGGCGCTTAACCGCGGGAGCAGGTAAAACTGCTGAAAGACAAAACCCGCGACATTATTGCGGAGCACCGCGAGACTGTCATCCTTAAGTTTTGAGACATCCTCGCCAAGCAGCGTGTAGGTTCCGCTGTCGGGCCTGTCAAGGAAACCCAGTATGTGAAGCAAGGTGGATTTCCCCGAGCCGGACGGTCCCATTATAGACACAAACTCGCCCTGTTCAATCTTTAGGGTCACGCCTTTCAGGGCCTGTACGTCTATGCTTCCCATACGGTAGGTCTTGCTTATGTTTTTAAGTTCTATCACCTTGACTGCCCCTGCGCTCCTGAAGCCGCCGGCTGGCTCTGACCTGCCCCCTGACCTGCCCCGCTCTGCCCGCCCTGCGCGGCCTGCCCGCCTGTGGTTGTTCTCGCCCTCGGCTGCGTGAAGAACGGATTTGTTCCCGCTGACTGCTGGTTAAGAGCGAACTTCTTTGAGGTTACTATAATCTTTTCGGCCTCCGTTATTCCGCTTACAACTTCAACATTTGAAAGGTCATTCATGCCGGTTTCAATCTTTCTTTTCTCGGGCTTGCCGGGAATACCGGTATCAACGCTCACATAACTGCCGGTGTTGTCGACGGTTACAGCTTCAAGCGGAATCACAAGAACATTCGCTTTCTGCTTATCAAATATGGTCACATTGGCCGTCATTCCGGACCTAAAGACCGAGGGCACTTTCTCAGGAATAATATCGACTTCATAGGTGGTGACATTGTTTACCGTCTTTGATTCATAGGAAATGTGATCAACCTTTCCCCTCGCCGAGACATCGGGATACGCATCAAGACCGGCGAGCGAGTTCTGGCCTACAAGCACTTTACCTATGTCTGTTTCATCAACAGTAGCCACTACTATCAGCTGGTCCGAGAGCACAAGCACCGCTGTCGCAGCCGTGACCGATTGCCCCGGTTCAACCGCGCGCACAATAACTTCGCCGTCTATGGGAGCGATTAGGGGAGTCGGTTTATATACATCCTGCCAGTACTTAAGTTCAGCGGAACCTTTTGCCCTTGCCGCGTCAAGCAGGGAAGCCCTTTCCTGCGAGCTCATCCAGGCAAGTATCTGCCCCTTCTTAACGTGATCGCCTTCGTTAACCAGGATGTCTTCCACCCTGCCGTCCGTGGTAGGCCTGATTTCAACCCTGTTCTTGGGCTGAACCGTCCCGGTAGAGGTTATTTTGGATTTTATTGAACCGATCGAGGCGTTAACGATCTTCGTTGTTTCCGCGGTGCCGGCCTTCTTCGCCGCGCAGCCGAAAATGAAAACCTCGCCGGCGGCAAGCGCCAGTACCAGTGTTATGAACTTTTTATTATTAAGCGTCATCTTGAAGCCCCCTTGTAACGGCAGTTATCATTTGAAATAAGATTCCATTGTCCTTCCTAAAACATTCAGCCACGCGGCCTCGGCTGAAAGAGCCGATGCCCTCGCGTTCAAATAATTTTTTTCCGAACTTATCATCTGGTCTTCTATGAGTGTCCAGTTGTCAAAAGTGAGCAGGCCCTGATCATACTGCGCATCCGCTATCTTTGTGCGTTCCGCGTTGGCTTCGTAGAACTTCTGCTGGGAGTCAACCTGGTCCGCAGCGTTCAACAGCCCCGTCCAGGACTGCTGCAGCTGAAACACCGCGCTGATTACGGCATTGTCCAGGTCTATCCTTGCCTGTCTGAGAGCAGAGGCCGCCTTATCCGATTCGTTCTTTGTCTTCATGCCGTCAAAAAAAGTGTAGGAAGCTGAAAGCCCGAGAGTGAACTGACTTGTGAGAGCGCCCCCGTTCACTGCGCTGCCGCCATATCCGGCGGTAGCGTTCAATGACGGGTAATTGCCGGTATAAGACTGATTTAGCGCGTACTCCGCGATGCTCGCCAGAAATCCGGCGCCCAAAACCTGCGGTGATTCCAAAGCTAATGTCTTATAGTCATTTTTTGCGGACAATTTGGCCGTTAAGGAAAAGTTCTCTTTTACTTTAAACAGGCTGTCCTCTCTCCTGCCAAGAGCAAGGCAGAGTTCTTTTCTCGCAAGGTCAAGCCCTCTAGTTGCAGCCGCCTGGTCATACTTTGCCTGCGTGTAATTGGCTTCGGCAAGCAACCAGGAACCCTTATGCTCATTTCCGCCCTCGTAACGCAATTTTATCATTGCCGCGCTCTGCTTCCTTCTTGCCGTTATGTCGGCGGAAATACTGACGAGGTTCTGCGCTTTCATTACATCAATGAAGGCGGTCCTTACTTTCAGCCTTACCGAGGCGGAAGTTGTGTCATATACCGTTCTGGCGTATTTCAGCTGCTCTTCCGCCTGGGCTATGGAGTATTTCGAGTTAAAACCGTCAAAGATACTGTAGGAAGCGAGCAGGTTATATGACGATGACAGGGTTGAATTTGTGACATTTTCGCCGAGGGAACCCGTGGCGCTCAAAATAGGCCAGAGGGATGAATCCGCGACGGCCTTATTGAATTCCGCCTGCGCGAGTTTTTCCGCGGCGGATTTTAAATCCTTGTTCCCCGCCGCCGCTTCCTTCATGCAGTCCTCAAATGAAAGGTCGGCTGCGTAAAGCTGAAACGAAAAGAAAGCGGAGAGCAACAATATCCCTAATGCTTTTTTCATTTAGTTTTCCTTTTTACGGTTATTCAACCGCTGAAGTGTATTGTAGCAGATTCGTCTCTAAATCGCTTGAAATAACACGCGCGCTGTAATAACCGGGAAGCGCGTCCTTCAGCACCGATTCAACGGAACTTTCATATACCGCTTTCCCGGAGGACTCATAATAGATTCCGGCGTAGAGCAGCATCAAAAGAGAAGCAGCGGCGGCTATCCAGGCCTGCGTTTTTCCCGCTCTCTCGCGTTTTAAAACCGCTACCCTTCCGGCAATCATCAGGTCCCAGCCCTCGTCCGCCAGCCTCTTATTTATTTCCGCGTCAATGTCAGGCATGCTGCTCACCCCCCCTTCAACATGAGTCGCCGGAGTTCTTCCGTCGCCCTGTATTTGCTTGATTTCACTGTTCCCACGGGGAGTTCCAGTTTTTCTGAGATCTCCGCGTCGCTGAACCCGTCGCAGTAGAGCGCCATTATGCTCCTGTAACGCAGGGACAGTGAGGAAATATGCTTTCTAAGCTCGGAAACGTCGGATTCAAGATCTTTTTCCTTTACCGGATTATTCCCTGTCTGGAAGAGGCCGAAGATCCAGGAATTTTCGTTCTTTCTCTCCTCCCGCTTCAGCCTGGCGTTCATCCTCAACGCTTCGTTCCTGGCGATGGTATAGAGCCAGGTGGAAAGCGCTGAATCGTTCCTGAATTTTCCGGAAGCAAGCGCGTTATAAGCCCTGACGTAAGTCTCCTGCGCCACATCATCCACCGCGTGCGCGTAGTGCCCGGCAAGATTCTTCTTAATCGCCGAGAGAACGACGCCTTTTGTCTCCTTTATTATTCCGGCAAAAACGGCCTCATTCATTTTGCGGGGATGCCCTTTTTCTCCGATACCTGCGGCCCCGGAGGCGGGGGCGGTTCATTCCTGCCGTGCCCGCCAAAACCGCCGCCAAGTTTTCCTTCTTTGATTATGGCCGCGAATTTGACCCTCTGTTCCTTTGTCAGAACCGCGTGAAATTCGGAAAGCTTGCTTATCAGGAACTTTCTCATTTCGTCCATTCCCTTGCGCTTATTGTTGAGAAATTTGTTCAGTTTATCCTGGTCGATCTTGTCGCCGCTCACCTGTTCCGCCAGCGCCTTTGTTATCTCTCCCTCGTCTTGCCGGCCGGCTTTCATCTTTTCCATTATCTGCGCGCCTATCTTCTCCGCGGTCTTTCTCTGCGGTTCATCAAGCTGAAGTTCTCCGGAGAGTTTATTCAATATAAAGGATGTTCTTTGCTCCATATTCATAGGGTGATGCCTTCTCCCCGCGAAAAAGAGCGCGATTGCCGCGCCTGCCGCAAGAATCGTGATTACAATCAGTATTTTTTTCAGCATATTTACCTCCGTTTACCTGTTTGACCCCTAAAACGCCCTTTGAGTTCCATTTTACTCCAAAAACGCCGGTAAATGCAAAAAAGGCCCGTTACCGGGCCTTTTTTCTTGCTATTCCGCTTTCGCGGAATCTATCGGTTATTGGAGCTGGTGAAGGGATTCGAACCCGCGACCTGCGCATTACAAGTGCGCTGCTCTACCAACTGAGCTACACCAGCTTCTCTTATTCCATCAAGTCTTTTCAGATACCATCACCACAAATATTCTTCTCACCTAACAAATCTGCCGGATTTCTGCCATCAATTTTCTTATATAAATCTTCGATTGCAGTATTCTTGAAATCCGGACTGAGATGACTATAACGCTCCGCCATGGCAACGCATTTCTGCCCCAAAGATTTCTTTACAAGCATGATGTTACCAGTCTTCATAATTAAATGCGACGCAAAAGTGTGACGAAGCGTGTGAAATGTAACTCCCGTTAACCCAGCACGTTTTAAAGCACTCTTAAAAGATTTCTTAATATCTATAATCTGCTTGCCTTCTTTGTTTGTGAATATATATGTATTAAAGAAATACTTATCCCCTTGAGCACGCAATGGGGTTAAAGACTTAAACACTCCCACCAACTCCTCATTCATTTGTTTCGTTTGCTTTTCGCCATTCTTTGTTATCCCAGTATAAATTATTTTTCTTGGAATATCAATGTTTTCCCATTTCAGAGTCATTATCTCTCCCCTTCTCATTCCTGTGTTTAACGCAATCAATACAATCGATTTTAAATATTTTGCTTTTACATCACAGTTGTCACAGGCACTTAGCAATGCTTCTATTTCATTTAGTTCTAGAAACCTTTGTCTTGCATTGTCTACTTTATACATCTTCACGGAACAAACGGGGTTATCTTCTACATACTTCCATTTAATACAACAAAAGAAGAAGTGCTTTAGTACCGCCAAGGCCCTATTTACAGTTGCCTTTTCTCTGCCTTCACTAAAAAAGGACTTATAATCTTCTACAACTTTTACTGTTATTTCGGAAAGCATCAATTCCCTTACTTGCCTTCCCGCTGTAGAAACTGCCTTGAAATCACCAAATTTCCTTAGAACGCGGACATCATCTTTAATGGAATTCTTTTCCTTCTTGGCATGGGCGATGTACTCTTCAGCGGCAAGTTCAAAGTTTTTATCAGTAAAAGCTTTCATCTCAAAATAGCCCTTCTGAAAAATATCTGTGCGTATTTTCGCCATTACCCCCACTGCTTCTTTCTTTGTTCCGATAATCATTCTCATTCTTTTATCTCTTGACTCATCTTTCCAATCTACACCCCATGAATCCTTACCGCTTTTATTTGTTATTTTGAATATTCGCATTTTGACTCCTCCTAAACTATTCCCATAGTCTAGTTCTTTTTGAATTTTGAATCTTGGTCAACTGCCACGGGTCATAAGCCCGTGGCGCGACCGTTTACTACTTCTTCTGCTATTTAATCTATTCATTAACCGGAATCACACTACATTTAGTCCGCCTGAAACCGTCTCAGACGCTAAATTGGTGAGCCTTACTTGTACCCTCGGCGATTAAGCAGTCAAGATTGACCTTGTCAAACCTTATGCCTCTCTTTAGGCCTTTCAATCTAACTACATCTATCGCTTTCTCGCTCACTAGGTTGTAAATAGTCCCTTCTGCGATTCCTAAATACACCGCTGCTTCTCTTGTTGTTAAGAGCCGCTGCTCCGGTTTTCGCAAAGAACTGCTATCTTTTGTATCCCCCATTTGCATACCCTTTGGTTGATGTCAGAGCCTCCCGGCACTGACTATCAGAATATTAGGGTTTTTCTAATTGGATGCCCAAGCCCCAGGCTAAACTCGCAGTATCACGAGCCTTTTTCCGCCGGGGCAACCGTCATGTAGGGCTGCCTAGTATTATTGAGTGCGTTATAGAATTATTTCAAAAGAACGCATATGTTTTATTGTACTGAAGCAGTCTTTCCAGCATGTTACGTAGAACTTGTTTCTTGCAAGTAGAATAGATTCTGTTTTTTGATTAAGTTCAAATTATTAAATTGTATTCTACCGTCTCAAAGTCGTTTTTACAGCGTATTATGCAATCATATTTTTCACCACCTCCCGGTTGGCCGATTAATAATCAAAATTTCTCTTTATTTCGGCCTACATGAATTATAATATTCTCTGTCTTCCACTAGCCTTTTTTTCAATACTTCGTATATTGCTTCCTTGCTCTTCCCTTCTGCCAACAAATCACATAGCAGGAAGGATATCCCGTCCCGGCAATATGCTTCCACTTCGCATGTTTCTTTACCCAAAGCGGCGGCCGCATTACATGCTTCAACCAACCTATCACGCTCATCAGGGGGGAACTCCATCTCATCAATAATCACATCAATGTATTCCAGGCAACCGTCCTTTTCCCTAATGCTTTCCAAGTATTCAATTGCCTTCATTACTTTCTCTGCCTCTAATGCTTTTTCAATTAGTTTTAGTATTCTTTCTTTACTCATGATTTGTTCTCCTTTGTTACGCTAGTGGTCTTTGAGGCGACCTTGCCTTCCAAACATGATTCTGCTATTTCCCCATGCTTCCGGACTATGCAGACGGTGCGTTCTTCCCCATCGGGCACATAGAACCGGTCAATCTTTAGATGCCACGCTTGAGAGTCGTCCCATCCGATACCGTTGCCGGCATTCAAGAACAAATGTGCCACATTTATTGTGTCTATCTTTCGAATATCCTTTGTGTAGACTTGCAACTCTAAATCCAATATTCCGTCCATTTTCACATCTCCGACCTGTTTCCTGATTTTATTTGCAATACTTCTCATTTTTGCTCTAGTTTCCTTGGTGTAGTGGTTCTTTGAATGTTCATATCCATAGAGCATATTCATCGTACTTACATTTTCTATTGAAATTTTGAGCATTTTATTGTCCCTCCTGGGTTATAGTGATTTGTTTGCTTCAGACCATCGTATATAGTTGTAAACCGTGGTTTCATTCGCTTACGGGGGGAAGTAGTAGCATGTGAGCATGAAAATCCGGAATGTGGCAGTGAGAGAGCCAGCTATAAAGAAGTTATAAGCATAAAGAGTAATAGTAGCGGAATATGCGAAGAGAGAACTTTTGGTGATTATAGATGGGAATGGAGTGCTTTGTGTATTCGGACATTTAACCATATATATGGAAGTCTTTGAGTATCTATTGTTTATGTAAGCATTTATCATGTTCATATTGCGGATACCGCCTTAAAGCTATTCGGCACTTGCTTTGTCTTCTTGCTTATCCCAATCCTTGTACTTTTGTGGTTTTTCTTTCTCATAAACTTTTTGTATTGTTTGTCACTTCTGCTTCTTACCCGGTACTTAGGCCTCAAAATTGTTATTACGCAGCATTTCTTTTTGGGATATTGATTTATCACTCTAACGGCATTTTCCAATGTTGCATCGGCTACATAGAACAAATTGTTATTTGATTTCTGCTCCGCTACTATTATTTGTCTCTTAAAGTATTTCTTCATTACCAAACCATTGATTGCTTTTTCATATTGTTCTTCTGTCATGCAGAGAGTTTTTAACACATCTTGGTTGACTACTATCTTCCCGGTGATTGAGTCAAAGTGAGTATAATTTGGGTCTACTCCACCGAAATCTAATGTGTTTATATCGTCATAGAGCATCAAAGTGACTACCAGTTCATCAATAGCGGTACATTTTAGAAGCCCCTTGTCTCTTAATATGGTAGGCAGCATTGCGAACTTGATTCTTTTATCTTCCATATTTGGGTTAGTCTGACTGAGTATGCCGGTGAACTTATTTAAGTACTCGGAATATGGGTGCAACAACATGACTGTTGTCTCAGGACCGCTAAAGAAGGTTT
>CAIOVX010000005.1 GCA_903861835.1 Candidatus Firestoneibacteriota bacterium | reverse complement strand
GGTCGAAATACTGGGCAGGCACAATATAAAGAGACTTGAGTGGCTGCCTTTCGCGTGCGATCCTGACCTGCACGCGCCGGTTGAAATTGCTTCCAAAGAAAAAGCCTTATACGGCAATGATGTTTCTTTCGTCGGTTCCGGCAATACAGACTTATATCAAAACAGGAGGGTTCTTCTTGAGGCTCTGTCAAAAATAGACCTTGGGGTTTGGGGCCCGGGCTGGGAAACACTTCCGGAGGATTCCCGGCTGAAAAGCAAAGTTAGAGGCAATAGAACCGGGCCGGAAGATTGGAGGAAAATATATTCCTCTTCAAAAGCGGCTATTTGCATTCATTATAAAGACCCTGCCGGCAAGATTCCCTGCTATCAGGCGAGTCCGAGAGTTTTTGAGGCAATGGCGTGCGGGATCTTGCTGTTTTGCGACAGACAGAAAGATGTCCTGACGCTTTTTAAAGACAGGAAGCATCTGGTAATATTTGACAACGCCGGGCATTTGAAAGAACTGCTACTCTATTATATTGCTCATCCCGCAGAAGCGAAGACAATAGCCGAAGCGGGAAGGAAAGAAGTCCTGGCCAAGCACACATTCAAAGACAGAATTCAAGAACTTATCGGCAAGATAACGAGAGGTTGAAATGAAAAAAAGCTGGCTATATGTTGCGCTTCGCAATGCGGTCAAAAAGACCCTGTGTTTTGCGCGGGGAATAACCGCTTGCGGGGCCAATGTTTATGTTTCTCCGGGGGCTTCGATAAGACGCGGCCGGCGGATTACTCTCGGGGACAATGTAGTGATTGAACCGCGCGCGGCGCTGTCCGTGGAAAACGATATTGCTTTCATAACAATAGGCAGGGACTCGTATCTTTCCTCCGGCTGTATCTTAAAGACGCACGGCGGCAGTATTAAACTCGGAGCGAACTGCACTGTGAATGAACACGCGATTTTATACGGGAAGGGCGGCCTTGAAATAGGAAACGGAGTAAGAATCGCGGCTCAGGTGATGCTTATACCGGAGAATCATAATTTTGCCGACGCTGAAAGGCCTATTCACGAGCAGGGAATCACGGCGAAAGGAATAAAGATTGCAGATGATGTCTGGCTTGGAGCCGGCGTTAAGGTGCTTGACGGCGTTAAAATCGGCAGGGGTTCAGTCATAGGGGCAGGCGCTGTTGTTGTCGGAGATATTCCGGAATACTCTGTGGCTGTCGGAATACCTGCAAGAGTCATTAAAAAGAGGAAATAGGATATGAAAAAAACAAGAATACTTTACTTGCACGGAAATACTTTTCTCGCGGGAGCGGAAAAGAGCCTGCTTATGATAGCGGACAATATTGATAAGGAGTTGTTTGAGGTTTTCTTTGCCCTTCCGGGCGGCGGGGCCTTTAATTCCGAGCTGAACAAGAGGGGTATCAAAACGCTGAATATCTCTTACCCGAGAATACGGGCGCTGGTAGGCGTCAAGGGAACGCTCGGAAAACTTGCAGTATTTATAAAAGAAAACGAAATAGATATCCTGCACGGCAATGATTTAAGGACCAATCTTTTCGCCTGGCTGGCGGGAAGAAAAACAGGCAGGCAGGTAGTCTGGCATATGCGAAACCTTATCTACAACGAAAAAATTGATCTTGAGCGGCTCTTTTCTTTTCTTCCTGACGCCATTTATTGCAACGGCTCAAATATCGCCTCTAGATTTGATCTTTTCGGAAAGAGGCCGGCCAAAGTAAAAGTAATATATACCGGGATAGATTCCTCAAATTATAAAGATTCGGCGGAAAGGTGGAAGTTTCGCGAGGAATTCAAAATAGGCAGGGAAGATGTTGTTTTTGCCGTTATAGGAAGGATTTCTCTCGGTAAGGGTCACGACGATTTCATCCGCGCTGCCGCGGAAGTTGCCGGCTTCATTCCTTCTGCCAGGTTTTTTGTAGTGGGCGGAAGTATGAGCGCTGAAGACAGGGCAGTAGAATCCGAAATGAGAAATATTGCCACCTGGCTGATTCCGGAGGGCAGAGTTATTTATACCGGTTTCAGAAAAGACATGGAAAAGATCATGCAGCTTGTCGATGTCCTGGTGCTTCCTACGCACGCCGAGCCCTTTGGCAGGGTATTAATGGAAGCGATGTCTTGCGGCAAGCCTGTTATCGGTACAAATACCGGCGGCACTCCCGAGCTCCTTGGCAACGGCGGCGCGGGAATACTTGTCAGACCAAAAAATCCTTCCGAACTTGCCCGGGCGATGAGGTTGCTCGCCGGAAACGAGGGTTTGCGCATGACACTCGGCAGTGAAGGGAGAAGGCGCGCCGAAGAAATATTTGATATCAAGATATGCATCAAGAAACTTCAAACCGAATACAGAGAGCTCCTGGAAAATGAATAAGACCTCCTTTGTAATAGTAAGCTGGAACACAAAAGAATACCTCGAAAAATGCCTGAATTCGCTTCTTGAAAAATGCGGAAAGTGGAAACCTGAAATCATTGTGGTTGACAATGCGTCCTTTGACGGCAGCAGTTATATGGTCAGCCGGGCGTTTCCTTCGGTTGTTCTTATTGCCAACAAGGAAAACCCGGGCTTCGGCGCGGCCGTGAATCAGGGAATAAATGTTTCCACGGGTGAAGATATTGTTATTATGAACAGTGATGTAGAATTTGTGAATGACATCCTGAATGTTTTCGGCGATTTTCAGAAGAGCAATCCCCGGGCGGGCGTCCTTGCGCCAAGACTTCTCAATACCGACGGTTCGCTTCAGGTCTCATATAATTACCTGTATCCGAATGTATTCGGGGCGCTGCTGAGCAGGTTATTCTTCGGGTCCTATATTCTCCTGGCAGTCAAAACCATTGGCTTTGTTAAGAAGATGTTATACGCCGGGGAGCGGCCGAGAAAAATCGCCTGGGCCGGAGGTTCCTGCCTGCTTGTAAAGAGAGCGGCGCTCAAAAAAGCCGGGAGTTTTGACGAGAACTTCTTCCTCTATGGAGAAGAAACTGATATTTGCCGGAGAATAGCCGCCTCGGGCTTTGAGCTTTATTATCTTCCGCAGGCCCTTGTTGTTCACCATCAATTCAAGAGCAGCGGCCAGAACCTTGAGAGAGTCTTTGTTGAAATGTACAAAAGTGAATTGTATTATTTCAGGAAGTATTACGGGGATTTCCCGGAGAAAATAGTCAGAGCCGCGATATTTATTAACCTGAGGTTGAAGGTCGCCGTATTCAGTGTTATTCGAAGAGGGGATAAGAGGGTGGAACTGAGCAGAAACACAATGAGGGAATTAAAAAAAAGCTTAGAAGGCGGGAATAGCAATGCCAAGGTTTAGCCTGATTGTCCCGGTTTTTAAAGTAGAGCGCTACTTGCCTCAGTGTATGGATAGCATATTGGCGCAACCCTTTACAGATTACGAAGTAATTCTTGTTGACGACGGTTCTCCTGACGCCTGTCCCGCGTTGTGCGATGAGTATGCCGGAAAAGACCAAAGAATTAAGGTGATTCACAGGGTTAACGGCGGCGTCTCGGCCGCCAGAAATTCAGGTTTAGATGAAGCGAAGGGAGATTACCTCATTTTTCTTGATCCCGATGATTTCCTTGTGAAAGATTGCCTTGTTAAGCTGAACGGGTTCATTGACAAAACAAGCCGCAAAGATTTGATATTCGCAGGGCACCTATCTTTTGACGAACTCTCCGGCAAGTATTTCGGAAACATGAGCGGAAATTACGGGCTGAAACTTGACGGGTTGGAACGGGCAGGAATAATTGCGGCAACCATTGAAGAAAACGGTTTTGATTGGAGCTCCTGGTCTGTGGTTTACAGCACGGCGTTGATAAGAGAAAACAAGCTGAGGTTCAGTCAGGCGACTAAAGCTTCTGAAGATCTTGATTTTCTGCTAAAAGCTATTTTAGCGTCCGATAAATATGGGAGCTGTGAAGAAGCTCTTTTTGTTTACAGAAAAAAAAGGAGCGGGTCTGCTTCTACCGAGCCAAACCTTGAAACTCTGCTGAGTCAGATGAAGACATTTGAATACTGGTACAAGTATTTCAAGGGAGCACAGCTTCCGGAAGCGCAAAAGAGAGTGCTTTGCGGTTTCTTTTCCATGATTTTCGCCGAGAAACTTACCGGAGTATTTAAGCTTCAAGCCGATGAGAAAGCAACAGCCCTAAAATACGCCGCAGGGGAAAGGGACCTGCTAAATAATAAGTATCTCTTGCAGTTCTTGAGAAAGAAGAAAGATGCGAAAACCTCGCTGAAAATAAAGGCAGTCATTCTCAAAATTACAGGCGTGAAAACCGGATTAAAGATAATAGGAGTTTTGTCTTCAGCCGTAAACAGGCGGTAACTCGGAAAACGGAAGAATACCGGCAGATTGTTGCTGTTATAGGAATTTGAGCCCGTATCCGTTATATCAAATTGAAAAGGATGGGGTGAAAAACGGCTAAAAGTGTTGTATAATAAGGGAAATCGAAGGTTTTGCGTGTTGAAAAGGAGAGAACCCAGTGGGTGAAGCTAAAAAACACTGTTTTAAACTCAGTTTTACCGACAAAGTGAAGGCATATTTCAAGGGTTCGGAAATAACTTCGGACGGTGGATTAATTGCCATCAGAGAACTTGACGAGAAAATGGGGCTGACGGCTTTAACTGAAGACTATCTGGTCGAGAAAAGATTTGGGAGAAATATTCAACACAACTTGACCGAACTATTGAGACAATCCATCTATAGCCGCTTGGCCGGCTACGAGGATGTAAACGACGCCAATCAACTTCGAAATGACCCTGCTTTAAGGGCAGTACTTGGTGAACGAGCATTATTGAAAAGCGGAAGCAGTGAGGCAACCGTAGGCAAATTTGAAACGGAAATACTGACAGAAGGAAAGAATCTGGAAAAGCTTGATGAAATGCTAATGGACTGGATAGCGAAAGTTGATTCTATCAGAGGCGTAAAAGAAATAGTACTTGATATGGATTCATCAGAAAGTCCGGTTTATGGCGGACAGGAAGGCAGTGCATACAATGGCTATTTCGGATCAAAATGCTATCACCCTCTCTTCTGTTTCAATCAATACGGAGATTGTCTTAAGGCAAAACTAAGACCCGGGAATGTCCATAGCGCAGATGAATGGCTGGAGTTTATAGAGCCTGTTTTAAGGAATTATATAGACAAGGGGTTTAAGGTAAAACTTCGAGCCGATGCGGCTTTTGGCTTGCCGAAACTCTACGAGCTCTGCGAAGAGCTTGGCGTAAAATACGTTATTAGGCTAAAGGAGAATAACTGCCTTACGGAAGAGATATCCGAGTTATTGGTAAAGCCGGTTCAGAAGAATAAAGACAATAAGCTTATCACACTGTACAAGGACTGCATGTATCAGGCAAAGTCATGGGACAAAGCAAGAAGAGTCATTGCCAAAGTAGAGCATTACCCGGATGAATTGTTTCCGCGAGTTGGGTTTATTATCACGAACTTAAAATGGCGCGAAAAGAAGGTCGTGAAGTTTTACAACAAACGAGGAACCTGTGAGCAGTGGATTAAGGAAGGCAAAAACACGCTGAATTGGACGAAATTGTCATGCAAGAAATTCAAGGAGAACGAGGCGAGATTAAAGCTGTTTATTTTGGCTTATGATTTGGGGAATTTCTTAAGGACGTTGGTGTTACCAAAGAAGATCAAGCACTGGTCGTTAAAAACGATCCAGTTAAAGTTGATAAAGACAGGAGCAAGGCTAATCAAACATGCGCGATATTATTGTCTGATGCTGGCCGAGGTTGCTATCACCGAGAAGGTGTTTGCTGAACTGATGAAAAATATCAGAAAATTAAATCCGGTAAGCGGATAATTAGAAACGGAGCAACAAATAGCTGCTGTTGAAAAAGACCCGAGTGGGTGAGCTTGCCCAAAAACAGGATATTTACGAGGATTAGGCCGAGATCTGGGAGTCATATAGGCAATTCAGAGGGAAATATTCACAAAAGAGGGATATTTCCTTGACCGTACGAACATTTGGAGTATAATAATGGCAGAAACAGGAGCACTTGGCTTTGATATAACGGATACCAG
>CAIOVX010000004.1 GCA_903861835.1 Candidatus Firestoneibacteriota bacterium | reverse complement strand
GTCGGGCCGGGCGGCAGTATCAGGTCGCTTCGGACTATAAAGGACTATCTTGGTTTTGCCGCTGCAATAAAAAAATACGCCCCTAAGGCGTACTGCTTAAACTTCACAAACCCTATGACAATTTGCACGCGGACGCTTTACGAAGGCTTTCCCGGCATCAAGGCCTGGGGCTGCTGCCACGAAGTTTTCGGCACGCAAAGACTGCTCGCGGAGATGTACGCGCTTGAGACCGGCGAGAATAAACCGGAGCGCGGCGAGATACGGGCGAACATACTGGGAATAAATCATTTTACCTGGATAACAAAAGCGGAGTGCAGGGGAACCGATGTCTTCAAGCTCTTTATGAAGCATGTAAACGACCCGAAAATAGTGTCAAAATTCGGAAAAGTGATAGGGCTCACGAGGGAAGGTTCAATGTGGAAGAACGCGCACCAGGTTGGCTATGAGCTTTCCAGGAGATTCGGGGTCATTGCCGCCGCGGGAGACCGCCACCTTTCTGAATTCGTTCCCTACTTCCTGACTGACAGGGATTCCTGCCTGAAGTGGGGTTTCGGGCTGACACCGTATTCCTACAGAATAAACAGGTTCAGGAACGCGCCTAAACAAACCGCGAAGGTGTTGAAGTCGGGAATCTATCCCGAGATTAACGCGAGCGGCGAAGAATATATGAACCAGATGCTTGCCGTGCTCGGAAAGACAACCTTTGTCACGAATGTGAATATGCCGAACTGCGGCCAGCACGCGGGGCTGCCGCTTGGTGCTGTCGTTGAGACAAACGCGGTATTCTCGGAAGGCGGAGCTTCGCCGGTTTACAGCGGCGGCCTTCCGGACGGCGTCAACACGCTCGTCTACAGGCATGTGGTGAACCAGGAAACGCTTGTCAAGGCAGTGGTAAGCAGGAGCAAAGAGCTCGCGTTCCGCGCTTTCATAAATGATGTGCTCGTAAGCCGCCTCCCGACGCTTAAGGCGCAAGAACTTTTTGAGAGCATGATAAAGAAAACCAGATTCAAATTCTAATAATGACGAGGTACAACTTCCAATGATGACACCCAGAGAGGTTATAAGAAAGAACGCGGAATTCAAATCACCTGACAGGATAGGTATTTCTTTCGGCAAGAGAGTTGCCCAGCGTTCAGATCTTGTGTGGGGAGGGAAGATCTCCCCTAAGGGATTTACGCAAACGCGCCGTATAGAGGGCAATTTTGAATACTATGACGATATGTGGGGCAACATCTGGTACAGGGTCAAGGACATGGGAGCCGGGGGAGAAATATTCAAGCCCGCGCTTGAGAGCTGGGACGCCCTGAAAGATCTCAAAATCCCTGACTTTGACGGTTCCGATGATTATGGGAAAATGAGAAAGGTTTTCGAGGAAGACAAGCTTTCAAGGTACAGGGTCGCTTCCCTGCCGGGATTTCCTTTCGCCATCTGCAGGTATCTCAGAAAGATGGAAATATTCCTGCAGGACCTGGTGCTTGAAAGGGAGAATGTGGACAGGCTTCACGATATAGTTACGGGTGCCCTTGAAAAGATAATACTGCGCATCGGAGATACCGGCGCTGATGCCGTAATGTTTGCCGAAGACTGGGGAATTCAGGACCGGCTGCTAATTAATCCCGATATGTGGCGCGAAATCTACAAGCCTCTATATATACGCCTCTGCACTGCGGCCCATTCCAAGGGCATGAATGTAATAATGCACTCCTGCGGCTACAACCGGATGATACTTGAGGACCTTGCGGAAGCGGGAATTAATGTGCTCCAGTTTGACCAACCGGCCGTGTACGGGCTGGAATTCCTTTCGGAGAAACTTCAGGAGCTTAAGGTTGCCCTTTATTCTCCGGTAGACATTCAGCGGGTCTACCCCACCGGGGACAAGAAGAAAATACAGGATGAGGCAGTGAAGATGGCAAGGTTGTTCTTCCGGGGAAAGGGAGGATTTTTAGCCGGTACTTATGGAGACCTTAAGGGAATAGGCGTGAAGGAAGAGTGGGAGCAGTGGGCTTATGAAGCCTTCATCTCCTGCATTAAAGCAGGCTGATCATTTTTCGCGGGATTCGTCTATGAGCAGTTTCTTCGCTTTGCCGAGCTGTATTCTTGTGTCTTCGGATACCTCAGGCGGGCGAAGCTTAAGGGATTTTATTTTCTCCGTGATTATTCTCGCAACCGCGGTTCTTGCCGCCCATTTGTGATCGGAAGGGATTATGTGCCACGGCGCCCAAGTCGTGCTTGTTGAGGAGAGGGCCTCTTCGTAGGCTTTTTTGTAATCTTCCCAGAAACTCCGTTCCCTCACATCAGCTTCGGAGAATTTCCAGTTTTTGGAAGGGTTATTCAGGCGTTCAATGAAGCGTTCTTTCTGCTCATCCCTGGAAATATGCAGGAAGAATTTTAATACCAGAGTCCCGTTTCGCGACAAGTGCAGTTCAAGGTTGTTAATATCCTCGTATCTTTCCTTCCACAATTCTTTTTCTGATTTTCCGTCCGGCAGGCGCTGGCGCTCCAGCAGTTCCCGGTGCACCTTTACGACGAGCACTTCCTCGTAATGCGACCTGTTAAATATTCCTATCCTGCCGCGTTCCGGCAGGGCCTTCATATATCTCCAGAGGAAGTTATGTTCCAGTTCTTCGTTGGAGGGCACTTTGAAGCTGTAAACCTGACAGCCCTGGGGATTTAACCCGGACATCACGTGGCTTATCATGCTGTCTTTACCTGCTGCATCCATTGCCTGGAAAATTATGAGTATGGAGTGAAGGTTGTTGGCGTAAAGGAGTTCCTGGGCTTCACGCATTATTGAAAGGTCTTTTTCGAGGATGAGTTCCGCTTCTTTTTTTGCTTCTTTCTTGTCGGAGGTTGCGAAGAGTTTTTTTTCGAGGCGGGAAGCTTCAGAGTCTTTTAGGCGGACCTTCTTGCCGGGCTTGACTTCGAAAAGTTCTGAGATTGTTTCTTTGCTCATTTGGGCCGCCTTGCAGAGGGGTAGACGCTCTAACGGTCGGACGTTTAACTGCCGAAATCATTACCATTCGCCTTTACTATCATGACTAGGCGAGTTATTCAACAATAGGCCCTGAACCACTTTCCGGTACCACTCTCTGCGTTCGGTTACTGGACTAAAGGTTGCACTCGGGTTCAGGGCAAGAACCATTCGCTATTCTACGGTAAAACTAGTAAGCGAATGGTTCTTGGCTGGCGGGGAAGGACTCGAACCTTCAACTTCCTGCTCCAGAGGCAGGCGTCCCACCATTAGACTACCCGCCAGTAGGAACTAAAAAACCAAAAGGATTATAGCATTTATACCCCAAAGGGTCAAGGAACGGGAAAATGACCTCAAATTGGATTGTGCAAAGGCGTTGATAGTAGTAAACTTGCATAATAACGCAATCCATTCTGCAAAGGAGAGCTCTAAATGGCTAAGTTCACTAATGAAGGAATCAGGATAGGAACCCTAACCTCCCCCTCGGCCGCCAGAATCAAGGCTTTGCTTCCGCTGGGTTTTGAAAGCTTTCAGCTGCATTGCGGGGAGAGTGTCCTGGCGTTAGACCTGGAAAAAACGGCTCTCGAAATAAAGGAGACACTGGGAGACAGCGGAGTTACGATAAGCGCGCTTGGGGTATATGGCAACCCGCTTGAAGGCGGCCCCAAGGATTTGGAAACACTCAAATCATTCGAACTCTTGATAGACAACGCGCGGCATTTCGGCTGCGGGCTGGTTTTGGCAGAAGGTGCCGCAGCGCCCAAGAAAGAAGAGGCAAAAGGCGGAGATAAAGCAAAAAAAGTTGTTCTGGTGAATTTTGCGAAAGGGG
>CAIOVX010000003.1 GCA_903861835.1 Candidatus Firestoneibacteriota bacterium | reverse complement strand
CTCCCGTCACCAGACATTCTTTAACATCCTTTCTGCTGGGAATCTCGTACATTACTTCCAGCATCGCCTCTTCCAGTATCGCCCTTAAACCCCTTGCGCCTGTTTTCCTTTTGATTGCCTGGGTCGCGATTGCATCGTAAGCATCCGGGGTAAATTCGAGTTTGACCTTTTCCATCTGAAAGAATTTCTTATACTGTTTAATAACAGAGTTTTTGGGTTCTGTAAGTATCTTTTTAAGATCTTCTTTGTTTAAATCGTGCAATCCCGCGACAACCGGGAACCTGCCGACAAATTCAGGAATAAACCCGAACTTAAGCAGGTCATCAGGCTGAACAAGTTGAAGGATGTCGCTTCCGTGGGCTTTCTCCTTAGCGGCAACTCCGAAGCCAAAAGATTTTTCCCCAACCCGGCGTTCGATTATCTTTTCCAAACCTACGAACGCGCCGCCGCAAATGAAAAGTATATTCGTGGTATCCACTTTTATATATTCCTGCTGAGGATGCTTTCTGCCGCCCTGGGGCGGCACATTGGCAATAGTGCCCTCAAGTATTTTAAGCAGTCCCTGCTGCACACCTTCCCCGGAAACATCCCTCGTTATCGAAGCATTCTCGGATTTACGGGAGATCTTGTCAATTTCGTCGATGTAAATGATGCCTTTTTGCGCGCGCTCAACGTTGTAATTCGCGTTCTGCACCAGGCGCAAGATCACGTTCTCAACATCTTCACCTACATAGCCGGCTTCAGTAAGGCTTGTCGCGTCTGAGATTGCAAATGGAACATTGAGCATTTTTGCGAGAGTCTGCGCGAGGAGAGTCTTTCCTGTTCCCGTAGGCCCTATTAAGAGCACATTTGACTTGGAAAGCTCTACATCTTCCTGGGGATTATAAATCCTTTTATAATGATTGTAGACGGCAACAGAGAGGATTTTTTTGGCCTTGTCCTGCCCGATACAATACTCGTCGAGCATTTTTTTTAGCTCAGCAGGTTTGGGCAGCTCCTTCTTTTTAGGCAGAGGATCGTTGCGCGGAGTTTCTTCGCTAATTAAACCGACGCATCTTTCGATGCATTCGTTGCAGATACAGGCGCTTGAGCCGGAGGATACCATCCTTTTGACAAGATCGTGCGGTTTCCCGCAGAAGGAACATCTTGTTGGGTCTTTGCTTTCAATATCCGGCATTAATACCTCACTTGGGTTTTTCTGTAACCGTCACCCTGTTTACGATTATTTCATCTACAAGCCCATAAGCCTTGGCTTCTTCTGCCCCCATGAAATAATCTCTCTCAGTGTCATTTTTTACGCGTTCGAGCGGCTGCGAGCAGTGCTTCGCGATGATGCCGTTAAGATTCTCTCGCATTTTGAGTATCTCTTTAGTGTGTATTTCAATGTCAGTTGCCTGCCCCTGTGTTCCACCGAGTGGCTGGTGGATCATTACTCTGGAGTTGGGAAGCGAGAATCTTTTTCCTTTCTTCCCCGCGCAAAGCAGTACGGCGCCCATACTGGCCGCCTGGCCCAAGCATATCGTAGATATGGGTGATTTGATATATTGCATGGTGTCGTAGATGGCAAGCCCGGAAGTAACCACCCCGCCAGGGCTGTTGACATACATAAATATTTCCTTGCCCGGATCTTCGCCGTCAAGGAAAAGAAGCTGCGCGGTTATAAGATTCGCGACATAATCATCTATCGGCGTACCCAGGAAAACAATACGCTCTTTAAGCAAACGGGAATAGATATCATAAGACCGTTCACCCCTGTTCGTCTGCTCCACTACCATTGGTATAAGCATAGTTTACCTCCCCCGCATAAATAGGTTTTTAGTTAAGATCGGCGCTTGCCAGCAGAAAGTCAAGAACCTTGTCCTGCTGTATCTGGCCGCGAACGCTCTCTCTGCCTTTTTCAGACTTAAAGTACTCGCTCCAGGATGCAGCTTCTTCACCCGACCTCGCTATAAAAGCATGTATTTCCTTGTCGACATCTTCCTCAGTTACAGAAATCTTTTCCAGTTCCGCAACCTTCTCGAGCACCAGAAAACCCTTCACGCGCTTAACCGCTATTTCCTTGTATTCCTTCTCAACGTCTTCCTTTTTCTTCCCTATCACTTCGTACGACACATTCTGCTGCTTCATTCTGCTTTCGAATTCCTCAATCAGATGAGAGGCTTCGCGGTCGATAAGAGACTGGGGAGCCGAGAAATTTACGGATTTAACCATCTCTTCAACAAGTACATTCACGAGCCGTGTTTTCTCTTTCTGCTCGAGTTCTTTCCGCAAACCATCCTCGATATTCCTCTTAAGTTCGTCAAGAGTTTTAAACTCACCAACATCTTTCGCAAAATCATCGTTCAGTTCCGGAAGCTTCTTCTCTCTAATGCTCTTTACGGTAATAGAGTATACCGCTTTTTTACCGGCAAGGTCTTTATTTACGAAATCTGCCTTGTACTCGACGGTGATGTCTTTTTTATCACCCGAGCTCATTCCAAGTATTCCGGAATCCAACTCCGGCAGGACTTTGTTTGTTCCGACTTCTACTACATAATCCACAGCCGTAAGATTCTTGTCAGCAACGCCGTTAACCGTGCCGCTGAAATCTATCATTACAAAATCGCCGGTTTTTGCCGCCCTGCCTTCAACCGTTGAAAACTGCGCAAAACGCTGTCTAAGATAATCCAGAGACTTCTCAGCGTCTTCTTTCTTTACTTCTACAGACTCCTTCTTGGCCTTAATGCCTTTATATTTTGTAAGCTTAATTTCCGGTTTTATCTCAATCTTGGCCTTAAACTCCAGCGGCTGCCCCGGCTCGAACTTAAGCTCCGTTATCCCGGGAAAGTCGATGGGATCAAGATTAAGGGTCTTAAGAGAATTCATATAAGCGTCCGAGATAAGCTTATCAAGAACATCCTTCTCAACCTTGTCCTTGAAGTATTTCATAACGACGTGACGGGGCGCCTTACCGGCCCTAAAACCCGGAACTTCAGCGACCTGCTGGAGGTTATTGTACATATTCTCAAGTTCAACGAGAACCCTGTCCTTCGGCACGCAAATCTGTATAACCTTTTCACAATCCTTTTCGCTTACAATACTTGACTTTGTATCATTCAAAATCTCTACCATTTCACGCTCCCGCAAAAAAAAATCCGCCTTCAGGCGGTATGTTCCTGATTCACAATTTTACCATATAAAAACGTCCAAAATCAAGCGGAATACCCCCAAAACACGTGTATTCCAATGCTTTCTTGCATTTGCATTACAATAATGATAATATTGCTTTCCGTGGCCTACATTCACATTGTCATAGTAATACTGGGCAT
This sequence comes from Candidatus Firestoneibacteriota bacterium, assembly GCA_903861835.1. Lineage (GTDB taxonomy): Bacteria > Oederibacteriota > D2-FULL-39-29 > D2-FULL-39-29 > CAIOVX01 > CAIOVX01. Next base: position 51,155 of record CAIOVX010000003.1, on the reverse strand, counting down.
TACCTGTGTCGGGTTCTTTACTACCCTAGCCAGCCGGAAAGGGATACCCGGCGGAGACATGGTCTTATCTCTCTTCGGACTCTCCACCTTGATCGGATTGGGAGTATTCCTTCTTGATAAAAAAGCAACATTTTCGGCTGATGTAACGTGGCTAGCGCTGCTTGCCGGTTTTGGCGGGGGCATCGCCTACTTTCTTTTCAATGCTGCCGTAAGAAACGGACATTACGGGTTTTCAAACGCGATTTACAGATCTTCTTACCTCATAGCAGTCGTATTCTCTGTCCTTGTTTTTAAAGAAAGTATCTCCTTTCAGAAACTGGGCGGCATTATCCTGACTACAACTTCAATTTTTGTCATCTCGTATTCCAATGAAAGTTTCTCCAAGCACGCCGGGAAGACCGGCGCACTCCGCTGGTTCGGAATAATACTGCTTTCTTTTTTTCTAAGCTCAATGCCGCGAATAGGACAAAATACCGTTTCAGCCTTCAAGCTGGACAAGACCGTCTATCTCTTCCTGTCCTATGCTCCGGCGGCGCTGCTCTTTCTTATTCTAGCAATCCGCAAGGGGTCGTTCGACAAGAGAGCGCTGCTTTACGGCGGCATCGGGGCAATAGGGAGTTATGTTAGCGTCTTCTCTACAATCTCGGCAATTAACAAACTTGGAGGCGTGGTGGTTTTCCCCATTACTTTAACAGGGCCTATTATACTCGGACTGATACTTTCCGTGGCATTTTTCAAAGAAAAGATTAGACCGCTGGGTTACGCAGGAATAGCGATAGGGGCGACAGGTATTATCTTACTCTCAGGTTCTTGATTTTCCTACCGATTGCCTTATTTTTTGCCTTGCTTTGTTAGTCCGCACAAATGTAAGCCAGTCCGGATTCGGCCAGTGTTTTTCGTTGACTAAAATATCAACAATGTCGCCCGTAACCAGTTGATGTTTGAAGCCTACCATTTTGCCGTTTACCTTTGCGCCGACACAGTGCTCACCGAGCGTAGTATGAACGGCAAAGGCGAAATCAACAGGAGTACTGCCGGCAGGAAGTTCTAATACTTCGCCTTTTGGAGTAAAAACAAATACCTCGTCAGTAAAAAGATCCAGCTTTAATGTGTCCATAAATTCCTTAGAATCTTTTGAAGCCATAAGCCAGTCGAGCAAACGGCGGATCCAGCTGATTTTATTTTCAATTTTGACGTCCCTAAGACCGCCCTCTTTATAGTACCAGTGCGCGGCGATGCCGTACTCAGCGTCCTGATGCATCTCGTGGGTTCTAATCTGAATCTCCAACGGTTCTCCGTTTGGCCCTATCACATTGGTATGAAGCGACCTGTACATATTAGATTTTGGCATTGCAATGTAATCGTCAAACTGCCCGGGAATCGGCTTAAAGAGCGAATGCAGAATGCCGAGTATTGTATAGCAATTTTCAACGCTTTCCGTCAGTATCCTCACCGCTATAATATCGTAAATCTCGTCAAAGGTTTTGCCTGAACGTTTTATCTTCTGGAATATGCTGTAGAAATGTTTGGCTCTTCCGGTAATAACCGCCTTAAGGCTTTGCTCTTTCAGTTTCTCTTCAATCACCTTGCGTACTTCCTGCACCAGCGATTCCCTCTCAGCCCTTTTCTTGTCTACCATTTCACTTATCTCTAAATACTCTTTGGGAAACAGGTGCTTCATTGAAAGATCTTCAAGTTCCCACCTGATGCTTCCCATACCAAGCCTGTGCGCTAGCGGAGCAAATATATCTAGAGTCTCCTGCGCGTTCTCCTTGCGCTTTTCATCCGCCAGATGCTGGAGGGTGCGCATATTATGCAGCCTGTCGGCCAGTTTAATTATTATGACCCTGATATCTTTAGACATAGCGAGGAATATTTTTTTGAAATTATCTGCCTGTCTGATTTCTTTGTCGGGTTTTACCATAAAGGAAAGCTTAGTAACTCCTTCAACCAACTGCGCAACCTGTTCCCCGGCTTCCGCTTTCAACTCTTCAAAGGTAAAGGTGGAATCCTCAAGCACATCATGAAGCAGTCCGGCGCAGACGGTATCGCTGTCCATCTTAAGTCCTGCGAGTATCGCCGCAACCGAATAAGCATGGGTAAAATAAGGTTCACCGGATAGGCGTTTCTGACCGGCGTGCGCGAGATCAGCCAGGTCAAAACATTTCTTCAGTTTGCCTTCGTCAAGTTCAGATTCGTAGGCTCTAAGAAGAACTATAAGTTCGTTTAATTGTTCCATACCTTCCTAAAAGAAAAGGGCCCGGGGTGTCCGGGCCCTTGAGTTTACTTTTTAACCGGAAGATTCCGGGAATGATTCTTTTCATATTCATAAAGTATCGGGCTTGCCACAAACCAGGACGAATAGGTGCCCAGCACAACTCCGAACAACAGCACCTCGGAGAACTTATGCAGTACTTCTCCTCCGAATATCCACAAGGAAAGCGCAGCTATAAGCACGGTCACGCTGGTCATGATCGTCCTGCTTAAAACCTCGTTGACGCTGGCGTTAATGATTACCCCGAACTCGTCTTTCGCGCGGAGTTTAAGATTATCCCTAATCCTGTCAAACACCACAACGGTATCAGTCAGTGAATAACCGGCGATTGTCAGGATGGAGGTCATTATGAGTATACTGAACTCTATGTTCATTAAATAGACGAAACCGACTAGGGCCAATATGTCATGCAGTGTCGCAACCGCTGCCGAGACTCCAAAAAGCCCTCTACCCGCGATCTTAGAGTCAAACCGGATAAGTATATAGAGAGTGATGGCCAGAAGCGAGATTATTACCGCAAAAACAGCCTGACCGGTGAGTTTCTTGCTGAGCGCCGGGCCTATATCTTCAGTTGAATCACGTGTGAACGCGCGCTTCGCAGGAAGATCGCGATCTAGGAGCGCTTTTACTTTTGCCTGCAATTCGTCAATCTTCGCTCCGGGGCGTTTAATTTTCAGTATCACTTTCCCGTCTTTCTCTTCTGACGAGGTTACTGTAAGGCTCTTGTCAACAAGGTTTTTTACCTTAAAAGCTTCAACCTTATTCACAAAAAGCAGCGTGAAAACAACATCCGCCTTAACCTGTTCGGCTTTTTCCACGGAATATTGCGGAATGACAGGGTACTTTTCAGCGAACATCTTTTCTATCTTGTCGCCTATTTCACCGGTCTTCTCGCCGCTCTTTTTCATCCTGATGCTGACTTTGTTCTTTGGAAGTCCGGTGGCTTCCGCAAAAGTCTGGATACCGGCCTCTTTTAGGCCGTTGGCGTCCAATATCTGCCGAATCTGCGCAATGTCAACCTCTTTCTCGAACTTCACGGTAACAATAGTCCCGCCTGAGAAGTCTATACCGAGATTTGCCGTGCCGCGTACAATATTCACTATGCCAACGATACCTGCGGCCACCATGATGGCGGATATAACATACGCAAAGAATCTCAGCTTTATAAAGTTCACATTAGGGTTTCTGAATATCTGTATCATCTATCCTCCTAAATGCTCAGGCTTTCTGTTTCGCCTCTTGAAAGCCTCCAGTCAAAGATAACTTTGGTAACTATCAGCGCCGTGAAGAGACTGATAATAACGCCAAGACTGAGCGTTACTGCGAAACCTCTTACCGGTCCTGTGCCGAAAACAAAAAGAATAGCTGCTGTGATTAGTGTGGTCACATGCGAATCAAATATTGTCCAGAAGGCTTTTTTGTAGCCCTGATCAACTGCGGACATCACAGTTTTTCCGGCTCTAAGCTCTTCCCTGACTCTCTCGAAAATAAGCACGTTTGAGTCAACGGACATACCCATCGTCAGAATTACGCCTGCTATACCGGGCATCGTAAAGGTAGCACCAAGCACTGCCATGGCGCCTACAAGGTAGAGCAGGTTGGCAAGAAGTCCAATATCAGCTATTAATCCTGATTTTTTGTAATATACCGCCATGAGCAGCATAATAGCCGCTATGCCTATAAAACCCGCCAGCATTCCGCTCTTTATAGAATCCTGCCCGAGTGTCGGACCGACGATATTTTCGCTTATTATATTAAGCGGAGCAGGCAAACTGCCGGAACGCAGGACTATTGCAAGATTGTTGGCCTCTTTCATTCCGAAGTTTCCGGAAATAATAGCTTTTCCGCTTGGTATTCTGTCGCGAACCACAGGCGCGGAATAAACTTTGTCATCCAGAACTATAGCAAGTCTTTTCCCGATGTTGTCGCCTGTTATTTTTCCGAAAGTTTTGGCGCCGTCAGAGTCGAATTCCATGCTAACGTGGATTTCGTTTCCGAGCGAGCCCATTCCGGATTCCGCTCTCGCGTTCTTTAGTGAATCTCCTGTCAGCAAAGCTTCTTTCTTGAGCAGTATAGGGGAACCGTCGTGCTCCATATATAGAATCTCGCTGTCGGACGGTATCTTTCCGTCAAGGGCCTGTTCCAGAAGTTTCTTATCCTCTACAACCAGTTTGAATTGCAGCTGGGCGGTCTTACCAAGTATCCTCTTGGCTTCTTCAGGGTCTTTAGCGCCGGGTAATTGCACGACTATCCATTTATCGCCTTCTTTTTGGATGAAAGGCTCGGCAATACCTATTCCGTCAACCCTGTTCCTTATAATTTCTATCGCCCTGTCAATGGCATCCGAGGGCGACATACCGGGGGTAAGCTTCGACTCGTCTAAAGTGTAGACTAGATGAATACCGCCCTGCAGATCAAGCCCAAGTTTTATCCTGGAGTTTTTCTGGTCCTGCTGGAAAGGCATTACAAACTCTGTGCCTTTAAAAAATATAGCGTAAAGCGAACCGAAAAAGACCGCCAGTATCAGCAGCACAACAAAACTATTGCGATGCATATTGCCTCCAGAAAGCCCGCCAGGCGGGCATCAATTTATTTCGGCTGTGCGGGAAGTGCGGCCGCCCCTTCTTTCTTAATGCCTACGATATAAGCCTTGCCTATTTCCACTTTTGTAGTATCATCAATCCTTACAACTACCACGTTTTCAGCGTCAGAGATTCCAACCACTACTCCCCAGATGCCGCCGGCGGTAATAACTTTATCGCCTTTCTTGAGGCTTGAAAGCATATTGGCATGCTCTTTCTGTTGTTTCATCTGAGGCCTGATGAGAAAAAAGTACATAATCACGAACATTGCGCCTACCATCACGAGAGGCATAAACGATTGAAAACCCGAAGCACCTGCTGCCGGAACCTGACCCATTACAGTTTCAATTATGCTTACCATTTTAATTCCTCCCTTACCTGCAAGAATTTTAGAATCTAAGTTTGCATATTGTCTGTGCCATATCCGCACTCTTGAAGACTGCCGAGCCGGCTACAAGTATGTCAGCGCCGGCCTCCTTAAGAGCGGGAGCGTTCTTTTCGTTTATGCCGCCGTCTACTTCAATTAAAGCTTTTGAACCGGTCGAAATAATTAACCTTTTAAGTTCTCTTATCTTTCCCAGGCTGGTTTCAATAAAAGCCTGCCCACCAAAACCGGGATTTACGGACATTACAAGGACGAGCTCAAACTCTTTCAGGCATCCGGCTATTTTGTCAAGAGGAGTCTCCGGATTTACGGAAACGCCTGCCGTGGCACCGAGAGCTTTAATCTTTGCTGCAACCTCCGGCAAAGAGCCTGCGGCTTCGGCATGAACCGTAATATTGTCGGCTCCGGCAGCCCTGAAAGACTTCAAGTGTTTTTCAGGATTTACTATCATAAGGTGCACATCCAAAAACTTCTTCGTGACCGGCCTTATTGCCGAAACCAGCCCCGGTCCGAAACTTATGTTGGGAACAAACACCCCGTCCATTATATCGACATGGAACCAGTCGGCTCCGGCGGACTCGGCTTTGCGTATGTCCGCCGCCAGGTTGAGATAATCCGCAGCCAGTATAGAAGGAGCTATTTTAATCATATTTTTCTTCCCTATTCAACTCATTATTGATATATATTCGCACAACCGCTTCGCCATTAAGCTTTAGTGACCTCTCCAGCGTAGAGCCGCTTCTCATGATTTCATTGTAAATATCGGTCAATCCGTCGTTATCCAACACGCTAACCCTGACTCTCTTTTCAAGGAGCCCGCCTCTCGGAACAACAAATTTAAGCACTGCCTGCCTGAAACGGTTCGCTTCTGTTTTGCCGTTTACGATAAGTGAAACAACTGCCCCCTTCTTTATCTCTTCTCCGGGCAGCGGATTTTGGCTAATGACACAATCTTTCCCAAATGCCGGGTCCTGAGAATAACTAATCTTTACTGTCAGCAGTTTCGCCGCGTAAAGCGCTTTCCTGACCGTAGGAAGCGGAACGCCCGCAAGATTAGGCATCACATAATACAGCTCTCTTTCGCCCAGACTGACCAGCACATCTACCCCGGCGCCTCTCTTAACTGCTAGGTTCGGTGGCGGATTCTGCGCCAGTACACTGCCGGCCGGCGCGTCTCCGGAATAAACCCGGGCCGCAAGTTCACCCAATTTCAAACCGGACTGCGAAAGAAGTATGCGCGCCTGCCGCATGTTCTGGTCTTTTAGGTCAGGAACATTTATCATTTTGAGCCCGCTGGAAACGGTCACGAAAATCCGCCTACCTTTCTTCACGTACTCTCCCGGAAGCGGCTCCTGCGCAGTTACCGAGCCTTCAGGAAGGTTCTCGTCAAAGACTTTCGCTCTTTCTTCCAGATACAAACCCTTAGAACCGCAAACCTGCCTGGCATTCAAAAGCATCAGGCCTTTAATGTTAGGCACCATAACTTGCTTGCCGCGTATAACAAAAGTCATCGTGAGGTAGCCGGTCAACAGCACAAGACAGCCAAAAACTATTACTTTTTTTAGTTTCTCGTTCAAAAGCCGCCTCCGGCAAGCTGCCCGCAGGCCGCGTTGATATCCGCTCCCATCTCTCTGCGGATTGAACAAATAACGCCTTCTTTTTCAAGCGTCTCGCGCCAAAGATCTATGGTCGCCGATGTGCTCGCGGAAAACTCTTTTATGTTAATCCTGTTGTAGGGGATCAAGTTAACCTTGCAATCTATTTTTATGTCACTGATTATCGCTATCAGTTCATGTAAGTCATCTTCGCGGTCGTTAACATTCTTAATCATGACATACTCAAAGGTTACAGGATCCCCGTTAAAAGCAAAATATTTCGCGCAGGCAGTTAAGAGCTTTTCCAGCCTGTATTTCTTGTTTACCGGCACCAGCATATCTCTAACCCGGTCGTTTACAGCATGCAGCGAGACAGACAAATTGAATCTCAGACCGTCCCTTATCATATTCTCAATTCCGGGAACCACACCGCAGGTAGAAACAGTTATGCGCTTTGTAGAGATGCCGAAGGCTTTTTTTTCAGTCAGCATAAGCGCAGCCTTCTTAAAATTGTCGTAGTTCGCAAGCGGTTCTCCCATTCCCATAAAAACCACATTAAATTTTCCGCTGTACTCGCCGCTGTCCATATCCGGCAGCGCCGCAAAGACCTGACCGGTTATTTCAGCCGCCGAAAGGTTCCGCTTAAAGCCCATGCTTCCCGTCGCGCACATCGCGCATCCGTAAGCGCAACCGGCTTGCGAAGACAGACAAATGGTGTGCCTGTCAATATGTTTCATCAGCACCGACTCGATAAGCACGCCGTCAGAGCATTTGAGCAGATACTTAATTGTGTCTTTCCCTGAAGAGACCAGTTTCTTTTCAACGGTCGGGCGCTCTATAACGAAATACTTTTTAAGCGTCTCACGCAGAGATACCGGCAGGTTGGTCATAACCTCGAACGCTTCCGCGTGCTTTATGTAGACCCATTCCATTATTTGCGCCGCATTAAACTTTTTCGCGGACATGCCTGTCATTTCTTTTTCCAGTTCTGACCTTGAAAGATCAAGGATGTTCTTCATTGTATTCCTTGTGGTTTAGTGTTTGAAATGACGTATGTTTGTGAAAACCATGGCTATTCCGGCTTTGTTTGCGGATTCAATCACATCTTTGTCGTTTATGGAGCCGCCGGTCTGTATAATGGCAGAAATACCTGCTTTGACAGCTTCCTCAACAGCGTCCGGTTTCGGAAAGAGAGCGTCAGAAACCAAAACGGCTCCTTTAGCGAACTTTCCGGCTTGCGCCACTGCTATCTTTACCGACCCGACCCGGTTCATCTGTCCTGCGCCGACGCCTATCGTTACGCCGCCCTTCACAACAACAATAGCATTAGACTTTACATGCTTAACCACTTTCCAGCCGAAAAGCATATCTTTAATCTCTTCCGCGGACGGCGCGATCTTAGTAACCGTCAAAAGATCCGCATTTGTTATACCCTTTAGATCTCTGTCCTGCACCAGCAGGCCGCCCACAACCTTGCGCACATCATAATCAGTGTCTCTAACTCCGATCTTCCCTAACCCGTCAATTATGAGCAAACGTATATTTTTCTTTTGCTCAAAAACTTCAATTGCTGACTTTTCATATTCAGGAGCCACCACAACTTCAATAAATTTCCCGGCAAGATATTCCGCTATTGTTTTTGTAACTTTCCTGTTAAGCGCAATAATTCCGCCGAAGGCAGAGAGCGCGTCGGTCTCGTAAGCCTTTCTGAAAGCCTCATCGATATCCTTTCCGACGGCCGTCCCGCAAGGGTTCGTGTGCTTGATTATTGCGCAGGCAGGCTCTTCAAACTCCTTAACCAACTCTACCGCCGCGTTTGTGTCCATTATATTGTTATAAGAAAGTTCTTTGCCGTGAAGCTGTTTTGCTTTTGACACCGAAGGCTCTTTTGAAGCCGGATCGACATAGAAACTCGCTTTCTGATGCGGATTCTCCCCGTACCTTAGGCCTTGCGCCTTTTTATAGGAGCAGTTAAACATAACCGGCATCTCTTCCTTGATCACCTGCTTGCTGAAGTAATTATAGATAGCCATATCATACTGATAGGTCTGCTTGAAAACTTCTATCATCATTCGGTCCCTGGTTTCCTGTCCTATACAGCCGTTGGTTTTTTCCAGTTCCGCAATGATCTCCGGATAGAAAGCCGGGTTGACCACAACACAAACCCCGTGGAAATTCTTTGCCGCAGACCTGATCATTGAGGGCCCGCCGATATCAATATTTTCAATCGCGTCTTCAAATTTGCAGTTCGGGTTCGAGATGGTCTTTTCGAAAGGATAAAGATTAACTATAACCATATCGATAGGAGTAATGCCGTGCTTTGCGATTGTGTCCATATGCTCTTTATTGGCGCGCACCGCGAGCAACCCGCCGTGTATCTTAGGATGCAGGGTCTTAACACGCCCGTCGAGCATTTCCGGAAAACCGGTTACTTCGGAGATATCCATTACAGGTATACCGGCATCTTTTAGGGCTTTTGAAGTGCCTCCGGTAGAAATTATTTCAACCTTGTGCTTGCGCAGATCCCTTGCCAATTCTATAATACCGGTTTTGTCGGATACGCTTATCAGCACTCTTTTAATCTTGATCAGGTGAGAATTATGGCTCATACGCTCTCCTTGAGTTAAATTATTGTATCAACTGTTACTTTTCTGCCCTTAACAATGAGTCTGCCTTCCGCGAAAAGTTTAATAGCTTCCGGATAGGCCTTGTGTTCCTGTTCCAAAACACGCTTGCCGAGAGTTTCTTCGGTGTCTCCTTCCAAAACTTTCACGGCACTCTGTATTATTACAGGCCCGGAATCCATATTCTCGTCAACAAAATGAACGGTACAACCTGAAACCTTGGCTCCGTATGCCAGGACATCGCGGTGAGCATGGGCACCCGGGAAAGACGGAAGCAGTGAAGGATGAATATTTAAAAGCCTTCCTGAATATTTCCCGACAAACCAGCCGGTAACCAGTCTCATATAGCCTGCAAGACAGATCAATTTGCACTCTTCCCGGTCGATAGAAGCCGCGCAGGCTGTTTCGTGTTCTTCCCTGCCGCCGAAGTGCGAAGGATCTATAAATTCTGCCGGGATACCGTTCTTCTTTGCGCGCTCAAGCCCAAAAGCATCCTTCCTGTCGCTGATAACCAACTTTACGGCGGCAGGAAGCGATCCGGCATTGCAAGCATCAATAATGCTTTGCAGGTTTGAACCGCTTCCGGAAATCATGACCGCTATACTGAGCTTTTTCATACGCCATCCGGAATGAAGTATTTTGCTCTCAAAAAAACCGCCCGTTGAAGTTCATTCAACGGGGGCTAAATTTCAAGGTTGTATCTGATCTGATTATTAATTATCTCCGAGCGAAAGGCGTCAGCCTGCTTTTCCGGCTCCCGCTGCCTCAGCCGTTATTTCAAGGAATTTGCCCATATTCCTGAACTTCTGGTAGCGTCTTTCAAGGAGATCGTGCAGTTCAAGCGGTTTAATTTCCGCGAGGTTGCGTTTTAGCGCTGCCTTAATTTCAGCGGCTGTTTTGTCGTAATTTCTGTGAGCTCCGCCCGAAGGTTCTTTAATTATTTCGTCTATAACGCCGAGTTCAAGCAGGTCGTGGGCTGTCATTTTAATTACATCTGCTGCGTTGGAGGCTTTCGAAGAATCTTTCCAGAGAATAGCCGCGCAACCTTCCGGAGATATCACCGAGTAAACCGCGTTTTCGAGCATTAAGACTTTATCTCCGACGCCTATACCAATTGCCCCTCCGCTACCGCCCTCACCGTGAACTACAATGATTATTTGAGTCTCCGCGGTGCTGAAGTCACGAAGATTTTTGGCGATAGCCTCCGCCTGTCCGCGCTCTTCCGCTCCCAGGCCGGGAAACGCGCCAGCCGTATCTATAAAAGAAATTACAGGCCAGCCAAATTTTGCAGCCATATTCACAAGACGCAGGGCTTTTCTGTAGCCCTCAGGATTAGGCATACCGAAATTCCTATGAATACTGTCCTTGGTGTCTTTGCCTTTCTGAGTGCCAATAATCATAACCGGACGTCCTTCAAACATCGCGGGACCGCCGATAATCGCGGGATCGTCCTTAAACAGCCGGTCACCGGAAAGCGGAGTAAAATCTTCAAATATCCTGCCAACATAGTCTAGCGTTCTGGGGCGCTGCATATGCCTCGCGACCTGCTGCCGCTGCCAGGGTGTCAGTTTCTCGTAGATTTCCTTGCGCATTTTTTCCGCTTTAATTTCAAGCTTCAAAATCTCATCGGAAAAATCAATGGCCTTGCTTTCGGTCATTTTCTTGAGCTCTTCTATCTTCTTTTCGAGCTCAATTATTGATTTGTCAAAATCCAATCTATCCACAAACCCTCCGAAAACAATCTCTTGCCTTCCCAAACCTTGTTACTTAGAAATAATTCACATAGTCTATGCGCAAGTTTCTCGCATAATCAGTTGCACTCTTTGAAAGACCTTTAAAATCAAATTCTATTCTTATTTCCGGAGCAAAAGCATACCTTATGCCCAGATTGAGGCTGCGTCCGTTCTGGATAAGATCGTTCATTTCTCCGAGAAAAGCAAAATCCTGACTCGGCATCCAAACGAGACCCGCGAATACCCCAAAATTGTCATTGAACACAAAATTCGTAAACACATTGTGATTGTTGACGCCGCCAGAGAGAATAACATTCGGCATTATAGTCTTGCTAACCGCAGCATAAATTCCCATCGGGAAAGTTGTAAGTCCGATAGTTTGAGGTTCATAACCTAATGCAATCGCAGGAAAAGCCACACTTTCTTCAATCATTCTTACTTTAGCAAGGACTTTAGGTTCTCTACCGTTAACATTTCCGGTACCGATGGCGTTCTGCACATCAAACGAGGCACCTATCATAAAAACATTGGCAAAACCCACCCAGGCCCTGGTATTCAACCCCCCGCCTTCATAGAAACGCATATGGAAGTTATACATACCGCGAAGAAGGGTGTTTGTGGTCGGAGTATCGATAATATCAAGATTTGGCGCATTTTGAACCGATTCAGAGTGCAGACCGGCAACAAACGCGCATACCATTACCAGAGCAATTAAACTCTTTTTCATTGTGCCTCCGTTCAAAGGTGAATTTCGGTAAACATTCCTATATCTATACAAATTACACTTAATTATATCAAATACCACAGGCAGGTGTCCACCCGTATTTTCTTTGTTTCTAATAGCGTTTCAGCGTTTTAGCGCTTTGCCAGCCGGTTAATAATACCGGCTACATACCCGGCTCCAAAACCGTTGTCTATGTTGACCGTAACTACGTTTGAGGAGCAGGAATTGAGCATCGCCAGCAAGGCAGATAACCCGCCAAAACTGGCTCCGTACCCAATACTGGTGGGTACAGCGATAACCGGTTTATTCACTAGCCCGCCAACAACACTCGGCAGCGCCCCTTCCATTCCCGCCACAGCTACGATTACGTTTGCTTCCCGCAGCTTTTCATAACGCCCTAGCAGACGGTGTATTCCGGCAACGCCGACGTCAAAGATTCTTTCTACCTTGCTTCCGGTTATCTCTGCTGTAACCGCTGCCTCTTCTGCCACAGGTATATCCGAGGTCCCCGCGGTAACAACAACCACAAGTCCTTCAGCGCTTATTTTGATACCGCTCTTTTTGACAACTATAGTTCTTCCCAGGTCATTATATTCTGCGTTTTTGAAATATTTCTTTACCGCCTTAAGTGTGTCCCTGTCTGCCCTGGTAGCCAGACAGTAGCCGGAGTTTTCCACAATTTCTTTGATTATGCCGGCCGACTGCGAGGGAGTTTTTCCTTTGCAGAATACTACTTCGGGAAAACCGGACCTTAAAGCTCTCTGAGTATCTATATTCGCATATTGCAGGTCTTTTGACGGAAACCCCTCCAGCTGCTTCAAGGCAGTTTCAATCCCGGTACGGCCTGACTTAACTCCCTCGAGAAGCTTTTTTAGCTCATTTTCTTTCATCTTAACTCCCTTAGAGCGCGTTTTAGGCGTTATTTTCTTCCATCTCTGTCATTATACCGCCGAACTGCGCCAGTGTCTCCATGCTATTTATCTTATCTCTGATGTTTTTCAGACCGTGACAACCTTTCAAATAGTAGTGCAGCTGTTTTCTAAACTCCCTAAGCCCCCGCTTTTCACCTTTATATTTTGAGATCAAATCGGCATGCCTGCGTATGAGCGGAGCCCTGGCGGAGAAACTCTTTTTGGTTTCCCCTTTTCCTTGGAGATAGTCAATTATTTCGCCGAAGACCCAGGGGTTTCCCATACTCGCGCGACCGATCATCAAAGCATCGCAACCTGTCTCCTTAAACATTCTCTCGGCGTCACTACCGTTCTGCACATCTCCGCTTCCGATAACAGGTATTTTAACACTCTTCTTCACTTTCTCTATAACCGTCCAGTCTGCCGAGCCCGAGAAAAGCTGTGTCTTAAACCTCGGATGTAAAGCAAGCGCGGCAACACCGCAATTCTCCGCAGCCTTGGCAACTTCAACCGCGTTCATATTACCGCTGTCCCAACCGGAACGTATCTTTATGGTTATCGGAACTTTAGACGCTTTTTTCATTACGCGCATTATCTTCTCAAGATGAAGCAGGTCTTTCAGCAGAAAAGCCCCGGAGTTTGACTTGAGCACCTTGTTTACCGAACACCCGCAGTTGAAATCTATTATGTCAGCCTTATCGTTTATCATCTGCACCGCGCGTTCAATGCTATCTAACTTATACCCGAAAAGCTGCAGAGCTACCGGCCGTTCTTCCGGCTCAACCATTGTATATCTCATTGTTTTGTTGCCGCTTCTGATAAGGCCCTCAACGCTGATCATCTCTGAATATACAAGTCCAACACCCATATCTTTAACCAGCAGGCGAAAGGGTATATCTGATATTCCGGCCATTGGCGCGAGAAATATATTATTCGAGAGGAGCACCTCTCCTATTTTAACCTGCTTTAGCAGTTTCTCCATGTTCTCCAGGCAGTAAAAAAAAAGGCCCCCGTTTAACGAGGGCCTTTTCGTATCCCGTCATTATGCCGGTTTGCAGCAATCTTGAGGGCAAACATTTGCGCAGGCACCGCAATCAGTGCACTTCGCAGGGTCTATGCTGTACTTGGGATCGCCTTCGGCAATCGCTTCCGCCGGGCATTCAGGTTTGCAAGCACCGCAAGCCACGCAATCATCAGTAATCTTGTAAGACATAACATCCTCCTGAAAAGAATTTGCTTTGATAATAGTCGTGATAGTATATTAGACTTTCGCCTATTTTTCAATGTTTTTTTAGCGCTTCCGGTAGACCAGGAAAAAGTCCTTCCTTACGAAGACAAAAGGATCTACGCAAACTCCAAAAACATAGACGCCCCAGTGCAGATGAGGGCCTGTCGAAAAGCCCGTAGAACCCACCGTGCCGAGTACTTGCCCCTTCTTTACACTCTCACCAGATTTCACACCGAACGAATTCATGTGAAAATAGACGCTTACAACACCCTGCCCGTGATCTACCACAACGGAATTGCCGGAGGCAATCGTTCTTTCGCAATAAATAACGATTCCCGAGGCAGCGCTCTTTACCGGTTCCCCGAGAGCCCCTGCAAGATCAACGCCTCTGTGCCCTCCGCCGGAACTTCCGTTTACTATCCTGCCGACTCCAAAGGCGGCTTTAACGACTCCAGGCACAGGTTTTGCGAACTTACCGGCCCACAATTTTTTCCCGGTCACCGTTGCTATAGACTTGAGTATTTTTTCATGTTCAGCGGCGGCTCTCTTCTCGTCAACATCCTCTTTAGCCGGAATATTCAATTTTTCAAGCTTGCCGGAGGCAGTCTTTGCGACAACCAATTCAACTTTCTCTTTACCGCAGCTGACAGGTATACTGCCGGCAACATCTAGCGGTAAACCCGCAATACATTTGACGGTTCCGTCGCCATAATTAAAGAGAGGAAGAACCGTTTTCCCGAATTTTAACTTGTTCTCATTCCCGCCGTTTACCGATATTAACACAGCCTCGCCCGGCCTGACAGTAAGCGAAGAAACTGTAATAGAAGACTCTCCAATTCGCGGCAGCAGCAATATTAAAAGAAATGCAGCCGTTAGGGAGTACCTGTTCATGCCGTGATTTTCTTGAGCGCTTCCAGGTATTTTAACGAAGTCTTTCTGATAATATCCTCGGGAAGTACCGGGGCAGGCGGCTGCTTGTTCCAGTTTATTGAAAGCAGGTAGTCCCTTACAAACTGTTTGTCATAGCTTGGCTGGCCTTTTCCCGGAGAATAAGTTTCCATAGGCCAGAACCTTGAGGAATCCGGCGTCATACATTCATCTATTATTATAAGCGCGCCGTTATGCAAACCAAACTCAAACTTTGTATCCGCAATTATAATGCCTTTCTGTTCGGCAATCCGCGCGGCTTTCTGATAAACCGCTATACTTTTTTCCCTCAGTTCTTTCGCGGTTTTCTCGCCTACTAATTTTATCACCTCATTAAAATCAATATTTTCATCGTGGACTCCTACTTCAGCCTTGGTCGTCGGCGTAAATATCGGCTCTGGCAGTTTTGACGATTCTACTAAGCCCTGCGGAAGTTTTATGCCGCAGACCGAACCGCTCTTCTTGTATTCCTCCCAGCCGGAACCGGACAGATATCCTCTAACAATGCATTCAGCCATCACAGGCTGAACTTTTTTTACTATCATTACCCGCCCTTCAAGCTGTTCCTTAAACTTTGCCAGTTCCGGATATCCGGCTATTGAGGTTGATATTATATGGCTCGGAATTACATCTTCCACCTGCTTGAACCAATATTCAGAAATCTTCGTAAGGACAATCCCTTTTTCAGGGATACCTTGTCCGAAAACAACATCAAAGGCAGAGAGCCTGTCGGTAGCCACCATAAGCAAGGCGTTATTCAGTTCATACAGGTCGCGCACCTTCCCTTTCTTTAAGAATTTCACGCCCGGCAGTTTAGTTTCAAGCACGACTTCAGACATTTAGCCTCCCTCAAACAGGTTTTGTCGATGATAGCATTAAAACACACGCCGGTCAAGATTTTGAAGATATTTTGAATACTTCTCTGTTTTATTGTATACTCAGACAACACGGAGACGTCTAATGCTTAAAATAAAAGTTGCCGCAGGAGCCCACGAGAGAATCTCTTGCCCTGTCTCTTTCCCTATTGAACTTGAACATAAAGGTCCGGTTAAGCTAAAAAGCCGCTCCGGAGATCTTTCAGGGGAAGTAAAATCCATTAACGATAAAGGTTTTCTCGTTTTCATAATAAAGCATATGCCTGCAGGATCAGAAGAAACCTATGAAGTCGAGAGAACAGCAGAAAACTCCGGCAAGATCTCTTTTAAAGAAGTCGGCAACGAGAAACTGGAAATTTACCGCAGCGGCGAACTCTTCACAAATTACTGGTGCGGAGGCAAAGATTCTAAACCGTATATCTATCCTTTACCCTTTTCAGGGATAAAATCCGTAACTAGAAACTTCCCTATGGCAAAAGTCGCCGGGGAAAGCACGGATCACAAACATCACCGGTCCGTCTGGACCGGGTGGGGCAGTCTTAATGGGGAAGACCTCTGGAGCGAAGAAGAAGGACACGGCTTTATTATTCACAAATATTTCACGCTGTTTAGCGAAGGCTTTTGCTCGGCCAATTTCAGAGTGTTGAACCACTGGTGCGGCAGGAGTAACGATAAGCTTCTTGAAGAGAACAGGTCAGTCACTTTTTATAGCACGGGTGAAGAGACCTGTCTTTTGGATTACGAGGTTGCATTATTCGCCTCCGAGAAAGACGTAGAGTTCGGCGATACCAAAGAAGGCGGGATGCTTTGCGTCAGGATGGCTACACCGCTTGAAGGAGACAAGGGCGGCATGATAATTAATTCGGAAGGCGCTTACGGGCAGGCGGAATGCTGGGGCAAAAGAGCCTCGTGGTGCGATTACTCAGGCACAATAGACGGAAAAAAAACAGGAATCTGCCTTTATGATTCGCCTCAGAACCTTAAATACCCGGTTTACTGGCATGTAAGGAATTACGGCCTTTTTGGCGCTAACCCTTTCGGCGTCTCGGAATTCAAAGGCAACCGGCAGTTTAACGGAGCTTACACATTGAAGAAAGGAAACGAGCTGGTTTTCCGCTACAGAATGCTAATCCACAAAGGCGGCGCGGAAGACGCGAAACCGGCCGTCCATTTTCACAATTTTGTCAACCCGCCAAAGGTAAGCGTAATTCTCTAGGCCTGCTCTTTTCTTAGCCAGAGTTCCAGTTGCAGCAGCGCCCACAATTTTCTTCCATTGTCGCGCTTGCCGCTCAAATGGGCTCTATTAAGGTCCTCGAGGCACTCTTTCTTAAATCGTGAGGCGCAACGGGAATCTTTGCCCAGAACACAGTCAGAGTAGAGCGCGCCGAGTTCCCCCTTGAACCATTTTGCCACCGGTGACCCGAAACCCTGTTTTTTCCTGCCGAGTATAGCTTTGGGCAGCAGTCCTCCGTAAGCTTTCTTCAGTATGTATTTAGATTGACCCGCCTTAATTTTTAGCTTGGACGGAAGCGAAAAGGCAAACTCCAAAAGTTCGGTGTCAAGCAGCGGAGACCTTGCCTCAAGTGAAGCGGCCATGCTGCAACGGTCCATTTTAGTATTAAGATTATATTTCAGGTAAGAATTGAAGTTTAAATTAAGCAATCTATCAAGGGTCTCATTCCCTTTTGTCTTTTCTATCAGTGCGTCCTGTTTTTCTGTTGCAAGAGAAACGAAGCCCTGTCCTTCATCTTTTAGCAGGCCAGAAAGTTCTTCCACGGCAAAGACCGAGAACCATCTGTTGTGCCTCGACATTACAGATTCACCTAGCCCAGAAGTAAATCTTTCCAGCCGGGATTTTAGCGCGTGTATTGAGGTTGAGCGCGGCAACAGGAAGGCCAGTTGCCTTAGTATTCTCTGCTGATAGAGCGGCAAGCTCTCGGCAAGTAAAGCTGCGCGAAACCTGTCGTAGCCGGCGAAACCTTCATCCCCGCCGTCCCCCGTAAGAACAACTGTCACGTGTTTTCTTGCTTCCCGCGAGATCAAAAGTGAAGGTATTGCCGAGGAATCGCCAAAAGGCTGGTCAAAGATTCCAGGCAGCTCAAGGACGGTTTCAACAGGGCTGCTTTTTATCATAAGTTCTATATGCTCAGTTTTAAATTCCTTTGCCACAAGCGCCGCATATTTGCGCTCATCAAAAGAATCTTCGCCGAGAAAGGCAGCGCAGAAGGTCTTTACTTTTTTATTGCCTGCAGAAGCAGTTAAGGCGACTATTGAAGAATCAAGCCCTCCGCTAAGCAAAACTCCTACCGGAACATCGGAGACCAGTCTCTTTTCTACTGCACGCCCGATCAACTGCCTGATTTTCTTTCCCGCCTCTTCCTCTCCGATGTCTATAGTCACATCTTTTAATTCCCAGAAGGCCTGCGGCTCAGCAATACCCGAACGCGAGATTACAAGCAGTTCACCCGCCTGCAATTCATTAATTCCGGAATACGCGGTATCAGGCGCAGAGATATAACCGCAATGGAGATACTCGGCGAGGGCTCCTTCATTAAAACTTTTCTTTATCCCCGGAACACAAAGAAGGGCTTTAATCTCGGACGCAAAGGTGAGTTTGCCTGAATCCCGGGAATAAAAGAGCGGCTTCTTGCCGGTTCTGTCTCTGGCGAGAAAAAGCGCTTCCGTTTTAAGATCAAGCAAGGCCAACGCAAACATCCCGTCAAGCTTCGAAACGAAACTTGCACCGTATTCCTCATAGAGATGGACTATTACTTCAGTATCAGAACTCGAGCGAAAGATATGCCCTTTTTCTTTCAGACCGGACCTTAGGTCGCGAAAGTTGTAAATCTCACCGTTAAAAACCACCCAAACTGAGCTATTTTCATTCTGCACAGGCTGGTCGGCAGCGCTGCTTAAATCCTGTATCCTAAGGCGGGTCGCGCCGAGCAAAACCTCGCCGCCCTCTATTCTGAAGTTACGGCTTCCGGAAGAATCAGGCCCGCGGTGGGACAACGCGGCGGTCATTTTTGCCGTGACCTCCGGACCGTGTTTTGCTCCGGTTCTGTCATAAAAGCCGAAAATACCGCACATAAACCCTCTTATTGTTTCCTGTCCGCTTTCCGCCCGGTCACTGCAACCAAACGAATTTCCCGTTCTCTACTTTATAGAAGTAAACGCGTTTTCCCAATACATCGCCTTTTGCGTCAAAAGTAATCTCGCCCGTGACGCCGGGGTATTTGGCAGTTTTAGAAACGTTTTCACTCACCTTAGCGCGGGAAAGTTTATTTAGCCCGCCTTCGTTCACGCCTTTTGCAATCGCGTTGATGATAATGTTCGCCGCATCATAAGCGTAAGGGGCATAGATCTTTACCTCTCCATATTTTTCGTTAAACCTCTCAACAAAAGCTTTGGCGCTTGACACTTTTTCATAAGGCGGTGCGACAAAAGTTATGATAGTCCCCTCAGCGGCTTTCTCTGCCAGCCTGATATACTCCGGCACGTAGAGACCATCTGCAGCCAGCAGGAGGCATTTAAGGTTAAGAGAACTCATTTGCTTTGCTATAAGAGCTCCTTCAGGATACATACCCCCGAAGTACAGAACTTCCGGCTTGAGCTCTTTTATTTTGGTGAGCACAGCCGAGTAATCCATCTCCCCCTGGGAAACACCGTCAAAGGAAAGGACTTTCCCGCTGCTTGCGAGCACTGACTTGCGGAATTCCTCGGCAACACCCTGCCCGTAAGCAGTTTTATCATGAAGTATGGCGAAGCTCTTCTTATGCAGCTTCTTTGCTGCATATTCGCCGGCTCCGGAGCCGAGCACGTCGTCGACAGGACAGGTCCTGAAAACATTCTTAAGCCCGCGAAGTGTTATTTGCGGATTAGTGGACGAGGGCGTTATCATCGTCAGGCCTGCGTTGTTATATATTCCCGAGGCCGGCAGAGAACAGCCGGAGACCAAATGGCCGACAACAGCGTAGCAATCGGGATCTGCCGCCAGTTTATTGGCAACATTCACTGCCTCTTTAACTTGCGACTGATCGTCGCAGACCACAATCTCTATTTTCAATCCCTGACGGGTCTTCGCATTGAATTCTTCCGCAGCCAGCATTACGGCATTCGCCACATCTTTCCCGATGGCCGCCTGAGGCCCCGTAAGAGGCACAGCCACGCCTATTTTTATCGTATCACCGTGCTTGGCGCAGCCGGATAGCAGCAAGAATGGCGCGAAGACAGCGCTCAATACAGCCAACTTTTTCATCAGTTCCTCCGCTTAAAAAACAGGATACAGGAAACAGTATCTGTTTCAATACTGGACTCTGTATCCGGGTTAATCCTCTAATTAAACGCCTTACCTAAGACAGCTCCTGATGCTGCCGCCATCCCTTCTCATGACCGCCTTTCCTTCTTTTGCCAGCCACCCCAGACCGAGATAAATAAGCGATTCAGGCATCTTGGTCCCTTTTTTGATCTGAGAAACGGAACATTCACCGTTTGCATTAAGGTAGTCCCAAACCTTTCCGGGTGCTGCTATAACTTCGTTCATCATAACCCCTCCTCCTAGAGCCGTTCAGAAAGAAATTCAGCAATGTGCTTTACCTCAGTTTTAATTTTAGCACTTCGTGTAAAGTTTATCAACTGCAACTTGCAAGCGGGGCACGCGGTAAGTGTTATACCAGCTTGCGTTTTCTTAATACTATCGGCTTTTTTCTTTCCTATCTTAGCTGCAAGCTCGGGAAAGTAGACATGGTAGAACCCTCCCGAACCACAGCAGGAAGGACCGCCCGGAAGCTCTCTGAACTCTACCCCCGGAGTTGCTAGTATTAGTTTCCTTGGCTCACTGAAAATGCCAAGTGAATTAATCAAATGACAGGGATCGTGATACGTAACTTCCGCCTTTATTTCCTTTAAGGCCGGAAGGTCTTTAATATTTCTTGCAACAAGTTCCGTGAAGTCAGACATCAAGGGCGCTATTTTTTTTAGTTTTTCTTCATATTCAGCGTCGCCTTTTACTATTCCCGCGTATTTTTGTTTTAAAGCCACAATGCAGGTTGGACAACCTGATACTATAGCGTCATAGTTTCCTGAAGCCATTAAATCAATGTTTATTCTGGCGCTTTTCCCAAGCGCTGCCGAATCGCCGCTTATCATCATGGGCATTCCGCAGCATCTTTCCTCGGGGGATATCTCAACATCATAACCCGTCGCGTTGAGCACCTTAACAATCGCCTCCGCCGTCTTTGAGAACATAAAACGGTCTACACAGCCCACAAAGAAGAAAGCCTTCTTTTTTCTTTCTCCACCGGCAGCACGGTTACTTAATGCTTTGTTCAGGCGCGGGATATTCTTGAGAGATAAAGCTCCTGCGGGAATATCGAGGGGCATTGGGATATTGCTTATGAAATTATTATAGACCAGTCTGGCCCAGTAAGCGGAGAGCTTCCTGAGTCTTTTATCTCCGAGCGCGGCTCTCAGCAGTTTCTTCTTCCAGTCAAGTCCGTACTTATCGCGAAATTCAACGCGCATCTCCGCTATCGCGTCAGAGGTCTGAAGCCCGCCCGGGCAATTCTTATAGCACGCTTCACACATTAAACAGTTTGCGATTACTTTACGGAGTGTCCGATCATCCTTTAGGGTTCCGTCGCGGTAGGCTTTTATAAGCCTCAGTTTAGCCCTTGGAGAATAGGTTTCGTCTTTGAGCTCGCGGTAGACCGGGCATTGGTTAACACAGAACCCGCATTTCAGGCATCTATTTGCTAAATTATCTGCTTTTTCAGTCACGGAGATCCTCGATTGCGCTAATCTATAAAACTGCCGGGATTAATTATTCCTTTCGGGTCGAAGAGCTTTTTCAGCGCCCTCATTGTCGTAAGCTCATTTTCTTTCAGCTGATAACCAAGGAATTTTTTCTTGCTTACTCCTATACCGTGCTCACCTGAGAGCGTGCCTCCGAGAGAGACGATAAAAGGCGTCAATTCATCAAGCACTCTGTCAGCCTTGAATTCTTCTTCCTTCGTATCCAGAAGGAAATGCGGATGCAGGTTCCCGTCTCCTGAGTGCGAGATAAGTCCCATCATAACTTTGTTCTTAACTGATAGTTCGTTGAGTTTCTTTATGACTTCATAAAGCCGGCTGACAGGAACCGTAATATCTTCGGCTATGCAGACGTTCTTGAGCCTCGTCATACTGGGAAACGCGCTTTTGCGTGCAAGCCACAATTTGTCGCTCTCCTCGGGTGTAGCCGCTTCCTTTCTGGCGTAGGCCCCGTACTTTTCCAGTATCACATTAAGCGCGGCGCTATCTTCGTTCACGGCACTTTCCTTTCCGTCAAGCTCTATCAGCAACAGCGCTTCAGCTGACCGGTCAAGGCCCGCGTGCGTATAGTCTTCAACGGAACCAATTACCAGTCTGTCTATTATTTCAATGGCGGCGGGCACAAGACCGGAAGCAAGCACCTCGTTAACGGCTTTGCAGGTCTCTTCCATACTCTTGAAATGAGCAACAAGCACCATTCTGGACTTTGGCTTGACAACGAGTTTAAGAACCGCCTGCGTGATTATTCCCAGCGTGCCTTCCGAGCCGCAGAAAAGAGACATTAGGTCGTAACCTACAACATTCTTCTTGGTCTTTGTGCCAAGCTCCAGAATACTGCCGTCAGCAAGCACCACGGTCAGCCCGAGCAGGTAATCCCGTGTTACACCGTATTTTACCGCCTTCATGCCTCCTGAGTTCAAGGCAATCGAGCCGCCAATCGTGGCAATTTTGCTGCTGCCAAGATCAACGGGATATGAAAGACCCAGCGGAGCGAGTTCCATTTCAAGGTCGTCAAGGACCTTACCCGGCTCTACCACCGCCAAACGCTCAGCACGGCCTATCATTATCGTACGGTTCATTTTAGAGAAAGCCAGAACCAAGCCGCCCTTTTTAGGGACAGAAGCGCCGCAAAGGTTTGAGCCGGAACCCCTTGAAGTGACAGCAAAACCCTCGCTGCCGGCCAGTTTAAGTATATTTGAAACCTGCTCGGTGCTTTGCGGAAAAGCAACAGCTTCCGGGAGGTTTTCTCTAAGATAGCCGTCATACGAATAGCAGACGAGGTCCTCTATGGAAGTTTTGAGATTGTCCTTCCCGGTTATTACTTCCAGCTGTGCGAGTGTTTTATTGTCCATTAGTCCTTCTTTTCCTGCACGGCCTTCGCGGCTTCATCGGCATAATTTAGTTGTAGATTTGTCAATACCTGATCCAGAAATTCTGTTTCTTTCTCAGCCAGGTTTCCTTTGGTCTTGCCTTTAAGCATCCGCACAAGCTCGATTGTCGCTTTCGCCTGCTCCAAATCTTTTTCCGCTTTTTTTGTGACCGGATTTTCGATCTTCCCAAGATGCATCATAGTCATACTCTGAAACTGGTAAAGAAGCTGAAGAAACAACATAGAATGAAGTTCAGTTTCATTTGTGTCTGCCATCTTGCCTCCGGAAATAATAGATTTCATAACTTAATTCAAGCATTCCAGGCTAAAGCCAACCGTTTTCAATATACCACTGTGCGGTCAGAGCGATACCCTTTTTAATATCATAAACCGGCTTATACCCCAGTTCGGCTCTCGCCTTACCTATGTCGCAGGCCCAATCACAGCTCATCTCCCGGACCTTCTGGCGCGTGAAGATTGTAGATTTTCCGGCAGCCTTTGCAAGCAGCTCCGAAATTAGCGCCGAAGTCAGTATAAGGCCGACAGGTATCTTTATCTTTAGCGCTTTTGTTTTTAACGCTGCGGACATTTCCCTATATACTTCTTCCCAGGTATGCGACTGCTCATCGGCGATATTATAAACGCTTCCGCTTTTCACCTGAGCATCCGCTGCCAGCACGCAGCCCTGCACCAAATCATAAACATAGCAAAGGTTAAGGCGCTTTTCTTTAAAACCAAAAACCGGCTTAACTCCGAACTTGACTGCCTTAAACATTGCAAGCATATCCTCGTCACGCGGGCCGTAAACTGCGGGCGGACGGAGTATAACTGAAGGAATAACACTCTTTCGTCTTAATACTTCTTCTTCGCCCTTGAGCTTGCTGGTTCCGTAAAATGTCAGCGGGCTGCAGGTCTGTTCCTCTTTGGAAGGAAGGCTTCCGGAGGGGCCCATCGCTGCCATAGAACTTACATATACGAACCTCTTTAATTTCGGCGCTTCTGCAAGAACACCCTCAACGAGGTTCCTTGTTCCTAAAACATTTACGTTAGCGAAATCCGCCCAATCCCTGCCTTGTTTGGCGCCAGCGCAATGAAAAACATAGTCAATACCTGACAGCAGACCTTTCAGGTTGTTCTTCTTTGTAAACTCTCCGAAAACGAGCTTAACTTTAAGACCTTCAAGCCACCTTAAGTTCGCAGTGCTCCTTACCAGACAATGTGCTTCCAGACCCATTTTAACTAGTTCTGCAGCAAGAAAGCTGCCGGCAAAACCGTTCCCTCCGGTTATTAACGCCCTTTCACCTTTTTGCACAGAACTCCTTTATAATACACAATTATGCCTTGACTTGCCTTATAGTGAGTATTATAATTAAAAAGTCCGCTGAATACAATTATATTCCTGCAATAACAAGCTGCTTTGTGTTCTAAAAGGAATCTTCTCGCGATAATGCGCGGCGGAACAGGAAAAAGGAGAATAAGATGGCTAAGAAGAAAAAGATGCTCCGCGGGCTAAGGGTGACCTCTAAAAGGGGAATGAAGAATTTTTCCCGCAAGGTCAGCAAAATCTACAGGGAACAACGCTTTAGGGTCAGACTAAAGGCCAGGGACACCTTAAAACTAAGCGAAGAGCATATTTTCCCTACCGGGACGAAAAAAGGCGATCTTTTTGAAAAAGCATACAATTTTACTACAGCGAAAGAGGTTATAGCCGCCGGAGTTTACCCCTATTTTCGCGCTATAGAATCCGGGCAGGACACCGAAGTTGTTTACCACGGCAAAACCCTGATAATGATTGGTTCAAATAATTACCTCGGCCTTACCTCTGATCCGCGCGTAAAAGAGGCCTCCATTGAAGCTATCAGGAAATATGGAACCGGTTGTTCAGGTTCTCGTTTCCTTAACGGCACGCTTGATCTGCATGTCAAACTCGAGAAAGAAATCGCCGCTTTCATCGGCAAACAGGATGCGCTCCTTTATAGCACCGGGTTCACCACGAACCTCGGAGTGGTCTCAACTCTCCCGCAAAAAGACGACATAATATACTGCGATAGAATTAACCACGCGAGCATAATAGACGGGACAAGGCTCTCGATTGCGCGCACTCTTAAATATAAGCATAATGACATGGAAGACCTTGAGCGCCTCATCGCAAAGGACAATCCTTCAAAGGGCAAACTGATAGTGACTGACGGTGTTTTCTCTATGGAAGGCGAACTCTGCAAACTTCCGGAGATTGTCAGAATAGCGAAGAAATACGGCGCAAAGGTAATGGTTGATGACGCTCATTCAGTCGGAATATTCGGGAAAACCGGAGCCGGCATGTCGGAGCATTTCGGCCTTACAGATAAAGTCGACCTGATGATGGGCACTTTCAGCAAATCCTTCGCTTCAATGGGCGGATATATCGCCGGCGAAACAGATGTTATAACATACCTCAAGCACACCTCAAGAGCCCAGATTTTCCAGGCATCTATGCCGCCCGCAAACGTCGCGGCCGTCTTGAAAGCTCTTGAAATTATTAAAACTGAACCTGAACGCAGAGCGCACCTCTGGAAAATAGTCGCATTTATGTTGAAGAGCATAAGAGAACTTGGGTTTGTAACCGGTCACACAGAATCGGCCATCATACCTATCTTCGTCGGGGATGATTACAAATGCTTCAAAATGGGCAAGAGGCTGGAGGAAGAAGGCATCTTTGTGAACCCGGTTGTTTCTCCGGCAGTCGCTCCGGGCCAGGCTCTTATCAGGACAAGCTTTACCGCAACCCATACCATGAAAGAGATGGATTTTGTGCTTGATAAGTTCAAGAAGGTAGGCAAAGAACTCGGTATAATTTAGACCCAAAGGACACCAACTATGTAAAAAAACCCCGGCTAAAGCCGGGGTTTTTGTTTACTCTATTGTCTGCAGCCTAAAGATAAGCGATTTTACTCTTCTTTTTCCCGGAACCGCCGCCGTCAGGTTTTCTCCTATCACTCAGGTTTTCCTGGGCCACCGAGATGTCATCTTCCTGCTGCGCGAGGAGCAGATACGCCTGGTGCAGTTTTGCGCGAACATCCGTGTTGCGCGGTGATTTTTTAAGTACAGACCTGTAAACCTCTATTGCCTTTTCAAAAAAACCGTCTTTAATATGTTTTTCCGCCGACAGGAAGAGGTCTTCAATGGAATCAGGAGTTATCCTTTGAGCTCCGTCAGGCGATACAGCTGTAGCCGGTCTTTGAATAATAGAAATATCTTTCTTCAACGAATCAATAATCGCGTCCCAGGCTGGTCCGGTCTTTGGACCCGCTGCCGCGGGGCTTTTTGCTATTGCCAGTGGTTCTTGTTTTGCAGGAGAGGCTTCTGCCGCAGGAACCTGCGGATTAACGGCCATTTTCCTCTCTTTACCGTCTATCTCAAGAATGAGAGATTCGCTTGATGCAGCAGCTTCAGCGGTTTTTTTCCGTACGGCTACGCCATTGTTGAAAACAGGGCTGCTTGGCGTGGCCGCGCAAGAATCTGCTTTTTTTTGTTCTGCTTCTCTTTGAGCCTTATCTTTCGGCACAAGTTTTTCCGCAGCACGCGCTCTCTCCACTGCTATCCCTGCCGAATCAACGGCGCCGCCTTTCCTATAAAGCTCGGCGGCAGAATTGAAAGCTTCCGCTGCCTGCTTTCCTAGTTCTGCAAACTCCAAGGCTTCGCCGCGTTTAAAGAGTATGTCCGGCGAGCCCGGCAGCATGGCAACTGCCTCATTAGCGACCTCAAGTATCTTCTCGGCATCTGCGTGGTGCAGCGCCTCATCTATTGCAACTATATAGAAAGGGGTAGCCTTGTTTATTTCTCCCTTCTTTGAATATGCCAGTCCTGCGGCGCGCTGAACATTTGGCTCGAACGGGTCAATCTTTAGCACCTTCTCTGCGGCTGCCAGAGCCTCATTAAACTTATTGAGATAGGAATACGAAATAGACAGGTGGGTCCAGGCGCCGGCGTGATTCAGTTTTATCTTTACGAGTTTTTCAAACTCAAGAGAAGCTTCTTTCCACATAGCCCTCTTAAAACAAACCAGTCCAAGGATATAATAGGCCTCGATGCTCTTTAATTCTATTGCTTTCTTTGCGAACTCTTCAGCGCGCGACAAATCGCCGTTTGAAAGGAAGTGCTCGGAGATAGCCAGGTATTCCAGTTTTGCCTCTCGTTCCATTTCCTGCGTTTCATAAATTTCTGCGGCCTTGATTCTCGCATCTATAGCCGTGGGATCCAACTCAAGGACTTTCAGGAAAAACTTCAGCGCGTTCTTAAAAAGCCTGCTTTCATAGTAAGCGCTTCCTAAGAGATGGTATTCATTGGCAGCTTTTTCCTTCATCCCTTTTTCGGAATAAAGTTCAGCGAGCCGGGTATGAGCTTCGGCATTGTTTGGATCCTGCTCTGCAGCATGTTCAAAAAGCTGCAGAGCTTCATCAAGCTCTTTCGCCTGCAAGGCCGCGTTCGCCTCTCCTAAATATTTCTTTGCCAGTTCTTCGCTCATTTAACCGCCCAGGTATGATTTTCTTACATTCACGTCTTGAAGCAAAAGCGCTGCTTTGCCGGTCATAGTAATTTCACCGTTTCCAACTATATACGCGCGGTCCGAGACTCCAAGCGCCAGGTTTGCGTTCTGTTCAACTAATAGCAGGGTGGTTCCCCTTTCCCTGATCTCTCTGATAATCTTAAAGACAATCTGCTCCATAATAGGTGAAAGCCCAAGCGAGGGCTCATCAAGAAGAAGCAGTTTAGGCCGGTTCATAAGGCCTCTGGCGATTGCCAGCATCTGCTGTTCCCCTCCGCTTAGAGTGCCTCCGTGTTGAGCAGTTCTTTCCGAAAGCACCGGAAACACCTCCAGCATATCCTTAAGGCTTTCTTTCAGTTCGAGCGAGGATTTCGTGTAGCCGCCCATTTCAAGGTTTTCAAGCACCGACATTTTGCCGAATATTCTTCGACCTTCAGGAACCAGAGAAATACCGAGAGCCGCGGTTCGAGCTGCACCGATACCCGTTATATCTTTTCCTTCAAACTTTACGCAGCCGCCTGAAAGCTTTTCCAGACCGCAGATACCTGCCAATATACTGCTTTTGCCTGCGCCGTTCGCGCCTATCAAAGTTACTATTTCACCCATTTTCACATAAAGTGAAACGCCGCGTACCGCAGCTATTCCGCCGTAATCTATTCTTATGTCTGAGACATCAAGCATCACTTTGCGATTTTTAATCCATACCGCTGGAAATCAAACCATCGAGCCCCAGTTTAAGGTCAGTCGGAGTGGTCGGCTCCGAAAGAGCGTCTTCCATTGTTATAAGATCCCTCCTGTAAAGATCAAGCAGGCTCTGATCGAAAGTCTGCATCCTGTATTGTACCGCGCCTGCCTTCAGATGAATATCAGATGCATGCTGGCCAAGCATCTCCTGAAGCAACAGATTTATGTGCATTGCGGGCCCTCGCCTAAATAGGCTTCTATGACTTTCTTGTCATTCTTAACTTCAAGCGGAGAACCTTCGGCAATCTTTTCACCGTAGTTCAATACCACTATTCTATCTGAGATTTCCATTACGAAACGCATATCGTGTTCTATGATAATTTGCGTGATTCCGGAGTTCTTAATCTTCCTAATTAGATCACCCAGGCCGTTTGTTTCAGAAGCATTCATTCCTGCAGCCGGTTCGTCAAGTAAGAGCAATTGAGGCTCCAGCGCAAGAGCACGAGCGATTTCAAGCCTTCTCTGGCTGCCGTAAGGCAGTTTACAGGCAGGCACAAACAATTTATCAGATAAATCAACGAACTTCAAGAGTTCCATAGCTCTTGCGGTAACTGTTCTTTCGGCTGAATTAAACTTTTGCGTGTGAAAAACTATGTCTAATAAAGACTCTTTCGTCCTGCAGAAAGCACCGCAGAGGACATTATCAAGTACACTCAGATTGGCAAAGAGCCTTATGTTTTGGAAGGTCCTGGCAAGCCCCAAGCGCGCTACCTTATGAGGAGGCAGCTTTTCAATAAACGCTCCTTCGCCCGGCAGACTTATGGATCCGTATGAAGGACGGTAGATTCCTGTTATACAATTGAAGAGTGTTGTCTTGCCTGCTCCGTTTGGCCCTATGAGGCTAAGTATTTCACCTTGCGCTACATTCATCGAAAAGTTATTAATAGCCGTCAAACCGCCGAAATTTTTCGAAAG
This sequence comes from Candidatus Firestoneibacteriota bacterium, assembly GCA_903861835.1. Lineage (GTDB taxonomy): Bacteria > Oederibacteriota > D2-FULL-39-29 > D2-FULL-39-29 > CAIOVX01 > CAIOVX01. The sequence goes on along the minus strand of CAIOVX010000003.1, from coordinate 21,932 downwards.
ATTATCAATTGTCAGTAAATTAGCCATTAATTGCTCCGCTCTTCAAAAACATTTGAATCCTCTTCGTCCCTTATCCCTTCCGTTGCCGGTCGCAACTCCGCCTTCCTGCCTTCATCAGGCAGTATTCCCTGGGGGCGAAATAACATCATGCAGACCAGTAAGACCCCGTAAAAGAGCATCCTGTAGGACTCAAACCCTCCAAGAAAATTCCTGAGCAATTCAGGAAGCAGAACAAGAATAAATGTTCCGAGTATCACACCCGGGATACTTCCTATGCCGCCGATAACTACCATACAGACTATTAAAACGGATTCGTCGAACCCAAAAGAGTTTGGGTCTACGAAGGACTGATTAACGGCAAAGAAGAAACCTCCCAGGCCTGCCATAGCCGCCCCTATAAGGAACGCGAGAATCTTAAGTTTTTTTATATCTATTCCGCAAGAGGCGGCAGCTATCTCGTCTTCCCGTATTGCGGTCCAAGCTCTGCCGATTTTAGAATCTTTCAGTCTATAAAGCAGGAAGACACAAAGCGCTACGGCAGCAAGACAGCAGAGATAGGCACTTTTCTTGTCTGTCAGGTTGAGTCCCAGAAATACCTCCGGATAAATTCCGCTTATTCCTTTCGGACCATTTGTAAGCCAATCCATATTTTTAAGGAACAAGCGTGTTATTTCGCCAAACCCGAGAGTAACAATAGCAAGATAATCGCCTCTGAGCCGTAAGACAGGGGCTCCCGAGAAAAAACCGAAAAGCGCAGCGCCGGCAATGGCCGAGGCAATCAGCAGAGGCAGTGCCAGTTTTGGAAACAAAAGCGCGGTGACATATGCGCCAACACCGTAGAAAGCCGCGAAGCCGAGTGCCAGAAGTCCGCAAAAACCAATAACAACATTAAGACCTAAAGATAGAAGTAAATAGATAAGGACAAAAGAGGCAATTCCAAGCTGATAGCCGCCGGCTAAAAAAGGGAGCGCAAGAGCAGCCAGGAAAAGAACTGCATAAATAAACTTACCATAACTCGTTTTTATCAGCATGCAACATTATCCGACAAATAGCGCCTCATTTCAATAGGGCGGAACCGGACTTTCAATCTCTAATCACTTTTGTGAGAGGAACCTGAGCAGGAGAGGGCCAAATATTATCAAAAAAATAACCGGGAAAATGAAAAAGATCAAAGGAAATAGCAATTTAACCGGCGCTTCGGCCGCCTTTTTCTCGGCCCTGAGAGTTGAAGCCAGGCGGTTGGATTCGCACAGCGAACGTAAAGCCGCGGCCATTCCGGTTCCGTGTTCAATTGATCTTGCAGCCGCTAAAGTAAATGAACGGATTTCTTCAACGCCTGACCTGGCTGCAAAAGCAACGAGAGCCGCTTGCCTGCTTTTACCAAGCCTGACCTCTTCCAAATAAGTTCTTAATTCGGCCGAAAGCGCATTGCCCGCGCATTTTTCCACGTATTTAGCCAAAGATGCGTCGAAAGTTAAACCGGCTTCGATACAGGCTGCTAAAATGTCCAGCGCAACCGGCAGGGAGCGCAACACATCTTTCTCATAATCTTTCCTTGTTTTTCTCACTTCAAGATCTGGCAGGAAAGACACGGTTAATGCCACTGCCGATGCAAGCCACACAGCAGCCCCCGCTAAGACCGGTAAAAAGAGCCCTAAAAGGAAGAATATTTCCTTCTTTGCCAGGAACTCATCAGCAGTGCACCTTACTTCTGTACCTGAGAGCAAAAGCAACGCTTGAAGCCTGACGCGATAGCTGCCAAACGGTAATCTTCCATTAAGCTTAGCGCAAAACATCACTAATCTTGCTGCATAATCAGAATTTAGGATTCTCTTTATTATGGAGTCAGTCACCGCCTTAGACTTTCTTAGCGTACCAATCCTCTCCTTTTCCTGGATATAACTGACCGCAAGAAAGAAGGATACTCCTCCCAATATTGAGCAAAATAGTGTAAGCATCTAAAGCTCAACCTCAGTTATTCGCGCTATTAGATATAGTCCGGCGACCTCGAGGACGGCCGCCAAAAAGAGCAGCAGAAACCCCTCCAAAGTGTTGAATAAGGGAGAAATCAAGCTTTTATCCAGGAACCAAAACATCAAAAGGAGCGCCACAGGCAGAACACCTACCACCAAACCGGAAAGCCTGCCCTGTGCGGTCATAGCTTCAATCTTTCCTTTCAGTTTTTGCTTCTGCTCGGAAGCATCTATCATATTCGATAAAAGCAAAACCGTATTGCCGCCGGATTCCTTCAGGATTGATACGATGATGCCAAATAGTTCCATGTCATTATTGTTGTACGGGCCGGCAACCGCTATAAGCGACGCTTCCAGGCTCTTTCCAATTCTGTGATTAGTCAGCACTTCAGAGTAATAATCAGCGATTGGTTTTTCAACACGCACTGCGGCATCCTCAAAAGCCATAAGCAACGTCTGCCCGGAGCGCAGAGAACTTACTATCAATTTAAGGCTTTCAATGAATTGTTTATTAATAAGCAAAGAGGTTAATTTGTCTTTTCTTTTCTTCAGATATGAATATATTACCGGGAGGGACGAAACGAGCAGGAGCGCGATAAAAATATTGAACAGCACCAAAACTACAACGAAAACGGATGCCGGGACAATGTATTTTTTCATCCCAGTGAAGCGCACGCCACAATATACTAAAAAAGCGGAAACGAGTCAATATAAAAACAAATATATATTGCAAATAATCAAAAAGAATTCTTCTTTTTAGTTTCGCTTTAAATGTTATTACTTCGAGTTTTCTAACTAAGCTTCTTTCTAAACCTTAACGCCGCCAGAATAAAGACTGTGGTCCCGAGAAGAAATAAAGCCAGCATTTCAGGCCAGAGAATAGCAAAACCGGCGCCTTTGAGGAAAATGCCTCTGATTATTATGAAAAAATACCTGAGGGGCAGCAGATAAGAAAGCCACTGGATTTCTATCGGCATATTAGAAACCGGAAAAGCGAAACCGGAGATCATTATCGAGGGCAGTATGAATATTATACTGGAGAGCATCGCTTGTTGTTGTGTTTTTGAGATTGTTGAAATAAAGAGCCCTATTCCCAGTGTATTCAGGAGAAACAGGAACGAAGCGAAAAAAAGAGTGAAAATGTTACCTTTTAGTGTAATGTTAAAAACAAATATTCCGCCGGTTATGATAAACAAGACAATTAGCATTCCTATCACCGCAAAAGGTATAGTTTTGCCGATAATAACCTCGGAAGAACGAAGAGGCGAGACAATTAACTGCTCGATTGTTCCAGACTCCTTCTCCTTCGTTATGGACATCGAGGTAAGCAAAATAGTGATTAGTGTGAGAATTAACCCGATTTCCCCGGGAATCATATAATTGGCGCTTTTCATCTCCGGGTTATACAGGACCCGCGGCTTCAGCTCAATAAGGGGCACCTTAATTTCCGCTCCTTTTGCGGCTTTCAGCCGTGCTACATTCTCAATCTGCAATTTGTTGTTCTCCAGGTTGATGATCTGCCCCATATAACCAAACGCTATATTGGTAAGGTTTGAATCGCTTCCGTCCGCTATAAGTTCAACCTTTGCTTTTTCACCGCGTTTTATCCTTTTTGAATACTCCGGAGGAAAATAAATAACAAGGTCGCTCCTCCCGCTTTTAAAAGCGCGTTCCATTTCTTCATCGCTGCCGACTGTACCGCTATCGTCAAAATATCCGCTTACGACGGCCTTTGAAACAAGCTCCCTGCTTTCACGACTCCTGTCATTATCCCAAACACAAAGCGCTATATGTTTAACATCCGTGGTAACGGCATAACCAAGCATAATAAGCTGCAGGAGCGGTGCCACGAAAATAAGCCCGATCATACGTTTATCGCGCAGGGTTTGAATAAACTCTTTCCTGACAAGCTCAATTATCCTTCTCATCCTATCTTCCTCTTAAACCTTTTAGCGGCTATAACAACAAGCAATACTCCCATCCCAAAAAGCGTTATAGTTTCAAAGGCAAGCGCTATCCAGCCGCTGCCGCGAAGGAAAACGCCCCTTAGGATGATAAGGAAATATTTCGCCGGCAGGATCAAAGCTACCGCCTGTATTACTTTGGGCATGCTTTTGATGGGGAAGAGAAAGCCTGAAAGAATAAACCCGGGGAGTACAGAAAGTATAACTGAGAGCTGAATAGCGAGCTGCTGGTTCGCAGCAGAAGAAGATATTAAGAGCCCTATGCCAAGCCCGCAAAATGCAAAGACTCCCGACGTGAAGAAAAGCAGGAAAATGTCTCCTTTTAGCGGAACTCCAAAGATAAGCGTTCCGGCAAGAACTATCATCAGCATGTCCGCCATCCCTATTACCCAGTAGGGAATCATTTTTCCGATAATAATATCGCGCGGAGTAGCCGGGGTAACCAGCAATTGCTCAAGAGTACCCTGCTCTCGTTCTTTAACAATCGTTAAGGAAGTCAGTATTGCGAGGATGATTGACATTATAACCGCTATGATGCCAGGGATAATGAAATTGCGGCTTCTCATACTCGGGTTATAAACAGCCATCTGCCCTGCCTCAATAAAACCTATGTCCCTTTTAAGAGACATCCCTTTTCTGTTCATTGCCGCTATCACAATATTGCCGGTATAGGACGCGATTGCCGCGCTCGCGTAGTTTAGTGTAATATTCGCGCTATTTGATTCAGTACCGTCAACCAACAGTTGCACTGAATTCGTCTCCCCTCTCGCAATATGCCTTGAAAAACCAGGGGGAATAATAAGCCCGGCTTTTATGCTTCCCATATCTAATCCAAGTTCCAGTTCTTTCCCTGAACCAGGCAAAGCAGCGAGGTCAAAATAGCCGCTCGCTGTCATAGCATTTATCAATTCTCTGCTCGCCTGGGTCCGATCCTGGTCAAATACCGCAAGCTTGACATGGTCGATATCAAGCGTTATGGCATAGGCGAAAATGAAAAGAAATACAAGCGGAAGGATCAGCGCGATAATCAGCGAACGGATGTCGCGCACCACATGCAGCGCTTCCTTCTTCGCAATGGCAATAACCTTGCGGTTGATCAACATTTATTCCATACTCCGTATAAGGTTGACAAAAAGCATTTCCAAATTCACAACCTTATTAGCCGTCTTAAGTTCAAGCGGCGTTCCCATAGCGACTATTTTTCCTTTATAAATCATTGCTATCCTGTCGCAGAACTCAACTTCGTCCATATAATGCGTAGTTACAAATATTGTTGTACCTGAGTCGGCAAGCCCGCGGATTAAAGACCAGAATTCCCTTCGGGATATCGGATCAACTCCTGCCGTTGGTTCATCAAGAAAAACTACTTTAGGCGCATGTATGATAGCGCAGCCGAGTGAGAGTCTTTGTCTCCAGCCTCCGGAAAGCGCGCCGGTGATATTCTTTTCCTTCCCGCGCAAACCGGCCATTTCAAGAATCCAGTCCTTTCTTTTCTTAGTCTCAGCTCTGCTTAAACCGTGAATACCGCCATAAAAGTTGATATTTTCTTCTACAGTCAGATCGTCATAAAGCGAGAATTTCTGTGACATGTACCCGATAACACTTTTAATCTTTTCGGATTCGTCTTTTATGCTGAACCCTTCAACCGTGCCTGCCCCTGAAGTCTGGTCTAATATCCCGCAAAGCATTCTAATAGTGGTTGATTTCCCGGCACCGTTAGGACCAATAAATCCGAAAATCTCGCCTTTTTCAACTGAAAAAGTAATGTCATCTACGGCTGTGAAACTGCCGAATGTTTTAACCAGATTATTTACCTGAACGGACATTTGCATCTATTTTCCCTCTTTCTCTCTCACAAAAGTTTTATTAACCTTATGAACCTTATAAACTCTTCATGCTTTACGTTATAAACGTTACAAACGTTAAGAACGTTATAAACCTTTCTTGAACAAGACGCACGAAGTGCGGCTTATAATCTTTTCATGTTCTTCTGCTTTTCCATCTCACTTATAAATATTTCTTCGAAGCGTTTACCGCCGGTCAAAATACTCTCGAGTTTAGCCACTTTTAGAAGCGTCCCCTCAAAGAGCAAACCTACACGTCCGCATCTTTCCACCTCATCCATGTATGAGGTGGTTACAAGGATTGTGACCCCTTTCTCTTTATTAAGCTTCAGCAGCATTTCCCAGAGCTCCTGGCGCGAGAGCGGGTCAACTCCTATGGTAGGTTCATCAAGTATCAGTACTTTCGGAACATTTATCAGCGCGCAAGCCAGAGCGAGTTTTTTCTGCATGCCTCCTGAAAGCTTTCCCGCCGGCCGTTTCCTGAATTTTTCCAACCTGCTAAAAGAGTAGAGCTCGCGCTTCATCTCTACCCTTTCTTGAGCCCGCACATCGTAGAGATCGGCGAAAAAATCAAGGTTCTCTTCAACCGTAAGGTCACCGTAGAGGCTGAACCTTTGCGGCATATAACCAATTAACGCCTTGCTCTGCTCTGACTGCTGCTTGACATCGAAACCTCCAAGCATTGCCGTCCCGGAATCTATATCCATTACTCCGGCGAGCATCCTTACCGTCGTTGTTTTTCCGGCTCCATCCGGGCCGACTAGCCCAAAGATCTCACCTTCCTCGACAGAAAAGGTTACTCCTTTAAGAGCCTGGACAGGTCCAAAGTATTTTATGAGTGAATTAATCTCAATTATTTGCGACATTTATCACCGCGTCTGCCGGCATCCCGGGTTTAAAGATCCCTTCTTTATTATCAAGCGCAAGTTTAACCGCATAGACCAGCCTCACCCTGTCCTCCTTCGTCTGCACATTTTTTGGCGTGAACTCGGCTTTGGACGAAATATAGGTAATAGTGCCCTTAAATGTTTTTCCTGGATAGGAATCAACATAAACAGTTGCCGTATCACCAAGCCTGATTTTTCCTATCTTATATTCCGGAATGTATATTTTCAGCCAGGGTTTAGAAAGATCACCTATAGTCATAAGCGACATTCCGGGCGAAGCAATTTCGCCTATTTCCACGCTCTTTAGCAGAACTACTCCGTCAATGGGCGCATACAGAAAGGCGTTCTCCGCTTGTGCCTTAATCTGAATTAGATTTTGTACGGATGATTCGTACTGGTGCGCAGTAACCTGAAACAAAGTCTCGTCCCGGTCAAAAGCCTGCTTGGAATAACCTCCGGCGGAAAGAAGTACTTTCGCCCTTTTGTAATTGTCCTTCGCATTAGTGGCCTGAAGTTTGAGCTGCTTAACCTGTTCTGCGGCTGACTCTTGCTGCGCCTTAAGTTCATCATGGGCCAGCACCGCCAGCAACTGACCTGCTTTAACGCTTCCGCCCTCCTCAGCGTTTAGCTGCTCTATTCTTCCGGAGATTTTGCCTGAAATGTCAACTTCCGTTACTTCTATAGTTCCGGAGCCTCCCGTTTCTTGCTCGCCGGTCTTTGCCGTTAACTTAAAGACAAGATAGCCTGTGGTCAGCACGAGCAAAACGACTAAAGGAATTATCGCTTTCTTATTCATAATACCTCCGTTTAAAGAAACAACAAATAGATTCTACCGGCTTACTGCGTATTTTCCGGCCAGTCTTTCTATACCTGCTTCAACAACATCTCTGTCATATAATGCTTGCAGGAAGCCAATGCGCGCATTCATCAATGACAATTCAGCGTCAATTACCTCGAGGTTAGTCATGGTCCCGCTTTTAAACCCTACTTGCGAGATCTTATGATATTCATCAGCTTGTGAGACTGCGTCCTTTTGCGCCGCTAACCGCTCTTTTGCTTCTACCAATAAAAACAATAATTGTTTCAACTCAGAGGCTGTTGCATCTTCCAGCCTTCTTGTACTGATTTTAGCAATCGCAAGGTCGGCTTCGGCTTGCCTGATCTTTGCCGCGCCGAAATTTCCGTCATATAGAGGAATGTTCAGGTTTAAACCGGCGTTCCAGCTCTGAGTCCAGCTCAGTTGCGCATAATAAGGATTCTGGTAATTATACGAAGCGAAACCTGATAGGGACGGCTTATCAAACGTGTTTGCCGTGTCCAAAACAAAACGGGCTGCTTCCTCCCTGCATCTGGCGGCTATTAACTCCGGTCTTGCAGAAAAAGAATTCAATAATTCCGTCCCATAATCGTGCTCAGGCGTAGCTCTTTCAGCAAGGCGTCCCGACACTTGCAATTCAGCATCATAAGGTAAGCCTAACGCTATCTTTAGGTTTAATTTAGCAAGTTCGACACTGTTTCCGGCCTTGGAGAACGCCGGTCTTAAGTTACTAACCTGTACCCGCGAACGGAGCACTTCAAAGGAAGACGAAGCTCCTTCTTTATACTTCTGTTCCGCAACTGCGAGATGCTCTTTTGCCACCCGCAGGGATTCTTCGCTGACCAACAGCACCTCTTTAGTGAAGACAACAGCGTAGTACAGCTGCTTTACCGCACTTGCTACTGAACAGCGGGCTGCTTCATAATCTTTATCTGCAGCCTTTTTTACAGCTTCTGTGCCGGCAATATTGTCAAACATACGTCCCCAATCGAATAATTGCTGTGTCAATCTCGCGTTAAAAACCCAATTATCATTTGCCCCCGTGACCACTGTCTTATCAATGCTAGTAAAGGGTCCGGTAGGAATATTTATACTCATAGAGGGTGCGTCGGAGATGTAGTTATAATTACCCGAAAAAGTCAGCTTGGGTAAAACACCGCTTACCGCTTCCGCATTTCTGCCCTCAGAAGCTTTTTTTACTTCACCTGCTGCAAGTATCTGGGTGTTGTTCTTTAGCCCGAGCGCTACGGCCTCTTCTATAGTAAAAACAGCGCCTGCCGCCTGCAAGCTAAGAGCGCAGGCAAGCAACATAATAAATAGCTTTCTCTTCATTTTGCAACCTCCCGTATCCGCACAGCCGGAAATGCTTTTCGCCCTTTCTCAGTTAAAGCACCTTCAAACATCAATTTAAATATACCTTCAATAAGTTCAGCGGCAGAGTAGCTTGATTCTGAAAGTGAATCGGGGTTTATTGTCCCGTCAAGGAGGTTTAAGAATATAACAAGAAAAATCCCCTCATTAAAATCGTTCGTTATGTATCCTTGCGATTTGCCGTATCTTATTAAAGTTGAAATATTTACGGAGAGCTTTTCCCTTCTAAAGACTTCAATCTTCGACCAAAGCGAACGCGCGTTTTTTCTTATATCTCTCAAGAACTCCGGTTTTAGGGAAGTAACGGTTTCAAGAGCGGTCCTACGGACTAAAAGCAGTTTTTCCGGAAACTCAAGGGCGCCGTCGTTGACAGCTTTCTCAATTTTTGAGCCTGCGTCACGCAGCATTTGAAATATAGCCGCCTCAAGCAGGTCTTCCTTAGAAGCAAAAAACTTATACAATGTTTTCTTACTGACGCCTATAGACCGGGCAATGTCATCGGTCGTGACTTTAGAAAAACCGTTTGAAAGAAAAAGCTTTCTTGATCTTTCAAGTATGTTCAGCCTGGTTTCTTCTTTTTTTGTCATATATACACCCTGGAAACCATATTAGTTTCCTCAGTTTCCATTATAACACAATAAAAGCGCCTGTCAAGACGCCTATATAAGTGTCTATCCATTCATATAATGCTTTACTGCCTCAAGAACATTTAAGACACTGATTTCGTTCATACACTTAAAATCAGAGCAATCTATCTTTTCGCACGGCATACATTCAAGCTTTGCCTGCAAAACCGTCTGTTTCCTGTAAGCAGGGTCAACCCAGGCCCTGCTATCAGTCGCTCCGAAAATACTAACGACATTCGCTCCTACAGCTACGGCCAGATGCTGCACGAAAGTAGTGCCCGTTACGACTGCCGCACTCTTCTTTAGAAGCCAGCCGAGTTGCTTGATACCGGTTTGCGGCGCAAGAAAAACATTAGAACCCGCGGCAATTTTTATCGCATTTGCTGCTTCTTTCTGCCCTGGGCCCCATACTATCACGGAAGGTTTTTCGGCATTTGCAAGGCGTGTAGCCAGTTCTATGTATTTCTCCCCGGGCCATTCGCGGGTCCTGGCGCTGGCAAAAGGGTTGAGGACCGCGTATTTTCCTGTTTCCAGTCCCTCAGCTTTTAGAAATGCCTCAATATAGTGCTCCGCTTCTGCTCCAAGTTCTATTGACGGACTGCCGCCTGACAATGCCGCCCCGGAAGCGCAAGCAACCCTAAGCCAAACATTTGGGTTATATATAATATCTGGCGAACCCTGGACAACAATATTGTAAAACATATTCCTGCTCCCGCTTGACAAACCGGCGCGGTATTTCGCTCCGCTAAAATAAGCGAGCAGAGCACTGCGCATATTGCCGTACATATCAATTACGAGGTCATATTTTTTATCCATAACCTCCTGAATCAAGTCAAGATCTCGTGCTATAACGGGGCCGCTTTTTTTATCAAAAACCAGAAGTTCATCCACAAAACTCTGCCCATCAAGCAGTTCTTCACCGCCTTTATTCACCAAAACTCCTATTTTAGCAGAAGGATAAGCATCTTTAACAGCGCGCATTGCGGGGACCGAGAGTAATATATCTCCGAGAGCCCTGAATTTGATTATCAGTATTTTTCCGACTTCTTCTTTTTTTATTATCATTTCCCTTTCCTGCCGCTGATTCTCTTAAGAGCCATATAGACTTCTTTAACGCCCAACGCTTTCATACATTTAAGGTCATCGCAGTGATCCTTTCTGCAAGGCCAGCAGGGAACGCTTTGTTTTAACCAGACGGCTTTTTTCTTATATGGAAACCAGACAGCCGGATCTCCGGGACCGAATATTCCAACCAGCGGTATTCTAAAAGCGGCAGCAATATGCATTGCCCCGTTGTCATTAGATATAAATCCGTCAATTCGCGACACAACTGCCGAAAAAAGACGCAAAGGAAGGTTGTCTGCGAAAATAGCTTTATTCTTCATAAGCATCAACACTTTAGCTCCGATTACACGGTCTTTGGGACCTGAAAATATTATAACCTGCCGGCCATCTTCAAAAAGCCTATCAGCCAAGGCTGCGAACTTTTCTGCAGGCCACATCTTTGCCGGCCAACTGGCGCCGGGATGGATGCCGACTATCTGCTTCCTTGAATTAATCGCTTGATGCTTCATAAAGTCATCCGCGCTTTTTCGCTCTTCTGCTGATAACTTTATCACTGTATCTCTTCCGAATTTCCTGATACCAAATAGTCTGCCGACGCTATTATAGTTATCTATGGCGTCTTCTGCTTTCCCTGCGCTGCCTGCAAAATGAGTATAAGCGTATTTCCTCCCGCGGTGGTCCCAGCCAATCCTGACTTTAGCTCCGCTAAAGAACGTGAGCAACGCGCTTCTCGGATTACCAAATGTATCAACAACAGCGTCGAAACCTCTTTTCCTGATATTTTTTATCATTAGCAGGTCATCTGCCAGATTTCCACGCTCAAGAGTAATCAACTCATCAATATAAGGGTTATTCTTCAACACTTCCAAGGAAGACTTTTCCGCAAGATATGCTATCTTCATTCGAGGGAATACGGACTTTAAAGAGCGCACCAACGGTGTCGAGAGCAGCACATCCCCGATAAATCTCGGACGAATAATTAGCAGCTTTCGTATCACTTTCGGGTTTATTTGAATCTTTAATTCCTTCATTTACTCCCCTGTTTAACAATATAGCCGGCAGCGTCCAGAAGGTCATTTGCAATGAAGTCCGGCTGCAAGAGACCCAACTTTCTCTTTTCCTCAGCGCCGTATCCGGTCAGGACCAGTATTGAGCTCGTTCCGCCGTTCTTTCCAAATTCAATATCAGCTTTTTTGTCTCCGACAACATATGATCGACTCAGATCCAGACCAAATTCTTCTTGCGCCTGTTTTATCATCCCAGGTAAAGGCTTCCTGCAGTCACAATTTTCTTCAGGAGAATGTTTGCAGAAATAAATAGCGTCAAGACTCCCCCCGCTTTTTTGTTTTATCAGCCGGAGCAGCTTCTTGTGGATAGCGCGCAAAGTTAATTCGGTGAACATACCTCTACCAATCCCTGATTGGTTTGTAGTTATTATTACGGCAAATCCGGCGTCATTGAGCAGCTTAATGCCTTCCGCAGCACCTTCCACGAGAAAGAGAGACTCCGGATCAGACAGATACTCTTTTTCAACATTAACAGTCCCATCGCGGTCAAGAAATACCGCCGCCTTGCCGCGCGAATAGTTATTTGAAAGCGCAGCCATTCCCATTCCGGTCAGAAACCAGAAGTTAAGCATCGCTTGGGAGGCACCCCATGAATACTCAAAAAAACCTGTAACAATGAGAACAGTGAATACACCTGCTGATCCCATAAATAAGTATTTCGCGAAGCCTTCCTTGAATTTTACAAGTCCTTTGAGGAAAACATAGTAAAAAGCTGCTATGAAAAAGATAAACAGAGCCAGCATAGGGAGCCCGCGCTCTGCTGCTATTTGCAGAAAATTGTTATGCACATGCGCTTTCGGCCCGCGTTCCACAGCCTCGGGAATCATATAATTCTCATACACCGCGCTCATATTGTCTATGCCTATTCCCAGCGGATGGTCTTTGATTATTTTGAGAGCGCTTTCCCACATGCAGAGACGTTCATGAACGGATTGATGTTTCATGTCGCTCATCTTGCTTATGCTTTTCCCGAGCCTGCCGGAAGGCGCCAGAAAGATACCCGTGGCAAAAATGACCAGAACCGCAGCCACCAGGGCGTAAGCGACCCATTTGCGCGACAGTAAAGCTAGAAATATCGCAAGCGCGAAGAGAGCTATCAGGCCTGAACTTGCATGAGACCCTATCAGCGCCGCAAAACAGGCCGCCAAAGATAAGCCTGACAGAATCCATTTCCCGGCGGTCATGAAACCTTTTCTTGCCTCAGACGAGACTGCATAAAGGATTAATATCCCGATGACAGCTATCGCAAAATTCATGCCTATACCCAGATGAATCGGATGCCCGAGCCCGCCTCCGAAACGGTCTTCCCCCCGGAGCACTCCTCTAATAACCGCATAAAGAGCCCCGATCAGCGCAGACCAAACCAGGATCCAAACCGTGCGCTTCAGCTGTTTTTCCAAACCAAAACTTTCTCTGGCGACTACATACATCAACATCCAGCCGGCCGTCTTAACAAAAGCGTGCTGGCCTAAACTCTTTGCGGGATCAATCCCGAATAAGCACGACACAAAACTGCCAAAAAGAAAGGCAAGAAAAGCTGCATCAAAGAGATTGTAGCGTTCAGGACGAAAGAACTTTCTGCCTTTCGGGATAATTTGAAAAATAAAACCTGTAAGCGCCAGCGCGAAAAAGATCTGCATGGGACTCCAGGCCCAAAAAGCGCAGAACGCGAACCCATAGAGTGAATACTCCGTCACCTTAAGGCTTATGTCGGACACACTTCTCCGCATCTATCTCCTTCTTAAACCTCTGTACCACAGGTACCAGGGGGATATTTTCCTCATAAAGGTTCTTACACTGTCGCCTTTCTTTATATAAACTCTTCGCAAGTCGTACGGATCTTCCAAAACATATTTTGTTTTTGCCGAAATAGCAACGCCGAATCTGTAACCGGCTGCGCTAAGAGCCTCTTTCACCTTGTCATCCCGATCACCATATGGATAGATTAAGGCGTTAACCGGCTTACCTGTCATATTTTCAATATCCTGCTTTGAAACAGTCAGTTCTTTTTCCAGTTCATGCCCCTCCAGAGAAGAAAGGAACCTGTGCGTTTCAGAATGCGAAACGAACGAGAAACAACTTTTCGCATATTCCTTCACCAGCCCGGCATCAATTATCCTGTAATATTCCTTGCGGGCCTTCTGCCAGTCATCAAAACCGCCGACACAGCCGGTAACCAGCCCTACAACTGCCTTTTGCCCGTTACGTTGCAGCACCGTCATTACATTTTTCAGGGTTTCAGCGTAACCGTCATCTATACTTATGATGACCGGTTTTTCCGGAGGCCTGACTTTTTCGTCAGAGATATCCGCCAGTTGTAGAAAATCTATGGTGGTATAACCTGCAGCAGAAAGCGCTGTTGTTTGCGCCTTGAAATCATCCAGACTCAGAAAAGAATTGTCCTCCGGCAAAATAGCATCGCCGGACGCGACATGGTGATACATTAGAATAGGAATATCTTTCAGGTGCGCCATTTGAACGCCTTTGCTTTAAAACCGTAAAGTTCCAACAACTTGAGCTCGCAAGTAAAGTAATAAAAAGCGGAGAGCGTATGGAAAATAAGACCGTGCAGACCGTCAAGCGCTCCCAGTTTCAAGAAATACCATTTGAAGAACCTATGCGCCGGACGGAAAAACAAACCATAAACGCTCGGCTCTAAGCCATTCTCCTTTCTGCCTTTCGCATCCAGATAGGTGTAATTATTGAATTTTCTGAGATAGCCGTAGAGGCTCTGATAAGAATAATGCTCCAAACAATTCGCAAGCCTCTTTTCAACCGCCCCGCCTTTAAGGTAAACCCCCTCATGTACCTGTCTCACATTGAACATGAAGCGCCCTTTTCTTCTTTTGAAAAGACGCAGGTGATAGTCCGGGTATTGCCCGCCGTACTTAAGCCACTTTCCCAGGAAAAAGTTACGGATGGGGAAAGCGTAGCCTTCACCTGCTAAACGAAGGCTCTTAAGTTCCGCTCTCAAAGCAAAGGAAACTCTTTCATCAGCATCAAGACTGAGCACCCAGTCGTTCCTTGCCCGGTCAATTCCGAAATTCTTTTGGTTAGCGAAGTTATCCCATTTACGAGTAAACACCTTTTTCGTAAATTTCTTGGCAATCTTTATGGTGTTATCCGTACTGCCGGCGTCCACCACTATTATCTCATCCGCGAAAGAAACGGAACGCAGGCAGTCCTCAAGATTTCTTTCCTCGTTCTTGGTTATTATTACGACGCTTATTTTTTCCATTTCAGATATTCCTTATATACATCCGCCGGCTTTATGATTTCAAGGCATTCACGTCCTTCGCAATTCTCTTTCCAACAGGGTTTGCAATACCTGTCCTTTGAAACCAGGTAGTGCCCCTCAGCTTCCTTGTAAGGATGAAAAATGCAAGGCTCATCCGGTCCGACAATGGTTATCGTTTCAGTATCCAGCGCCGCGGCAGCGTGCGAAAGCCCCGAATCGTTGCCGACATAGAGGTCTGCGACCGAAAGCAGCCCCATAACTTCCCGCAAACCCATTAACGGAAGCAAAACAGGTTTGCTTTTTGTCAGCGTTGCAATAACGGCAGACGAGACTGGGTTTGCAGGGTCTGCCAAAAGCAGAACTTTCACGTTCTTTCCGGATGCTATTTTATCAATGAAAAGCGCAAAAGACTTTTCCGGCCACATCTTATTGCGCTTGCTGGCCGATGGACTAATTACAACGATTTCATTGCTTTCCCTGACTCCATACTCTCCTAGAAGCGCTCGCGCCTTGTTCTGTTCAGCCGCAGAAACCGTAATTGCAGGCCGCGAGAATAGCGCACTGAAACCTAACGCCCTCAGACAATCCAGGTCTCTTTCCGCGGCATTCTCGTATTCCTGAGGTTTCTCTACGCGTACCGAAGAAAAGTAATTTCTTCCGTTATGGTTATTCACTGAGAGCAGTTTTGCGCCGGAAAGCCTGGCAAGCAGAGCTGATCTAAAACTTGCCTGTGATACAAACGCAATATCGTACTTTTTCTTTCTGAGTTCACGCAGAGTCTTAAAGAATCCTTCGTAAACTATAGCAGTGGATATATTTTTCTGACCGGAAAGCAGACAAACGCTCTCTTTTTTAACAACTGCATCGATCAAAACACCTTTAAAAGACATCTTGAGCGCCTTAAAAAGCGGAGTTAGCAGTACTGTGTCCCCTATGCCTCTCAGTTTAACAACTAGCACCCTTTTTATCCTGCCGGAAACGCGCATATCGGGAAAGCTCTTGTGCGCCAAATAATCGCGGATTGGATTAGCAAGCGTTCCGGTTCTGCCTCTGCCTCCTGCAAAAAACAATCTTGCGCTGCCCGGGCAGACAACCTTCCAGGTGTCTCTTTGGTTCCTAACGATAGGAATCATATATGTGTCCGGACTCTTCCTGCCGGGAACATTTGGCAACTCCTCAAACAATGCCCGTATTTCGCGTTTCAGCGGAATTGAAACTTCTTCTCCGGAATTCAGCCCTAGCAACCAACCTGATATCTTGCGCCCGGCCGGTTCACTCCCCCGCTCAACCACAAGAATATCCGAAGTCCAACCGATAACGCTTTTAAGCGTCCGCGACAGACTTTCTTTATCTCCATTTATATTTATGATGGCAGTAATTCTATTTCTCATTTATGCGTTTGCTCCGCGAGCAATCTCTCCGCCGCCGATACAACTTCAAAAACCCCGATATCAGCGCATTTTTTTCCGCTTAATATGGCAAGCTTAGAATTATCAGCAGGCGCCCAGCGAATGTAATCACTTTTCCCATAGATACCCACAATAGGCAGTCCGACAGCCATAGCAATGTGTATTGGACCGGTGTCGCCGCAAATAAAGAGATTCATTCTTTTATAAACTGCAGCCCAACCTGTAATAGAGGACGGTCTTAATACCGGCACCTTCCCACCCAGCAACTTATTTAACCCGCGCGACAACCGGCATTCTCCCGGGCCCGCGCTTATTACCAGCTTGACACCGTATTTTTCCCGCAATATCGAAGCCGCACAAGCAAAAGAGTTTACCGGCCAACGCCTTGGTTTCCTCTTGGAGCCCGGATGCAGCCCCACAACCAAATCTTTTGCTCCTATTCCATTCTCCGCATAAAACTGCGCCGCCTCAGCGTCTTCCTGAGCTGAAACAAAAAGTGCCGGATTATAATATGCCAATTTAAATCCTGCTTTCCTCATAAGCTCTATATTCCTGCGCGCTTCGTACTTACCCTGCGGGTCCTTTTCTATCTCAACAGTATAGAAGGCGTCAGTGTATTTATCCTTGAAACCAGCCCGAATAGCTGCCCCGGACTTGTAACAAGCAAGAGCGCTTTTGAGATCAAAATCATAAGTTAACACAACCGCCGCATCATATAGGGCAGAGGCCGTTTTTACCGCTTCTTTGCTGCCATACTCTATGATATTGTCAACATAAGGGCTATTCTTTAGCACACCTCTGCTGTATTTGTTCAGGAGCACAGTGACACTGGAACCCGGTATGTTCTTCTTTATACTTTCGAATACAGGGGTAGTTAGCAGCATGTCTCCAACGCGGTCAAGTCTTATGATAAGGAATTTCTTGGCTGAATCCGGAGAGGTCGGGGCCGGTCTGGAATGTGGGTCTGATGCCTTAATGATAAATGCCGCTGTTTTAGCCAGGGCATTTCTGTATTTAGCCCTGATTATAGAAGTGTGAAACTTCAAGTTTACCTCTTAGCCGAAAATATGCTAAAACTTGCAAGCCGCGACTTCTGGAGAAGATAACGCATCAAGCTCCAGAGGGTCTGAAGCCCGTAAACCACACTATTCTTGAAACTTATCGAGGAGGAATCTTTAAGGTATTTTGTCGGGCAAGGAATCTCTTTTATTGTCATTCCGTAATAAACTGTCTGAATTATTACCTCAGTATCAAAAACAAAGTTCTCGGAGTTGTTCATAAAAGGTATTTTTTCAAGGAGGCGCTTGCTGTAGGCCCTGTAGCCTGTGTGGAATTCTGATAGTTTTAGACCAAGAATAAGATTTTCGGTTATAGTCAGGAACCTGTTGCTTATGTATTTATAGAAAGGCATGCCTCCGGAAAGAGCCGTCCCTGAAAGCAACCTTGAAGCAAGCACAAGATCAGCCTGCCCTTCTGCTATCGGTCTTACTATCTCCGGTATTAGCTTGGGGTCGTATTGATAATCCGGATGAAGCATTACCACAATATCCGCATTGTTCTTCAACGCCTCTGTATAACAAGTCTTCTGGTTTCCGCCATAGCCCCTGTTTTCAGGGTGAACAAATACAGAAATCCCGAGTTCTCTTGCTTTTTTGACTGTTTCATCATGAGATGCGTCGTCAACGAGAATTATCCCGTCAACAGCGTCTTTTGGTATGTCATTGTATGTTATTTCAAGTGTTTTTGCCGCGTTGTAAGCCGGCATAACGACCACAACTCTTGGGTTCATGAAGCAATTTTAGCACAAACAGGGGTTTGAGTAAAGGGGTTATGAGATAAGCTCTGACAGAAAAAGGCCAAAAATCTAATACAATTCGTAAAGTTTTCGGCATTTTGAATAAAAAAAGGCCCCGGTTAACGGGGCCAGGATAACACCTCAACTATAGATTAAAAGCAGGCCTTGGGTCTGTAATGCAAATAGAGAATCTGTGAGTGCCCGCGCCTTCTATATACATAAGCGGCATCGTGAACGAGTAATCAAACCTTAAATCAGCTATCTTTGAGGGCAAGTAGAAACTGAAACCCAGGTCGACATTCAGATAACTATTATTCCCGTATCCAACACCGCCTCTGAATCCGATTTCTGAATCAACGGCGCCAAGATCTTTCATCAGACCGGGATCAAGCCAGTATTCACTGCCGCCCTTTACTTTGACGTCTTCGCCGTTCAAGTCGCCTTCAAGAGAGACAAGCAGGCTTTTATCGAATTTGTATCTGCCGCCAAACCTAATATTCATCGGAACGGGATCGGAACTTCCCACATTTATATCCGGGGCATTAATATTCTCAATAGAGACGCCTACAGCTATTCCCTCAGAAAGTCTTCCAAAAAAAGAAACGTCTAATCCCAAGCCCGAAGCGGAAGTCGAGGAGAAAAAAGGATTCCCGGCTGCCACCGAGTCAAGAGTGTATGATTTTGAGAGCATTTTAAGCGCCAATCCTAAGGTATACTGTTTGGTTATAGGATAAGCATACGCTACTTTTAAAGTGCTTTCAGAATAGGACGAAGCTGCGGTAAGACCGAGCCAGCTTATTCCGATTGCTCCATAGCCAGGCACAGGCACCACGATAGCGGCGAAGCTGTCGCTAAGCCCTTCCATGTAGCCGGTATAAGTAGCCGTTGTAGAGAGCATCTTAATCTGTATCATGCCCGCGGGGTTGTAATACATAGCATTCGCGTCATCGGCTACGGCCACAAAGGCTTCACCTAATCCTGTAGGCCTGGCACCCTGCCCGGAATCAAAAAAAGCCGCTTGTGCAACAGCAGATACCAAAACTAATACCGCTAAGACTAAGTTCTTCATAAAAACTCCTCCGTATTAGACTACTTCGCCAGGACTACGGTTCCTTTGCCTGCTACCGAACCACCAACCTTAATTTGCCAGACATAAACTCCCCCATCTACAATTCTGCCGGAGTTGTTTTTCCCGTCCCAACTTATTGTACTACTCAAGGCTCCTGAGCTCCAAACAACCGAAGTATTCCCTGCATTCAAATTCGCCACAAGCGTACCGTTAGGTTTATAAATAAGCATTGAGACATCCTCATTGATTTGGTTAAAGACCGAGAAAGATGCCTTGGAAAAGGCAGCTCCTCCGTTTGGAGTAAAAGGATTGTTTGAAATCTTTATGCCTGCATGCGGAACAATAGCAACTTCCTCCGCCAGTGCTAAAGGCGTTTCAACATTAGTGCTTGACGACGTATTGACATTCGCCGTAACCGCATAATAATAGGTCACACCGTTACTTACACCAATATCAGTATATCCCGGTGAAGTTGTAGTAGTTAAAGCGGTCCCGTATGTTTTTGAAACTGTTCCCCTGTAAATATTATAGGAAACCACTTCTCCGGCTTTTGCATCAGAATTGCAAGAGATGTCTACCCTTCCGTCTCCCGCTGTTGCTGTTATTGCATACGGAAGAGGCTGAATGACTAGATTTGTGAAATAGACCGTGGCATCTCCAGCCGTTGAACCTGCAAGGAACCCAAGCCGGCCGGCAATAGAGCCCGTCTCCTGAAAACTGTAATCAGCCGAACACCAGGTCGCGCCGCTGTCGATAGAATGATAGCAGTACAGTACCCCGCTTTTTGAAACAACTTTTAAAGAGTACGTAAAATTAGTAGCCGCGGTAGTTGTAGTAGCTGCAGCAGTTGAGGTCGCATTTACCAGCGCTGAACCATTGAATTTCTTAATTTCAAAGCCCCGGGTTTGCGCGTTAAAGTTATAGAGGTAATAACTTGAATCAGAGACATTTTGATTAAGAACCAGACCTGCGTACTGCGCATTTGCCGACTGAACATTCACATCTACTGTTGCTATGAAATCTTTGTAGAATTTGTTCAACAAGAGCTGCGGGTTTGCGATATCGCAGTTGCCGTTCTGTCTGTAAACCTTTGTGCCGCTGTTATTGTAAATGGACCAGACTCCGCTATCCTCACTCCAAACACCGTTGGTGGTATTATTGGCGCTTACCACTCTTATATCATCCAGGCGGATAGCCGTGCAGGTTGCTGTAGCCGTTGAGGAAATAAATTCCACGCTCCAGGATTTGATAGCTGTCTGATCAACTGACGCAGGCCAAGCCGGCAAATTGACCTTGAAATAATTCCAGGTATTCGTTGCAAGACTGGTAAGCAATGGCACCGAGGTAGCTACTGTAGCATTATTGCCGCCAATGCTGTATGTAGAGTCAGAACTTATATTTGCCGCAGCCCTGTTCCAGTTTCCAACAATTGACGGTAAGTAATACCAGAATTGCAGGACTCCCGTTGTCAATGCGGCCATATTTATTGAAGCCATCCCTGACCTGCTAACCTGGGTGGTCACACTTGTAAGCCCTGTCTTATCCCACCTTATTGACTTTCCGCCATCCCTAAACGAAACGGCATCAACAGTTATATTCGAAGTGTCAGTTCCGGCAGCAGAAATCACTAACGGCGCAGTAGAGACATTATTGCAAGGATCTATTATGGAGTAATAGGAGTCATAGGTAGTGAAATCATCATAGTAACCCAAGGCAGGGCTAAATGCGAATAGCAAGACAGGAAGCAAGAAGAATATTTTTCTCATACAATACCCCCTAACTGTGTACCCTTTCGGGCTGACATATTAGTATCGGCTAGCTTATCTTTGTTCACTGTTTAATGCGTTTTGAGGATTTTATTATCCTACATTTAACCCGCTAAGTCAACTGACATGAGAGCCTCCCAAGCCTAAAGTCCGGGATGTTCTTTGGCACAAGCGCATAAAAATGAGCCGTCAAGCTTTTTGTTTAAAGGATTATATCTCCGGAATGCTCAAGCAGTTCTCTCATATTGCAAACACACTTGTCAGGGTTAGCTCCTTTGATTTCATCTTCAGAAGAATACCCCTCCAAGACACCTATAGTTTTTATTCCGTACGCTTGCGCCGACCTAATATCCGTTCCGGCATCCCCTATCATAACTGCTTCTTCCGGTTTTACGCCGCTTTCAACAAGTTCTTTGAACATCCCAAACTTATCAATCTTTTTTCCTGCGTGCATGTCAGGGGTCATTACTTTAGAGAACCTGCCAAAACCTCCGAGCTTCTCGAAAAGGAAACCAAGGTTTCTGGTCGGTTTGTTAGTGACCAGCCCGAGTTTCTTCCCTTTTGAACCAAGCAGGTTTAGCAGCTCATCGGCGCCGGGATAAAAGACCGTCTTATTGAAATCTTTTACGAGGTACATTTTCATGAACTCTTCTGTCAGGACTTTTATCTCCGGTTCGGTCACGTCAGGGGTCAACACTTTCAACATTGTCCCAAGAGGAGGTCCTATTTTGACTGAGGCGGCATTAACACCCTTGAAACGAGGGATGCTGTTATAGGCCCTCTGTAGATTATCAACAATATCTCCTGCGCTGTCGACAAGAGTTCCGTCAAAGTCGAAGAAATACCAGGTGAAGTCGACAAAGCGCATAAATCTCCTTGAGAACGCAAGCACCAAATATGCGTCAAAAACCAAACAAAGAAAAACACTTTAAGTCATTTTGCAATTTGGTTCTTGTATTTTATTTGTGATTTGGTGCTTGGTATTTGGTGCTTATTTATTGCGTTTGCCTTTGATTAGGTAAAAATACCACTTCAGGTACT
>CAIOVX010000002.1 GCA_903861835.1 Candidatus Firestoneibacteriota bacterium | reverse complement strand
TCCCCCCATTCGGGAGCGACCAGCGCCTTTTTGATGTTCCCGCCGGAAATCCTGTTCAATTTCTCAAAATATTTAATATCGGGTTCTATAAAACTCTGAGGGTCCTGCGCCCCCCCGTACACCTGGTCCTTGATATATGTTCCTTCCATGTCCAGGCCAAGCAGCTTTGCTCCCGGCAGGCTCTTCTTGTTTACCAGGCTGCCCGCCGTCTTCATGAACATTTCAACGGCCGGCTTCGGGTTTGAAGAGATGGAAAGTATCATTGAGGTGGTGCCGTGCAGCGCGTGCGCTAAGAGCATCCTGGGATAGCCCTTCTCAAACTCCTTTTCCGAATAGACAAACTTTCCGGTTTTGACTTCATATCTTCCCTTGGAAGATTCTATCAGGGCGCCGCCGTGCAGGTGCGTGTCAAAAAACCCGGGGAGGATATAATTTCCTTTCGCGTCAATAATCTTATCAGCCTTTACTTTCCCGCCGGAAGCTTTCTCTTCCACCAGCCTGCCGTTTTTTATGACAAACTCCGGGCTTCCCTGCTTTCCCAGAGAAATCTTCCCTCCGCTTATGCCTATTTTCAGGCCTTCCTTGACGCCTTCCGGCGTTACAACCTTACCGTTTATTATCGCTGTCTTCACTGCCGCCTCCGGTATCAATCAGTTGCTTTGCTGTTTCATAATTTTCTTCGCCGACATATATTCGGATTAAACCAAGACCGTTTACAGTCACCTTGTAGGCGTTGCCTAAAACATCGCCTTTCACGAGCACGGGGATGCCTTCGGCCTCGAGCTTGCTTTTAATTATATTCGCTTCGAATATGTCGTTAGTTTTAAACAGCAGTTTTTCTTCGCTCACAGCCTAATGATACAATGACAGGCGGGATAAATCAACCGCGGCACCAGAAAAACTGTCCTTCAATGCTCCTTTTGTGGTAAAATTACACCGCTATGATACTCTCCGAAATATCCCAAATAATGCAGTCCGCCGTTAAAAACTCCGTTTCTCTCGTTGATTTCCAGTTGACCAGCCTGAAGAAGATGGCCTCCGCGGCCAAGGGCAACGCGAAGCATTTGCTCATTACGCAATCCGCGTGGATGATACCCCTGACCTGGCTCGGGACTTACGCTCCGATCTATATGAGGCGCCTCGGGCTCTCCTCCAGCGATATAGGCAACCTAGCCTCGCTGGGCATCGCGCTCGGCTCCATTGGAATGACAATGGGAGGCTATTTTTCGGAAAAATGGGGCTACAAGCGCACCCTGATGACCTTTGACCTTATCGCCTGGCCTCTCTCGATGCTGCTCTTTGCGTTCGCGCAAAACATCTGGTGGTTCCTTGCCGGCACGGTTTTGATCCAATTCTGCAACGCGGGAAATTCCTCCTGGAACTGCCTTTTTGTCGGAGACATAGCCAAATCAAAACGTTCTTACCTTTTCACGCTGCTACAGATTATTAACGTGGCCGCGGGACTGGCGCTTCCGGTCGCGGGAATCATAGTCGCGGCTTTCGGCGAAATGCGCGGAATCAGGCTGCTTTATATAATTGCCTGCGTTTCAATGTGCGCGGGCTGGGCCTGGAGGCAGGCACGCCTGAAAGAAACGGAAAGCGCCGGGAAAACGGCGATGCGCGACCTGGATTTCAACTTTGGGGAGGAATTCGCAAAATTCCGGGAAGGGCTTGACAAGCTTAAGGCCAGGAAAAGCCTCTCTCTTATTTTCGCGGTGCAGGTACTCATCGCTTTCGGTTTCGGAATGTGGAACACTATGTATGTCATTTATCTTACCGACGCGAAGGGGCTGGCGCTAAATTCCTCCGCGATAACTGTCTTTCCGGTCACGTACGCGGTAACGCTTGTGGCGGTCTCTCTGATAATAATTCCTCTTATTAAGCAAAAGGATTATGCCAGGTCATTTAAAATAGTGAACCTTGCACCCATTCTCTCAGTTCTGTGCGTGCTGGCGGCGCCGAAATATGACATGTCTTTTGTGATGATCTCTTCCATCCTGAACGGAGTTCACGCCGCCTTCTTCTTTCCTTTCGCCTCAACCTACATGTTCAATATCCTTACGCCGAAGGAAAGGTCGCGTTCGCTTTCTGTAATAAACACGCTGATTCTCGCCGCTATGATACCTGCCGGCTCGCTCGCCGGCTACGCTTACCGCCTGGCTCCGAAACTTGTTTTTGAATGCGCGCTTGTGCTCTTTATCATTTCGGCGTACCTGGTCTTCGCAAAACTTCAGGATCAGCCCGCAGCCTGACAACTTGAGACTTGAAAACGCGTGAATCAAGGGTTATTATCAATTGAACACATTTAAACTGAGGAGGTTTTATGTCACGGAAAAGAAACATTCTTTTGGCTCTTGTACTGGTGCTTTCGCTTTCTTTCGCCGCGCAGGCGAAGAAACAGACGGTTCTGTCCTTGAGCAAAGGGGAACTGCCTGACGATGTCGCGAACTGTGAAGTTACACTAAGCGAAGATAACGTCGAAAAAACAGGTGATTTCTCCATGCTGCTGAAGTTCACCAAGAAAGGAGGCTGGGCCGGCGTTGATAAACCCAAGAAGGGCGGCTGGGACAAATTCAAAGCAATTCATTTCAATATCTTCAATCCTTCCGACAAACCGGTTGAAACCCTTTCTTTCATGGTTAAGGGAGCCAAAATGACCAATACTCCCGAGAACAGAAAGGACTGGTCCCTATCGCTTAAACCGGGGAAAAACGAGGTAAAGATTGACCTTGGCGGGCAGATTTGCAATGACGGCAAGACGCCGCTGGACCTTACCCGCCTGCTGCGCTGGGCTCTCTGGGGAAACAGCGACGAACCTGAGATGATTGTTTATATTCAGAAGATTTGGCTGGAAGACTAGCAAAAACAAAGGAGGAATAATGAGTTCAAAAAAGCTTTTTTTTGCGGTAATGGCGATTGCGCTCGCCCTCTCTTTCGGTGTTCAGGCAAAGAAGCTTACTGTGCTTTCAATTAACAAAGGTGAGACTCCTGATGATATCAAGAACTGCGAGTGCACAATAAGCGAAGATAATGTCGAAAAAACCGGAGATTTCAGCCTGCTGCTCAAGTTCACGAAGAACGGCTGGGCAGGCGTGGACAAACCCAAGAAAGGCGCCTGGAACTCTTACAGCAAAGTTTGCTTTAACATCTTCAATCCTTCGGATAAACCGGTTGAGGACTTCGGCTTCATGATAAAGGGCGCGAAGATGACGGATACTCCGGAGAACAGAAAAGACTGGATGCTCACTTTAAAACCCGGGAAGAACGAATTTTCATTGGACCTGAAGGGCCAGATTTGCAATGACGGAAAATCTACCCTGGATGTCTCACGCTTACTCCGCTGGTGTTTCTGGAGCCACAGCAAGACGGCTGACATTACGGTTTATGTGCAGAAAATTTGGCTGGAAGAGTAGCGATTATCCGCAGTTAAAACTGCAAGATTAGGTCTTTCGTGTCTTAATCGCAGCGCTTGGTTACTGACTGGGTCTTCATGAGGGTGGAGGAGTCTCTCTTTAAAGTATCTGTCCAAAACCAACAGGTCTCAAATGAATGATTTTTAGTATTTCACTGCCAACGCCTAAATGATAGAAAAACAAAGAGGGCGGGATTTCTCCCGCCCTCTCATTGCTCTTTACATTGTTAACTTTTGAATTTATTGACCATTTCATTCGTCCTTTCAAACCCGAGCCGCCTGTAAACTCCCTCGCCCTGCTTTGATGCGTGAAGTTCAACCCTCGGGTAACCGAGTTTTTTCGCCAACTTAATTGATTCTTTCACAATTAGCGTCGCCAGCCCTTTTCCCCGGTAAGCTTTTTCCGTGTGGACCGAGAGAAGGTAAGGCACATCCTTCTTCTTTGCCGATGGACGCGGCGGTTTTTCTTTTAGCCAGATACATCCGCCTGCGACAACCTCTTTCTTAGAATTTTCGACTAAAATACCTGTCAGTTTTCCTGCCTTCATCTTTTCCTTTACCCAGCGAACATATTCCCTGTCCCCGGCTTTCGCCTCTTTCTTAGAATGAAACTCTGCGGCCTGAAGGCCGGAGTTTCTCTTTATAGGTGTGTTAATATTATTCATGCCGGATTCATCCTCACCCTAAAGGGTGAGGTTTTCTCCGGCATCTGAAAGATAGGTTTTCATATCAATGAACATCTCCCGCCTCTGGTAAGCCAGGATATCCGTGTCTCTCGGAGTCGCGCGGCGCACCGTGAATTTTTCTACAGCCACTTCCCCTCCGCCCTACAATAATTTTACTATTTCGGCAGCAACCCGCCCGGGATCGCTGCCGGAATTATCTATTTTAAATTCGTTTGGAAGCTCCGGCAACAAAGATAAGTTTTTCATTCAGTTTCCTCGCTGAAACTGCTTAGTGCAAACAATTATACCACAAAAACAAAAAGGGCGGGATCTCTCCCGCCCTCTCTTTGCGCTTTACGTTACAAACGTTAAGAACGTTATGAACGTTATAAACTTTTTGATTATTTACTTCTTGTCGTCTTCAACCTTAAAATCCGCGTCCACCACATTATCATCCGGCTTCTTGCCGGAAGCTTCCGGCCCCGCTCCGGGCGCACCCTGCGGGCCGCCCTGGGGATTTCCCTGCCCCGGCTGCTGCCCGGTCTGCTTGTAAACCGCTTCTCCCATCTTGGAGCGCGATTTATTGAGCTTGTCGGTCGCGGCCTTAATCTTTTCCGCGTCGCCTGATTCAAGCGTTTTCTTGAGTTCGAGTATGTCGGCGGAAATCTCGGATTTTAAACTGTCGTCAATTTTTGGCCCGAAATCCTGGAGTTCCTTCTCGCTTTGATAGATGAGCTGGTCGGCCTGGTTCTTGGCTTCAATAGATTCTTTCTTCTTCTTGTCCGCTTCCGCGAACTCTTCAGCCTGTTTTACCATCCGGTCTATCTCTTCCTTTGAAAGCTTGGTGGGGGCCTGAATCTTCATTGACTGTTCCTTGCCCGTTCCAAGATCTTTCGCAGAAACGTGGATGATACCGTTCGCGTCAATATCAAAAGTCACCTCTATCTGAGGCAGACCTCTCGGCGCCGGCGCTATGCCCACCAGCTGGAATCTGCCAAGCGTGGTATTGTCGAGCGCCATCGGACGCTCGCCCTGAAGGACGTGAATTTCAACGCTAGGCTGGTTATCGGCCGCAGTGGAGAAAGTCTGGCTCTTCTTTGTCGGTATAGTGGTATTCCTTTCTATAAGCTTGGTGAATACGCCGCCAAGCGTCTCTATTCCGAGAGAAAGCGGGGTAACATCAAGGAGGAGCACATCCTTTACATCGCCCGTCATTACCGCGCCCTGAACCGCCGCGCCCATAGCGACGCATTCCATCGGGTCTACGCCTTTCTCCACCTTCTTGCCTACGATATCCTCAACGAGCTTCTGGACTATAGGCATTCTTGTGGGGCCGCCGACAAAAATTACGCGGTCAATGTCTTTCGAGGTCATCTTGGCGTCTGATAAAGCCTGTTCAACCGGCTTGCGGCATTTGCTGATAGTCGGCCCGACAAGGTCATCCAGTTTGGCCCTGGTAATCTTCAATACAAGATGTTTTGGCCCTGAGGAATCTGCTGAGATGAACGGAAGGTTGATCTCCGTCTCAAGAGTAGTGGAAAGCTCTATTTTCGCCTTCTCTCCCGCCTCGCGAAGCCTCTGCACCGCCATCTTGTCGTTCCTGATATCTATACCTTCATTCTTCTTGAACTCTCCCGCAATGTAGTCGATAAGCGTGTTGTCCATATCGGTTCCGCCAAGCTGTGTGTCGCCGCTGGTGGAAATAACCTCAAAGACACCTTCCGCCATATGCATAATGGTGACATCGAGCGTGCCGCCGCCGAGATCAAACACGAGGATCTTCTGTTCTTTCCCCGCTTTGTCGAGCCCATAGGCCAGGCAGGCCGCCGTCGGCTCGTTTATGATACGGACCACATCAAGGCCCGCTATCTGGCCGGCGTCTTTAGTCGCCTGTCTCTGGTTGTCGTTAAAATAGGCGGGAACCGTGATGACCGCCTTTTCTACTTTTTCTCCAAGGAACGCCTCTGCGTCCGCTTTTACTTTTTGAAGTATGAAAGCGGATATCTGCTGAGGAGTATATTCTTTTCCATAGGCCTTAAATTTATAATCAGTGCCCATCTTTCTCTTTGCCGCGATAATTGTCCCTTCCGTGTTAGAGACCGCCTGGCGCCTTGCCGGTTCTCCTACGAGCTTCTGCCCGTCTTTAGTGAAAGCAACGAAGGACGGGAAAGCCTTCCCGCCGATAGAGGTGCCTTCGGCTGAAGGAATGATGGTCGGCTTGCCGCCAATCATTGCCGCTGCCGCAGAATTGCTGGTTCCAAGGTCTATTCCAATTATTCTTCCCATTTAACTACCACCTTTAAATACGCTGTTCACTCAAGCGCATCTATTTACGGTTCGGGGGCGGGCGTTAACCCGCCCCCGGTCCCGTCTTAAATATTGTTCTTCAACAATTAGTAATTAGCAATTAGCAATTAGTAATTGTTTTTTAGTACATTCCACCGCCCATTCCGCCGCCGCCGGGCATCGGCATATCTTTTTTATCTTCAGGCAAATCGGTGATCAGCGCTTCGGTCGTAAGAAGCAGGCCTGATACGCTCGCCGCGTTCTGAAGAGCAGTCCTTGTAACCTTAGTCGGGTCAATAATGCCCGATTTCACAAGGTCTTCATACTCGTTCGTCATCGCATTGAAGCCGAAGTTAACATCCTTTTCCTTCTTGACCCTGTCAATAACGACAGAGGCTTCAAGCCCGGCGTTTTCTACTATACGCCTTAAAGGCTCTTCCAACGCCCTTCTGAGGATTGAAACGCCGATAGCTTCGTCAGCGTCAACCTTTACCGAATCAAGCCCTTTCATAGCGCGAACTAAGGCTACGCCGCCGCCCGGGACTATTCCTTCCTGTACCGCAGCCCTGGTTGCGTGGAGCGCGTCTTCAAATATGGACTTCTTCGCCTTCATTTCCGGCTCGGTTGCCGCGCCTACATTGATTACCGCGACGCCGCCTGCGAGTTTCGCGAGACGTTCCTGCAGTTTTTCCCTGTCGTAATCAGACTTGGTCTCATCTATCTGTTTCTTGAGGGAACCAATCCTGCCGGTGATGTCTGCTTTCTTGCCTGCGCCTTCTATGATAGTGGTGTTATCTTTGTCTATGGAAACTCTCTTCGCCCTGCCGAGGTCCTGGAGGCCGACATTTTCAAGCTTGATGCCGAGCTCTTCAGCAATTACCTGGCCGCCGGTGAGAACCGCGATATCTTCCATCATGGCTTTCCTTCTGTCGCCGAATCCGGGCGCCTTGACCGCCGCGACCTGTATGGTCCCGCGTATCTTGTTTACGACGAGTGTCGCAAGCGCTTCGCCTTCAACTTCTTCTGAAATTATGAGTAACGGCTTGCCTTTCTGGACGACTTTCTCCAGGAGGGGAAGCAGGTCCTTCATCGCGCTGATCTTTTTCTCGTGGATAAGGATGAACGGGTCTTCAAGCTCAACCGTCATTTTATCCGCGTTCGTTACAAAGTAAGGAGAAAGGTAGCCCTGGTCAAACTGCATTCCTTCAACTACATCGACCGTGGTCTCGGTGCCCTTTGCCTCTTCCACCGTGATGACGCCGTCTTTTCCGACTTTGTCCATCGCGTCGGCAATAAGGTCCCCGACTTTCTGATCGTTATGCGCCGAAACCGCGCCAACCTGCGCTATTTCTTTCTTGTCCTTTACATCCTTGCTGATCTTTTTCAGTTCCGCAACTACCGCGGCAACTCCTTTATCAATGCCTCTCTTGATGGCAATGGGGTTGGTGCCGGCCGTTACGTTCTTTAAACCTTCACGGAAGATCGCCTGCGCGAGCACGGTCGCCGTAGTGGTGCCGTCGCCGGCCACATCGGAAGTCTTGGAAGCGACTTCTTTCAGGAGCTGGGCGCCCATATTTTCAAACGGGTCCGGCAATTCAACTTCTTTCGCTACGGTAACGCCGTCATTAGTAACGGTCGGCGCTCCGAATTTTTTATCAAGCACAACATGACGGCCCCTCGGGCCCATCGTCACTTTTACCGCGTCCGCAACCGCGTCCACGCCTTTAAGCAATTTCTTCCTTGCGTCTTCGCTGAAACACAACTGCTTAGCCATTGCACTATCCTCCTTAAGATTTTGAAATTATTTTAATTATTCAACTACCGCGAGCACGTCTTCTTCCCTCATAATAAGGTGCTTCTCGCCGTCAATCAGTATCTCGTTTCCGGAATACTTGGCAAAAAGTACCTTGTCGCCTTTCTTGACCGTCAAGGTTTTCAGCTGGCCATTATCCAGGGTCTTGCCTTTTCCAACAGAAATCACTTTCCCTTCATCCGGCCTTTCCTTGGCTGAATCAGGGATGATTATTCCCCCTTTCTTTGCCTCAACGGGCTCGGACGGCTTTACTACAATCCTGTCTTCCAACGGCTTAATCGTCATACTTCTACCTCCTCCTTGAAATTGCCTATTATTAGGCTTTTGGCACACAGTTTCTACCCTATATAAGCAAAATACGTGCCAAGTGTTAGTCACAAACACATATTTTTGTAACCCCTTATACCGCAAGGGATAATATAATTATTGCGATTATATCCACAAAGTTGTTAACCGAAAGGAATGGTTCATATTGAAACACTTGTTGCTGAATAGAACGGTGGGTGTGGTCAGGTGGTGTTGCAATAGGAATCAAAAGAAAAAGCTCTATGCGTTTATAACGTTTGTAACGTAACGATTCTAAAACAGGGTAACTATTGCTTGCATTACGTTATGAAACTCTGCGGCCTGAAGGCCGGAGTTTCTCTTTATAGGTCTGTTAATATTATTCATGCCGGATTCATCCTCACCCTAAAGGGTGAGGTTTTCTCCGGCATCTGAAAGATAAACGTTAGTAACGTTACAAACGTTAAGAACCTCAATGAATATTCACAGTAAGATTTTTTTTAATACCGGCCCGATTTTTTCCGCCATCCTCATAAATCCAAGATCTGTCGGATGCGCTCCGTCAACGGTGCATTCATGAGAATCAGCTCCGAGCAGGTTTGAGCCGTCAAGAAAATATATGCGCTTGTCACCGGCTGCTTTCAATCGCTTTACTGTCTCTTTTTCGAACTTGCGCCGCTCTCCAAAATCTTTACGGTTTTGCGTTGCGCTCTCGTGCTGCCAAGGTATGCGGGAAATAACGAGCAGCGGTATCCCGGGATTTCGGCTTCTTAATATTTTTATAAATTCCGGCAGCGTTTTCTTGAGAAGTTCAGTGCTGAAACAATTTGCTTCGTAATCAAGGATATAACAAGCGGGATTTTCTATCTCAAGTATCAGCTTAGCCAGCTCCGGCTCACCCCTTCCATTGCCCGAGAATCCGAGGTTAATTATTTCATGATTGAACCGCCTGCTCAGAATATTGGTAAAAGCCATTCCTGGCCGGGAGGCGCAGCCGCCCTGCGTTATGGAAGTTCCGTAGAAGATTATTTTCCCCGGGTTCTTATAGGGGCTCGGGGAAAGCAGCCTGCTTCCCGGGTCTGTTCCAATCAGCACCCGCTTCACGCCCTGGTAGAGCGGAAAGTTCAGCGTTATTTCCCGCAGCTTCCGGTCCGCTTGTTCGTAGAAAAGATGCTCGTAGGAAGTCTTGGAGTGGTCGAATCTTGAGGTGCCGGCGAATATTTTCCTTCCGGGAGCCCCCAGATAACAATCAAAACCGCACTGGCCCGTCGCCGGCATATGATACATTCCCGCAGGGCCGGACAATTCCACTCTTATTGCAATTCTTTTTGAATCCGACCGGAAGAGCAGCTGCCCGCCAGCCGTGCTGTTCGCGAGAGAATCAACATTTTCGTTTATTTTCCAGTTCGGGCGGCGCGGCAGCCTGCGAAATAATCCTTCTTTCTTGTACCAGGCAAAACCGGCCACAACCATAGGAGGCTTTGGCGACTGCCATTTTATGCCTTTTAGCGGCTCTCCGATAATGCTCATATTTCTGTCCAATTTCCAGGTTTGCTTGCTCTTGCCGGCCATATTTTCTTTCCCTCTTAGCGCAAATTTTGCGAATTAAACTCCTATCTCTTCGTAAGCAAATTTCACCCATCTCGTGAACCTTGTAATATCTCCGCCGCAGGTGTGCGTATCTTTCATTATTACCTCAAGCTGGCTGCGGATACCCTTTGCCGCTTCCAGAGTGCTCCTGATGTCCTTCCGAAGCTCCGGCTCTCTGAAAGAAGCGCTGAGTAATGAAGGGTTCGGCTTTCTTGAAAACACCGCCTTCCCTTTCAGTCTTTCAGCGCAAATATTCTGGTCAGCCCAGGGAGAGACCGAGACTCTTCTGATGTTCGGTATCTGCAATATGTAATCAAGGCGTTTATCAACCGGCTCGCAGCAGCCGTAACAATTCAAGCCGAACCGTGAAAGTATGGGAATTTGATAGGGGAAGATAAACTCGGCGAACTGTTCCGGGCTCACTCCGACCGTTTCCTGCGATTCTCCGAAGCCCCAACGGTCTTTCAGGCGGGCTGGCATTCCCGCTTTCCAATCTTTCGCGGGAAGTTCCTCTGTATAAGCCACCCCCCCTGAACCTACATACTCGTTTTTGTTATATTGCGTAAGCAGGTTATCTTTTTCGCACAGGTCCAGCAGATTCATAGCGTTATCGCGGAGAAAGGCCATCAACCGGTGAACCCCTTCCGGGCTGTCGTACATATAAAGCATGAAGTTTTGGAGCCCGACAAGGTATATCGCGTCCATTGTCAGCCCAAGCGTCCACCAGTAGGAGCTTATTTCGCGGGGCGGCAGGAGGTCTCCGAATATCTCGCCTGCAAGAGCAACCCTGCGCCCGGTCTCTTCCCGGTCATACTTATAAGTCCGCATTTTCAGTTTCAAAAAATCTTCATCGAGGTTTTTAATCGGCGCGTCCCAGACAACGCTTCCGTTTTCGGAAGTTCGGTGTTCTACATAGGGAACGCCATAATCGCTTTTTTTAAGCACTCTGTTTATCATAAAATCAGGTTCAAGCGCGTTGTCATCCCTGAAGTTCTCCCACCATATTATCTTTGACCTAAGCTCGTGCTCCCACTCACGCAGGAGGGGGTCAGAAGTTTCAAGTCTTGAATCGGGCAGAAGCTCATTCCAGGAACCTTCCGGAAAAACCAGCACGACCGGGCGATCTGCTTTTAGGGAATTCAGCGCGGTGAGCCGCCTGCGTCTTTCCGGCATAGACTTGTCTTCCGCAATCTCCCTGCACTTGCCTGCCAGTTTTCTTAATACTTCTTTTTCATTGTTTGAAATGTTCACCATACTTGTCCTTTCCGCCGGGGTATTATTTTTTGTGCGAATGAGAGGGTTTGGGAAGTTCGTAATTTCTGTCGAGGATGTCTATTATTTCCTGAAGGTCAGCGGGCATTGCGGCTTTGAGCGTAAGAGATTTACCGGTTTTCCAGTAAGTAAACACTAACTCTCCCGCGTGAAGGGTAAGACGCTTGAAAGTCTTAGGAACGCCGCCGTCTTCCAGC
>CAIOVX010000001.1 GCA_903861835.1 Candidatus Firestoneibacteriota bacterium | reverse complement strand
CGCTGCTTCGTCAATGGTTTCATCGCGGTGCATATTTGTCAGAGGAACTTCCGAGGTAGGAATAAGGTAAAGATCGTCCTCTGCGCATTTGTAGGCCTGCTCGGCAAATTTAGGAAGTTGTCCCGACGCGGTCATGCTCTTCCCGTTCACGAGGAACGGGGGATAAAATTCCGTGTAGCCGCGGCCGACCGCCGTGTTTGCCATGAAATTTATCAGAGCGCGGGATAACATCGCGCCGTATTTTTTTAGGATGACGAACCTGGACTCGGAAATCTTCACCGCCCTTTCAAAATCCATCATGCCGAGCGTTTCACCAAGCTCCCAGTGGGGGAGGGGTTTAAAAGAGAAGACCGGGACCTCTCCGGACTTTCTGATTTCGGGGTTATCCTTCTCGTCTTTTCCGACAGGAACGCTTTTATCCGGGATATTCGGAAGCACCAGCATCGCTTCGTTAAATCTCGCGCCGGCTTCAGCGGCCTGCGTCTCAAGCGCGGCAAGTTCAACATTCATTGCGGTAACTATTGCCATAAGCTCCGCGGCATCCTTCTTCTCCCTTTTAAGTTTCCCTATTTCCTCTGAAAGCTTGTTCTTGGCTGACTTTTTCACCTCTAATTCGGTGATGTATTTCCGCCTCTCAACATCTATCGCAAGGATGGCGTCAACGTCAATGGTTTGACTCCTGTTCCGGAACGCTTCTTTCACCGCTTCGGAGTTCTCTCTTAATAACTTTGCGTCGAGCATAATTACCTTCCTTTTGAAATGGGTATTACGGCTGATTATCTTTAAACGATATTATAGCAGATGAAAACGTATAATAACAGAGTGCGGCCTGAAATGTGATTACGCAGATTTAGAAAGTGCGATTACGCGGATTAGAGGATTGTTTAATCTGCGTAATCTGTCTTTCTAATCCGCGTAATCAATTTCAAAATGAAACTGCCGCGCCCTCCATTTTCATTCCGCTTGATAAACATATAAATATAGGTATAATCATTTGATAGCGGCAAACAAATGCGCCGTAAAGGAGCGTCTATGAGTTCATTCCCTGTATTAGCGCTGTTCGGATTGCTCGGTTTCTGCTTCATAGTCATTATCATCATGATCAACAGCCTCATATATAAGAAGAACTCCGTCAATAATTCATTTGCAACGGTAGATGTCCTGCTTAAAAAAAGATATGACCTGATCCCGAATCTCGTTGAGACAGTAAAGGGCTATGCCGCGCACGAAGCGGGGCTTTTTAAGGAAATTACCGAGTTGAGAGCCAGGACCGCGGCCGGGGGCGGAAACATTCCAGGGCAACTGGCTGACGCGTCAAAGATGTCCGGCCTGCTCGGGCGGCTTATGCTGACCGTCGAAAACTACCCGGAGCTTAAGGCCAATGAAGGATTCCTGCAGCTTCAGAGGGCGATAAACGAAATAGAGGAGCAGATCTCGGCGGCGCGCAGGGCCTTCAACGCTGCGGTCAACGAATACAATAACGCCGTCCAGATGTTTCCTACAAGCCTGCTTGCCGGCATGCTGGGGTATGAAACAAAGCAGTATTTCACCGCTTCCGCCGGCGACCGCGAAAACGTAAATGTCGGAGAGATCCTTAAGAAATGAAAAAAGATTACGAGCTGCTGAATTTCTTCCGCGAATCAATGCTTCCGGACCTGCGGGGCCTTGAGGGAAAGCGGAAAGCCATCGCGAACGGCATCTGGATTGCGGCCGGCGGGCTTGCCGGCCTCGTAGCGTTCGCCTTTCTTTCCGGAGCGGCCCGACTTGGCGGCTACGGAGTATTTATTATTATCGCGGGCGCAATTTGGTTAATCTGGTCCGGGTTTTCCCTTTACGGGAGATACTCCGAGTTCAAGAGCGAATTTAAGCAGGAAATAATATTCCGGCTAATCCGTTTCATTGACCCGGGTCTCTCCTATAGCAAGGATTCGTACCTGCCCTATCCCCTTTTTCTCGAGAGCAACATCTTCCTTACACAGGTTGACAGGTACGGGGGCGACGATTATGTGACCGGCAAAATCGGCGAGACTAAACTGGAGTTTTCCGAGGTGCACGCCGAGCACAAGACGGAAACGACCGACAGTAAGGGAAACAGGCAGACACAGTGGACAACAATTTTCAAAGGACTTTTCATTGTCGCGGATTTTAACAAGAATTTCACCGGAAGAACGGTCGTTCTGCCGGATATCGCCGAAGGAATGCTTGGATTTCTCGGGTCCATGATTCAGAAATTGAATTTCGCGCGCGGGCAGCTGATTAAGCTTGAAGATCCTGAGTTTGAAAAGCTCTTCGCGGTGTACGGAGACGACCAGGTAACGGCGAGATACCTGCTCACTCCCGGACTTATGCAAAGGATGACCGAGTATAAGCTCCGCACGGGGAGGAATGTTCATTTCTCCTTCGCCGATTCAAAGCTTTTCATCGCGGTATCCTACACGAAAAATCTTTTCGAACCGAGACTTTTCGGCTCGCTGGTGGATTTTAACCTGATAAAAGAATATTACTCCGATCTTGAACTTGCGGCAGGAGTGGTGGAAGAATTTGACCTTAACACGAGAATCTGGACAAAAGAGTAATACCTCGGGGAGAATCATGAAAAAACTTTTTGCCGAATTCGCGGGAACCTTCATACTGGTTTTTCTTGGAACCGGAGCTGTAGTCTTTGACGGGATGTTCGCGGGAGCGATATCCCACCTGGGAGTGGGATTGGTCTTCGGTCTTGCAGTAATGCTGATTATTTACGCCATAGGCGATATTTCCGGCGCTCATATAAATCCCGCCGTAAGCATAGCTTTCTTCGTAACCGGAAAATCCCGTTTCAGCGATACCTGGAGCTATATTTTTGTCCAGCTTCTCGGGGCGGCTGCCGCCAGCTTTGTCCTCAGCCTTTACGCTCCGGCTGGCTCAAATCTCGGGGCAACACTTCCGGCGCCCGGCCTTTCCGTTTTCAAAGCCTTCCTTATGGAATTCGTGCTCACTTTCCTGCTTATGTATATTGTTGTTAATGTTTCCACCGGAGCAAAAGAAAAAGGAATAACCGCGGGCATTGCCGTCGGCGCGCTGATAGCCGTCGAAGCAATTGTCGCAGGCCCTCTTACGGGAGCCTCAATGAATCCCGCAAGATCTCTCGGCCCCGCCATTATATCAGGCAACTATCAATACTTATGGATCTATATTTTTGCGCCGGTAACCGGGGCCGCCGCAGGCGCGCTCGCATCCGCAAAGGGCCGGTAGAATGAAAATCATCAGACTGAACGCTGCAAACAGCGCTGAAACCGGCAGAGCATACACAGAACTTCCCCGGTGGGGAGTTGTGGAATTATCCTGCAACCGGAAAGAACTTCCCAAAGCGCTTGGGACAGTCGAGAACGCCGGGTTCTTCGGCTTGAACATAAAATTCAAAGAAGGGCGATCCCCGCTGATTGTCGCGTATAAAGGCAAAGACGGGCCGTGTTTTGACACGGGACGCACCGCCTTTTATCTGGGAAGCGCTCTCGCCGTGCTAGACGATGACAATCACTTCATATATAAATCAATCCGCGTATGCGAAAAGACCGGAAACGTTTACGCCTCCAAACCCTACAGAGGGCACCTAAAGGTAACGCGCGCCGACAAAAAACTCTTGAAAACTCTTGCGACAGATCCTGTTCCCTTCAACTGCGACACTTTTGAACGCGACGCGGCGCTTCTAAACAAGATGATAAGATACTCCGAGGAAAAGCCCGAGACACCTTTGCTTTACCCGGGACCGTTCAAAAAAATAATACTCAAAAACGGAACCATCTTAAGGCGCGGTGAGATCTCCCTGGTTTCGTCCAAAACAGCCCGGAAACTCGCAAGAAAGGAAAAATGCGCGCGGGTTCTACCGGAGGAACTCTTTGCAGAACCGTTCATTCCGGCAAACTTCCGGGAAGAGTATAAAAAGGCAGGGCCGCTCTTCATTCTGGATAAGGCAGCGACTGCCGCCCCAAAAGCCGTTTCGAGAGTTTCCGGATTTGAGAAACTTGCTAATATCCCGGGAGACCTCAGGGTGAAACTGCTCTCCGTGATTAAGCATAAGATCCCCTATTTCGTTATTACCGGCAGCGACCCGAGGATTGCCGGAGGGTGCTGCCCGAGCATTGAGGTATATTTCGCGAATAAACTCGCGAAAGCGGGCATGCTTTCCTCATGGATGCCGCCTCTTTCCAAAGACGCGTGCACAATGACGGTCTACGCGTTCAAGGGAGAAATGCAGGATGCAAAAAAGGGCGAGCCAAAGTTCACCCTAAACGCCGCTTTCAGGGCAAAAATCCTTAAACATCTCAGGAAGATCAAGTAACCCACTACGGCAGCCATTTTTCCGGAACCTTTATCTGATTTTTGTCATACGAAACCCGCGCCGGGACTGGTACAAGGGATATAATGGACGAACTTAGAACCGCTCTGCAAAAAATAGAGGGAAAACTGCTGTCCGCCAGAAACATCAGAGGGTTCTGGACGGGAAGGCTTTCCTCCTCCGCCCTTTCCACGGCCACGGCCGTGAGCGCCCTATCGCTCGGCAAGGCCTCCGATCCAAGGCTCATAGAGAACGGCCTCCGGTGGCTAGCCGCCTGCCAGAACGACGACGGCGGCTGGGGCGACACGGACAAGAGCCCGAGCAACCTGCCCACAACGCTTTTGGCCGGCTCGGCTTTTACCCTCTCGGGAAGAGAGTCAGCCTTCCCCGAAACAATTAGAAAGTCCGAAGACTACATAAGCGAACATGCCGGCAGGACAAACGGCGGGGTAATAGCGTCTTTGCGGAAAATCTACGGCGAAGACCGGACTTTCATCGTCCCGATACTGATGAATCTCGCGCTTGCCGGAAAAATAGAGTGGGGGAAAGTCCCTTCACTCCCTTTTGAGATAGCGGCTCTTCCTTTTGCTTTCTACAGGATTATTAAACTGCCGGTTGTAAGCTACGCGCTTCCGGCGCTCATTGCCATCGGGCACGCGGCTCATTTTAAAAAAGGCGGCACAAACATCCTGAAGAGCCTGACAAGAAACGCCACGCTCGCGAAACTGCGGAAAATTCAGCCTGAAAGCGGCGGCTATCTTGAGGCCGTTCCGCTCACGGCATTCGTGTCAATGGGAATAATCTCCGTGTACGGGGCCCAAAACCCGGTGGCGGCGAACGGACTGAGATTCCTGAGGGAGTCAGTCCGGCCGGACGGCTCCTGGCCCATAGACAGCGACATTTCAGTCTGGCTCACGACCCAGGCAGTGCAGGCCCTGCCTGATGATGCAGGCGCGAAAGAATGGCTGCTCGGCATCCAGAACAAGAGCAGGCATAAATACACCGATTCTCCCCCGGGCGGCTGGGGCTGGAGTAATCTTTCCGGAAGCGTTCCCGACGCCGACGATACCTCGGGAGCATTGATCGCTTTGCACGGTTTCGGAGCGGGAGAGAACGCCTCCGCCGCAAAAAAGGGCGCGCGCTGGCTGCTTGACCTGCAAAACAGCGACGGCGGGTTTCCCACATTCTGCAGGGGCTGGATGAAGCTTCCTTTTGACAAAAGCTCCGCAGATATCACGGCTCACGCGCTGAGGGCCCTGTCGCTCTGGAAACACCACTTTTATCACGATGAGATCAACCGGGCAACGCGCAGGGCGCTGGAATTCCTTGAGCTGAATCAGAACAAGGACGGTTCCTGGTCTCCTCTCTGGTTCGGCAGCCACTACGCCCCGGATATATCAAACAGGACTTACGGAACGGCAAGAGCCCTTGTGATGTACCGCGAGCTTGGCCTTGCGGGGACGGTCGAAGCCATGCTGGGAACGGAATATCTTATCAAAACTCAGAATACGGACGGGAGTTGGGGCGGAGTCGCGGGAGCCCCGGGCACCATCGAGGAAACCTCGCTTGCCGTTTTGGCGCTTTTCGGATGCGCCGGAGAGGCCTATGCGGCGTGGAGCAGGGGTGTTGAATACCTGAAGAAGAGGGTAATAAAAAACGAGCTTGAACCCGCTCCGATAGGGCTTTATTTCCAGAGTTTATGGTATTATGAGGAGTTATACCCGCTGATATGGGGCGCCGCCGCGCTTAAGACCGCCGCGGAAGATGCAACTCACCGAAGGGAAATTTGATGCCAATAAAAGAAAAAGACATAAAGTCAGTGCCCCGCAAAGAAAGCGAACGGACCCTGATAATCCGGGAAGCAGGAAAGCCGGGACTTCCCAAAGAAGGCCGTTTCACGCGCGAAAAACTTGAAAAAACCGCGAAGAAACTCCTCGCCCGCCTCGGCCTGAAAAAGGAATACCTTGCTTTCGCGATGATAGCCTTAAACAACGCCTTCTGGAAGGGCGGGTTTTCGTCCATTCAGGGAAAGAGGCGCCTCCTCCTCCTGCCAAAATGCCTGCGCGACCAAAAGAACTGCCGCGGAGCGTTTGACAGCGAAGGCACTCTGCTTTGCGCTGAATGCGGCTCGTGCAGCCTCGCGGAGATAAAAAAAGAAGCGAAAGCCCGGGGTTATGACTTTATGATAGCCGAAGGTTCGCCGGCGGTAATAAACAAAATACTCAACAACAAGGTGGACGCAATCTACGGCGTCGCCTGCATGGACTCCCTGGAAAAGATTTTTCCGAAAGCGAACAGCCTGGGCGTTCCCAATATCGCCCTCTCCCTTTTTTCCGGCGGCTGTATCAACACCTCTCTTGATATGAAGGAGTTCCTCAAGTGGCTGCGCCTCAATGGGGACGGCGCCCCGTCTGGCGGCACCGCAACGCTTCTGCCCCTCGCGCGCGAAGCCTATTCCCTCTTTGAAGAACCGGTTTTCAGCAGGCTCGCGCCGCCCTCATTTTTCAGGGCGAAGGGACGCAAGGATGCAAGGCGCCTCGCGGGTGAGTGGATAAAGCGGGACGGAAAAAGGCTCCGCACCGTCTTCACGCTTGCCGCCTACGCCGCGGCAAAACACGGAGACAGGGCTCTTGCAGGAGATAAACCGGCAGCGGGCATGCCGGACGCGGTAAAGAGAACAGCCCTGGCGGTTGAGATACTCCATAAAGCCTCTCTGGTGCATGATGACATTGAAGACAACGATGCCGGCAGGTACGGCGCGAAAACTTTGAACGCCGAATTCGGAACGCCCATTGCTTTAAACGCCGGCGACTATCTCGTGGGCCTCGGCTACAAGCTCATCTCTTCCGGAAAAGCGGAACTCGGGGCCGGAACCTGCGCCGACCTGCTTGACAGGATAGCGGAAACACATTTGAAAATGGCGGACGGGCAGGGGCGCGAGCTGCTCCTACGGGATGAAAACAGGGCCGCCCTGAAATTGGGCGAGGCGCTGGACATTTACAGGCTAAAGACATCTTCTGCGTTTGAGATAGCCCTTTACTGCGGGTTCAGGGCGGCGGGAAATATTTCCGCGGGAGACTTCGCGCTGGCAGGCAAGTACAGCGAGTACGCCGGCATTGCCTTCCAGATATTCGACGACATAAAGGATTGGAACGGCTCAAAGAGGAAAAGAGTCAATATCGGGGTGCTTTTGAAGAATCCCGGGATATTGAAAGCCCTTGCCTGCAAAGCCGGCCGGGGGAAAAAGCTTGAAAGAATAATAAATTCAAACCGAAGCGCCGCCGGAAAGAAATTCGCGGTAAAAGAGTTTTACGGGGCTGCGGGTATTTTGGATAAAGCGGAAAAACTCGCAAAACTTTACAGGCGCAAGGCGGATCTTACGGCAGGCAGACTCTCAAACAAGGCGGCGGGCACCGCCATCCTGCTCCTCTCAAAGCTTGCTTTCGGGGACTGATGCTTCGCAACGGGCTCATACGGCTGCTTTCCCTCGGCAAGAATCAGTTTGAACTTGAGGCTCTTCTCGTCGGAAACCTGCCGGGCGTTCCGGCAGAAATAATATCCAGGGTTTCAAAATATGTCCTTTTGAAGCAGAACAGGGACGGCGGTTTTTCGGGACGGCTCGGCAATTCCGACATTTATTACACCGCCTTCGCGCTGCGGAGCGCGCGATTGCTCGGCCTCAAACACCCGGAATTTTGGAAAAAAGCGGCGCGTTTTGTTTCGGGAATAAAGACCGAAGAATTGGACCTTGCCGGGCTGGTTTCGTTCCTCCAGTCGGCCGATATACTTGAAAGATCCGCCGGCCGGCCTCTTGAGAACGGCTGCATTGCGGCTTCCCGAAAGATAATTAAAAGTTACGCCGGCAAATCAGGCGGGTTCCGAAAAAGCCCGACTGATCCGACCTTAAGCGTTTACAACTCTTTTCTCGCGCTCCTGGCTCTGAGCAAACTTAGAGAAACTTATCCTGAACCGAAGAAAGCGGCCCTGAAAATACTAAAGCGGCAGATGAAGGACGGCGGCTTCTCAGAACTGGGATTTCGCGCTTCGGGCAGGACAAATCCGTCAGCCGCGGCCGTGATGACTCTCTTTGCCCTCGGGCTGCTTCCCGCGGCGGCCGAAAAAAAAGCTGCAGCATTCTTTTCCGGCATGCAGGCGGCGAACGGCGGCTTTCTCGCGCACGCGAAGGCCCCGGTCCCTGACCTGCTCTCAACCTATACCTCTCTCCTGACCCTCAAGGCGCTCGGCAGGCTTAAGGAAGCTGACTCAGGGAAGGCGCTCGCCTTTGTTAACTCGCTTGAAGGCGGTAAGGGAGGATTTAAAGCCGTTGAGATAGACAATGACACCGATTTGGAATATACTTATTATGGGCTGGGTTGTCTTGGAATTCTTGAATGTTAAAACCCTCCCTTTGGACTTAAGGAGCCGTGAAGAAGAGCGCAATGATTGTCATATCAAGGTATCCGGGCAAAGAAAAGAAAAAGTACGAAGACAAACTTATCAAGTCTTTATCCGGATTTGACGGCGCGGATATTCTGCTTATCCCCCATCTTTACTTCCTGAAAAATAACTTTGCCGTTTATGAAAGACTCCTCAAACATAACGGCGCTGTCTTTTTTGCATCCTGGCTGCATAAACGGGCCGCCGAGTGGACCCTGCTGAAAGAACTTAATTTACCCAAGGGCTTTCAAATACGCCATTTCAGCCTCGCGGAGCATAAAACACCCGAAAACGCGGCTTCCGCAATGAAAAATGCGGCTAAAATTCACGCCAAAGGCAAAAGCAGGATCTTTGACCTTTCAAAAACAGCAGTTTCCGAAAGATGGTATCCTGTAATTGACCATTCAAGATGCAACAACTGCGGCGAGTGCCTGGAGTTCTGCCTTTTCGGAGTGTTTTCAAAGAGCAAAAAAAAGGTTTCTGTCGAAGATCCGGGAAAGTGCAAACCGGGATGTCCCGCCTGCAGCAGGGT